>DAHVAL010000003.1:131191-169005 GCA_027314645.1 Nitrospirota bacterium
CGGATGATCTTGAGGGAGAGATTGGCGTAATGGCAATGGACCCCCACAAAAAGGCAGACATCAATCTTGTTGTGCCAGATCGTGAGATTCGGGTGGTTCGGATTGATTTCGAACTCCGGCTCGATCTTCGGATATTTCGGGCGATAGTCCGCCATGGGGATAATCCGGAGATTGTTGGACTCGGCGCACCGGAGAACAGCGTCGGCAACCTTGCGGGACTCTTCCGACCATTGCCAGAGAACCATAGGACCAGGGAAAAAAGTCGGAACTTTGGCCGCTGCAAGCTTACGCGCAGCGGTCTCGATAGCTTCCTCCTCCGAAGAAGGGACGCCCTCGATCAGGGCCCAACCGGGCTCTGGGGGAGAAACTCCCATGGAAATGGCAGCAGGGGGAAGGATTCCTTCCGGTCCGGGAAGAACTTTATAGGTCGCCACGAAAACTCCTCTCTGAATCATTCAATCACTGGTTTCTCACTATCAAAAACAAACTGAAAATTGATCCAGGCATCTTATCATGGATCTTTTTTTGTGGTCAATTCACGGACATTTCCCGGAGTGACTCCCGGAGACCGCCGGAGATTCGGCTCAGGGGCCTTCGGCCTCCGGGTTTCCATGAATGAAGTGGTCCTGGCGGCTCACACCGACATCGGAGACATACATGATACCGGAATAGCGCTCGAACAGGGGGGTTAACCCCTCGAGGATCAACTCGACCTTGTCCTCCCGAACGACCGTCATCAACAGGGCCAGACTGCTGTTTTCGTTGAAGATGAGATTGCCTTCGTAAAATCCGCTGTGTCCCATGCCTGTGACATTGGGAATGATGGTGTACCCCGTCACCTGCACCTTGGACAAGAGGTCACGGACGAAGGGGAGACGCTCCCCGCTCACGATGATGTCAACTTTTTTCATGGGATAGAGACGGGCTTTTTCCATCAGGAGATCCTTTCTGACTCAGCGGTCGAAATCACTGGACTCCAGGCGCCGGACTTGTCGAATCGAAAGAATTCCCGGGCTTCCGGGTCGGCGGCCAGGAGGTTGATCCACTCGTTGTTGACAAGTCTGCGAAGCACCGGAGTGTTGCGGACAATACGGGCAAGGGTTTCTCTTGGAGATTCGACGAGAACGGTCAGTCGGACAGGTTCATGGAACAGCCGTTCCCCGTCCCGGACTGTCTGGGCGGGAAGTCCGGGGAGAAGGTCGCTTTCGTTCCCCCACATTACGCCAAACTGCCCGGTCACATTGAGGTAGATCTTGTTTCCGCCCCCGAACCTGAGCTCGTCCAGGGATGAAAAGTAATGCTCCGCATTGATCCATTGTCCCACCACCAAGGGGCCCGTCATGATCGCCTCGAGCGCCCGTCCCGACGGATCGAGCACAGGATCGTAGGAATGGAGAAACGCCCTCCCCGCAAAATCGAGCGACACATCGGTCAGGCAACGGGTTCCTATGATGAACCAGGCGTTTCCTGAAAGTCCCCACTCGGGCCGAACTTCACTCACGTCGCAGGAGCGCTGGATCAGATGGGACTCCTCCCGATCGGGCCCTGGGGACGTCCCGACACGCGGGAGGTCCCGGGCGCGCTCGGCACCCGACAACCGGCCCGCATCTTCGAGGTCCTTCCAAAGACGCCTGAGATCCCGGCGATGCGTGAGGGGAACCGACTCAAGGTCGATGAATTCCACCCGGTCGGTGACCGTATTGTGTTCCCCCGCGAGGAAATGGGTATCGTAGGGGATCTCGATGCCCCGCTTTCTTAGAAGGTCCCTCACGGCGGGACTGTTCGCCATCTCCACGAACACCCGGGCGTTGGATACCCCGCGATTTCCCCCGCACGCCCCGCAATCGAGGGCCGACTCATACGGGTTGTTCATGGATTCGGATCCATGTCCGCACACGAGGACCAACCGCGAAAAATTCTTCGTGAGCCCGATCATCTGAAGACCGTTTTCAACCTGGAACGCTTGCTCTTCCGGAGGGAATCCCATCGTCATGATGGTTTCCTGGAGAACGCGGGTCCGACGGACTGTTATCAGATAAAGGGACCGCAGCTTCCTGATAAATTCGGCTTCCTGGGTCATATTGATCCCAAGTTCCTCACGGGAGCGAGTTCCGAGACGTCCGATGGGCCCCTTTTCCCCCAGCGCCTTTTGCCTCAAATCCTCGATGGTTTCCGGCGACGCGGAGCGCGTATGCGGGCCGAGAAGGTCCAGACAGGCCTTCCTTATACGGGCGTGCTGTTCCGCTTCGACCATGGCCAGCGCTTCGGATTCGCTCACCTTGGACACCGTCAGGGCCGTCGCGATTTCCGGCAGGAAGAGATCCCTCGCAAAGGACTTGAGTTTCCGGACCCAACGAGGAAAAAACGTCCGTCCTACAAAAGGAAGAAGATAAAACCAACCGATCGCCTCCACCAAAACGTACGGAGTGATCACATGATCCTTGAGTTCATGGAAGAGATGGACCAGGGAGCGCGCTTTCTGCTGACGAAGGAAATGGCGTTCAGCCCGCCCAATTTCGTAGGCCCTCGGAAGCTCCCGTACCCGGTGGCGGGGGTTCAGAAGGACCGGTGCCTGGGACTGGACACCTTCCTTTTGGTACGGGTGAAATCGGAAGGGTACCCCGAAGAATCCCGCCATGCCGTAAGTCGCATATCCTCCCACGGATTCGATATGGCGTCGGAGCCGTTCAGACCGGACATCGATGCAGAACACAACTTGAGCGGCCGGACGAACTTCTTCCTGTAATGATGGTTCCCCCCCGCCCTTTTTCCAGGAACGGACCTTCTGGAGAAGCACGTCCTCAAGATGGGTTTCCAGGGAGAGCTGCCAGATTTCCTGGCGCCTGCTGGCATCGAAGGAGTCAAGCGCATTTTCAAGAATGATCCAGCCCTCCGGATCAACAGAGCGCAACTCATCGGGCCCCCATCCCAGCGATTGAGCCACGTTGAAAAGGCGGCCGGCCCTCCTCCGTTCTCCTCCTTCAGCCCGAAGCGACTCGATCAGCTCCTCCCTTAACCTGGAAAGACTTCCCCAAAGCGGATCTCCGGGTGGGGGAAGCTTTCCGCCGAATCGTCCAAGGATCGCCTGCCACGCCGGGGGAACGCCTGAACGGCTCACAAAATGCCGGGTGGCGGCTTCGTCGTGATGACGGTCGATCCATTCTTGGACCGCCGGAAGGTTTCCCGGGATCCCCAGAGTCCTCTGACATACATGGTTCAGGATGGCCTGCTCAAGAAACAATCGGACGGCAAGAACCATGACCATGTCGACTGGGTTGGCGAGGGTCCAAGGATCATCGCTTCTCGCCGACCGCCACTTGACATATCCCAGCCATCCCGGAAGAGCCATGACATGGCGCTCAAGGTAATCGGTCAGCCTGTCCCGGGGAACCTCCATGGCCCTGAGAGCCCCGATCAACGTGTCTTCTGGATTATCCGGAAGGGTGGGAAGCTCATGAAATGCCTCCGCCAGCCCCCATGACAGGATTTCCCGGTCGTGGACGGCCATCGATCTCCATGTCCGGTAAAATCCTCTTTCTCTGTGGGGAAGATTCCAGGTCGAGACCCCTTCATCCAAAAACGCGGAAAGCCACTTGGTCAAAAGATGGTTGACGCGTTCTCCCCAAGTCGCTTCACCAAGGCCGTCCACCCACTCAAGGAGTGTCAAGGATGGTCCGGGCCGCGGACAGTAGTCCACTGAAGGGTCCGACCAGGAGGATCCGGGGAGTTTTTCGCGAACACTTCCAAGACAGGCCCCCCACAAATCTTTCATGTAGGCCGATTCCCGATCGGTTCCCGTCACTCCCCCCATTCGGTTTTCATGAACTCTTCGAATGTCAGGATCGAGGTCTCGCCGGAGTCGGAAAAAGGCTGGCCGGCCTTCGATCATCAATGGGTCTGAGAGAGAGGGGGAATCCCACTCATAGAAAAAATGCGCCAGGACAAAATCCACGAGCCTCCGTGTTTCTCCCCCGGGACGGAGAGTCACTTTCTTTTGAAGCCATGGGCGGCCTTTGAGGAGTTGCATTTCAAGGTCTTTTGCCGAAAGACGTCCGCGGGCAAGAAGGTCCTTCCAGGTTCGGGTCGGAAAGACATCGCGGCTTCCGAACAGCTGTGAGGCCTTGCGGACCGCCTCAAAGAACGGCAGCTCCTCCAGTTCGTGAAGAGGGTTGTGGTGAATGAAGGTGGTCATTCGATAGACGAAGGAAAGGGTTTCTCCTGCAAGTTCAACGTGGGAACGGAGCCCGATTCGCTGGCCGTCCGTCACACCGGTCATATCCCATTTTTCTGGCTGGATCTTTCCCATAACTTACCCTCCCGCGATAAGGCCCAGAGAGCCGATAAGGTCAAGCGCCAGAAGGAAAAGGGAGGCGAGAGAAAGCGCCCAGCCTTCGGAGGGGAGGACCTCTGAGGCCAGAATCATGTCAGAAGAGGAAAGGCGTGAAACCGACTCCCCCGAAAATAAGGTCCTCGCCCTTTCAACGACCAGCACAAATGTCAGGAACACCCCGATTACCGCGAGGACCGCGACTCCGACTGAAACGGAGGAGATCGCCTTGAGGAGAAGCCATTCGCCCAGGAGTCCTCCCACTACAGGGAGGCTCATCCCTTGAAAAGCCCCGAGAAGAAAGGCCAGTCTCAAAGGCTCCACATTGGTTCCAAGCGCCGACAATCCCTGAAAGGTGCGCGTTCTAAAGCGTTGTGAAAGGAAGGACAGAGAAAGACCAGAAAGGGCGGTGGCAAGCGGGAGAAGCAGTGCAAGGAAGAGAGCCCCGTTTCGCCCCTCCGGCAGGAATGTCAGGAAACCAGCGATCAAAAATCCCGTTCCCGCCGCCGTAAGGCCATCGGCCAGTTCCTCCACGAAAAGGGCGGTCTTCGCAAACAAAAGCCCCGAAAGTGCGGTCAGGATGCCCAGAAAAAGAATGGGCCAGAAGGGGATCGCCGCCTTCGCGGGAATTCCGCGGAGAAGATGAAAGACCAGGAGGGGGGGGAGGCAGACGAACAACGCCTGGTCTGTGCGAAGAAATCCCGGAAAGAGGACTTTTTCCGTCCGCCGGGGAAGTGGAGCTGGAAGGAGAAGGACGCTCGCCAGCAAAACGGCCAACAGGAAGCCCGGAGTTGAAAGACGGGGTTCCCCAAACATGGAGAGGGCTCCAATGACGAGTGCGGAGAGCCCAAGACGAAGGGGAAAAGATCGAAGGTAGGCGCCTGGGTAGGCTCCTCCATGAAGAAGGGAGGAGACGCAGAGGGCCCCCGCAAGAACCCCTCCTCCCGCAAAAAGATTCGAATGATCCTTCTGGAGAAAAACGACGCCGGAGAGGGTTGTCATCGCCGGAAGAAGGAATGGCGCCGGGGAGCGGCGTTCTTCCTCAGGAAGGGCTGCCAGGTAGCAAAGGATCACGGCCCCGAAAGAGAGGGACAGGTAGAGACCCGTTTCGGGAAGCTGATGGCAAAGGCCGCAACCCCCATGAAAAACAAGAGCCAACAGAAGAAACACGCAATACAATAGTACAGGCAGAAGCTCGAGAAGCATCGACTTTCTTTTTCGGGCGGACCTCGACCGGAAGAGCGGAAACAGAAGCGGCAGGAGGAGAACCAGGAGAATGGGTCCGGGAAGTGAAAAAACGGTCATGCCTCCCTCCCCGGCAAGAGACTTCGAAGCCGTCCGGTAAGCCGGTCGAACGGCTCGATGAGGCGGTGCGACACAAAAAATTCGAGCATCCCCCTGTTTAAGAAAAACAGGTACAAGGCTTCCTGACGCGATAGGACCCAGGCCGGAAGAACGATTTCTCCCCGAACGCCCCGCAGAAGGGAGACCCCCCACCCCACGACGATCAATCCTGTGATGAGGAGAACGATCGGTGTGAACAGGACCCACCCGACGCCTCCCGAAGCGAAGAAAAGGGACCGGGCCGCCGGATCGGGATAAAGAAAGATATTGAATCGATGGGCGGCCTGAATGTACCCGAAAACGAAGAGAACCATGAGGACGGTCCAGGGGACCGCGGCAGTGAACGAATCAAACATCCGTGCCCGGGTGAGACTGATCGCCGCCTGGGACACTGTCACCCAGCTAAAGAAAAGGAATACGACCGTCCCTTCTTCGCGGGACAAGTGGATTCCTGCCAGTTGGTGCGCCCCCAGGAGGATGACCAGGGGAAGAACGAGTGTGACCAAGGCCGCCGGAAGAATTCTGGACAAACGAAAAACCTCAGGGGTCAGTGGTTCGATGGCCGTTCCCCTGGGAAGGACAGGGTCTTCCCGGGCGATATGAATCCCCATTCCCGACTCAAGAAACAGGGTGGCTTTAAAGATGCCGTGGGCAATCAGATGGAATACGGCTAAGGAGAACGCCCCCAGGCCGCACTCCATCGTCATGTATCCCATTTGGCCCATGGTCGAGAACCCAAGTTTTCTTTTCACATCACTTTGGGTCAACATGGTCGAGGAGCCGAAGATGGCGGTCAGAAATCCTGCGATAAAGACCACATGCATCGTCATCGGAGAGTGGGCAAAAATCAGGGAGGTCCGATTCATCAGGAACCCCCCGATATTGACGATTCCGGCATGCATCAGGGCCGAGACGGGGGTCGGTGTCTCCATCGTATCGGGAAGCCACCCGTGGAGCGGAAATTGGGCGGATTTCGCCATGCATCCCCCAAACAGGCAAAGGGTCATCCCCATAAGACTCCCTTGGGAAACAAGGGTGGGGGAATCATGGAGTAAAGCGGCCATGCGTTGAATATCCAACGTATGAAACATCCGCTCCGCCAAAAGAAGGGCGACAAGAAAAAAGGCGTCTCCGATCCGGTGGATGATGAAGGTTTTGTGGGCGGCCATGACAGAATTGGTGCGCAAGCGGTTGTGGGACATGAGAAGGGAAAGTCCTAAACTCATGAGCTGCCAGAAGATAAACAGGAGAAGAAGGTTCTGGCTTGTGACGAGAAACAGGAGAATTCCCGTCTCCACGCCGATCAGGGCGAAAAAGCGGCCATATCCGGGTTCACTTAAAAGGTATCGGAGGGAGTAGGTCTGAACGACCGCACTCACACCGGTGATGAGAAGGATCATCACCCCCGAAAGGCGATCAATCCCCCACCTGGGCGGATCGGTCAAACCCGGAAGATGGAAGGGAAGAGTGCAGAAGATTGGTCCGCTCGACACAACATGGACCAAAAACCACACTCCCAGGACAAAGGCCATGGCGGTCGTGCCAAGAGACATATACGCACGTCGGGAATGGCCAGATGGTCTGAGCCAATCGACAAGCAACAGAAGTCCTCCTCCGAAAAGAGGGAGGGAGGGAAGAAGGACTGCCAGCTCTGAATACATGGTGGACCTCCCTTTGTCCCGTGAATGGACCATTCGGGAACCCAGAAAACACACCTTTCGCCTTTTCCGTCTCCTCCGACACCCGGGGCAGCAGACGTAACAATCTTTTTCGAAGATCCGTCAGAGGTGGCCAGATGGCGATGGGAAGGGCGAATGCGCCAAAAGAAGGGAAGGGGCGAGTTCAGCCCCTTCTAAACTTGAAACCGGGTTTAGAATCCCCTGGAATTGGTTTTCATCTTCTTGAGAGATTCTGCCAGCTTCATGAAAGTTTCTGGAGAGGTATCGCGGACGGAAAGGTTCGCATCCTCATGACCGGCCATAGAACAATACGCCATCGTGTAGCAATCCGTCCCGCCCCGAATGATTTTGAGAGCCAGGTTTGCCTGATGGCAATGGACACCGACAAACAGACAGGCGTCGATTTTATTGTGCCAAATGGTCAAGTTTGGATGGTTAGGATTGATTTCCGTCTCCGGGTCAATCTTTGGATACTTCGGACGATAATCGGACATCGGAATGATCCGGACGCCCCCTTCGATCGCCGCCTTCTTGATCGCGGTCGCCATGAGAGCCGATTTTTCGCTCCACTTCCAAAGCACCAACGGACCCGGAAAGAAAGTGGGAACCTTGGCCTCTGCCAACATTCTTGCGCTTAATTCGATCGCTTCTTCCTGCGGCACAATCTTACCTTCAATGTGGCCCTGCCCTGGATCGGGAAGGGTGATTCCCATCATGGCTGCCGCAGGAGGCAGGAAGGCTTCGGGACCCCGCTGAACACGATAATTGGACACGTACACTCCCCTTTACTTCGATGACTTGTTGTTCGAGAAGACCTGTGGCCCCTTACAATGGCGGATTGGGGGACTGGGCCCTCAAGGTCCATTCAACGTCAAAACATCTTGATTTCGCACGCACTGGAAACTTAATTCTAAGGGCCCCGTCCCAGGTCGTCAAGAAGTTTTCTTTATTCATTTATTTTTTCCCAGAATCGGGAGAGCCTCGGGTTCTCTTATTCGGGAACAAAGATTTTTTCATTGGAATCCTTCCCTTTCCCGGCCTAGACTGAAAGGTAAAGGAGACATCCATGACCAACCCCTCCCTCTTAGTGGTGCTATCCGCTTTTCTGATATGTTGTTTTTCCATTCCAGAGGCCCAGGCGGAAAATGTCCTTTTTGAGGCAGGAAAGAAAATCGCCCGGGCCGGGACAGGAAAAGCCGGAAGCATTGCCTGCATGGAATGTCACCGTCTCCGCGGAGGGGGAATGCCCTCAATCGGAAGCCCCCGGATCGCAGGCCAATCCGCCATTTACATCGCACATGAAATTCTTGGCGTCCAACAGGGGACGAGATACGCCCCCATGATGGCGGGTGTCGTCAGGGATCTGTCTCGAAAGGACATCCAGGCGGTGGCACGCTATTATGCAAGCGTTCGTTCCCCCAAGGTTGCCGAGATATCTCCCCCAGATCCCGCGCTAGTGGAGATAGGACGCAGCATTGCCCAGAAAGGGCTCTGGAAAAAGAACATTCCAGCTTGCGTGCTCTGCCACGGTCCCGATGGTCGTGGCATTCCTCCCCACTTTCCCTATATCGCCGGACAGAACAAGGGGTACCTCCTACGCCAGCTCCTTTCTTTTGCGTTCCTTAAAAGGAAGGACGATCCCCAGGGGTTGATGAGAGGAATCGCCCGTCGCCTGACCCATGAGGAACGAAAGGCTGTTGCCGAATACTTTGCCAGCCTGTCACCGCCACCAGCGGCAGGAAAAAGGGCAGAAGTTCAAGGGAGCCACCATCCATGAAACTCCTCCTCCGAATTCTCATCCTGGGCCTCCCTTTTTTCCTGATTCCGATGTCTCCCCCCCTATCCCCCGCCGCCAAGGCAGAGGAGCCAGACTTCTTTCAGCCACCTTCCGACAAGGAAATTCCTCCCGGTCCTTTCGGCGACCTGGTCCGACGCGGAGAACGAATTTTTACCAAGACGGGTCAATTCGCAACACGGTACGTCGGAAACGACCTCACCTGCGAAAGCTGTCATCTTGACCGTGGTCGAAAACCCTTTGCCGCTCCTTTGTGGGCCGCCTATGTCAGCTACCCTCGTTTCCGGGCGAAGAATCACAAGGTGAGCCGGCTCGGAGAACGGATTCAGGGGTGCTTCCGGTTCTCCATGAATGGAACGCCCCCACCTCTCCACAGCGAAACCATCCGTTCGCTTGTGGCCTATGCCTTCTGGATGTCTCGCGGGGCGCCTGTCGGAACTCATATGAAGGGCGGGGGGATGTACCGCATGCCACCTTCGCGACTCCCACCTGATCCTTTTCATGGAAAATCTGTCTACACCGCAAGGTGTGCCCTATGCCATGGAGCAGATGGCCAAGGGACCGTTTCAGGGCATGATGTGGCCTTTCCGCCTGTTTGGGGGCCCCGATCCTACAATAAAGGGGCCGGCCTGGCAAAGGTGGCCAAACTCGCTGGATTTATCAAGATGAACATGCCCCTGTCGAAGGGGGATTCCCTTTCCGACCAAGAAGCATGGGATGTGGCGGCCTTCATCGACCGCCAATCACGCCCTCCCGATCCCAGAAACGCCGCCACGCCCTAAAATGTCCGGCAATCCACGGAGTATCTGAGAGGCGGCCCGATTGCCCTCCTGTCCCCAAATCGGTATGATCATTTGAAAGATCGTGCCGCTGAGGACACTCTGCCAACCCTCATGTCATCCACCCAACCCCCGGAGTCGGCCTTCTGTGACAAGCGTTTCTTCCATGGCCTTCGACGAGACCGGCCTTGAACGGGCCCGTGCCGGAGTCCGGGGGAGTTCGTTCTATCGATCATTTTCTCTTCTTGACCCGGAAAGACAAACGGACTTGTTCGACTTCTATGTCTTTTGCCGTCTTGTGGACGACCTGGCGGACGAACCTCGCACAGACATCGATGTATCCTCTCATCTTGAGGCATGGGCCTACAGCTTCTCCCACGATTTCGCTCCTCCTCCCGGATGGGACCACGCCCCCTTTTTTCTGAGGATCGTGGAAATCGCCCGGACACGGGGAATTCCCCCTTCCCTATTCGGGGATATCGTCCGTGGAATGCAGGATGACCTTGGGGTCGTCAGAATCTCCGATGTTCCTGAACTTGAGAGATACTGCTATCGGGCCGCCGGAGCGGTCGGGCGCATCTGCATCCCCATTTTCGGGGGAGACCTCGATCGTTTGGCCCCCTATGCAGACCGTCTCGGCGAAGCCTTCCAACTGACCAATATTCTTCGGGATATTCGTCAGGATGCCGAACGAAACAGGATTTACCTTCCGGGGGACAGGATGCGCCATTTTGGCGTGAGCGACCAGGACATCCTCGAGGGTCGCATGCATCCTGGAATGGCCGCACTCCTGGAAGAAATATGGACCCGTTCTGAAGAGGATTACCGGTTGGCCGCTGCGCTTCTCACTCGTCCGGAAGACCGGCAAACGATGATTGCCGCCCGGGCCATGGAAACGGTCTATCACGCGTTGCACAAGAAAATTCGTCGGACGGGATATGATGTCTATCGAAAACGGATCGGCCTCGGACCGGTTGAAAAGGCCCGGGCCCTCTTTTCCTTCTGGAGAGAGACCAGGAAAGACCGACTCCGGACCCGAAGGACCGGTTCGTGAACGGTCGGCCATGTGTCATCGTCATGGGCGGTGGACTGGCCGGGATTTCCGCCTGCGAGCGCCTCTCCCGCAATTCCGGCCGCTCCTTCGACATTGTTCTCCTCGAGGGACGTCCCCATTTGGGGGGGAGGGTGGGATCATATTATGACCCCGGCATTCGCCGGGAAATCGATACCGGTCAACATCTCTTCCTCTCCTGCTATACGGACACCTTGACCCTTCTCGACGCGTTGGGAACCAAATCCGGCCTCGTTTTCTATGACCGCCTTTACCTGCCCTTGTGGGACCGGGACAGGGGACTCAAACCCCTCGATATCCCTGGAAGCGACAATCCCATCGCCCTTGCCGGGGGCCTGCTCCAGTACGATGGACTTCCTTTTTCTTCGCGCCTCTCGTTTCTCGGCCTTACCCGCGCTCTCCCAAAAAACGACACCGATGTCGACCATCTCACCGCGCACGAATTCCTTCTTCGAGCCGGCCAATCGGAGTCGGCCATCGACCGATTTTGGGAACTTGTCATTCTTTCCGCGACCAATCTGCCTTCCCGAAAGGTCAGCGCGTCCATTCTGGTTCGCATTTTAAAGGAATCCCTTCTGAAGGGTGGCAGCCATTCTCGCATTGGATACAACGCTGTTCCCCTTTCGGAGCTTTTTGTCCTGCCCGCCATGAAACTGTTCCGAAGCAGAGGGGTCGCGGTCCGAACGAAAACCCGGATCACAGGATTTTCCGAGACATCCGGCCGGGTGACCGAAGTGTCATCCTCACGGGGGGTCCTTCAGCTTGGCAAGTCCGATCACCTGTTGTCCGCCCTTCCCCCCTGGGCGTTTGAAAAACTGGTCCCCCTTTCCATGCATAACTCCCCCCTGGTCGAACAAATGAGCCGTCTGGCGGTGGCCTCCCCCATTGTCTCGGTCAATATCCTGTTGTCTGATCCGGTCAATCTTCCTCTCATCACCGGATTTCACCAGTCAGATCTCCATTGGATTTTCAACAGGGATGCCATGGAACAGCGCCTTGTTCCCGAGGCCCGGCCCTGGTTCGACTGGTCGAGCCATCCGGAGGATGATTTCTACCCGACCCAAGTCATAAGCGCCACGGTATCCGGAGCCGAAAATCTTTTGTCCCTCTCCGACTCTGCCTTGGGCGAACTCTGCATGGACCATGTCCGAAAGATAGCCCCCCAGACAACGACCTCCATCAAAAGCGTCCGAGCCATCCGGGATCGCTTCGCGACCCCCGTGCTCGGCGTCGGGCAAAGCACTCTTAGGCCGGAACCTCAAACCTTCCTCGAAAACCTCTGGATGGCGGGGGATATCGCTGACACAGGCTTGCCTGCGACCATGGAGGGGGCAATCCGGTCTGGATACCATGCGGCAGAAAAGATTCTGGAGGCACTCGGAGAACGATGATCACGCTCGAGGATTCTTACAGGTTTTGCGCACAAGCGGTGGAACGCCACTATGAAAATTTCCCCGTGGCCTCCCGGCTTCTTCCCCCTGAAACCCGCCCCTCCATTGCGGCCCTCTATGCCTTCGCCCGAGCGGCCGATGACTTTGCCGACGAAGAACCTGAGACGGAAAAAGCCCTGGAGCTGTTGGCAGGATGGAGAACCCTTCTCTACCAAGCTTCGGAAGGGCCGGTCGATCATCCTGTCTTCCGGGCCTTGTCGGATGTCATGGCCCGGACCAAGGTCCCCGTCGAATGGCTCGACAACCTGATCAGGGCTTTTGAGCGGGACCGTGTCATCGTCCGGCATCAAACCTTCGAGGACCTGATCTTTTATTCAACCCTTTCTGCAAACCCGGTCGGCCGTCTTCTCCTCTGGATCCACGGGTTTCGGTCAGAATCCCTCTTCGCACGGTCCGACGCGATTTGCACCGCGCTCCAGCTCGCCAACTTCTGGCAGGATGTCGCTGTCGACTGGAAAAAGGGCCGGATCTATATTCCTCTGGAGGAGCTGAAGGTGGCGGGAATTCCTGAATCCGCCCTCGAGGGTCCGGTGAACACGGAGGAGTTCCGGATGCGTGCCCAGTGTCTTAAAAACCGGCTTTTCGCTTATACCGCTGGACTTTTTTCAACCGGTCTCCCCCTTCCGAAGGCGGTGGGTGGTCGGGTCGGGATCGAACTCTCCCTGGTTTGGAAGGGGGGGGTCACCATCCTCCGGAAGGGATGGGACCCGGCCCGGCCCCTTTTGGAACGCCCCCTTCTGACGAAGGGAAGCTGGCTCAAAGCGCTCTTTCTTCCTCTCTCTCAGAAGTCCCTCGACCGAACCCTGTCCTCCCTTCCGGACAAACCCGAAATGGACAGACTTTTTGCCCGCGGGAGAGCGGTCTATGAGGGCAAGGCCACGGAATGCCTCTGATGTTTGCTTCCCCTACTCCTCGAAGGTCTCCAAAACCGCATCGTGGAGAATCGGCCTGAACTCCCGGATCCTATTGTTGGTACGAACCGGGTGGACACGGTTTGTCAATAACACCACAATCCGATCCTTTCCGTAATCAATCCACACGGAGGTTCCTGCGTATCCCAGATGCCCGATGGACGCACCAGGAGTCATCAAGCGGCCGCTCGAGGAGCCTTTAGTCGGGGTGTCCCACCCCAGAGCCCATTCAAGACCTTCCTGGCGGGAGCGAAAAACCTCAAGCCAGGCCCGGGGGAAAAATTCCCCTCCCACCCAAGGACGCGCAAGAAGCCACACGGCCTTGGCCGTACCAAAGAGGCCAGCATGCCCCGACACTCCTCCCAACACCCGGCAATGCTCGTCATGGACGATCCCGGTCAAAGGATCTCCCGTTACCGGATCAAGCTCGGTGGATGCGGCAAAAAGCCGACCCTGGCGAATCATTCCCTCCAGCGGGGAAGCAGGCGTCAGAAAATCCGCGCCGTCGATTCCCAAAGGCCCCGCGATCCGCTCCCTATATAACAGGTCGAGTGGCTTTTCCCAGACTTTTTCAAGAATCCATCCCAGGAGCATGAATCCGAAATCGCTGTAAACGGCCTTCCCCCCTTTCGGCCCGGCCGGAGGAAGGGCGATAATCTCCTTCAGCAATTTCTTCTTCCGAGCTTCCGAATCTTCGGACAGATCGATGCGTTCATATAAAGGAGCCCACGCCACGAGGCCGGAGGAATGGCTTAATAGCTCACGGATGGTTGCTTCCCCGACCCATGATCCGGAGGATTCGGGAAGATGCCATTTCACCAAATCTGAAAGGGTAAGACGACCTTCCGAGGCACTCAAGAGGAGAAGCGCTCCGGTCACAAGGGGTTTTGTGAGGGACGCGAGATCGAAGAGGGTCTCCGGAGTCACGACCGGTCCAGGGGGAGGAGGGGTTGTCCGGATGCGCCCCACCGCCACTTCCTCAACCAGCCCTTTCCGATTCCCCCAGGCGACAATCCCCCCTGGAAACACCCCCTCCGAAACAGCCTGTTCCATCAACGCCTGAATTTTTCTCATTCCTTATCCTCACCGAATATTCTTGAAAATTCGGAGGCCTTTTTTATCCCTTCCCCCCCCGTTTTTCATGGATTCCGTGCCTCTTTCCCCTGTATAATGAATGGATGAAAGCTTCAAGACAAGGACTCCCGGCATCGATCCCTTGATCCGACATGAATGGGGACAAACGACCGGCCTTCGACCCCCTCACCGAAATCGCAACCCTTCGGAGGATACTCCTTTGACATCCCACTCGCACGATATTGCCCTTTTTTTTGAAAATCAATTTGGAACTTCTCCGCGGCTTCTCGAAGGGATTCTTGGGGCAGCTTCCCTCTCCCCCACCGTGGATGACGCGGACCTCTACTTCGAATACACGGTCCGCGAGCATTACAGCCTCGAGGACGGCATCGTAAAAAAGGCCGGACAAGACGTGAGCCAAGGAGTCGGTGCCAGAATCGTCGCAGGAGAGCGCACCGGGTTCGCCTTCACCGAGGAATTCGATCCGAAGGCGCTGACCCGCGCTGTGGAATCGGCCAGACGTATCGCCGACATGGGCGATTCGCACACTCCGGTCTCTGTGAGCCGCCCCTCCCGTCCCGCCTCAGACTTGTATCCTGTGTCGGACCCGACCCTTGACCGTCCCGTTTTGGAAAAGATCACCGTCCTCGAATCCCTCGACAGGCTTGCACGGGCGGAAAGCAGCAAGGTCGTCCAAGTGATGGCCTCCCTCGCCTCTGAGGTCAAGACCATTCAAGTGGTTCGTCGGGACGGAACGATCGTGGCCGATCGGATTCCCTTGACCCGTATCAACATCTCTGTGATCGCGCAAGATGGAAACAACCGGCAAACCGGCTCATACGGATGGGGGGGGCGTACTGATTACAGCGGTCTCGTGACCGCCGACCGGCTGGCTCATGCCGCACGGGAAGCGGCCCGCCAGGCGCTGGTGAATTTGGCCGCCCGGCCTTGCCCCTCCGGGACGATGAATGTCGTTCTCGGGCCCGGATGGCCCGGCATTCTCCTTCACGAGGCCATCGGACACGGCCTTGAGGGAGATTTCAACCGGAAGGGAACCTCGGCCTTCTCGGGGCGCCTGGGAGAGCGTGTCGCTTCACCGCTCTGCACCATCATCGACGATGGAACCATTCCCGGAAGACGCGGGTCCTTGAACGTGGACGACGAGGGAACCCCCACTCAGAGAACCGTCCTGATCGAAAACGGCATCCTCAAGGGCTATCTCCAAGACCGGCAGAATGCGCGGCTCATGGGGACCCGTTCGACAGGGAATGGCCGCCGGGAATCCTATGCCCACCCGGTGATGCCCCGAATGACCAATACCGTGATGCTGGCCGGAGAGTCCCACCCCGAAGAAATCCTTTCCACCCTTGACCGGGGAATCTACGCCGTCAACTTCGGCGGAGGACAGGTGGACATCACCTCGGGCAAATTCGTCTTCTCCATGTCCGAAGCCTACTACGTCGAAAATGGGAAAATTCTCCACCCCGTCAAGGGCGCCACATTAATAGGGAACGGCCCGGATGTCCTGACGAAAGTTCGAATGGTCGGGAATGACATGGCCCTCGATTCAGGCGTGGGGACCTGCGGCAAGGACGGACAGTCGGTTCCTGTCGGGGTCGGACTCCCCACGATTCGAATCGACGGGATCACTGTGGGGGGGACCCACTAACATGCTAAAGGAGCTGCCTTGAGGAAAGAAATCAAAGACTTCGACAACGGCCAGGACGCCGTTGCCCATATCCTTGAGTCAGCCAAACGGGCCGGGGCAACCTCCGCGGATGCCCTCTACGTTTGGACAGAGGAGGAAAATGTGACCGTCCGAAAAGGGACCCTTGAAAAGATCCAGGCTTCCCAAAGTCAGGGCCTCGGCATCAGGGTCTTCGTAGGACAGTCCCAATCCAGCATTTCGACCCGGGATCTCTCGAAGTCCCATATCGATGCCCTTGTGGAGCGCGCCGTGGCCATGGCCCGTCAAACGGCGGCCGATCCATTCGCCGGCCTTCCGGACAATCTGGAACAACCAACCATCGATTCCGCCGATCTCTTTCCGGAAGAAACGGAATTCCCGACACGAGAGTCTCTTTTCGACCGGGCCCGGGTTGCCGAGGACGCGGCCTTAGCCTTTGATCCCCGTGTCACGAACTCCGAAGGGGCCGATTGCGCCCGTTCCCATGCGCGGATCGTTTTCGGCAATACCCTAGGATTTTTAAGCGGCTATCATAAAAGATCCTACTCCCTCTCCTGTTCGGTGATCGCCTCCGAGGGGGACGCGATGGAACGCGACTACTGGTATGTGGTGGGACCTCTGTGGAACGTCACTCAAAAACCTGAATCCGTCGGCGCCAGATCGGCAAAACGGGCCGTCTCCCGGCTTCATGCCCGTCGAATCCCGACCTGCTCGCTCCCTGTTCTCTTCGATCCTGAGACAGCCCGAAGCCTCATCGGACATTTCACGGGCGCCATCTCCGGCTCTGCCCTCTATCGAAACGCCTCCTATCTTAAAGACCGCGAAGGGACACCGGTCATGTCGGAAAAGATGACGCTCAGGGAGGACCCCTTCATCCCTGGGGGGTTAGGCAGCCGGCCTTTTGATGGAGAAGGGCTCCCGACCAAGCCAAAAACGATTGTCCAACGCGGTATCCTGTCGACCTATCTTTTTGACAGCTATTCCGCCAGAAAACTGAGAAGACACTCCACTGGAAACGCTGTCCGTTCTCTTTCGGACGGTCCGGGTGTAGGGATCTCGAACCTGATCGTCGAACCCGGCGAAAAAACTCCCGAAGAAATGATGGCCGGCCTCACCGACGGACTTCTCGTCACGGAACTGATCGGGTTCGGAGTCAATACCGTCACGGGGGATTATTCGCGAGGGGCCTTCGGTTACCGGATCAAGAACGGACAAATATCCCACCCTGTCTCTGAAATCACGCTTGCGGGGAATTTGGACGATCTGTACCGAGGAATCGTAGAAATCGGATCGGACCTTGAAATTCGATCTTCGATCAACACTCCCTCCCTCCTGGTGGAAGGCCTGCGGATTTCAGGAGAATAAAAGTGCCGGGAAGACGGGCGAAATCGGGGATCCCGATCCATGACCTCTTGGCGACGCGCATCCGCACCCGGGCCTTCGACCCCGGCAAGGCCGGGGTTGGAAAAAAGCGTGCGGATGTCTGTCTTCTGGGAACCGGAGATGGGCCATCAATGCGCCGCTTCTTGCAGCGATCATGGCCTTGTTGGTCGAAGCCCACGCCCACAGGGACTCGCCGCACATCCCATGGGGGGGATTCGACGCCTCCCGATCGGCAAAAGAATTCGGAGTCCCCGAAGATTTCCAGCCTATGTCCATGAATGCGATCGGGCATGCGGGAAGCCCCGAGGCGATGGACCCGGACCTTAGGGAACGCAAACTCTCGGAAAGGGTTCGCGAACCCCTTTCTCAAATCCTCTTCGAGGGTTCCTGGGCCCATCTGATCAGGAACCTCAATGAAGATGCCGGGCTCTGATTCCATCTAGCAGGACTTCTCCCGCATTTTCGCAGGATTGGTCCCCTTTTTAGGTCTTCCTCATTCACACAGCCTCAATGACATCCTTGAAGAATGGGCTTCGCGCGTAATTTGCCAGGATCGGTCCATGAAATTCTCCTCCCTGGGCGATCCCCATTGCCCTTCAACCATCCCTTCACAGGCCTCCAATCCATGGAAAGACCCTGGGGCCCAGGCTCCCGAAGGGCTGCAAGAAGGTTTCACTGAAACCCCCGCCTCAGAATTCGGTTTCAGGGAGGGAACAGGAAATCCTGCCTTAAGAATTAAGGACCGCTCAAGATTACGGAAGGTCCCTTCCCTGAGTTTGGCGGGCCAACAACACCTTCTTGGCATATTGCTTGCTTACTGTCTCTGAACCTACCTTCAATTTCCCATCGATGCGAAATGAGTCTCCTTGTGAAGAGGGGCCAGAGGATTATTCTTTCCCTCCTTTTTTTGTCAAACCTCGTGTCAGGTGGTCCGGTGTTCGCCTCCGCCCAATCCGCTTCACCCGCGGATCTTCGAACGCTGGTGATCCGAACCGGCTTGCCAGGGGTCAACATCCCTGTTCCCCGGACGAAAGCCTTTTCCGGAAGCAGGACCATGGTCTTCCGATTCCTTGGAACCCCCGCGTTCTTTGTAGGGATCATCGTCCAGACCTTCGATTCGAAGGACCGGCTTCTTCACCACGGACTCTTCGACCAGGGCCCGATCGACGAAGTCCTGTCCTCGGCCCTCTTTCACAAAGACGAACGAATCGGAATCGTTTGGGTTTTTACTGAAAAGAACAGGAAGATTCTTCGGATACGGCAATTCGACAAGGGCAAAACCGTGGATGTCCCCCTCGAGAAGGCCCTCTATCTCATCGTCTCTAGAATCGGAACAAAACCCGACCTTGTGTGGGCCGCGCGTTAACGATCTCTTTTGGACCGGAAAGCCCCCGCTTTCCGGTTCTTCTCTTCTCCCGTTTTCACAAGAGCCTGGCCGGACTTATCCTTGGTACGCCCCCTCACACAGGCGGATTGGCGTGAATATTGAGGGTGCTTCGAGCCCCATTCGAAGAATCGACGAAAAAACACGATCGGGAAGGACTAATATCCTCCCGTATCGGAATGATCCTGGACCATCTCTTCCTGCTGGTCGGAGAGGTACCACATCAGTGAGGAAACCACAAGCGGAAGCAAGACAGTATGGCGATTTCCCGTCTCGCGAAGAAGGGTCCGGAGATCCTGTTTGATGGCTGACACATTGGTCGTATCGAGTATGATGTCCACCGCGCTCCCCAGATTTCGTACCGCTTCCCGATAGTCTTCGTAAAGAGTGATCCCGTCTTTCTGAACCTTTTCGACGAGGGGATTCTTGGCATCGCGTTCGCACACGCCCACGATGCGGACTCGCTCCTTACCGATCTCCCTGAATTTCTCATAGAACCGGCTGCCCACATGTCCCAATCCGACCAGAAGCACGCTGACCGATTTCATTGGACCCTCCAGGTTTGAGATTTGACTTGAACATTTCTCCGATTCTGGTCCTGACAGTGGTCAAAAAACAACCGAAAAAATATGACGATTTTATTTTTTTGATCACGTGGATGTGTCGGAAGCACGACTCCCCCCGAAGCGGGCTTTCAATAAACAGACGTCAGCTAAGACCACCCGTTCAAGATTTGCCCGGGTGAAGGTTGCGCCGACGACCACCGATCCAGAGAGATCGGCGCGAGCAAGGTCCGCCTCGACCAGAACTGCATGCGCCAGCGTGGAATAGGAGAGATTCGCCCGTCTCAAGCGGGCGCGTGTGAGGTTTGCACGGGCCAAACAGGCACCGACTAACGTCGCACGAGTGAGATTGGCTTCGTAAAGGTGGGCATCCGAAAGGTCTGCCTCGGATAAATCGGAACGGGAGAGCTTGGCCCCTGTCAGATCGCATTTGGCCATCTTCGCACCCACAAGTCTTGATCGCGTCAGACCGGCTTTTACAAGGCTTGTCCCCTCAAGAATGGAGCCTGAAAGGTCGGCATCCACGAAGTCGCACCGGGAAAGATCCAATGCCGTCAGGTTGAGCCCTCGAAGATCCTCACCGAAAAAGCTTCGACGACCCATTTTTCTATCCCGCAAGAATTCGTCCTGCGTCATTGCCTCAAATCCTCCCTATATCCCGAAGTCCGGCATCTCAATTCATACAGAGCACATTCTGACTCGTTCTATAGGGGAAATTTTGGCAAAAGGGATTTTTGGGAAATATGACGGGGATCATGCGGAACCCCTTTGGTTCGAGAATGTCGTGGAATCCGAAGGAAAAGTAGGAGGCAATAGGAGGAGGAGGGGTTGAACTTTCTCCCCTCCCCTGAAAAAAATTTTAGAATACGAAGGTGGCGCCGAACTCGATGGGCATGAACCACATGGAGGAATTGTTGAAGGTATTGGTTCCTCCTGCCAGAGCTGTACCAAGTTGGCTTAATGCTCCACCAATCTGGTCGAGATAGGCCACCCGAATGTTTGCGAAGAGATTGATCCCCGTCAGAGTGTCAGAGATCTTGGCCAGAGGGGTCGTGATTCCTGCTCCTAGATCAAAATAAAGCGGCATCGATTGCCCGTAGAGGCTCACCGCCGGACCGGCATCTCCAAAAATCTGGGGATTGATCCAATTCTTGCCGCCCGTAAAGTCGTAGACGGCCCCCAACGTGATTGGAATGATCGGTGTACCAGCCTGTAATCCATTAAGGGCTGATTGTGTGCTTGGCCCAAAGCCAAAGGACATAATTTCAATCGATGCGGTGAGGGCAAAATGAGAGGTGATCCAATGCGTGGCCGTGACACCTCCTCCATACCCACCATTCAATAAGGGGTTGTCGAAGGTATCCATCCACCCGAAATTGGCGGAGAGAGAGGTCGATTTCGGAAGATTCCCGTCAAAGTTCGAAGTCCCTGTAGCTGCCTGGTTCATCACCGCCTGCTGCATCGCCATCATCTGGCCCATCGAGGAATTGCTGGCTGGATTGGAGGCATTGGGCAGGGACCCTAGAGACGAGGGGGCGGGAGGGGCAAGCGCCTCCCCGGCGAAGGCGGGGACTGAAAAGAGGACGGCGGAAAGGATCGCCGCAGATAAAACGGATTGAGAGAGGACGGTCCGGGTTATATTCCGGGCCAAAGACACGGTTCCCTGCTTTGCCATATGAACCCTCCTGAATGATGCGTAAGGGGAGAGGCTCTCCCTTTTTCCCGCCTTTCCGATCAAGCGGGTTGACTCCTCTTTT
This sequence comes from Nitrospirota bacterium, assembly GCA_027314645.1. GTDB lineage: Bacteria > Nitrospirota > Leptospirillia > Leptospirillales > Leptospirillaceae > UBA4572. The sequence continues at coordinate 152,398 of DAHVAL010000003.1, forward strand.
GCATCCGGCGTGCCAATGAGAGGGAAGGAATCGCTCAAATCAATCAAGAGAGTGTGAAAAAACAATTAAAATTTTTCGTGGTCGGCTTTGAGGGCAGGAGAGTCCAAGAAGACTTGTTTCGGGAAGGCATCGTGGAGTTTCATAGGTTTCATGTGGTTTCACGGGAGGGTCGCGTGCCTAAACGAGAGATCGGGCTCATTCCTCGCGTCGGGTCATGATCGTCTCGAAGGGAACGGAGAAGGAAAAGCCAGGCGGATTGGAAAGACAGGTCCACAACAGCCCGGGAAAGGACTCGGGCCGGATTTGATCAGATTATCTCTTTTTTCCCCAATCCGCCCGTTTTTCCCGAGAGGACGAAGTGATTCAAAGCCTTTTATTTGCTTTTTTTGAAGGTTTTCTCATAGAAAAGTACATCACGGATTTGTTGGGGGGTAAGCACATCCCAGAAATTTGGCATCACCATTCCGATCAATCCGTTTTTAATGATATTGATGTAGAAGGAATCTTCGTGCGTCCAGGTATTCGGGTCAGTAAAGTTTGCCGGTTGATGCATCAAACTCGGAGCGGCGATCCCGTTCCCGTCTCCTTTTACCCCATGACACTGGACACAGAGACCAAGATAGATTTTTTTACCCCGGACAGAATCTCCCGGCGATGCAAGGGCGGTTTCAACCCTAAAGGCTTCGAGAATTAATGCCAGTATCATGATAAATCCTGCAATCGTTCTTGCGTTCAATATCAATCCTCCCCAAAAACGGTTGTCCGAAGTTGACGGCAAAAACATTGGACAGTGTATCACAGACCGGTTGATGAACACAGACCCATGCAGAGGTGGAACTTCCATAGGATACAAGGAATTTTTGAAGGAAAGAACAAGGAGGAAATACAGAAAAGATGCGTGGAGAAAATCATCATGGTAGGCACGGGCGGTTTCGAACCGCCGACCTCTACCGTGTCAAGGTATTAAAAACCTATTTCCATACTCGCTGCCTTTTAATATTATCCATAAATTTAAATAAGATACAAAATAATAAACAACCATGATTAACCATCGTTTTCCGATATCAGTGTGCCAAAATTGTGCCAAAGAATTCTTCGATTGGTGGCTGTTTTCTGAAGAAGAGGTCAGGTGACTAACCGATTCCCCCAGCCGGCAAAAAATCCCCTGTGGGATCTTCGCTCAAACTGATATATTCAAGACGCCATTGATCCACTTTTCTGAGATCGGACAATGTTATTGAAGTGTCGGCCACGGCTTGGCAGTTCTCAAGCGCAATTTCATCCGAAGCCTCCGGAGTACCGTAGACGCTATGAAAAAGCTTGATGAGATCTCCCGCAACTTTTTCAGCCGCCTTTCTTACAGTGGAACCGCCTTCTATCGCATCGTAAACGACCAAAATGGAGAGGAGATACGGGTCTCCGGCCACCAACTCATTGTTTCTCCCTTCGCCCAGATCGAAAAAAAGCCCGACCAGATTGCGGGATTCTGGCTCCAATATCTTCTCGATTTTTTTCTCGACCGTCTTTTTTCCGATCAACTTCCGGAGTCTGTTTTCGAATGCGTTGGGGAAGGCAGGTCTTCCATAACGGGCTGCCAGCCATTGCTTCAACGCGCGCTTCTGATTATCTGCCAACTTAAAACTCGGATCTCCCATTCGAAATTTTGAGAGTTTTCTCTTCTCGACCCGACTCCTGCCAGAAAATCGAAGGTCAAGGCAAAGTGATTGATCGGTCCCATCAGAAAACAAAAGGTGCAAACAACGTGGATTCCTTGCATTTACGAATTTTGGATCAGGAGATGAAGCTATCTCGCAAACAATGACCTCTACGAACTCCTCACCTTCATTCGGCAGATCGCAATCGTGGGAAATGACGATCACGCGATTCTTTGAGTCTTTGGGCTCTACCAGACCCAGTTCCCGAGCAACCTCGTCCGTCAAAACGTCCCCCTGCCGCCATAGGGTATCGCGCCCGAGCATCTTGGCCCTTTCTAAAATCTACTCAATGGAACCGGGAAGCGAGATATAGGACTGCCAATCATTTGTGGATTTGGACTTGGATGACGACAGACCGGATTTCCTGTAGGAATTCTCCATGGCTTTGGCTTCAATGATCAGGGTCTTTACAGGCTCATCAATGCTCTCACCTGACCTGAAGAGATCCATCAGGGACCGCCCGCCAAAAGTCTTCATTTTTAACAATGACCCGGCACGCAAAACTTCCGACTTCCGAAAATCATCCGCTATCCGGCTGAATTCGGCTATCCGGGTACTTTTATCCTGCTCAGGAGTCGAGGTTCCTGACATCCACTTGTAAACGGTTTGACGAGAAACATCGAAAAGAAGGGCCAGATCCGAGATCGATGGGTCAAACACGCCGCGGATGTTTTCAATGTGCTCTGCAACTGTTCTCACATCAATCTGCTCAACATCTTCAAACGCTGCATCAGACGAATCAATAATGAATGGAACCCGCGTCTGGACATACGAACTCCATCCACGAGCATGATCCATTGAATAGTTACATCCAGTTCCAGTCAGGAGGAGCATGCCAATACCTATAACGACATCTCTTACCACAAAAATCGGCTCTGTCGATGGAACCGTTTGCGTAGGTGCGGGAAAGATATACATTATTTCCCCCAATTTTTCTCAGGCCCAAATAGCCTTGGAATGGTCTGTGGTCGTGGCTTCAAAAGCATTTTTGATTGCTTTATGTAACGAAACGATCTGGTTTCCGATTATGTCGAAATCAAGAGATATCTGACCCTCTGCGTAGTGATCCATATCAATGACAGCATGGGAACAGACTTCTTTAATATCAAACCGAGCCTTCGGCAACAGCCCATGAGGAACAATACCGGGTGGGTAACCAAGCGGTGCGGTCACTTGGTGAACTCGAGCCATGAGTGTTCCTTTTTGCAAAAGAGGACCGCACTCGGTCTCGAAGACGGATTCGTACAAAGCATACTTCCTTATTGCACCAAAACGGATGCCGCAAAGTCCTTCAGCAAGATACTGATCGACGCTTTCACCCGGTTGAGGCAATACCGCATCAAGATACCGGAGTCCTAACCGACTCACATGATCAAGCTGCACTACTGCGTGGACTGTCTTGAGTCCACGCAACAGTTCTAGAATGAACTGCTCGTTCGTTTCGTAGTGCGTTGTATGGTAGGTTAAGGAAAAGTCGTTCAGTATAAATCCGGAGGTTCTATCCCCTTTTGTAAGCAACCAGGATATTGCCGGAACAATATTGGGAGAGATCATTTTTTGATCAGAGTGGGCAAACTGAAGATGCATCATTTGCAGCGGTTCAAAGAGGGTGTAGCCCTCCCGCCGAAGACTGTCCTGAACATCGCTCACATACTTGTTCATAGTTGCGACAGGACTGAACTGAGCTTGAGCCAAGGCATAGTAGACAGGAGCATTGGACATCTTCACACTCACGACTATACTCCTAGCAATAAAGGCGCATATTAAAATCATCGATTGACACTATGGTTGACAGTATACACTCCGGTTGACACTCGAAACAAGCGGGAGTTTGACCGACAGAGATCATTGGACACCGATTGGAGACTTCATTATCAGCACTTAACCCCAAATTTGTCGTTTTCAAGGAAACCCATTATTGATGAACTGGAGAGATACTACCAATGACTGATTCCGTAATCGGGATTGTTGTAATACTGTTTGGAATCCAATCCTTTAATCAAGAACGAAACTAGGTGATCTCTGAAAAAACGCATGAATAAACCCACGCGCGCGTTTATTCGTGCGTTTTCATGATTAACTCGTACTGGACAGCACGTCCCGTTCCTCCTATTTTTCTTAATTTCCCTTCATTTACAAGATGCTGAAGAAGCCGATAGGCCTGATGGCTCTTGATTTGACAAAAGTTCGTTGCTTCCGCCCGCGAAATGGACCCTTTCTTTTCAGCGAAGGCAAGAAGTTTCTCTTCGAGACCCTTCCTCATCTCATGGGTGATTCGGAAAGGAGGAAGAACAGTGAGGGTTCCTGTGGTGATTGCTGACGAACTCGATTCTCCAGAAAACTCAATTCTTTTCGACTGAAGGTTCCGGCTCTTGAGGTCGTCCATTTTTCCCCGAATCTCCCGGGAAGATTTTTGCACGATGCGGGCTGCTTCTTCCAGGGAAAGAGTCCCTCGATCCCACCAGGCACGGAGTATGAGGAGATCGTCAAGGTCAAGCGAGCGGCCGGAAAGACCTTCCTCAGTCACCATCCGGACAAAAGGAAGATCAGGAAGCCTACCGGAAAGAACAAGCACCACATCGGTCGATGTGGTCCTCTCGTAGGAGGGGACGGCTCTCCCGTTTCTGAGTTGTTCGAAGAAAATCGTATCGATCCCACGGGCGGTCCGTTCCACATAGCCCACCCGCTTGAAAGCATCAGCCAACCTCGGATTTCTCGGGTGAGGAGCCGTCACAAGAAGAGTCTCCATCGAAACCCCTTCGGGAAGCCCTCCGGGGCTACTGATCTCTAAGCGGTCCTTACGCCATTGGATATACACGGCATTGAGACGTGTGTAGTCCCGGTGAATCAGGGCATTCGCAACCGCCTCCCGAAAAGCCTTCTCCGAATAATCCGGAATTCCGACCCGCTTGAATCCAACCTGGATTTCTGTTTCCCGGTAGCGAGCACGAAACCGTCCCAGCAATTCGTCCATCACCCGCAGAAGAGGCCACCGAAAAAAATCGTTGACGACGACCTGCCTATCCGACAACTCCTGAAAAGCCACTTCATGGGAAGGAAGAAAGCGATGCAGACTCTCTTCCTTCCCAAACAGGAGAAGCGCCAGAAGTCGTATCTCTGGACGGTCCTTTGGGCCATCCACACCTCCCAAGGCCCTCGCAAGATCCCAGTCGGACAAGGGAATCAGGGTCTGATCCCCCATGCCATGACTTTCTCGAATGGTCCGTCGAAACCTCTCGAACTCGAGAATATCAAGGTCGTTCCATGTGGCATCCGGAACAGGAAGGGCGAGATACTCTGATCCGCCACGGTCGGAGATGTGTGACTGCATTTCATGGTAGTGGAAAGGAACACACTCCGGGCTCCCTTTTCCATCAAGTCTCCGTCGCAAATACTTGCCATCGGAAGTTCCGACGGGAAATCTGGCCTTGGGAATCTGAAAAACCAGAACAGATTTTCCGAGAATCGTTACCTCTTCCACACGACAGATAATGGCAGGATGAGTTTTGCTCCCGATCATTGCCGCCACGCGGGAGAGGTTGGTTTTCGAATGTTCGTGACGAGGGCGGGCTCCCGTGATCGCTCCGTCATCCTCGACCCCAACAAACAGATACCCCCATTCCTGATCATGCCGGTTGGCCAGGCAAACCACTGCCTCAACCAAATCCCTGTCGTTCAAGGACCCGGAACGTTCCCCCTTGAATTCGACATAGAGCGTTTCGCCCTGCTCAATCAGAGACCGAACTTCTTCAGGAGTCACATCAATATCCCCCGGATTAAACAGAAAATCTCATTCGTGTACCCTAACCTCGAGCGGAAACGGTTACTTTTCTTCAGAAGGATCTTCAATTTCCGGAAATCTCTCAAGAATGTCTCTCTGGAAGACCCCCTTTTTCTCGAGTATCTTACCAAAGGACTCCCATTTCATCAGATTTTTTGGAGTCTCAACCTTTCCCTCAGCTTTCCACAAAATCCGGTCGTAATCTTCGACCGTAACGACTCCCTTTTCCCATTCGTCGAAAATCTCCGCGTCGATCAACAAAGTTTCCAGGCGACCCGATGGATGGACCGCCTGGAATCGGCTCCTTGGACGCCAATGGACTTTTCCGGGAGGAAGGATGTGTAGTCCAAAAAGAGAAAGATCGGCTCCCCGAATGAGCGGAGAAAGAGTTGTCCTGAGATAAATCCGGACAGGGAGATTCCGGTCATAAAAGGCGACCCGGAGGGGAAAGGTCCATTCCGTGATATTCCGGCCGAGCGGGGCAAGTGTAATCATTTCCCAATTACTTCCCGCCCACTCCAGTGTGCGAACGAGGGGGCCCAGGTCCAGTTCCTTCAGGTTCCAGTTCCAGACATGGACCCGATCTTTCCTCAGCGTCCCTCCCGACACCCCCAAAGCCTCCAAAAGCCGGTACTGCTTGCCTACACCGATCGTCGTTTTTCCGTGCTTCAGCCAGCTTGACAGGTGCGACGGAAAAACCAGGGCACTTTTCGCAAGTTGCAGATTTGTCATGCCAGACAAGACAAAAAGATCCTTAACGAGGGTATGGACAGATTCCGACATGCGTCCCCTTGACATTCCATTAGTTACTATGATTACATTTATTACATTACCGATCGTGTAATTCGTGTAATTCAGATTGTCGATGAAAACCGGAGGGGAGTCAATGGAAATGCAATTGGACAACGTCACAGGAAACCATCGTATTGCCGTCACAATCCGCGAGTTTTCACGAATGGTCGGGCTTTCTGAGCCATCGATCCGTGGATATCTGATGCGGGATCCTTCAAAACTCCCACCTACATTCCGAGTCGGAATACGGATCCTGTTCCGGATCGATGACATTGAGCGCTGGCTGAAAAACAGTCCGATTGAGACTCCCCGGAGCACTCGCGGTCCGGGAAGACCGAGAAAAAAAGCGAAGCAGGGCTGACAGAGGGTGAGTACTCCAAAATCCCTTCCATTCCGAAAGAGGGTCGACGAAAAAGCCAGTCCGGAATTGAAGTATGTGGCCTATCTTTCGGAACGCAAGATCCCGGAGTCCGATCTCCCTCTGTTTGCTGCTCCCGATGAAGGATCCGGAGTCCTCTACAAATGGGCCGGAACCCACTGGCAGATGATTTCCCCCTTCGACTGTGAACGAATGGCGTGGAAGTGGCTAACAGAGAACTCCCCAAATGAAGCAACGCCCCGAAAAGCTCAATCCTGTTCCAACGCCGCCTGCCTTGAAATTTTCAAGATTCCCTCTCCCCAGATGACCGCGATCGTCATTCCGACAAAATCGGGATACCTGCACATCGGACAGACCGACCCTCCCTTGAATCTTCTGGATGCCGATCCCGCCCTCGGAATCACCTATTGTCTCAATTGCGCCTATGACCCCGAAGCTCCCGCCCCTTTATTCAAGGCGTTCACGGGAGAAATCCTGCCCGACCCGGATGTGCGGGACCTCGTCCAGGAATATGCCGGATACACCCTCCTGGGAGATACCCGCTATCAGAAGGCCCAATGGTGGATCGGCGCAGGCGCCAACGGGAAAGGAACACTGGCCCAGATCGTCGCGGCACTCCACCAACGGGCCAGCGCCCTGTCTATCGACAGTCTGGACGGCTTCCGGCTGGTCCCGCTCCTGGATGCCACACTGATCTACGTCGACGAGACGCCGAAAAAGATCGACGAACAGCGCCTGAAAACACTTCTGTCCGGCGATCTTGTTTCCATCGACCGCAAATACCGGGATCCCGTTTCCTTCCGTCCCAGCGCGAAATGGATCGTTCTCGGGAACGATCTCCCCGCGATCACAGACCAGTCCGACGGATTCTGGAGACGCTGGCATGTTATCCCCTTCCCCGTTTCCTTTACAGAAGAGAACCAGAAACCACTTCTGGCAAAACAGATCATAGAAGCAGAACTGTCGGGGGTTTTGAACTGGGCTCTGGAGGGACTCCTGCGTCTTCTCGGAAGAGGACATTTTCTTCCTCCTCCCCGCACGGTCAGGGAAGCGATTCAGAAGGGGAAGAAAGAGACCAACAACGTCCTGGGCTGGATCGATGATGTCGAACCCGTTGTCTCCGGAAATCCGACAACTCCCAAGGACGATCTCTACGCCGCCTACCGGGAATGGTCGTTCAAAAACGGAACGGCTCCCGTTTCCTCGACCAAATTCTGGACAAGACTCCGCCAGATTTATCCGGAGATCGTCGAAGAACGGGAAGGTTCCGGCAAACGCCGGAGGATGGTCAATGTTGTTCTTTGACGATCCCGATTCCTCGACATCGGAATATTCCGGAAGAGCCGACGAGAGGCCGGATTGTCTTGGGATATGGCAAGACCGGACGTCCGGGGTTGCCTGTTTCGGCCGGGTCCTTTCCAACCATGGGTGGACGCGGAAAACCGTTGCGTGACAGACCTCCCGGACATCCGTCCGACCTGTCCGGGGACTTTCAGAAAAACATTTTCCCGCATAGGCGTGCGCACGCATTAGTTCCAAAAACAATCCGGACGGGTTGGACGAGCTTACAGAAAAAAATCAGGAGAAGGATTTTAAACGTCCGACCAAGGCTGGATGCACCCCGGACGCCTATTCATGCCCGGACGAATTTTCATGTGTCAAAACGAATGATACATCGGAGTCTGGCCGGGAATGGGGATGGGTGTGCGGCTCTGTTGAACACGGGAAAGATCCGGACGAGATTAGCCGGCAACTCGAGATCCGGGCTCGCAACCGGGGAAAGAATGACCCTGAAGGATATGCCAGACGGACCGTCGCGAGGGCGTTGTCCTTCACGGGCCAGGTCTGAAACGAGGAGAGGGAAAAACGAATGCGGGCGGAGTTCCCGGAGCCCGGACGCCGCAATGCCAGAGTTGTCTGGCAGGTGAGCGGAAATGGAAGCAAAACTCAAATCACAGGACAGGGAGGAAAAATGAAAAAGACGATCTATCTCTCTCACGGCGAAAAAGGCGGAGTCGGAAAGTCAAGAGTGGCCATGGTTCTGGTCGATTATCTGATGAAGACCGGGAATCCGGTTGCGCTTGTCGAAGGTGACAAGTCCGGAATGGATGTCGGCCAGCGGTATTCCGGCCTGGTCGAGACCGGCTATATCAATTTGAACCGCCCGGATGCGATGGAAGAGGCCTTTTCAAGTCTGGGACGGTGGCTCGAAGACCATGCCAAAGACAAAAACGTCGTCGTGAACCTGCCCGGTCAGGCCTCGGACACGCTCGACCAGTTCGCCGCCCTGCTCGGAAATGTAGCGGAAATGCTGGGGTACGACCTTTCCGTTTTCTATTCGGTCGGTCCCCTGGATCTGCATACAGGAAACCTTCAGAACTCCATCCAGACCGGACTGATGTCCGCCTCCCCACTCTCCCGCCAAATCGTCGTCATGAGCGAACACGGAGGGCCGGTTACCGGGTTCCACTGGTTCGTATCGAAAGCCCGCGAGAAATTTCTTGGGGCGGGCGGAAAAGAAGGAATCATGCCAAAACTGAAACCCGACCACCTGGAAAAAATGGTGCGGGAACTGCCGGGCGGGTATTCGGCCATGCTCGACCGGAATAGCCAGATCAAAATTGCCGACCGGGCCCTTCTCTTCAACTGGCTAAAAACCGCTCACGAGGTTGCGGCATTGGGGGTGAATCATGAATAACCCCAGCTTGAGAGACGGAGTCTTGTCGAATGTCCCCGAAGCGGCTCACAAGGGCCTCCTTGAACTGGCTCTGGAGCATGGCATCAACAACCCCGACGACCCGGTCTGGGCCATGGTCGGTCTGGCCTGGTCTGCAGCCAAAGGAGCGGATCTGACCCGGGAGACGCTTGAAACCATCCGGAAAGAGACGGCCTCCATTCCCGAAAAGATTATGAAGGGCACCGAACAGGCGGGGGAGAATATCCGGACGATCATCGATACGGAGATCACCGAAAAGATGGACGATCTCCGGGGAACTCTCGTCAAAGACATCGACAAGGCCGCCGGGAGGGGAGCTGAGGCGATCCGCAAGGCACAGGACGGTCTGGACGACGATATCGACAAAAAGCGGGAGACCGCCGTCCAGGAATTTGCGACAGCCGCAGGAAAAGCGGCCGAATCCCATGCCAGATCGGCTTTCGAGCGGGCCCGGACCGTTTCGTGGGCCACGGTTGTCCTCTCTCTTCTTGGGTCCGCGATTATCGTCTCCGGAGGAACCATCGGACTGGGCTATCTTCTCCATCGGGTCACTCCGCCGGAGATGAGGGTCTGGTCCGACCCGGATGTTCCGGGCAAATACGAGTTTCAGTTTGAGAATCCGATCCGGTCAAAAAATCTTCCGGACTGTCCCTCCGGTTTCCAATGCTGGGATTTTAACTTTCAACAGAATTGACCTTTAACCGAAGGGAGAAAGAAATGAGCCATCGAATCATGATCACCATTCCGGACAATTCCTATCACCATTTGAAAGAATTGAGCACGCTCTACCAGGTTTCCCTTTCTGCCTTGGCCGGCTCCATGATCGAGGAGAAACTTTCCGGCAGGCAGGGGTTCGAGGAGGAGACCCGGGAACTGTTCGGGAATATCACAAGACGCCTGGGAAAGATGGCCTACAAACTCTCCCGAACCGAAATCCTGCTCGACGAATTTCTGGACGCCTATCTTTTCTATACGCCGGAAGTTCCCAAGGATTTTCCGGGACGGGACGCCTTGTATCAATCTGCGGACAATCGGCACAAGGCGCTTCTCTCCTCCGTCCAGGACCGGCTCAAGAACAAGGAAGAGTTGATTCCGGAGTGACGCGATCAGAGGAGAGCAAGATAAAAGAGGGTGTTGCGCGGCGGCAAAAAAATGGCCGCAATCAGCCTTCCCGACTGCAACACCAAGCTTTTCGGTATTGCAGTTTCAGATCTTGTCAGCTTCCGTCGGGCCTCTTCCGTGATACGGTCAAATGCCCCAACCCCGGAAAGCCTTGGAATTGGCCATTTTCGAGAGAATTCTCCGAAAAGGATCATTGGTGCCATTTTTTCCCTCAATGCTCCTCTTCGAACCGTATTTTGACCTCGTCTTGTCCTGTATAGGTCTGATTCCCGACAATCAGGGGTAAAACAGGACGACAAGCGAACCAAAAAGAGGAAGACTCAGACCAATACAGGCCCCATTAAGGGGAAAAGGAGGACAATCAGATGCCAGTCAGGATCACTCCGAAAAGAATGACGGCCAGAGTTGCCGCCTACAGCGATGCGATCAAATCGGCAAGGGCAGAAGGACTGACCTGGAATGAAATCGGGTCACTGATCGGAATCGAGAGCGGAATCAAGCTGAGACGGGCTTTTGTCCGGGCAACAGCAGGGATCGAATCCGGCCGTCTGGCTCCTCGACAATTTCCCTTTCCAGGATTACAATCGGTCCAATCTGATGAATTGCCAGTCATACCCGACACATCCAAGGCGATTTCTGAATCCCGGGTCATCCAAGATAAGAGCCCCTTTGGGAAGAAACGCGAACCGACGATCAAATTCGACGACGATTAGAGCCTGTTCCTGGCGTTTCTCTCTTCGTCCACTTCCTCTTTGAAATTGACCAGGGTCCAAAGAGGCCTCCCATTGGAGGGAAAAAAGATCGTGTCTTGAAAAGCACCAGATAATTCGGCCCGGATTCGCAGATCTCTCCAAAACCTTTCTTGACGGGAGGTCTCCTTGTCTGATTTTCGCTTTCTTCACGCAGCAGACATCCACCTCGACAGTCCTCTCCGGGGCTTGTCGGGTCAGGAAGGCGAAAGTGCTATGAGAATTCGGGGAGCCACCCGGGAAGCCCTCGAGAACCTGGTCAGCCGGGCCATCGATGAGGAGGTCTCCTTCGTGATCATTTCGGGAGACCTCTATGACGGAGACTGGAAAGACTACCGGACAGGACTTTTCTTCGTTAAACAAATGGGACGCCTTTCGGAAACCGGGATCTCCGTCTTCCTGCTTTATGGAAATCACGATGCCGAGAGCCAGATCACCCGCCGGCTTCTTCTCCCATCCAATGTCAGGACCTTTTCTTCAAAAAAGCCAGAGACATTTACACTTCCAGAGATCGGCGTAGTCCTGCATGGCCAAAGTTTCCGGCAGCGAGATGTTACAGATAACCTTGCCACCAATTATCCCCCTCCCGTTCCCGGGAATTTCAATATCGGTGTTCTTCACACAGGTCTAGGAGGCATGGGAGGCCATGTCAACTACGCTCCCTGCACTCTCGACGAACTCATCAAAAAAGGCTACGACTACTGGGCGCTCGGCCATGTTCACCAGACGACGGTCCTTCACGAGTGGCCCCACGTTGTCTTCCCCGGAAACATCCAGGGGCGGCACATCCGGGAGACGGGTCCCAAAGGTGTCTGCCTCGTGACCGTTAAAGACGGGGAAATCCGGGAGATGACGACAATCCCGGTCGATGTCGTGCGATGGGCTCGGCTTTCCGTGGATGCCGAAGGATGCCATCGCATGACCGAGGTCGTCGACCGCATAGGAGCGGCTCTTGAAGAGGCTGTGACAACCCGGGCCGACGGTCGCCTCCTCGCCTGCCGTATTGAAATTGCGGGGCGCACCGGAGTTCACGGCCAACTCCTGTCTTCGGAAGAATCACTGGTCTCCAATACCAGGGCCGCGGCCTTGGGCCTTGGCTCCGATCGGGCCTGGATCGAAAAGGTGGAGGTGTCCACTCGCCCACTCGTCGATGAAACACTGTTGCACGACCGGGAGGATGCCCTGGGAGAGTTTTCTCATCTGCTGGAACAGGCAAAAGACGACAAAGACCTTCTGGACCAACTGGAAGGAGACATTGGCGGACTGGTCCGAAAGCTTCCCCATGAAATTCGCACAGATGCCGAAGATCCGACACTGGAATCCGCCATCAAAGGCGATTACGGAACCATGATCGACCAGGTGAAATCCTTCCTCATGGCGCGGCTATCCCCCGCTAATGGAGAATAACCCGTGAGGCTCGGCCGGCTCGACCTCATCCGGTACGGACGGTTTACGGACCTCTCCCTTGCGTTTCCCGTCATGACTCCGGATCTCCATATCATTTTCGGACCGAACGAGGCGGGGAAATCAACAGCCCTTTCGGCAATAGAGGATCTTCTCTTCGGTATTCCTCACAACTCCCCGCTCAACTTTCTCCACGACTATTCCAGTCTCAGAGTCGGAGCCGTTCTGGAAAAGGAGGGGGAAGGTCTCGAGATCCGGCGCCGGAAGGGCTCCAAGGAAACTCTCCTCACGCGGGACGACAATCCGATCATCACGGGAGAAACCATCCTCGGCCCCTACCTCACGGGGGCCGACCGATCCTTCTTCTCCCGGATGTTCAGCCTCGACAACGAAAGATTACGCCTCGGAGGAAAAGAGATCCTTGAAGCCCAGGACGAAGTCGGCCAGATGCTCTTTTCTGCCGGATCCGGGTTGAGCGGGCTCCGGGATATACTTCGAGGGCTCGAAGAGGAAGCCGACACCCTCTGGTCGTCCCGAAAAGCTGCCAAGAGGACTTACTATCAGGCGGACGATCGCAGAGAGGAGGCCGAGAAAGATCTTCGCGTACATCTCATCACCCCAACAAAATGGCTGGAGGTCAAGGATCTTCACGATGCCGCCCAGAACACTTACGATACCCTTGAAAAGGAAATCGAGAAGAAAACATCCGAAAAGAGGAAGTTGGATCGCATCCGCCGTTCCTACCGGAATGCCCGGGGAATAGAAGAAATTGATCGGGAACTTTCCACTCTGGGAGATGTTCCCGCCTTTCCGGAGGGAGCCCTTGAAACTCTTCTGGCCGCGGAACGGAAAGAAGAAACGGCAATGGCCGAGGTTCGGATACTGACCGAACAACTCGAGACCGCCCGCAGAAAACTTTCCGAACTGACGTTCGACGAAACGCTTTTCCATCATGAGGAAGACGTCCAGAAGCTCCACGAAGGAAGAATCCATGTACGGGACGGGAAAGCCTCCCTTCCAAAGCGTGAAACCGAGCTTGCCGCGACAAATGGCCAATTTTTGCTTTTGGCATCGGCTCTCGGATGGAAAGAACAAGAAGTCGGCGCTTTAATAGAACTCATTCCTCCACGGGGCAAGACGATCGAAGCCCGCCGTCTTTTGACAAACAGGGGCACGCTGCTGTCTGCGGTTGAAGCCGCCCAACAGGCCCTCGGAGAATCGGAAGACAAGCTCGGAAACCTTTCCCGGTCTCTGGAATCTTTGGGAACTTCAGCCGATCTGTCCATATTGGCCGCAGTCGCAAAGAACGCCCATGATCAGGGGGATCTCTCGGCCCACATCCGGACCGCCAAAGCGGAACTCGATGCCGCCCTTGAGGAACTCAAGCGACTGGCCGGTTCGGCGATTCCCCCTCCCGACGCGGCGATCCTCCCGGGGAAGGTTCTGCCTCCCCGAGATATGGTTCAGGCCCACCGGGACACCGTCAGGGATCTTGAAAAGAAACAGCAGGAAATCTCGGAACGGATTCGTTCCGCCAGACAGGACCTCACCCGACAACGCAAGGCCTATGAACATCTTGTCCATGATGAAGAAAGGATCGCACCAGAGGTTCTCGGGCAGGCCCGGCAACACCGTGACGCCGGATGGACCTTGATCCGCCAGATTTATATCGAGCATCTTTCCATCCCTCCGGATGTGGTCCGGAGTTTCACGAAGGAGGGGGAAGAATTGATCGAACCCTATGAGGCCGCCGTCGGCAAGGCGGATGAGATTGCTGATCTCCGGGTCGAAAAGGCTGAAGCCGCCGCCCGCCTTGTGGTGATGGCTCGTCAAATCCAGGATCAGGAGGAAAATCTCCAGGAACTGGAAAACGAAAAGTCCGCCCTCGACACGGACAGCCAATCTCACGACGACGCATGGAAAAGGATGTGGTCTGGATTGCCTTCCAACCCTCTCGCTCCCGACGTCATGCTCGAATGGCTCGGGATTCGAAAGGAGTGGCTCGGAGCTCTCGAACGGAAATCGGAAATCGAACGAAAGCTTGAGACTCTTCTCAGTCAGGAGGAGGAGACACGACAGTCCGTCCTTTCCGTCCTATCGGGGAATGGCTCAACCGGATTCGATCTATCGGCCCTTTCCGGCCTTCCTCTTTCTGTTCTCCTTAAAAGAGTTGATGCGATCCTTTCCGAGAACGACCGAATCCAGGAACAAAAGCAGAATCTTGAGGCTGAGATACTCCAGGCAAGAGCCCAGATCTCCCGGAAAAAAACCTCCCTCGAAAAGGCCGAAAAAGCCCGGGCGGACTGGGAGGAGCAGTGGTCCTCGGCGGTCACGGATCTCGGACTCGACCCTCGTTCCTCATCTGAAATCGTTACAGGGCAGGTGGATTCGATCGAGGACATGCGTACCGTCGCCGTGCAGATCAATGAACTCCGTCACAAGAGAATCGGAACTATTCAGCGGGATTGCGAGGCGTTTGCCCAGGAAGTCCGGAGAATTTTACCGATCCTGGCTCCGGACCTGACCGCGTTGGACGCCGAGGAGGCTGTCTTAAGGCTCGAGAGACGGCTGGACGATGCAAAGAAATTAAACGAGATCAAGAAGGAGAAGGATGCGTCGATCTTCGCTCTCGATCAAGAGATTGGCACATTCGAGTCCTCCCTGAACGAAGCCCGAGAAATCATTTTCCGTCTCAAGTCGCTGGCAGGGGTTGAGGAGATTTCGGAATTGAAGGCCGCAATCTCGAAATCCGATCGGGTGAGCGGTCTTCAGGAGGAAAAAAAGCGGCTCCTCCGGGTTTTGACCGAAGAAGGGGACGGGCTTCCTGTTCCGGATCTCCTGGCCGAATGCGAAGGGGTCGACCTCGATCAAATCTCGGCAAGGGAAGAATCGGTGTCTCAGGATCTCGAAGCTTTGCGCAAACAGCTTCTCGAAGCCCGGGACCGTCGCATGGAAACTCGGAGGGCCTTCGAATCGGTGGGAGGAGATGATACTGCGGCAAAATCCGAGGCCAAGAGGCAGGAAGCCCTTGCCGAAATGAAGGAGATCGCAACTCGTTACACGCATGTGCGGACTTCAGCCATTCTTCTCAAATGGGCCATCGACCGCTACCGCCGTGAAAAACAGGCTCCTCTCCTGAAAACCGCCAGCAGTTTGTTTGCCCTATTGACGGGACATTCCTTCGTCTCACTCCGGATCGATTTCGACGACCAGGACCGCCCTCAATTGGTCGGAGAACGGTCAGACGAGTCAACAGTCCATGTCTCAGGAATGAGCACGGGTACGGCCGACCAGCTTTATCTTGCTCTTCGGGTCGCGTCAGTTCTGGAATACCTCGATCGGGCGCCGGCTCTTCCGTTTATAGCCGACGATCTGTTCATCAACTTCGACGATGAGCGTGCTTCGGCGGGATTCAAAGTCCTGAGCCAACTGGCCGAGAAAACACAGGTGATTTTTTTCACCCATCACCGCCATCTGGTTGAGATTGGAAAGAAGAGTCTCGGGTCTTCCATTTCAGTAATCTCACTGTGAAAACTCAGGTGTACAAGACCGGAGAGTCTTAAACCCTGATCATTATTTTCGTGAGCACATGCTGAGAGGCGGCAATCAAAGAATCGCGATTTCATCATCCAGATGGATCGCGTCCGCTGGAAAAAGCTCGAGTTCAGCAATTTGGTGCTTAGCAAGTGCGACATCGGCAGTGAAAAGCACGACGACAAGATCCTTTAAAGCGCGCGTGCAACATACGTAAAACAAACGTCTTGTCCTTTCGACAACTGTTTCCTTGCCCTCACGCATGTTCCCCCGATCTTTGTCAGACAGCGCTTTGATCCCCAAATATTTGTTATAGGAAAATTGGACATGTGTACCCTCGTCATCGTCGAGGATTACGAGTACGCGCTCAAACTCAGCACCTTTAATGCCTTGCTGTGTCGAGAACGGAGAATCGT
>DAHVAL010000040.1 GCA_027314645.1 Nitrospirota bacterium
AGTCGTCAGAAATACAGTCATTCCAACCTCCTTGCGAACGGTATGGATATATTCCCATACATTTCGTCTGGAATGTGGGTCCAGGCCGAGCGTCGGTTCATCAAGGATGAGGAGTCGGGGGGCATGAACAAGTCCCCTGACAATTTCAAGACGTCGCTTCATGCCACCGGAGAAGGTTCTGACAAGATCATGGCGTCTCTCGGAAAGCCCCATGACCTCCATCAGGAACTCCGATCGTTTTTTCCGTGCGGGACCAGGAATCCCGTAAAGCCTTCCATGAAATTCCAGGTTTTCCCATGCTGTCAATCTGTCATCGAGGCTCGGGTCCTGAAATATGATCCCAATCCGTTGGCGAACTTCATGGGGATATTGCGTGACATCAAGATTATCGATTTTTATTCTTCCTGACGTGGGGCCGAGAAGCGCCACCATCATACCGATCGTAGTCGTCTTTCCTGCTCCGTTGGGCCCCAGAAAAGAAAAAAATTCTCCCTCTTTGACTTGAAAGGAGATGCCATTAACGGCAATCCGTTTACCGGTCCGTGTTTTATAAATTTTTACCAGATCTTCTGCCTGAACCAAGTGTCCCTTTCTGTCGACCGTTTCAACCATATTATCGCAGGACTCATTCCTGATAAACCCCAAAATCAAAAAACGGCAGGATTTCTCCTGCCGTTTTCAATATAGGGAAAGATTTTCAGGTCAATTGGCCATGGAAACCTTTTCCATCCCCGGGATAAAGACCCCCTTGTAATTGGTGATCGGAATGGGAATGGGTCTTCCATTGTCCCGGTCGATCGGGAGGAATTTCTGCGGAATAGTGATGACACTCGGATCATCGAGTCCAAGGACCCAGGTGGTGAGCGCCGTCGTCTGGAGATCGGTCAAATGAAAATTGGGCATGATGGTCGGAGGCACCTTGAATGCGGGAATCCCCGGAGAAATTTTTCTCGGGTTTTTAAAATGTTCCCATTCCCATTCTCTCATGGAGTGTAGACCACCCACATGGTTGAAATCATGGACATTATAAAAACCAAGTTCGGTCCTGCTTCCGAATCCGGATAGATCCGGCGCGAGAACGCCATGCAAATTGAACTGCGTCATTGTATGGCAGGATCCACATCCCTTTTGAACAATGGTTTTCTTGGCAAGATTTAAGAAGGGGGTCATGGGCGGATTGATCCCCGGTTTGAACAGGTCGGTATGGCATTTGAGACAGGAAGCTTCGGCGAAGGCTCCGCGCTTGGGCTGATAATTGAGGCTCACATTAAATCCATGCGCTTCGGAGACCTTGGTGGCGACACCCTGTCCGTCATGGCAAATGGTGCATCCAAATTTTTCAAAGGGATGTTTCCCGATATATCCAGAAAGATCCGGATGAGTCGTAAATGGCTCCGGAGCCGTCTTGAAGGCGGGCACGGAAATACCCATGTGACAGGTCATACAACGGTCCGGCTTGTTCATGATCGGATTCCAGATCTGAACCAGGGACAAAGACGAGTTAGCCAGTTC
Source organism: Nitrospirota bacterium (assembly GCA_027314645.1). Classification (GTDB taxonomy): domain Bacteria; phylum Nitrospirota; class Leptospirillia; order Leptospirillales; family Leptospirillaceae; genus UBA4572. Next base: position 1,513 of record DAHVAL010000040.1, read on the forward strand.
CGGCTTGTTCGTGATCTTGGCCAGAAGCTGATAATACTGCCGCTGATAGGTCATCCATTCAGGATGAGTATCCTTGTACATTTCAACGAAAAAGATTCCTAGCAGGAGAATGGTCGAGAGGAAAAAAAGAAGATATATACGCATTTTCATTCTTTTCTACCCCTTTCCGTGGTCTGGGCAGATTTTCTCAATGGGTGGCCATCCGGATAAAAAGACCCCTCCTGCCATTTCTGAAACCAGACCACCAGATAATAAAAGATTGCGGTACCGATAACCAAGGTCAGGGAGATCCCGATCCGGTAGGGATAGCCGAAATACTCTTCGACCCAAGGTGCATTGAGTAATTGGTGAAACTGGTCCATTGAACCTCCTTGTCCGGAAATTCGGACAAAAACTGATCCCCCGCATCTCTTCAGGAATGGCCCCCGACACGGTCATCGGAGGCACCCCCGATCAGATATATCTCAGATATTGATCCATGGAGTTACAAGAACGTATTTGATGTTGAATAGAAGTCTAAGGATAATCTTCAGGCCAACCCCCATCATGGACAGGAAGAAAAACATGAAGGTGAGGTACCGCCAGAGCCCCATGGCCTTGTACATAGGTTTCCAGACAACCATCGGGATCAGGGTTCCAAGCGCAAAGTAACCGATAAAGATGATATCGGTAAAAATCTTTCCGACTCCTTCACTGACATGAAACCAGTTCACAAAAATCAGGTGCAGCGGAATAAGGGTCACAAGAGCGGGGTTCATGTGCTCCAGATGGTTACTCCACGGCCAGTACCACTGCCAGTCAAGGCCGCGAAGATAGGTCCCGATGATGATGGTGATCCACCAGATCGCAAATCCGAAAGAGTAATTGAAAACGGCAAATTTTCGTTCACTGTAGGTGTAGTACCCGACACCTTTCGGGTTGACATCGAGGTAAGGAAACAACATGAGGCCGAAAATGATCATTCCAGGAAGAACCACACCGGCATACCAGGGGTCAAAATACACCAGCAATTCCTGGAGTCCGAGAAAATACCAGGGGGCCCGCATGGGATTCGGGGTCGTGGAGGGATCGGCCAGCGAGCGAAGAGGAGCATGCTCGAACTGGATCAGGACCATCAGACCCACTGTCACCAGGATGGCGCAGATCATCTCGATCATGAGGAGATTCGGCCATACATTAACGGTATCTTCAGGCTCCTTCCGAACAATTGGAGCCGATTTTTTCATGAGCTCGACTAGTCCATAGGACTTTCGGGAGTCCCGGGGGAAAATTTCCCGGGTTACTTTTTCATCCATTCTGCCCCACCTCTCGGTTAACACTCCCTATCAGATTTATTGCGGTCATAGGTTGGTTGTTATAACAATCCTCAAAGGGGTCCGGAGAACCCGTCCTTGCGAATTCGCCAAAAGTGCACTGCCAGAAAGACCGTCACGACCAGTGGAAGCACAACGCAATGAAGCACATAGAACCGTATGAGCGCATTTTGACCCACCACTGTTCCACCAAGAAGCATGAACATGATGTCGTTGGTTGGAAGAAATCCAAGTTGAGGGCCCCATGGTCCGTTTTGACCCAGGAAGGGAGTATAGGAAGCCATTTTCGCTCCCACGGTGACCGCCCAGTAAGCCAGCTGGTCCCAGGGGAGAAGATATCCCGTCCAGGAAAGAACGAGTGTATTGACGAGCAGGACGACACCCACTATCCAGTTGAATTCCCGTGGAGCCTTGTAGGCCCCCGTCAGAAAGACTCTCGTCATGTGGAGCCAAACGAAAAGGACCATTCCATGAGCAGCAAACCGGTGAAGATCTCGCATCAGGTTTCCGCCAAAGATCACAAACTGGAGATCCTTGATATTACGGTAGGCCAGTCCGGTGTAGGGGGTATAGTAGAACATGAGCCAGATTCCGGTGACCGAAAGAATGATGAAGAGCAGAAGCGTTATTCCTCCAAGGCAGAATGTGTATCGCATTCTTAATGCCGACCGCCTCACCTTGACGGGATGGATGTGGAGGAAGACGTTGCTGAAGATAGCGTAAGCCCGGTCAAGGTCATTGTCGGGATATCCGTGTCGAAAAATCGACTTGAAAATCTGGGAATCCACAATGCCGTTCTTTAGTTTTTGAAGCATACCTTAAGTCCCTTTCGTTAAAAAGGACCACTCCCCGAGGACCGCCATGAAGATCGACGCAGGAGACGAGGATCCTTGCGTGGCCGACTTGTCATCCATTTCAATGTTTGAAATGGTGCACCGAACAGTATGGAGCAGATTTCCAGTATCGTTCTCAGCAAAGAAGACGGTTCGATGCACACGAGGCACCCGGGGGAGCCGCATGTCCGATATAAAACGGGTTTATCTCCTTGACATTTTCTTTGACCCAAAGACCTTGGGGGGTCTGTACCGGATCTGGATCAAGACGAATAACCGTATTGACGATCAATTCCCCGTCCAGTGGATCGCGGGTGATCTGCCCTCTCCAGAGGGTTCTTGGTGCCGGACCTCCACGCACATTACCATGAGCATCATAAATGGATCCATGGCACGGACAGCGGAAACGCTTTTGGTCCGGAAACCAGTTTGGCGTGCATCCCAGATGACGGCATATTGAAATCATGTTGTAGATTCCACGCATGTTCCGCACGACCCAAAAACGTCCCTTGAGCTTCCACCTTTCATCGATCCCAAGTCCGTAGGTGGATACATGGCCGATTTTGAAGACGGTCGGTGGTTCATAGAGGATAGGGGGAAAAAGGAACTTGTATGTGGCATAAGCCGACCCTGCCGTGGTGGCCCCCACAAGCGACCATCCTGCAGCCACCAGGAACTTCCTGCGTCCTTTTTCCGACGGGCTCAGACCCGACTCTGTCTCTTCAGGGTGTCCCACACCCGCCGCTGGATTTGTCATTGGAGCGTTACCTCCTGTTTGATTTCAAGATGTTCCATGGTGATCGCGCCCGTCGGACATCGCTTTGCGCAAAGCCCGCATCTGATGCAGCGCATCCCATCCCATATCATTGCCGTCGACATCGATAGGGTCTGTACGACAGGCTCATCCAAATGTCCCGGGTGAATCTCCTCTCCTGTAAACGATTCAAGGAGCGGTGCAGTCTTTCCATGATCCAGATCGACATCTGCCAGAGGAACCATCTTCAGGGCATATTCAGGGCATACATCGACACATCCCCCGCACAGGACACATTTCTGCCCTTCGAAGATGGGGTTGACATGGCATGTCAGACAACGGGAGGCCTGGGCCCGGGCTTCATCCTCCGTCATCGACAGCTCAGCCAATTCAAAGTTGGTCTTTCTGAATTCCGGATGAAGGAGGTCCGGATTTTTTCGCGAGATGGAATAATACCCCTTCTGGTTGAATTCGGTCGGCCAGACGGGGGAGGGATTCGGGCGATGTGAAACAGGGGAAGAGACTCCCGAAAGATTCTTCACAACGTGTCCCTTGGAAAGAAAGGCATGAACCGACTGGGCTGCCTGTTGCCCTCCCGCAATGGCATCGATAAAGATTCTCGGCCCCGTCACCACATCTCCGGCCGCAAATACGCCCGGAACCCCGGTGTCCATGGTATGGATATTGGCCCGGATCACTCCGTTTCTTCCGACGATTCCTTCAAGATCTTCAGGAACATAGGACGTATCGATCACCTGGCCGATCGCAAAGATGACCGATGTTCCGCGCATGACACTGACCGCCTCCTCGTCGAACGAGGGAGCGAACCGGCCCTGATCGTCAAAGACCGACAGGACTTTTTTGACCTCGAGACCTTCGAACCGCCCTTCGTTTCCGATGATCCTTTTTGTTCCAAGCCTGATCTGGAATTCGGCCCCTTCATGGACCGCATCTTCAATCTCGAGATCATCGGCAGGCATCTCATCCCAGGTTTCCAGGGTCACGACCCTGACCTTTTCCACCCCAGGCACCCGGAGGGCTGTCCTGACCACATCCATGGCGACGTTTCCTGCCCCGACAACGATCGGGAAAGCCCCGATCGGAAGGGGATCGTGATTGTGATATACGGACTGGAGAAAGGGGAGGGCAGAATAGATCCCCTGAAGTTCCCGGCCTTCGAACGGAACCGGACGGCTTCCCCAGGCCCCTGAAGCCAGAACGACCGCAGCAAAATCCTTCCGGAGCTCCTCCAGGGTGACATCACTGCCCACCTTTGTATTGAGGCGGGCCTCAATCCCCATGCTCATGATGGCGGCGATTTCGGCCTCAAAGAGCGGGCGGGGCAAGCGATATTCCGGAACAAGATAGAACAATCCTCCCAAGCGGTCCTGGGATTCAAAGATCGTCACCCTGTATCCGAGACGGGCAAGGTCGTGTGCTGCCGTGAGACCGGCAGGCCCTCCTCCGACAATGGCAACTTTAGACCCTGTCGCCTTTCCGTAGGGAACTCCTGGGGCCGTCGAATAACGAAGGGTCGAGGCGGGGTCCGTAACAGCCTCGGCCCCGAACTTTTCCGTCACAAATCTTTTCAGTGCCCTGATGGTGACGGGGGCATCAATATTGCCACGGGTACAGGCCGTTTCACATGGAGCGTTGCAAACCCACCCACAAACAGAGGCAAAGGGATTGGGGCCCCGAGCAATCGCATAGGCCTTTTCATATTTTCCCTGAGCAATTGCCTGTACATATCCGCCAGCGTCCGTCCCAACCGGACAGGCCTTCCGGCATGCAACCTGGTCCGCATAATATTGGTAATCAGGTATATGAAGCTTGTATTTTCCTTTCATCCGTTCCTCCTCCGTACTGATACAAAATCCCCAGTCGGCAAGAGGGACACCAAGCTTGCGAAGCCTCGAGGAAATATCTTGGCTCCCAGGGTTCCCTATCCGGTTAAAGATTGAGAATGATTTTCGATGTGAATTTACAGTGGCGGTTTTTTTATCATATCCAAATATGTGTGTCAAGGTCTGACCGTTCCGGTTTTGTCAAACCTTCACCCCTTCTCCCTCCGCCAATACTCCTCCCCTTCTCGCTCGAAGGAATCTCGCTCCCCATGAAGTCTTCTCATCCCAAGGAGATCTCGACTTTAGACGTTCAACACTCTATGATCGTCTCACCTGCATTGCATCCATGACCACATGGTTACTTTTTGTCTGGACAGCCCTAACCGTCATCTCGACTTGGAAACGGCGGTCCAACGCTGTCTCCGGAGGAGAGGATCGATGCCCCAGAAGCTTTCCCTTCACTCGATAGGAATCCTTACAAAGCCGCATCGTTCCGCCGAAGTCCGTCATCTTCTTTCTGCCCTTCTTCCCTGGTTCGAAAACAGGAATCTCAGGGTCATGATGGATCGCGAAGCCATTCTCTCCCTCGGCGACGGCGCCTGGAAAACCTACGACCGTGAGGAAATTGCCGCCAAAACGGACCTTGTCATTGTTCTCGGAGGAGATGGAACCCTATTGTCGGCCGCGCGCCTCATGACCGCAACCGGAACACCCATCCTCGGAGTGAATCTCGGAACCTTGGGTTTTTTGGCCGAGGTTCCAAAGGAGGAGACCTTCCGGGTTCTTGAATCTGTGGTAGAAGGCCATTATGTCATTGAGCAAAGGGCCATGATCCGAGGTACGGTTATCAGGAACAACCACGATATCATCCTCGACCAGGATGTTCTCAACGATGTCGTCATCAACAAGGGAATCACCGCCCGCATGATCGAAGTCGAGATTTTTTCCAACACTCATTTTGTGACGGACATGAAAGGGGACGGGGTGATCTTTTCCACAGCGACTGGATCCACGGCCTATTCCATGGCGGCCGGGGGCCCCATCCTCCACCCCGAATCCGATGGAATCGTCATGACACCGATCTGCCCCCATACCCTGACCCAGCGGCCGATCGTCTTTCCGGGATCGGTTCAGCTCGAAACCCTGTTCAAGACGGGAGAAGCCAACGTTGTTGTGACCTTTGACGGGCAAATCAGTGCGCCCCTCCAAAAGGGGGATGTTCTGCAAATTACCCGCTCCAAATTTGTGACTCGCCTTCTGGTTTCACCAGACCGCAATTATTTTGAGGTCCTGCGCGACAAACTGAGGTGGGGAGGATCATGAAGGAAATTTTTGAAAGCCGACAATTTATAGACATGGTCATAAAAAGGGCGGCCCCCTCAGGCTTCAGGCCTCGAGTCCTTGGGGAGATCGATATGGCGGGCACAAAGGTCCCGATCCTGTCCCTTTCGAGAAAGATCGAACGACAGGCCCCGCGAATCCTCATTTCGGCCGGAATCCACGGAGATGAGCCAGCAGGACCACACGCGATTCTTTCCCTTCTGGAATCCTTCCCGGACGACTGGCCGGAGTTCAAATGCTGTCATGTCGAAATCGTCCCCCTCATCAATCCAACAGGATTTGACCTGAGACATCGAAACAACCGTGAAGGAATGGATCTGAACCGAGCCTTCGGCTCTCCGGCCCCTCCCCCCGAGATCAGATTTCTGATGAACGACTACCGACGCCGGCCCGTCGACCTTTTTGTCGACCTTCATGAGGATGTCGACACTCCCGGATTTTATCTTTACGAACTTGCCCCTTCTGAGGCCGACGCCTTTGGCCCCCTGATCATTTCGGCCCTGAGAAAGGCCGGTCATCCCGTCAACGAAGCCCCCGTGATAGAAGGGATGGCTGCCAGGGACGGACTGATCCTCCGGACTTCCCGTCCCTTTCCACGCCATTTCAGGAAGGGAGCTCCACAGGGCCTCTATCTGAAAAAACTGGGAGCCCGCCGAACGCTCACCTTCGAAACCCCTCCCGGACGTCTTCTCGACGAACGTGTGGCCATGCACCTTCTTT
>DAHVAL010000041.1 GCA_027314645.1 Nitrospirota bacterium
GTTCGGGGATCTCGTCACCATGGACTGGTGGGACGACCTGTGGCTTAACGAAGGATTCGCCTCCTGGATGGAGGTGAAGGCGGTGGATGCGCTTTTCCCGGAATGGGGAATGTGGGAGCTGTTCCAGAGCGAGGACCGGAACGAAGCCCTGGAGATGGACGCCCTCGCCTCCACCCACCCGATCGAAGTGCCCGTTCGGGATCTGGGAGAGATCAACGAGATCTTCGACGCCATTTCCTACACCAAGGGAGGCTCCCTTCTTCGCATGCTCGAATCCGCCCTGGGGCCCGAACCCTTCCGTAAATCCCTCACCGGCTATTTCAAAAAATTCGCTTATTCCAACGCCGCCACCGCCGATCTCTGGAGGAGCTTCTCCGATCCAGCCTTCGATGGGGCGGGAGGCGTCGGGGCGGCCCTTTCCCGGTGGACCAAGACTCCGGGCTACCCGTGGCTTCGCATCTCTCGGGAGGAGGGGGGCATCCGGATCACCCAGAATCCCTTCCTGATTCGAAAGGACGACCGGATTTCCCGTGAAGGGGCCCCTGACGCTCCGACCTGGCCCCTGATGCTCGTGGTGTCGGAAGAAGGGTCGGAGCCCGTCCGCTCCAATCTTACGGGTCGATCGACCCACTTCTCCCTCAAAAAACCTGGGGTTTCATGGGTGAACATCAATGTCGGGCAGGCCGGCTATTTCCGGGTGCTCTATGAAGGAGCCCTTCATGACGGGCTTGTGAAGGCCCTTGAAAACGGCATTCTTCCCCCACTTGATCGATTGGCCCTTGAAAACGACCTGTTTGCGTTCGTCCGTTCGGGCCTGGCCCCCATCGGAACCTATCTTCGGCTTCTTGAGACCATGAAGGAGGAGGATTCCTATGCGGTCTGGTCGGACATTGCCGGCAATCTCTTTGCCATCGACGGCATTTGGGCCAACGAAGAGGGATGGCGGGAATTCAGGCGTTGGGGGGCGGACCTCGTTCGACCCGCCTTCGAGCGGGTGGGATTTTTGCCCGTCGAAGGCGAAAGCCATCAACGCCGTCTTCTCAGGGCCACCCTGCTTGGAGTTCTCGTCCGGTGTGAGGATGAAGGGATTCTGGCGGAGTCCCTGAACCGTTTTGCCGATTATCGAAAGGATCCCGGGAGCTTGCCGTCCGACCTCCGGTTTGCGGTCTTTCAGGGGGCGATCACGGCGGGAGGGATTGCCGCCTTTGAGGAGATCGTGTCCTTGGCACAGAATACCAACGATCAGGAAGAGAAGAACAAGCTTTTGTATTCCCTCGCCCGGACGCCGGATCCTGGGCTGTTTTCAAAAGCGCTCGTCCTCGTTCTCTCACCCGTCGTGCGGGTTCAGGATGCCGTGTCGGTGATCGGGTTTCTTGCCAGGAATCCCATGGGGCGAAGACGAACCTTCGACTTTGTCGCTTCCCATTGGGACGAACTCTACCGGCGCTACGAATCGGGAGGGTTCGCCCTAAACCGCCTGGTTCGGAGTATTTCGGATGAATTCAAGACTGAAGCGGAGGAGAAGATGGTCGCGGACTTTTTCGCTGCTCATCCCGCTCCCGCCGCCAAAAGGGCTATTGCGCAGGCTCTTGAGACGATCCGTTCGAACAGGGAGATCTTCCAGGAGCAGGGGGAGGGGTTCCGGAGTTTTTTCCAGGGATAGGGCGAAAAGGAACGTCACGGGTCTCCTTGGACGGATGGCCGGTCTGGGCTTCGTCCTTTTTTGTCCCGGAACTTTGGATGTCGCCACCGGAGGAATCGAACCGGGCCAAGGTCGCCAGTGTCTTGCGGCAGGATCGCCGGGACGGTTTTGGTGGAACGACCGATTGTCAGGGGAGAAGGGGGATTACCCGAGAACATGCCAGGGCACGGCCACGATCTTCTCGTGAAGCCTCACGATGTCCTCTCCGTCATACACCAGGAGGCCTCCGACCGTTTCCGGATAGTCCGCCATGAAATCCTGAAGTCCTTTTGTGTCGCCATACCGGGGCGAAGTGGTGAATTTTGCCTCGACGGCGAGGAGGGTTCTTCCCCTCTCGAGAACGAAGTCTACCTCTTGTCTTCCCGCTGTTCTCCAGTGGAAGATATGGGGTTGGGGAACCATGAGGCTTGCCGGGACCTGGAGATGAAGCAACACGAGGGATTCGAACAGCCCCCCGGCTTCCCGGGAAAGCCTGACGGCTTGCGGATCATGCAATCCGGAAAGATAGGTGGCCAGGGCGGGGTCGATCCAGTGGATTTTGGGAGCCTTGAGGAGGCGTCTGGTCCGATTTCTGGAAAAGGCGGGAAGACGGGTAAGGAGAGACGACACCTCGAGGAGATTGAGGTGTCGGTGAACGGTCGGCTGGCTGATCCCCGTATCCCGGGCCACCTCGGTCTGGTTGAGCATGGATCCGCTTCTTAAGGCCAGAGCTTCCATGATCCGCCTGAAATCCGGAAGCGAGTCCACGGAAGAGATTTGGCGGAGATCCCGTTCGAGATAAGTGGCCACATATCCTTCCCACCATCCTAAAACCACCACAAGGCCGGAAAGAGTCTCAACAGGCGGGAAAAACCCCGGAGAAGAATGTCCGGGGTGGCCTCCCTTCCTCTCTCCATCCGGCCTTCCTCCGGAAATTCACCGGCAAAAAGTTTTTCGAGGATCCGGGAGGGGACAAGAGACGACCGTTCCCCCCAGGTCATGGGGAGGAGTGTGGCATGGACGGCCCGCCCTGCCAGACTTTCGGTGACTTTCTGCATCAGAAGAAGGTTCTGCGACCCGGACAGCGCAAACCGGATTTTCCGCCGGCTCTTGTCCATGACCTCCTTGACGGCCGAGAGGAGAGAAGGGGATTTCTGGACCTCGTCGAGGATCAGCCGGTCCGTTCCAGCCCAGAGGGCCCCCGGATCGGCTTCGGCCTGTTCCAATGTATCGAAATTGTCCATTGTCCGGTAGCGCCACCCGGAAAACGGACTTTCCTCTCTCAAAAGGGTGCTTTTGCCCGCCTGCCGGGCCCCGGTTAAAATGAGCACCGGGTGATTCTCCACGGATTGGCGTAGGAGGGAGGCGATCCATCGGGGTTTGTAGATGAATTCACTCTCTGAATGGATTTCATTCATAATCTGAATAATATTCACACAAGCGTAATCTGTGAATGCTTTCCGACTTCTTCGGGGACGAGGGACTTTAACTCCTGTGTGTCCGCCGCATGTCCATGAACGGCAGGGGAGAGGTGTCTTCCCGCCGCGGCCGGGAGATTGGAAGGTTCCCGGGCGGCGTGAAGAACGTCATTGTCGATATCCAGCGTTGGTCTCATGCATCTTGGGCTGATCTTTCCGCATCCGATGCAAAAGATTTTTTTTCCTGTTTGGCCCCATGGGATCGCGACCAGTCCATGAAAAGAGGTCCCTCTCTCCAGAAACTGGACACGGGAATCGTGTAAAATGGAATATCGTCGGGGTGGGAGCGTTCAGAGAGAAACTGGTGGTCCGATGGGATTTCCCAATCATCCCATGAAGACGGACGGCCGCTGGTAGTGCTTCTCGGTGTAAAAGTCGACCATGCGGAAAAGAAGCTGTTCCGGGTTCCCGTCCCGGATGATCGTGCTTCCCGTGGGTTTCGAGACGATTTTCACGATCTCATCGATGATCGTCGTGATGCCTCCGCTTCCCTCCACCACTCCGATAAGCTTTCCCTCGTCGTAGGCGATGGAGAATTCCCCCAATGTCCCGGAATGTCCGCCTAAGATAATGACGAAGTCGCTCGAGCGGATGTTGATCACTTCGCGCCCCATCAGGCCGGACCCGGTGAAGATGATCATGTCGTAGATGTCGTTGGGAGAGTTGAAGCGATGGATGTGTTCCTCCTCGGACAGCCCCGGGGAGATGCCCACGGAAAATCCGCCCACTTCCTTGAACCCCGCGGAGGTTTCCCAGGGAAGACCCGGACAGGCGCCCGTAATGAGCCCGAATTTCAGATGTGCGATGGTCCGGCCGAGTTCCCGGGCAAGCCGGATCTGCTCGGGGGAGAGGGTCCCCGACGCCGATCCCATGACGCCCACCGTGAGGGTTCTGCCGGGAGCATTGGCGGTATACCGGTTCGGATCCTTGTCGAAGGTGTCCCGGCACGCCAGAGTGTCGAAGTAATAGAGGTGGCCCTCATAAATTCTGATTGCCGCCGCAGTATGATGGTGGGTGATGGTGGATTTGCAGACGGGATCGATGCTCATTTCACGGAACTCCTCGGGTCGAAAGGTTTCGATGTCCGATAGACTGTGGACGATTCCTCTTTTTGAGTCAAGGCAGGACCGGAATGGGTGGGGGTCCATGGAGAATGCGGTGAAGATTTTTGTGTTGATGGTGGTGTCCGGGCTTCTCGAAGTCGGGGGGGGGTTCGGGGTCTGGGGGTGGATGAAAGGGACCTCGTCCCTTTCCATGGGCATCGCCGGGATGGTGGGGCTGGTTCTATACGGGATCGTGGCGGCGCTTGAGCCTCTTCCATTTGGCCGGGCCTACGCCGCCTACGGCGGGGTCTTCGTCCTGATCTCCATTCTTTTCGCAATGAAAATCGACGGCTTCCGCCCGGATCGCTGGGACGTTCTGGGGGCGGGGGTCATCGGGGCCGGGGTGATGATCCTTCTTTACGGCCCGAGGCATCCATGACCCGCCGGCCGGAGGAAGGGGAGATCCTGGTTCCGGTCCGAAGCGGCCGGTTCGAGCTCGTCTCCCAGTTTGCCCCCTGCGGAGACCAGGTGCAGGCGATCTCCATCCTCTCCGAAGGAGTGCAAAAGGGGGCCGGACGGCAGACGCTCCTTGGCGTGACCGGTTCCGGGAAGACCTTCACCATGGCCAACGTCATCGCAAACGCCGGAAAGCCCACCCTGGTCCTGGCTCCCAACAAGACGCTCGCCGCCCAGCTCTACCGGGAGTTCAAGGAGTTTTTTCCGGGCAACCGGGTCGAATATTTCGTCAGCTATTACGACTATTATCAGCCGGAAGCCTACCTCCCGAATACCGATACCTACATCGAGAAAGATTCGGCGGTCAACGATCTGATCGACCGGATGCGGCACAGCGCTACGTCCGCGCTTCTCGAGCGGCTCGACACCATCGTTGTGGCCTCCGTCTCCTGCATCTACGGCCTGGGGTCCCCCGAGTCCTATTTGAAGATGCATCTCTACCTGGAACGCGGCATGGAAATCCGGAGGAACCGGATGCTTGAGCGTCTGGTGGAAATCCAGTACCAGCGGAATGAAATCGACTTTCGCCGGGGAACCTTCCGGGTGAAGGGCGACGTCGTCGACATCTATCCCGCCTCTTTCGAAGACCGGGCCGTCCGGGTGGAGTTCTGGGGGGACACGATCGAGAAGATCCGCGAGATCGACCCGTTGACGGGTCACGAACTTTCACAGGTTCCTTCCATGATCATCTATCCCGGGACGCATTATGTTCTTCCGCCGGACAAGCTCGAGGGCGCCCTGGCAGGAATTGAGGAGGAACTGGCCGAGAGGATCGATTTTTTCCGCAAGAACAACCGGATGGTTGAGGCGCAGCGAATCGAGCAGCGGACCCTCTTCGATCTCGAGATGATCCGGGAGGTGGGCTTCTGCCACGGGATCGAGAACTATTCCCGGCACTTGTCGGGACGGGCCCCGGGGGACCCGCCCCCCACCCTGTTCGACTATTTTCCCAAAGATTTTCTGATGGTCATCGACGAGAGCCATGTGGCGGTCCCCCAGGTCGGTGGCATGTACCACGGAGATCATTCCCGGAAGCTGAGTCTGGTCGAGTACGGCTTCCGTCTTCCGTCGGCCTTCGACAATCGTCCCTTGACCTTTCCCGAATTCGAGCGGGTCATGGGCCAGGTGGTCTTCGTATCGGCCACTCCCGGTCCTTACGAGCTCGAAGCTTCGAAGGGGGTGACCGCGGAGCAGGTCATCCGCCCGACGGGTCTTTTGGACCCTGAGATCGAGGTGGTTCCCGCCCTTCACCAGGTCGATCATCTTCTGGGCGAGGTACGAAAAACCGTGGCCATGGGAGACCGGGTTCTCGTCACCACGCTCACCAAGCGGATGGCCGAGAATCTGACCGAGTATTTAGACGAGCGGGATGTCCGGGTCCGATACCTCCACTCCGAGATCGAGACCCTCGAGCGGATGGAAATCATCCGGGACTTGCGGCGCGGAGAGTTCGACGTCCTGGTCGGGATCAACCTTCTCCGGGAAGGGTTGGATCTTCCGGAGGTCTCGCTCGTGGCGATCCTCGATGCCGACAAGGAGGGCTTTCTCAGGTCCCGGCGCTCGCTCATTCAGACGGCGGGGCGTGCCGCGAGAAATCTTCGGGGGCGGGTGATCTTCTATGGGGATTCTGTGACGGGATCGATGCAGGAGGCGATCGATGAAACCCGGCGCCGGCGCGCGATCCAGATTGCCTTCAATGAACAGAATGGAATCGTTCCCCGGGGAATCCAGAAGAGCATTCCAGAGGGGCTGTACCATGTGTCGGAGAGCGATTACGTCACCGTTCCCATGGGGGAGGAGCAAGGGGAGGCGGGACCGGAGGAATCCTTAAGCGACGCCGACATCAAAAAGCGGATGGTGGCGTCGGCCGAATCGCTGGATTTCGAGATGGCGGCCCACTACCG
>DAHVAL010000042.1 GCA_027314645.1 Nitrospirota bacterium
CCTCCTTTCGGTCGTCGAATGATCGATGAATCCCATCTCTCGGGAAGAAAATTTACAGCAACTTTAGGACTTGACCCACGCCTTAAAAAATCCGTTTTTGGATATAATTCTTTGTCGGACCTCGCTGGAAGAATTTCGATAGGAAGGATTTTCAAGAAGTTCCCGAACAACAGTCGAGGTTTTTTTGCCGTAAACTCTCGCTTTGGCACAACCCGACCCACGCCGATACGTTCCACGCGATAAGCATTGTCCGCCTGATCAAAGGCATATGGGACAACCGATTGTGGAACTCCTGCCCCGAGAGCTTCGGCTATCGGACCCTCTTTGTCGGAGCCCAGTCCTTGATCGCCTCGTTGACCCAGTTCCATCAGGAAGGGCGTCTGGAGGAAAAGCTCAAGAAGCTGGCCCAGTACAAACTCTTGATTATCGATGAGAGCTACATCTCGGTTGACCGCCTTTGGGTCACCCTGTTTTTCCAGTCGATCTTCCGAAGGTATGAGAAAGTCTTGATGGTCCTCACCTCGAACCAGTCCTATGCCCATTGGGGAGAGATCTTTGGAGACCCGATCATCGCCAGTGCCATTCTGGACCGGATTCTACATCACGCCACCACGGTCAATATCAAGGGAGAGAGTTACCGGCTCAAGGAATAGAGGGAATCAGGACTCTTGTCCCGACATTCGGACGAACCAAAAACAGAGGCTCGCTAAAAACCAGAGGGGGGGGTATTTTTCAAATCCTATAAAGAGGGGAATTTTCAATCCTATTGACACCCCTTGAACCTTCAAGGGGCGGCCACCGGTCCACCATTGATCCAGACCCGAAAGTTCCCGCCATCGATAACCCGCCAGGAACTTATCCCTTATTTTCGTCACGCACTACAACAATAACACCCGATTTTTCAGATCGATTTCAAAATCCCGATCTTCATGGGGGTTCCTCCCTTTTGACCTTGATTGGTGGGGGTAACACCCCAGCCAATCTTGGCCCTCTTGAGGCCACTGGGGAAAAAGGGAGGGGCCATGTCAGTCAATCCGTACAATACCCATCTAGCCTGGTGATGGATTCAATCAGTTCCTGATCAGGTCGATGAACAGGCATGCCGCTAATACCAGACAAAAGGAACCCGTATATAAAAAGATTTGGCCCATTCTTTTGTAATTTTTTTCGATAGAGCGAATTTGTGTAGTGACCTCGTTAAGCATCGTTTTTCTCCTTTTTTAGATAACCTGGTTGAACCGTTTAGAATCCGCCGAGCGTGAACTGTAAATCTTAAAATCGGCTAACATTTCAAGTAATTGTTACCGGGGTTCATCATAGCGCCCCCCTTTCTTCATCAGTCTAGGCCAGGGGAAGCAAACGGTTCCAATAAAAATTTTTTTGTTCCCAAATAAGAAATCCTGGGCTCTCCCCCTTAAATCCATATCCGGCACGATTCATGTGAAGGAAAAATGGGACCGGGAGTCTCCAGCGGGGAAACGGCTCGGCCCGCACAAAGCACGGGAACCTTCATGACGCATCATTATTTGGGGGAAGGAATGTCACTGGTTCCCAAGACGAACCGGCCCCTTGGATTCATAGGGGAGGTCTGATGCCAGGTCCATGGAGACATCTCGAGGATTTTCAAACCGGACAGACAGAAATGGGTCGCCTGGCCCCTTTGGACAAAGCGGAACAGGGGTTTCGGGGGGTGTTCGAACAGGTTAGACCTTAAGGTCCCGGGGAAGGGCAAGCTTGAGCGGGAGGGATTCGGGTCGGGGGATTTCCACCTGGATCTTACGAGGGAAAAGCTTGAACCTCAAAATGACGCCAGCAACAATGGCGTTTACAAGGGCGATCAGAAATACGGGCCAAGACCCTTGAAACCCTTTGAGGGGGATCGAGTATCCCAGCATGGTCAATTCTCCAGTCTGCCATAACAGCAGTAACCCCCAGGAGAGACCTTCCGAATGCCCTTCTTTCCAGGACTTATACCCTTGGGGGATTCCACCCAACCCAAGGCATACGGTGCTGGCCCAGCCAAAAATTATGTGCCACATGAAATTTCTTCTTGTTGACGCGAAAACGCTTTCGCGGGACATGGTTATTTTATCTAACTATCTATATTTTATATGTTTTTTAATTTTTAGTCAACCCCGATCGAACGTTGTGTGGGGCCAGGGCTTTTTGGGGGGAGGAGATCCGGTTTCATTTTCGGGATTCCTCCAAATCACGCGATCATGTGCCCATGAGGCCATTTTTAACGGGTTCCCGGTGTTGGGTTCCAAGACAACTGACCCAAACCGCAAGATCCACCCCTACATCATCTAGGCAAAGTCACCACCGTTACCCGTCACCGGTTCCAGAAAAACGGTGGACATCCGAAGTTCCAATCGTTATTTTTTCAATTCAGAGTAATCCTCGGTTGAACTAGATGATATGTTCCATGTTTTTGAGAGAGCACACATGTGAACTCGCGACCTTTTCAATACATTCATTCCGGTCCTTGATCCTTAGAAGGGGATTGTTCGATCGCTTAAAACCCAGGGTGGAGAGCGAGGGTCTTGCAAAACGGGGCACCATGCACCCCACTCTGCACTCTCGGCGGAGGAGAATCTCAGCCCCCAGACGATTGGGCTTGGCAAGGGTCACCCTGAATATTGGCGTCAGGGTCTGTGTAACAGAATGGCGCAATCCCCTGTGAAATGCCAAATACGGTGGTCCCGTTACCATTCGTTTGTGTTTGATTCACGACCGTGTCATTCGAAGAATCTGGTATCCATCCTGCGTACACAATGGCATTTGAGCCGGCAAAGTTCTGATCCTGTACCAAATTCCCCGTCACCATGACATAGGTTCCGAGCGGAAGACTGGTCGCCGGGGGATTTCCACCGGGGGCAATAGCCGGATCACCAGCGGCAGTCGCCCCGATCGTGTTTCCCAAAGCGGCGCCCACCGCCGCCACTATGGCGACAACGGCCACGGCAATTATGATGGCCAAGAGGAGAACGAGAAGGCATATCGCTACGAAGACAGCCGTCGCAGCACATCCGAGAGCACCCATGGCCGCAATTCCTGCAAGGGTGCCAAGAACCGCTCCGACCGCTGCGCCCACAGTAGCTCCTATCGCCTCCCCAAGAGCTGCGTCCACGACCGCTTGACTGTAATAGACGCACGGCAGCATCGGTGAGCACCCAACGGAATTTGCGTTCGCTTGCGTCGTCCCAGATGGCCAGTCCGAGGGTGGACAATTTTCACAGTTTTCACACCACACGTAAGGAGGATTTCCCGCTGTGACAACCGACCAATAGGTCTGTTTGACCACGACCTGAATGAAGCCGTGAGCTTCGCTGAACGGGGCGAGATTGGGTCCTTGGATTTGATCGATCACGCCAGCAACGCACCCAAGCACACCCACAGGCGGAGCACTGCTCAGGCTACTGTAGTTCGACCACTCCCAGGCGATAATAGCGGCTGCGGTGATAAAGGCCGCAAGGAAGACGGCAAAATATGCGGCCAACATGGACGAGGTGACGTTGGCGGGGATCGCTCCCAAGAGCAATAACTTGAGAAGGGATCCAAAGCCCGCCAAATGGAGAACGCCGGCCAGGCCCATGGATCCAAATATGATCCCCAATATGAGCCCGATGGTCGACCATATCGAGAGCCCGGTGGAAACGCTTGCTTTCACTCCTCCGCATGGAGCGTTGGAACTCATCCCTCACTCCTTACAGCCTGAGAATTGCATGCTGCACATAGAGCTTTCCCAATAAGGAAGCCGACCAACCACCCCACAATCATTCCGAGATACGGCTGGCGAAGGGCGTTCACGATCAAGACCGTGAAGATGCCTGCGAGAAGACACGTCACAAATGACTGCCACACTATGTCGCGCAACAAGTAACGGCCGAAGACTATGAGGAAGAGAAGCACCAGAAACCATGAGATGATACCGAGCATCACCCCCACGACCAGGGCCTTGCCGACCGGTAAAGCGTGGGATGGAGCCGCCATGAGCGCGAGCCCGATGATCATCCCTGTAAACGATCCGGCAATGGATCCAGCGACAGCGCAGACTCCCTGGCGACCGATCCACCGCACAAGCCCCGAGAGCATGCCCATGAGTCCGTCCTTTCTTTCAGGCGGCCATTAATCGCTTACGAAGCCGACGATAGTGAAGCCACCGACGAAGTCCCCTTTTGCGTCGAGGCCGACGACTGTCGCCATTGGAGCAAGAAATGATCCCCCATCAAATACTGCCGAGATCGTAAGGTCAAATTGCACGGTCGCGCTCTGCCCGGGAGCCAAGGTGATCGGCCCCGGTACATTTGAGACCCCGACTCCCAGGAACGGGATAATGGTCAGGGTGATCTGCTCTGTGTTCGCGGAAAACTCATTGACGACTATGATGGCTGGCGAAACGATACTCCCAGGGCCGCCTGACCCAGTGGTGTCGATGCCCTGCCACATCGAGATCGCCTGATCATTGGCCTGATTCTGATCGAAAGGGTGATATAGATCCACGTAGGCCCCGAGCCATTGTTGCGAGGCGACCGCTGGGGGGGTGACAAAAGTCACAGTCACTTGCTGGTTCGGTCCGACCGTCACTAACTGCTCGGCGACAGGGACCTTCTTGCGCCCAATGCCGATGGGCGATGCCGATAGTCGAACCAATGTGTTGATGGCGGTCACGCTTGTGTCGTTACCAAGGGTCACCTCGATAACGGGGGATGGGCTGGGCCCAGGAAAATTCGGATCGTAACTCGAGTAGACATTAATCCCGCATTGAGGGAGCCAGAATTGGATCGGGTTTATCCAGCCTGGATTAGCCAACTGCCATGCCGCGTCCGGGATCCAAAACGTTGGGGGAGTGGAAGACCCTCCGGATTTCTGCCACGCTAAAAATTGAGCGACTTGTCCGACCGAGGTCTCATAAATCCACGGATCTGGTCGTTTCGGGGGCGGGTTCAGACTAAGATGACATCGACTAGGCGTCTTTCGCCGAGGAGTGCAGACCCGCCAAGGCAGAGGTGCCACTGGCGTTCTGGATATGGGGATCGGAGACCTTTGAATCGTGTCTGCCATGCTGAACCCACCCGTAACAGGTGTAATAGCCCACATGCAGTTGCAGTCGCCTGACACTCCCCATGGCGATTTCTATCGATCTGCCTCTGCCGCTGGATCAATGAAAAAGCGTCCGGAGCTTGGTTCTTCGACCACACAAGACTTACTTAATCACCTTTCCCATTTCCACATGAAACAACATACCCTCCAAATCTAGAATGTCAAACTTTTCATTTTAGTGGGAAACAATTAGGTGATATCAGGCTCTTGCAAGACTCTTACGTCACTGTTATTTTGCATTTCAAATTAAGTTATTGCTTTGTAATAATATTTCCATTGGATCTTTCTTGATTCCAAGAGGGTCAAGGAAAATAAGCACGATCTGGAGATGAATTCAGTGCAAGCTCTTTCCCCGGCTTGAACAGTACCTGGGTCCCCTGACTGGGGAGCAAAAGAAAGTGGCCTCAATTCTCTAGGATGTCCGGGTTGAAGACCAGATTCATCAACGCCGGCGTTCAGTGGGACGTCCTCCACACGACTGGATCCCCATCGCCCGCGCCGTTGTGGCCAAGGCGGTCCTGAATCTCGATACCACCCGGGCCCTAATCGCCCGTCTTCACCTGGATGAGATTCTTCGGGAGATGATGGGATGGACTCAGGGCCGAACGCTCCCCCATGAGTCGGCCTCCTCCCGGGTTTTTGAGCAATTGGCCCGGACCGATAGGCCTCGGAGATCGCACGAAGCCCTGAAGCAACGCTTCGTCAAGGATCGGGGGACTCTGTCACGCCGCGTTTGGCTCAATCTGCCATCAAGGTCCAGCAACCCCCGAAAAGAGGGTGCGGCGTAACGCCTCTCGGAGCCGGAGGAAATGAACAAGATTTTCATCCTCCGGGAAGATGGATTGTTCACCTGCTATCTTCTCAAGGGTCTGGACGTGGCAGCCGTGAGACATGGCCGTGTGACCGTCTCCCGGCTCTATGGATATGTGGAGCGAAAGGCGAACCTGGAGTGCCGGACCCGGGTGCCGGAGCTTGAGCCGAGACTCTCCCGTGCCGTCGGGAATGTGAGTCTTCGATAAGAATCTGGGAAGGCATCATGGAGTGACCCAAACCAAAAACGGTTTGGAAGAAATCCGCAATCAGACGAACAAATCAACACGCTTCGACGTGATCGAGACGGAGGATGGATGAGAGAAAATCAATTATAAAACGTGAATGCCCGCTATTTGTGAGCCGGATTTAGGAAGTGATGAATTGACGACCGGGAGAATG
>DAHVAL010000043.1 GCA_027314645.1 Nitrospirota bacterium
GGCGCCAGGACAGGCATGGCGCTCGATCTCGACTAAGGTATGCGCGTCCATCTTGCCGGCCGTATAGGCGCCCACCGCTTCGAAGGCGCTGACGATCGTCAGGTCCATGCCATCGTAGTGACCTGCCTTGATCGTTCCGCCGTACACGAAGATGGAGGGAATGTTCAGGCGCCCCATGGCGATCAGGGCCCCGGGCATGTTTTTGTCGCACCCTCCGATCGCGATGAGACCGTCCAGGCTCTGTGCATTGGCGACCGTTTCGATCGAGTCTGCGATGACTTCGCGGGACACCAGGGAGTACTTCATGCCCTCCGTTCCCATGGAAATGCCGTCTGAGACAGTGATCGTGCCGAACGTCTGGGGCATCGCACCTGAAAGGAAGAGCGCCTCTTCCGCCCGCTTTGCCAGAGCGTTGAGCCCCATGTTGCAGGGGGTGATGGTGCTGTATCCGTTTGCGACGCCGACGATGGGTTTTTCGAAGTCGTCGTCCTGGAACCCCATGGCTCTGAGCATTGCCCGGTTGGGGGAGCGTTGGACGCCTTCGGTTATGATTCGGCTTCGATAGGATTTGGGCACGCAGACCTCCTCTAGGATCGTCATGGGCGTTACGCGGGCACATCAAGATCAGCCTGCTCTCGTTTCTCTAAATCTATCAAAGATTCGGGATGGGGAAAAGATCTCCCCCTGTAAGGGTTCCCTATGACGGTCACGTTCGGAAGAGGGTGCGCTTCTGAACAGAGTTTTGACTTGACAGTCATCAAGATGGTGCTAAAGTGACACCATGAGAATATCAAGGGGAGACTGAACGTGAGTGGCCCGGCGAGCGTCCCCGGGATGAAACGATTGTTATTGGGATGGATGCGTTTTTCCCCCGGGATCCCGAACGATTCCTCCGGATTTTTTCTAAAAGCGGGCTTTCGAATGAAGAGATTTTTTCCTGGCTGCCGTGAGGTCCCTTTATATGCCACACTCTCTTCGGCTCGCCGCCGACCGATCCCCCTTTCCACTCATGTGTCTGTTTTTCCAGTGTTATACAGCCGTTGGTCTCTACCGTTCCTCCAATGTCCCCGCATGGCCCACTTTCTCCTGTTTCCCCGGAGTGACGGAAGCCATTTCGGGGTTAAGGGCCCGTTCTAAAGACGGATGACTATGGATGGCCCCGGGATCCCACTTATCCGGAAGCCGAAGGCGTGTTGTCTCTTTCGCGTCGACCGAGCGGAAACGGTTCCCCCATCAGCCCTGTAAGGGAAAGACCGTTTCTGCGCTCAAGGATTCAGGCGGATCGGACCGGAACCCACCGTCATTCTGGACAACAACGTGTCAGGGATCCCTCTCCACGGAAGACATCCTATAAGGTTCACAAGAGGGGAACAGGAATAAGACAGGAGTCATGAACGCCTCATCATGTTGGTTGCAGGAACAGCCTGCGAGGATCGTAGTTGGTTTGGTATCGGAGCAGGCTGTAGACGAGGGTCAACAGTTTTCGGGCGACGACGATGAGGGCCTGTTTGGGGGCTTTCCCCTGACTGATCTTCCGGTGGTAGAGGGCTCTCAGGTCCGGGTTGTGCTTCAGGGCCGCGACGGAAGCCATGTACAGGGCCTGTCGGAGATGTTTGGGCCCCTGTCGGCTCATGCGAGGAGACCCCAGGGACTTTCCGCCCGATTCGAAAAGGACCGGAAAGAAGCCGAAATAGGCCACCAGGTGGTTGGCCGAGAGGAAACGGGAGACGTCTCCAATCTCGGCCAGGAGAACCGCGGCAGTCCTGGGGCCGATCCCCGGGATGGCGGTCAGGCGGTCGGCCGGAGACGGACCGTTTCCCGGCGGCGACAGGGCGTCCTGGATGGACCGGTCCAGATCGTCGAGGGCCGCCTCGAGACCGGTCATTTGACCCAAAAGCGAGGCCAGGACCTTGCCCCGGGAGGCTTTGGCCTTGCCGGCATAAATCGACGTTCGGGCGGCCCGGACCAGGGCCTCGGCCTTGTCCCGGTCGAAGTTGTTCCCCTGGAACGTCCGGGCGATCTTTTCGATGGCCCGGGGGGAGAGGGCGGCCAGGTCGGCGGCGGTGGGATAGCGCATGAGCACTTCCCGCATGACCTTGGCAAACGGATCCTTGACGACGGTGGTGACCTCGGGAAAGACAAGCTGCAGGAGGGCATACGCCTGACGACGGTAGACGGTGAGGTTGTCAGCGTAGGTGGCGCGCAGACGGACCAGGTCGCGGAGCCCCTGGACCTGGTCGTCGGGGACGTAACAGCCCCGGGCCTCTCCGGAGCGAAGGAGACCGGCCAGACAGTAGGCGTCGATATCGTCCGTCTTGGCCTTTTTGGCCAGGACATCCCGGTAGCGGCGGGTCTGGAAGGGGTTCAGAAGGCGCACGGCGAATCCCCGGGATTCGAGGAAGGACAGGAGGTTTTCCCAGTGATGGCCCGTGGCCTCCATGCCGATCAAAAGAGCGTCGGCCGGAACGGACCGTTCCGCGAGGAGGTCCACCAGCCGGGTGAACCCGTCCCGGTCCGCGGCAATGGTAAAACTGGATCCGACTTTCTCGCCCTCGGTGTCGATGAGGGCACAGCGATGGGATTTCAGGGACACGTCGATGCCCAGGTAGAACATGGGGACCTTCCTTTCCGGAGAGGACAGGCGTCTACGCATGGCGGTCTTTCCTCCGTTCCGCGGGTCCGCATAGCCTGGTTCGTTGTAAGCGATGAGGCGGGCAAGGCCCCTCGCAGCATCCTGAATGAATGCTCACGACCAGCGGGGAGGAAAGCGACGGTCTTTCATGATGGGTCCGTGGGGCCCAAAGGAGAGTGTCCAGTCGTCTTTCCGCCAAGGAACATGAATGAGTCTGGACAGAATCTTGAACCTCTTCATCCCTTCCCAACAAGGGAGAGGTGAGGAATATACCAGGAGAAACCATGATCAGGCTCAGCGGAGACGAAGCCGTCAACCAGGCGTATTATGCGGACAACAACGCGGGAGTTCTTGCCAATTCGAACATCTTCATCGAAAAAAACGGTGAAAAGATTCCCGTGTCCCCCGACAGGGCGCTCGAAATGCTGAAGAGCGGAGAGACGTATCCGAAGGACCTGACCTGCGAGGTGCTGTCGGTCTGGGACATGCTTCTGCTCGCCGAAAAAAAGGGGACCCTGTTTGTCCACCCCTGCCCGAACACGGTTCTCGTGTTTACCCGGGATTACGGGGCCGAATTGGGTTCGGGCATCCGGGGGATCGCGATACGTCTGCCGGTCTTCGAGGCCGCCACAAGCTGGGCCATGCAATCGCCGGTGATCGACCTGGACTACGACCGGGACGAATTCGTGGTCAAACTCTATCCCCGCATGCTCCTTCGTAAAAAAGCCTGGCAGCAGGACGTCGACCTTCTCAGGTACTCCAAAGAGATCGCCAACGCCCTGATCCGGATCTTTGCACTCGATTACGGCGCGATCTGGAAAACGCTCCGGAGGGATACCTATCCAAAATACGAAGGCGAGCCGTTGGTCCACGGCGGGCACCTTCTGGACGTGGTCCTTGAGGACGTTCGCACGACGATCGAACAGGGTCCGGGAAAGAAGGCGGTCCTTAAAGAGACGGTCTGAAGAGATTGAGGGACTCCAACATTGCCCTTGTTAAAGATTTCAGAGGGGATCCCGTGTAACGTCGGGGATATCCGGGGCAAGACGTTATAACGTGGGGGCTTTTCAGCACGCGGACCGGTGCGGCATTGAGAGATGATGGGAGGAAAATCCCGGATCCGGTTGTCGTCGCGGCCGCGCGCAAATCGTCCCCGGGGGGCAAGGGGTATATTAAGTCAGAGAGTCTTGATGCGACCTGAGGTTCCAGTACCGACGGACAGGCCCTTCGAAGCGGCCATTCTCCGTATTACCGCAGGGGAGACCCATCCGGGGCATGAACCGTCCGGGAAAGGATGCCATGTTTCCGAACTCGGAGCCAGATCCAGGCCCCCTTCGTCCCGCCGGAGAAAAAAAAGTCGAAGATGGGAAAACGGCTCCAGCCGAAATCCAGGGCCGGTTCCACCCGAAAGGATCCGGAGCCCGGGAAACGGTTTCCTTCCAAGTCGAACTGCCCCGGGAGGCGTGGGCCACCTTCAAGCCCGGGCAGCATGTCTACCTGAGATGGATCGATCCCCCGTACACCGATGAAAAGGGCGATGGCAGAAACCTTACCATCGCCTCCCCTCCCTCGGAGTTGCCTTTTCTGTCCTTTGCCACCCGCAAGACCGGGTCCGCATTCAAGAACTGCTTCGATGTCCTCCAGGACGGGGCTCCCGTTGGAATCACGGGACCTTTGGGAAACTTCACCCTTCCCGATGATTGGGAAAGCCGTTCATGGAACGAACCGATCGTTTTCGTTGCCTGGGGGATCGGGATAACGCCCTTCCGGAGCATGCTCCTGGAGGCCCTTCCAAGGAATGACCGTGTGTCGTTTTTCCTCTTCACCGCCAACCGGACGGTCGAGACCGCACCCTTTCAAAACGACATCGACAGGCTGGCGAAGGAGCACAAGAACCTGACGCTCGTCCGGATGGTTTCGCAAGCGTCCGACCCGCCATCACCGGAAGTGGAGGTCGGAGCTCTCACGCCCGATTTCCTTTTTGAAGTCCTGGGGGTCCACGCGAGAAGAGGCGACTATTTCATTGCCGGCCCTCCTTTCCTGGTCGAATCGTTCGAGCGGGCCCTCGTCTGGAAGTCCGTCGCGGGGGACCGGATCCACACGGTCTCCTTTATGGGATACCCCTCCCCTATGGAAGTCCTCCACGCCATGAAGGATACCCATACGTCGGTCCGGGTTGACGTTTTGTTCGACGAACTCTTTCCCAGCCCCTGGGCCGGCGGACACGTCCCTTGACCGGGGATTGCGTTACCCCGTCCGGAGACGATTCGGGGAAAACTCCGCGCCTCTTGGCGCCGGATGCGTTCGCGTCCGGGACAACGCCGTCAGCGAAAATGCCGGCGAACCCGGCAATGAGGTGACGCGACACTGAAAACAGTCGGTCGTTCTGCGGAAACCGATTACACTTTCAGGTGTTCGAAAAAGACGTTTGGTGGATCGCGTAATTCCGGGGCAACCGATAGTCGATCTGACCTCCCGTAAACTGCAATCGTTCGGGGTAGCTCTTATGGGGATCCCGTAACGTCTGGAACACCTCCCGTGAATATTCCAGTACGTCGGAGAGTGTGTGCTGAAGTCCTTTTGCGTGGTGAAAAGACGGTTGGGCCTGAATCAGGGATTCAAATCCCTCTTCCACGGCGTCCACGATCCGGGCTCTC
>DAHVAL010000044.1 GCA_027314645.1 Nitrospirota bacterium
CATGGAGTAGACGGTGATCAGATAAAGAAGACCCGCCATCATGATCCAGGTGGTGGGGTAGATGCCCTTCACCGTCCGGTTGAGCACGGTCATCCAGACGTTCACACCCAGGGGAATGAGGATGAAGGCGATGACGTAGATGTCGATCGGCCAGGCGAAGTCGGAGTACTCGCGGCCAGAGCTCATGCCGAGGTCGAGGGAGACGTCGGCGACAATGATCCCCAGGTTCCAGCCGCTCGCTCCAGAGCTTCGTTCCGCAGAGAACGGGGGTCATGTAGTACATGGCGGCCGCAAAGGCCATCGAGATCCAGGCATAGATCACCGTCAGAACGTGGACCGGTCGGATGTGCCCGAAGTTCAGGTAAGGAGTTCCCGAGAGAACATCCGGGTAAGAAAGTTTCAGCGAGGTGACGAAGCCCAGGGTCGTCCCCATCGCCAGCCAGAAGACGGAAGAAATGATTGCCGTCTTTGCCGCGGTTCCGTTGGGGATCTCTTTGACGGAAGCCATAAAGCCACTCTCCTTGTTTTGAAATGTCCGAACATGCCTTGCTGGTACCGAAACACCCCCGAATTAAGCAGAACCACCCCTTCACCAAGATAAGGGGGTAGAAACGCGGACCGGAGGAAACATAGGGGGTATGACTCCCTTGGGTCTCCGCGTCTCCCACCTCCCAGATCGGGTCAGGAAGTGGAGGAACATAATAATCTGACTTAAGGTTCGAGTCTGTCAGGAGCAATATACGTACCATATAAGGGAGTCCAAGACAGTGGCCGATGAAGCGGGGCGAGGAAACGGGACATGACGGGATATGTTTCATAACTGAATCAGTTGTTCGCCCATAATATCGCAAATAATGTATATTATGTAAACCATACAATGAAAAACTCACCTCTGCTTCTTGGAATCGAACTTTCCTCATTCCTGTGATCTCTTTCCAATCCTTTAGCGGGACCTTAAATGCGATCGGTCATTATTGGGTTCCACGGAAATCTGTGCTAGGATTTTGGGCTAACACGGCTTTCTTTTATTTTCCTCCAGGGAGGACCTATGAGGATTTTCTATATCCTGTCTTTGTTGCCCGTAATTTTCTCCGTCTCGCTTGCACAAGCCCAGCCGCTCGTTCCATTGCCACCCAGTCCTCCGGTTCCCCTTTCCAATCTGCAAACCCCGGCCAAGATTGCCCTGGGAAAGACGCTGTTCTTTGATCCCAAGCTTTCTGTCAATGGCTCCATCAGCTGTGCTTTCTGCCATATGCCCAAGGTGGGCTATGCCGATCCCCGTCCCGTTTCGATCGGTGTCGGAGGAAAACGCGGGGGACGAAATGCCCCGCCAGTGCTGAATGCGGCCTACCTTAAACTCCAGTTCTGGGATGGACGGGCCGGAAGTCTTGAGGAACAGGCCATAGGACCCTTGACCAATCCCGTCGAGATGGAAAATCCGAACAATCAGAGCGTTGTGGACAGACTGAGAAAAATACCTGCCTACAGAAAACGCTTCCAGGAGGTTTTTGGTGGGTCTGTGTCCATTGACCGGATTGCGGAGGCAATCGCCGCCTATGAACGAACTCTTGTCACACCTGAGACTCCCTATGACCGGTTCCTGATGGGTGATAAAAAAGCCCTT
Organism: Nitrospirota bacterium; assembly: GCA_027314645.1. Lineage (GTDB taxonomy): Bacteria > Nitrospirota > Leptospirillia > Leptospirillales > Leptospirillaceae > UBA4572. The sequence continues at coordinate 1,625 of DAHVAL010000044.1, forward strand.
TCGCCTGCCCAAAAGCGGGGATTCATGTTGTTCAAAGGGAAAGCCCGCTGTGTTCTGTGCCATTCTGGTGCCCTTCTTTCAGACCAGGGATACCACAATCTCGCTGTTCCCCAGACCGGAACCCTGCCCGTCGATGTCGGGCGGTATGCGGTGACACACGACCCCCTGGACAAGGGAAAATTCCGGACGGCACCCTTACGAAATGTGGCCCTGACCTCTCCGTACATGCATGACGGGACTTTCCGGAATCTTCGTCAGGTGGTCGATTTCTACGATCGGGGAGGCGGCAGATCCAGATTCCCGACCAAGGATCCTCTTCTGGTGCCCCTGCATCTGACATCTTCGGAGAAGCAGGATCTTGTGGCATTTCTCAAATCCTTGACGGGAGAAACAAAAAAGGAAATAAATCAGCCCTGAAACATATATGAAGGAGGGATTTCCGCAGGAATTCCCTCCTGAAGAGGTTCGCGATCGATATTCTTCAACGAATCAGTCCGGTCAGACTATTCCATTATTTTAGGGATCTGGGTCAGATCGTCCTCACAAGTTTTTATGATCTCATACGCCTTGTGCTGACACGCAGGCTTATTTTGAACAGCTTTCTCCAGCCCATTGTGGCGGCAGGGCTGGCTGCCCTGCCCATCATTTCCATCGTGGCCCTTCTCGTGGGGGCAGGCATCGTTGCGGAGACCGGAATCGAGCTTCCCAAGCTCGGCATTCAGAATTTGATGGGGGCCATTGTCCTTCACGTAATCTTCGGGATTGTCGGCCCCTTTGCCACAGCCCTCATCGTAACCGCTCGCTCGACTTCGGGGCTTGCGGTCGAGATCGGAAACATGAGGGTCGCCGGAGAGCTGGACACGATCGAAATGCTGGGAGTCAATCTCTCCAACTTTCTTGTGACTCCCCGGCTTGTGGGAATCGTCATCTCAAACATTACCCTGACCTTTTATTTTGGCCTGATTGCCATGGGGGGAGGATTTGCCATGGCTCTGATGGGTCTTTCCATGCCCATTGCCACCCTTGTGAGAATGATCGAAACAAGCATAAAGCTGTCCGATCTCGTACTTCCGTTCCTTGAGGGTCTCGGGTATGGACTGATCATTTCATCCGTCAGTGTCTATCATGGGCTGCGAGTGAAAAACTCCCCCGCGGATGTTCCCCGGGAGACAACACTCTCCCTTGTCAGCTCCTTGTCCCTCTGTACGGTGATGCTCAGTCTCTACCTTATTTTTTCGTCGCTTGCATGAAAGAGGTCTTCTCTTGTCCCTGGTACTTCACTCCGCTCGGCAAGGAGGCTGTGCCTTTCAGGATCCTTCGCAAGATTTTGGGGGAGATGTAGGAAGTTGGTGGATACTTTGCTGGATTTTCAGGATGCCGTGATCGGGTATGAAGCTGATCATACCCTTATTTCTGGTCTGAATTTGCGGATCACACGGGGAAGCCATGTTTTCATTACGGGTTCCTGCGGCGTGGGAAAGTCTGCCATAGTCAAGACCATACTTGGCCTCCTCTCCCATTGGAAAGGGGAATACTACGCCTTCGGACGGGACATGGGCAATCCTTCTGCCCCCCTTCTCTCCTATGTCCGGAAAAAAATCGGGATTCTCCCGGACAGAGGCATTCTCCTTCAGCACCTGACAGTATTCCAGAACATCGCCCTTCCCCTTCGGTACGGACATTTTGTACCGCTGGAAAGGGTGACGGTTCTTCTTGAACCCTTTCTCAAGGAGTTCCACCTCGATGATCTCCTCGATCTTTATCCCCCATCCCTCAATCTTGATCAGATCAAAAAGGTTGGTTTTGTTCGTTCCCTGATAAACAATCCGGATCTTTTGATCCTCGATGACCCCTTCGAGGGGCTTGATGACCAGGGCACCGAGGTCTTCTGGAAGAGGCTCACCCAGATTGATTCGGAAAAAGAAACAACGCTTCTTGTCTTCACACGAAAAACCATGAACGGAAAATCCTTTTTCAGCCATCGGTATCGCTTGATGTCCGATGGCCTCTACGAGGTCTCATGAAACTTCACTATATTCACCGGTCAAGTGAAAAAAGGATCGAACAGCTGGCGGGAATCTTTCTCCTGATTCCCGTTGTCGGCTTTATCTTTGGCCTCTATGAGATTGCTGTCCACCAGCATGTCTTCGACAAGCGCTTTCATCTCTACACCATTCTGGACCAGTCTTATGGAATCGTGCCAGGGACTCCTGTCAAGCTGGCGGGTCTCGATGTCGGAGAGGTGGACGGAATCGATTTTACAAAGCTTAACCAGATCAAGGTCTCCATGAATGTCCTCAGAAAGTATGAAACCATGATCCGCAAGGATTCCTTTGTCACGATCAAGAAATCAGGAATCATCTCGGGCGATGTCTCGCTCAGGATCAGCATTGGAACGCCGTGGCTTCCAGAGGTCAAGGACAATGCCCGGCTCAGGGCCGAAACACCACTGACCATTGAACAGATCATGGCCAAACTGAATCCGACGATCATCGACCTCCAGAGGATTGTCCGGAACATCGCCGATCTTTCAAGCTCCATCGATCGAGGAAAGGGAACGGTGGGGGCCATTCTCAAAAAGCAGGAGATATATGATGAGCTTCAGGGGACAGCCGTCAATGTCCGCAAGACCTCCGAAAACATCAAAACCGTGACAGGCGATCTCCCGAGACTCGTGAAACAGCTGCAGTCAGTGGTTGACGATATCAAGAAAGCCACCCCTGCCCTTCCTGAGATAACCGGAAAAACGACAACCATCCTGACAACGACCGGGGAGACGCTTGATACGACGCAGACAATCTTGAACGGCATCAAGCAAAGCTGGCCTGTCCGGAATCTCATTCCGCCGCCGGCCCCTCCCATTCCGGCGATAGGGCCCGTCGACAGAGGGTCGATTCCTGTCCCCTCAAGCTCCAAAGGGGGCGACCGATGAACTCCGGCCATGCCCGCTTCCTTCCGGGGATCTTCCTCCTCCTGGCATTCTTGGCCGGATGCGCTGGCCCCCCGGTGACCCACCCCAACCAGGTAAAGGCCCGGGAGAGTCTTTCGGAGGCCCAGGAGCTTCTGATGCAGAATCATCCCGGACAGGCTCTCGCCTCAGTCCGGAAGGCCCTTGACATGCATCGCCTTTCGGGCGATTTCCCCGGAACGATCGACGACATGAACCGGATGGCAAGGCTGTCATTCTATCTTGGCAGGGTGGATACTGCCAGGCAGTGGATTGACAGGGCCTTGCTGCTTGAAGGGGTGAGCGATTTTCCCGGAAAGAAGGCAGAAACTCTCCTGTTGGCAGCTCAAACAGCTCCTGCCGGAAAATCAGGACCCTGGATTGCGGAGGCCCACAGGATCACGGATGCCATGCCTCGTGGGTCCAAAAAGAGGGATCAACTTGAAGCCCGCCTTTTTCAGGTGGAGGGTGTCAAGGCCTCCGACAGGAAGGACTATCAGGGAGCCATCCCCCTCTTTCGGCAAGCCCTTCTCCTTGACTCCCGGAGAAAGGATTTCTTTTCCCTGGCCACCGATCATG
>DAHVAL010000045.1 GCA_027314645.1 Nitrospirota bacterium
CGGCCTCCTTCGTTCCTTCCTTAACCACAGCCCTATTTTTGCCCCAATTAGGACATTAGTTGTGCAGTTATCAATAAACGGATTGAATTCGTTTCCGGACCCTGGTCCGGATTCCCCCGAAAAGGGAGGCCCGGGAGGGATTTTATGCCTTCCGGGGACCTTGGCGGGAACCTAGGACCCTTGGGGGGAGTTATTGGCCATCAGCAATTGGCGTCGAACATTTTGTCCGTTCCTCCGGTGGCCGAAGATCCGGATTTGTTGATTTCGTCGGAAGCAACAAGTAAAATAATTAGGTTTTTTCGCCCTGAACCACGAAATGTTCATTCGTGCCGAAGTGGTGGAATGGTAGACACGCACGTTTGAGGGGCGTGTGGGGAAACCCGTGCGGGTTCAAGTCCCGCCTTCGGCACCATTTATTTTTATTTAATCATGATATCTTGCTAAATCCTTTATTGCCTTCTGTCACCATATTGTCACCATCCGGACCGATTTTTTGAGCGACCCGGTTCGCTTTTTCTCCCACCGAAGGATCCACGGATGGGATCCTTCGGCCGTACCGCTTCCGGATCATTCCCCAATCCGCATGTCCCATTTGGGACGCAACCCACATCGGATTTTCCCCCGCCGACAGAAGAAGACTCGCATAGGTGTGGCGCGTCTGATAGGGGTTTCGGTAACGGACCCCGGCCTTCCGGAAAACGGACTGCCAGTGACGCATGATGGCTGTATCGTCGTTCCAGGGCTTTCTCGTGATCGGATTGGTGAAGATCCGTCCTCCCGAAAGAAGGGAGTGTTCCTTCTGGGCATCAAGGGCCTCTCGAGCCGGGTCCAGTAGCTTGATCTCCCGCATCCCGGCCTTCGTCTTCGTCTCCTTGGTCACGTTTCTGACGATGGCTCTCCGAACGAAAACCGACCCCCTCTTCCAGTCAACGTCCCCCCATTCGAGAGCAATCAGCTCGCTCGTCCGGAGTCCCGTCCAGAAGGCGAACTGGATCAGGTTCCGGAACGTCCCTTCCGCCGTCTGGAGAATCAGTCCCACCTCTTCCGGCGTGAAGGGATCCGGCTCCCGGGTCTCAAGCGGAAGGTTTTTGATCCGGTCCATCGGGTTCCGGTCGATCACTCCGTCATGGAAGGCATCCCCCAGGGTGCCCCGCAACGGAACGAGGATGTTGTTAATGCGCTTGTGGGTGATGTCCTTGAGTCCGGAAATCCATGTTCTGACCGCTTGGGCGGAGAGCTTGTCGAGGGGAAGGCTCCCAAAAGTCGGGATGAGGTGGAATCGTACAGCGGACTTGTAATCCCGGAGAGTGGAACTCGCCGTCTGTTTTTCGATCGACACGAGCCAGGATTCGAGGGCTTCTTTCACGGTCGGGACTTTCTGTTCCATTCCGGTTCTGAAATACTTGGACGGATCGAAAGTTCCCTGGGCTATCTCAAGAAGGATCGTCGATCTCAGGCGCTGTAAATCGTAAAATAGATTTGACCCTTTATTGAAAGATAAAACTGACCCCCCTTCGAAGAGAAACTTGTTAAAGTCCTCTCAGAAATTCCATGGGAGGAGGAAAGGGGATGGTCAGCATGTATCTGTGGCAGAAGATTCGGATGATGCGGGAAAACAAGCAAGGGATTAAAGCGATTGCCCGGGCTTTGAAGATTTCAAGAAATACCGTGAAAAAGTATCTCCGGTCTGCGGAGCCTCCGGTTTTTCACAAAAGAGAGTATGCCCGGAAGATTGGGCCCTACGAAGGCCGGATCGTCGAGATGGTTCGGAAGCAGTACATCGGGACCCGGATCTATGAGGAGCTTGTGGCGGAAGGGTATGGGGGATCCCTGAAAACCTTGTACAACCATTTGACCCGGATTCGGTCGGAGGAGCGGGACAAAGCCCGGAGCACAGTTCGGGTGGAAACGGGACCGGGAGAGCAGATGCAGTACGACTGGACCGAGTGGGAGATCGATTTGGGCGGAACGGTCCGGACGGTCTATATCCATGCGGTGGTTCTGGGCTACAGCCGGCTGACCCATTTTTCCTGTTCCGCCACGATCCGCCAGGAGGACGTGATGAAAGCGCTGGAACGGGCCTTTGCCTTTTTCGGAGGAACCTGCCGGACGCTTCTGATGGACAACGGGAGCCAGATGGTGGTGGAGAACCGGAAGGAGAAAGGAATCCGGTTCAATGAGTCCTTCCTGATGTTTTGCGGCCTGTACGGGATCGATCCGGAAGCCTGCCAACCCTACCGGGCCCGAACCAAAGGAAAAGTCGAGCGGACCTTCTTCTCGCTCAAGGAACGGGGACTCCGGGGCAAGGACGTCTCGGACTGGGCCGGACCTGGAGCGTCTGGTCCAGACCTTTACCCGGACCTTCAACCAGCGTCGTCACCAGACCCTTCACGAGAAGCCGGTGGACCGGTTCGACCGTGAGAAGTCCCTTCTTCGGCCCCTGGTCCCGGTCGATCCCCGGCGCCTCTACGAAGGCGAGATCCGGAAGGTCAGTTCCGACGGATATCTTCGGTGGGACGGACACGCCTATCCCGTTCCCATGCGTTTCTGTGGACGGAGTGTCTGGGTGACCGTGGAGTCAGGAATCCGGCTGACGGTATGGGGAGAGGGGGAGACCCCGCTCCTCACCCATCCTCTTCGGACCGGTTCCCCGGACCCCCTTCCGGCGCATCCGGAACATCAGGAGGCCGAACCCCGCCGGAAAAAGCGCCGGGAAGGGCTCCGGGCCCGATGGGTGGGACGGTTCCGGGAACGGTTCGGGGAAGAGGCCGAGCCCTTTCTGGAGGGGCTTCAGGGAGCGACCGGCCCGAACTTCACGTGGCATGTCTCCGAGATCGTGGAGCTTCTGGAGCGGTACGACCCCGAAGAGGGACGGCGGGTCCTTCGGGAAGCCCAGGCATGTCAGGGGTTCCATAAAAACTTTCTCCGTCCGCTCCTTCGGCCGGAGTGTCTTCTCCCGGTGCCGGAAGGAATGGCGCTGCCGATGGGAGCCTCTCTTGCGCGTTCTCTCGACTGCTATCGGGGACTCGGAGAGGAGGTTTGCCATGACTGACCTCCACCAGCGGATCACCCAGCAACTCCGGACTCTAAGTTTAAAGGGACTGATCGACCTTTACCGCCCTCTGGCCGAGGAGGCGGCCAAGAACCAGCTCCAGTACGAGGAATACCTGGCTCTTCTTCTGGATGAAGAAACCCGGGGAAAGACCGATCGGTCGGTCCGCACCAAAATGACCCTGGCCCGGTTCCCCTTCATCCGCACCCTGGAGGAGTTCGACTTTTCTTTCCAGCCCTCCCTGGAGGAAAAAACCTTGGTCCGCTTGGGAACGCTCGACTTCCTGGAGAAGGCCGAGAACCTTGTTTTCCTTGGACCGCCTGGCGTCGGGAAAACGCATCTGGCCGTGGCGATCGGCATCAAGGCCTGCCAAGCCAAGAAGCGCGTCCTGTTCCTCACCCTTCCCGCTCTTTTGCGGGATCTGTCTCTGTCGGTCCGGAACGGCACCCTGCCGGCGAGCCTCCTGGCGTATTCCCGGTACCACATCCTGATCATCGACGAGGTCGGATACACGCCGATCACCCGGGAAGAGGCCAACCTGCTCTTTCAGCTGGTCTCCATCCGTTACGAGAAAGGATCGATCCTTCTGACCAGCAACTACGGGTTCGAGGACTGGGGGAAGATTTTTCCCGACTCTGTCGTGGCGGCGGCCATTATTGACCGGCTGGTTCATCATGCCCGGATTTTCCCTATCCAGGGATCGAGCTATCGTGTCCGGGACAAAATCCATCGGCGAAAGACCTCAAAACCGTCCACGTCTCCGCTGATCCCGCAAGGGGAAGGAGAAATCAAAGCCTCACTTTAACCAGGAGGAAGGGGGGTCAATTTTATTTTTCAAAATGGGGTCAGAAGTCGTTGCAATCTACACTGACCCGGTGCTTTTTTCGTCCGCGGGGCGCGCCACCTCGTTCAAGTGCCCTCCGGACCGTTCGGGGATGCACCCCCAGGGCATAAGCGATATCTGTGACGTGCATCCCTTTGGCTTTCATCTCCTGTATCATGAAGTAGTCCTCCCTCTTGAGCATCGGCCCCCTCCAGGTTGGTGAGACTTCCTGAAGATACCGATCGTTTGGGGGGAGGACAAACTCAATGATCGTTTTTCAGACATTTATCATGATCACTGACAGGGCAAGGACGGCATCCGCGCAATCCATTTTTTTTCGTGGGCGACCTCCAGCGC
>DAHVAL010000046.1 GCA_027314645.1 Nitrospirota bacterium
CGGAAAGGGGGGGAAGCGCCAGCAGCAATCCCGCCAGAAACGGAAGAATTCCTTGTGCGAGGGTCCGGAATGTTGCCCGGATCGGGTGTCTCATGCCCCTCCCCCGATTTTTTTGAGGGTGTCGAGGGTGTGCCGGATGCCCGCGATCGCCCGTCCCGTTCCGAAGAGCCCGTCGATCCCTCGGTGTCCGGTATAGGCGCGTCCGTTCAAGGAGAAGACGGCGGTCCCGTTCTTCTCCTGGATCTCGACGACCTTGATCTTGAGGTATCCCTTGAAGAGGTCGAGTTCATGACCGGGCTCGAGGAGGATCGGCATGTCGTTGTAAACCATGAGCCCGATGTGGTGGCCGATGGGGCAGGAAATGGGCACCATCCGAAAGTGCGGGAACCATTCCATGTTGGTCGTGAGGGTTTTCTCCTTCCCGCCGATCGCCCATTTCTCCTTCACGATCATGGGCGCGGAGAAGCTCAGGTATTCCGCGATCTGTCCCGCGTGGGTGTAGACCCCGAAGATCCGTGTGGGGGTCTTCGCCGGCACCTGCCCTGCGGGGTACTCCTCCAGGGGATGGGGCCGGATCGACACCCCGTCCAGCGTCCGCCAGAGAACCAGGGGGCCGCCCTTCGGTCCGGGAGCGAGGTAGGTGATCACCTGGTCCCCGACCGAGAAGCTCCGGCCCGCGAGCACCGAGAAGTTCCGGCAGGTTTCCTCCGCAAGGTCCTTGGAGAGTAGCGTGGCGGGCCGCCCGAAGATCACCCCGCGGTCCCCCACCGGGAGATGGGTCTCGAAGGGGGTCGCGTCGTAGACCAGCCCGCCGGCCGGGATCACCACCAGGGGCACGGGGGACACCTTCCCCGAGGCGTCCTTCCTGTGGGCGATCGCCGACCCCTTGATCACCAGGGATTCGATGGTGCGGTTCTTTCCCCCCTTCATCGGAAGGTCCTTCCAGCCGGGAAGGACCCGGGAATCGTGGACCGGATCTCTGGGGAGGATCTCCGCCCCCGGGATCAGGAGATGCTTGCATCCGAAGCTCTCCCCCGCCACGAAGGGGTCGAAGGGGAAGGGATAGCCGGCGGCCCTGGCCGGATGGATTCCACCGGCCAGGGAGAGAGCGCCGAAAAGAAGGCCGACTAGTCCCCCTGAAACGAGTCCCGTCATCGTTCCGCCCCGGAGGCGAGGATGGGAGGAGCGAGCACGGCCTTCCGTCAATTCCGGACTCCGATGGAGCGCCAGAGCTGAAGGGGGAGTCCCCCCTGGGCGATGTGGCCGCCCGTGATCGGCGAAATCGAGTCTTCGAGGGCCTGGAGGGGAAGGCCTCCCACCGGAACCGCCACCTCGGCCCGGGCGAAGTCGTGCTGAGCGGAGAAGGCTTCTTCCACCCCCGGGGGTATGGCCGCGTAGTTGGTGCCGATCCCCATCACCTGCCCCACATCGAAGAAGGCGAAGGTGGAGAGGATCCGGGACGTGAAGGGGGTCGGTCCGGGGGACGGTGAGACAAATCGTGTCGGAGAGGTAAGCGGTCTGGCTGCTGGGCGGATCGATTGTTTCCAGACCGTTGGCCGTGCAAATGTCGAGTGTCTCTGGTCGATGGTAACCGTTCCCGGGGTGCCATAGGGGGCCGAGACGTCGAGCGGCGCCGTTTCGTGAAACACCACCGTGGCCCTGTCGACACCGCGATCGTCCCCGCCCCGGAGACCGTGCTTCCCGACCCGAAGATCAGCCCGTTGGTGCCCATGAACTCCAGAATCCCGTTGGACGGGATCGTTCCCAGGATCTTGGCCAGATCCGTCCCCCCCGATGAAGTTCATCGAGACGAACCGGGAGGTCGGGACGGAATAGACCACGCCCTGCCCTGAGTTCACGTTGTAGCTTGTCCAGCTGAAGCGCGCGCTGGGGGGCGACTGATGGATGAGGAATCGGCTGGTGCTGTAGACGAAAGAAGCGCCCCCACGGATCACAATCCCCCGTGGGGAAGGGCGAGGGCCACGTCCGGCATCGTGCCGAAGGGGAGAGCGATCGAAAGAACCCCGGAGTGAACCTTCCGGACACGGGGGGGAGCTTTCCTGTGGATCGGAGGGGACACCTTCTTCATCGGAAGACTCCTTACACATTCTACAGGAAATCGGGTCTCTCCACCAAAGAACGCTCCGGGGAGTTGGACTGCTCGGACGCTCTTTCCGGACCGGCCACCGCTAGGTGATCCTAGGTGATCCCCCGAAAGGCAAGTAATGATAAAACCTAATTTAATGTTTGTCAATAATGAAATAAAAACATGCTTATTTCAATAAAAATATAATTATTTGTATTAATAATCAACACAAAAAGATTTGCTTTTTCCAGCTTTTCCATGGGGCAAAAAGTATGCCATGATTCCACCCCCATAAGGAGGGACGGACGAGGAGAGACACAGCTGTCCCGGAAGAAGGAGAAGCCTCTGACTGACCTCGTGCATCCGTTCACCAATGCCATGGCTGAAGGATTGAATTCCAAGATCCAGAGAATCAAGAAACGGGCTACGGCTTTCGAAACAAGGAGCGCTTCATTACGGCAATCTACTTTCATTGGGACGTGTTGGATCTCTCCCCCGCCTGACTCCGGATCAATCCTGATGGCATCTTTTTTGCCCCATGCGATTTCCGGAAGACCCTTTTTGGTTCTTCCGATTTTTCCATGGGTCAAAGGCATCCCATTAGTCTTTCGGGGTTTCTCTTCTGTGTAAATTTCCATGCAAGCTCAATGGGAACAAGATAAGAGAAGCGGAATCTTTTCCGGACCTATAATCTGGAATCGATCCCGTAAAGATCAGACATCCGTTCACACCCGTCAACCTAGAGACAGTTCTTTTTGGCAGAGCTGGCTGAGGATCTGTAGAATCAGGAACATCTTTTCGACAGCGAAGAAATCGGTTAAAACGTCCTGGACGCCGGTACAGAACCGACCGCCACCTCCCATCCTTCGAATAGGGAACAAGTCAGAAAGGAGTCATGGGTTTCGAGGTAGCTTAGGCGATCGTCTCACCCAAAGGAGAATGAAATGCCGGGAAAACCTTTCAAGAAAGTTGCTTTTTCGTGTTACCCCGTCCGAGATATGGCGAAGGCGAGAAATTTCTACGAAGGAGTTCTCGGCCTGACGCCTGCCACCAAGTTACACGACCAATGGTATGAATACGATCTGGGGGAAACGACATTTGCGATCACCATGATGACCGCCGAGGGTTTTCCAAAACCGGGATCTCAGGGATCGGTGGCTTTCGAAGTCGACGATATTGAAAGTCTGGTCGAACGCCTTCGAACGAAAAATCTGGACTTCATATCTCCGGAAATCTGCGATTTCCCGACCTGCAAAGCGGCTTTTCTCAAAGATCCGGATGGAAACATGCTCTCTCTCCACCAGTTGAAACAACTCGGAAATTGATGATCTGGAAAAGCGGGAAGCGGCCGTCTCTGAGCGTTTTTGGGGGCAGGCGGCCCGCTCTGCGGGTTCGGTGACCATGAAACGGCAACGACCCTCTCCGAAAACCCGACTGTGGCCAGTCTTTGGAGGAACTCGGAAGATGTCTCCCGCGGTCACGTTTCGGGTTCCACCGCCCACCGTCATCTCCATCGTTCCCTTGAGGGCTATCGTGACGACCTCCTCCGGATGACGGTGATCGGGAATCAGGATTTCCGGCCCGAAGACCAGATATCTGAGCTGGAACCTCCTCACAGAAAGCGTCCTGACGTGAATTCCTTTTTCTATCTCTTCCGCCGACAAGGGATTGAAGGAGGTAATTTTTTATGGAACCGGGAGCAAGAATTAACGGGAGGGCAGAAGACGTCTTTAAGTCTTTGATAAATTGGCGTCCCCAACGGGATTCGAACCCGTGTTACCGCCGTGAAAGGGCGATGTCCTAGGCCGGCTAGACGATGGG
>DAHVAL010000047.1 GCA_027314645.1 Nitrospirota bacterium
AGGCGATGTAGCTCAGTCGGCAGAGCAGGTGAATCATAATCACTCGGTCGGGGGTTCGAATCCCTCCATCGCCACCAACACCATAGCTAAATCGAAAAAATAGCCTCCCTTAAAATTGATTTTTTGCTCCAAATTTGCTCTATATTTTGCTCCAATAAGTCAGAAAAAATTTCCTGACTCGAGGAGCAAAATATGGCCGACATCCGAAAACGCGGTCCCTATCAGTGGCAAGTCCGGATCCGGAGGAAAGGCTATCCCACCCAGGCGAAGACCTTCAATACAAAAGCGGAAGCCGAGGCTTGGGCTGCGACCACGGAATCGGAAATGGTCCGAGGCGTCTTCGTCTCAAGAAAGGAAGCCGAAAATACGACACTAGCCGAAACCCTGGATCGTTATCTGAAAGAAATCACCGAAAACAAAAAAGGGATCTATCAGGAAACCCGCCGTATAGAGAACCTCAAAACGCATAGGCTTGGGAAGCGGTTCCTTGGAACGATTCAAGGAAAAGACATTGCCGAATATCGGGATGAACGGCTCGAAAGCGTTTCGCCAGCAACTGTTCGAAGAGAGCTTGTCATCCTTTCCCATCTCTTTACCGTGGCCAGCAAGGAATGGGGGCTGGCAGGTCTGGGGAATCCCGTCCAGTCCATCCGCCTACCCTCCGGCCGGGGAGTTTCCCGGGATCGCCGTCTGAAGTCTGGAGAGGAAAAAATTCTCCTGAGGGCCTGTGAGGAATATGGAGGTGATCTTCCTCATGTCGTTCGCTTCGCTCTCGAAACAGCCATGAGACGCGGAGAGATCGCTGGTATGACATGGGATGATGTAAACTTGAAAAAGAAGACGGTTACTCTTTCGAACACCAAGAATGGGGAAAAACGGGTCGTTTCTTTATCGTCAGAAGCAATAGTGATCCTTTCAGCTATTCCTCGTCGGATTGATGGAAGGGTCTTTGGTTATACGGATCCTCATTCTATTACTTGGGCGTTCATTCACGCTTGCAAGAGAGCCGGGGTCGAGGATCTCACTTTTCATGATCTCCGGCATGAAGCTACATCAAGGCTATTCGAGTTGGGCTTGAGCGCCGAAAAGGTGAAGGAAATTACTGGTCACAAAACCTATCAGATGTTGGCTAGATACACACATCTAAAGGCCGAAGACATCGCCGAGGAAATCGACACTCTTAAAAGATTGCGGACAAAAGGACTTGTCGAAAAATTGAGGAGATAATCATTTTAAATACAGAAAACTTGTTAAACCGATGAATAAACTGGAAATAAACATTGATGAGTCATTTCCTCATTTGCCGCATGCACCAATTATTGAAGCAGTCATCGATATTCGCGTATCCGAAAACGAGCTACCTGAGGAAAATACTCTTAAATCCCAAATAGAACCCAAACTGGTCAATTATCAGTTTTTGGACTCTCAAAGAGAAATCCAATTTCACTTGCAACACGTTGTTGGTCCAAAGGAAAGCACGTCCAATCCCCCCGTCATTCAAGATCTCGGTTGGAAAGGACTTCGATTCCGCTCCGAAGACGGGAAACAGATCGTTCAATTTAATAAAAATGGGTTTGTTTTCAGCCGGTTGGATCCTTATCAGAGTTGGGAAACCTTATTTAGTGAGGCAACGCGACTCTGGGAAGAGTATATAGCTTTTATAAAACCTATCGAGATTAATCGGGTTGGTGTTCGTTATATCAACCGATTTCAATTGCCTCCCGGCGAAGTCAGGTTTGAGGACTACCTTAATCCTTCACCAGAGGCTCCAAGAGGCTTAGATTTTCCATTTTCGAACTTTTTACATCAAGACACACTAGTGGTTCCAGATCATCCTTACGCGATCAATATTGTCAGAACGGTACAACCTCCTACGGACCCTAATACAATGGCCATAACCTTGGTTCTCGATATTGATGCATTCACACTTTCAGGATTTGAATTTGACAATGAATTATTGAAACGTAAGCTCTCCGAAATTCGTTGGCTTAAAAACAAAGCTTTTTTCGGTAGCATCACGGACAAGGCCGTGAAATTATTCGAATAAGGGAGGATTCCAATGAGCGCGATTACAGTTCAAATTCCCTCGTTGCCAATATCATCACGTGGATGGAGTGATGCGGCTGATTTTATTTCGGAAGAAATTACGAAAACCCGTAAAAAACTGGAAGATTCAATCAGTTTTGGTCAGCCACTCAATGAGCTTTACCAAGTTTATCAGGAGTGCCGCAACCCTGATTGGGATGGTTACAATGCCTATCCAGTTCTTCCTGATACTGTCAGTCTTGCAGGTGAATTTTTGAGCTCACTTCCCTTAGGCACGCCTTCCCCATCATTTGGCGCCGAACCGGATGGACACATTACCATGGAATGGCACCATTCTCCATTCCGCACGCTTTCTATAAGCATAAGTCCTGAAAAAAAACTTCATTTTGCAGCGTTGATCGGAGCGAATTCATATTATGGGACAGAAAATTTTTACGGTGAAATTTCAAGAAATATACAAGATTTGATCAATAGAGTTTCGAAATCGTGAAAAATAATTGTTGGTTGGAACACTCACGATCTTTCCGTTTTTCTATAAAAAAGATCCCTATATTCATTCAGTTCTTAAAGAAGAAACTCTCCAAAAACTCTTCAGATATTCCAGTGGATTCTGATGAATATCTGGCCAGATTCATCATTTTCAGTAAATGGATTCGAAATTCTGACAAAACGGTAAAGCCAGATGCATTTATTCCTCATCCTTACGTAGAACTTTCCGTAACGCGACATTCTCGACCTAAAAATCTCTCAAATACTGAACTTTGGGCAATTGGCGAAAGAGTGGCCCTCTCTATGAAACATCCAGCCACACTTTATGGCCGAGCAGATATTCAGACGGAACCAGTACGTCGACAAAACCTTGAGGTAATCCCAAATCAGATCGAATGGAATCCGAATCACGCAAATATCATACGCTGGCCAAGTGATAAAGCTCTTCAGAAGAGCATTGCTCAACAGCTCTCAGCTGTTTCTCGATATATCCGGAAATCATGATTTTTTTTCCTGGCTCCCGAAGGAAGACCGGGAGGTGGGGAAAGAATTGAGTCCCGGACCCAAATGGCGGTAGGAGTCGCCTTAAGTCCTGCATATCCAAAAGCGGCATTCAGCAAATGACGCTCAGAGTGGTTG
>DAHVAL010000048.1 GCA_027314645.1 Nitrospirota bacterium
GCCTCCTGGAGGATCTCCACTTCCAGGGTCTTTCGTCCCAGGATCCGTTCCAGTTCCCGGATGCGAGTCTTGAGCTGTTTGACCTCGGTCGTTCCCACAACCGGCTCGTCGGCCTTCAGAGCCGACAGCCCCCCTTCTTTGACCAGCTTCCGCCACCGGAACAAAAGATTGGGAGCGATCCCGTTCTCCCGGGCCACAAAGGACACGCTCATGCCCGGACGTTCGGTATCTTCCACCATCCGGATCTTTTCCGAAACCGACCAGCGACGTCGATGCTGGACCGTGGCTACAATCTCTACCGAGTCGTTGTCGTTAGCACTATCTCCAGCACACCTCCTAGTTCTAATTTTAGAACCAAGGGTGTCCTCATTAATATGGGGCTATATCACGGTGGGACAATCCGTTTGTACCGGACCAGCTCACAATCATGAGCACCATCGAAGGGGCGGAGCTTGCCCAAAAGACTCTCCTGGATTCCAAAACCGGTCATATCTGGACACTTTGTCGTGAGATCGGGATCGCTCTTCCTCCAGAAAACGTCGCTCTCGTCTGTTTGAAAGGGCGGGACGGACAACCCCTTCCCGATCTCCGAACGGTGGGAAGGAGGCTATGAAGAATCCTTTGAACACTTGAGTATGGGAACCCAGGAACAGATCGCTGTCCTTATATGACTTGCCTTTGCAGAAATGCTAGTTGACCCTGGTCAACTAGCCCTGTGGTGTTGGATGACGCTCTTGTTTTTTTCAATGAACATCGTATAAGACGGATGTTTGACGTTTTACATCATGAATCCAAAAAAGTTCAAGTGCTTGTTTTGACCTGCTGTGAACAACTCTTTGAAGAATTGGGGGTCGTTCCCTTTTTGCGATGGCGTATAAAATCCTATCTCTTGACGGTGGAGGCGTTCGCGGGATTTTGACTGCGACACTTTTGAAACGCCTCGACCAAAATCGAAAGATCAAAGGTTGGCTAACTAAGGCGGACATGATTGCAGGGACATCGACTGGCGGGATTCTTGCGATGGGTCTTGGACAAGGAAAGAGGCCGACAGATATCGTTCGATTTTATGAAACCGATAGCATCAAAATCTTCAGGAGCACTTTGGTTCATGAAATAAAAGACCTTGGTGGCCTGTTGGGGGCGAAATACGACAACGTTGTCCTCCTTAATGCACTAAAGCACCTGTATGGTGATCAAACCCGACTTCGAGATCTGAAGCCAACCATCGTCATTCCATCCTTTGACCTTGATGCCCCCTGGATGTACCCAGACGGTACCGGCAAATCCATTCCCGTCGAGACATGGAAACCAAAAATTTTTCACAATGATACGACCGATCCGAATGGGAATGACCGCGATGAGCTTGTTTACAGCGTAGCCATGCGAACTAGCGCAGCACCAACCTATTTCCCATCGTTTGGGAGATATATTGATGGGGGTGTCGTAGCGAACAACCCGTCGATGGTGGCGTTGGCACAGGCCCTTGTGAGCGTGACCGATGGAAAGCGAAGTCGTGGGCTGAACGACATCGTGTTGCTGTCTCTTGGAACAGGGGTGCGCGAAAGCCGGATTGGTGGGGGCGATCATGACTGGGGAGGACCAGAGTGGCTTTCCGCCGGTATTATTGAGTTGCTTCTCGATTCGCCCATGGATCTTGCCCGTTATCAATGCAAACAACTCTTGGGAGCCCGTTTTTGGCGTCTGTCGCCATACCTTGAATCCAATATTCCCTTAGACGATGCCAGGCCCGCGCAGCTTAGGAACCTAAAACGCATTGCGAACGACATTGATCTTACGGCAACCGTCCAATGGATCGAACACCATTGGCAATAATTTTCTCGAATTGGGTGCCGGGGATTGGGGAAAATCACTGAATCTTTTAATCAAAATAGGAAGAGCATGGTGAGCGGCTTGAGGGGATTCCCAGGAATTTGGGCAAGGAGCGCCACCTGACTTCGTTGTTATCCAGAACGTTCCTTGTAGACGCTGTAGCCTAGGGACAGGAGGTTTCTGACTTACTCACATTCAGATAAGGAGGATTTCCATGACACCCATGCACACCGTGATCGCGGGCGTAGGTCCGGGGCTCGGCATGTCGCTGGCCCGGACCTTTCTTGAGAACGGGGACCGTGTCAGCCTTCTGGCCCGGTCTGAAGATAGACTCAAGAGCTTGGCCCGGGAGCTCGATCCGACGGGAGAAAAGGCACGGGCTATCCCGGTGGACCTCACCGACCCCAAAAAAGTCTCGGAAGGGTTCCGGCGGATCAGGGACGCGTCCGGTCCCGTGGACGCGCTCATTTACAATGCCAGCCGCTCCGCCTGGAAAGGGATCGCGGAGCTTTCTCCTGAAGAGTTCGAGGCAGCCTGGCGCGCTTCGGCGTACGGGGCGTTTCTCGCCTGCCGGGAGGTCATCCCCGACATGGTTCAGAGGGGAGAGGGGGTGATTCTCTTCACGGGCGCAACCTCCTCGATCCGGGGGCGGGGAGGGGCCCTGGACTTTTCCAGCGGGAAGTTCGCCCTCCGGGGATTGTCGGAATCGCTGGCGAGGGAACTTTGGCCCAGAGGGATTCATGTCGCCCATGTTGTCGTGGACGGGGGGATCAATACGCCCCGCCGAAGGTCGATGAATCCCTCGCCCTCCGAGCCTGTGCTCGAGCCCGACGAAATGGCCCAGGCGTACTGGAACCTGGCGGTTCAACCCAAAAGCGCCTGGACGATGGAAATCGACCTCAGGCCCTACAACGAAGAGTTTTTCGTCTGACGAAATCGGCTGTCCTCTGATATCCATGATATAGCCCCGTATTAATGAGGACACCCTTAGTCATAAAATAATGCCTAGGGGGTGTGCATATTTCTGGACATATTTCTAACGACAACGACTCGGTAGAGATTGTAGCCACGGTCCAGCATCGACGTCGCTGGTCGGTTTCGGAAAAGATCC
>DAHVAL010000049.1 GCA_027314645.1 Nitrospirota bacterium
CCAGGCTACGTCACATAGGTGCTATAACTATAGTTCGCACTCAAATCGTAGTCAATGATTTCAGCCTTGGCTGCGGGACACAATCAGATTCGCTGAAAGGTGTTCCGTTTCATAGACTCGTTAGGTCCAAGGATGTAAGCTTAGGACGATTTTGTCATCGGACCTTGATTCCAGAGATTTTTTGAGAATCAGAAAATCCCAACCATTGGAGGACGCATGAGCAAAATTCTTGAGGAAGTCCTGTCCGCAAACAAAATCTATTCCCAAAACTTTGGAAAAAAAGGAGACCTTCCCCTTCCCCCTGGTCGACACTTCGCCATTTTGACCTGCATGGATGCGAGAATCGATCCGGCGAAGATGGCCGGTCTTTCGGAAGGAGACGCCCATGTCATACGAAACGCCGGAGGCCGGGCCAGTGACGACGCCATCCGTAGTCTTGTCATCTCCTACAAACTCCTTGGAACGAAAGAATGGTTTGTCATCCACCATTCAGATTGCGGCATGATGCTCTTTGACGATGACACCATGCGAAATCTTCTTGCAAAAAGCCTGGAAACCGCAAAAATAGGGGCAAAGGGATGGGAGGACCACGGAAAGGGACCCGGGTCACAAGAGGCCTCGTATGTGAATTTTCTGAGCTTCAAGGAGCTGGAGCGATCCGTCGTGGAAGATGTGCAGAGGATCCGGAGGTCCCCTCTCGTCCCTTCCCGGATTCCAATCTTCGGATTTTATTACGATGTCAAGAAAGGCAAGCTGATCGAGGTTCCAGAAGCCATGAAGGCCGGTAAAGCCTAGAAAACTGGTTTTGAACCCGACTGTCGAGGATGGTGCGCCCGGGGCGAATTGAACGCCCAACCCACAGCTTAGAAGGCTGTTGCTCTATCCGATTGAGCTACGGGCGCGATAAATCACAAAAAACGGTGGTTCTCTTTTCAAGAACCACCGTTTTCAATTTTTGAATGACGTCTAGTGGCACATCACAAAGCTGAAGGCATGTCGGACCGGATGGACCATGTCATGAACCATCGGCAGCGGGGCGAAAAGCAGAAGATATAGAGTCACGGGAATCCACAAGAAAAATCCGAGCACCGCAACGACCTGCCACCAAGCCACTCCGGATCCGGAAACAGTCTCTGCTCCAACAATCGTCTCAACCTTTGCGTCACTCATCATTTAAACCTTTCGCCCTTGTTAATGATCTCAGGAGAAGACAATCAGCTCCCCCTGCTCCCCTTCCACGACCCCATTTCGACAGGCTCCCCGTCATGGCATCCCCGGTCCAGCGGAGTGTCATCCCCTGAAGCCACTGGAGAAACCAAGCCCTTGGAGAGAAGATAGGATTCAACTTCCTCTCCACTGACATCGGCCAGCATCACGCCTTCAATTTCCACGCAGGGAGACAGACGCTGACCTGATTTCCGGACCATTTCCCCATAAGCATCCATATTGGCGATGATATTGATGTCCTCAAAGGGAAGCTGATATTTTGCAAAAACCGCACGTACCCCACGGCTCCAGCCACAGGAGGGCTTGAGATAGGCTTGGATTGTGATTTTTTTATCAATACTCATGAATTTTCCTTTCCGTCCGTTAATAGGACCGACAGACTTCTCTCCCGACGAGTGTCAGGATGCCTTATTCTATCCGATTCCCCAACCTGCATCAAGGCGAGTCTTTCAGCCGTCGAACTGGACCGAACGAAGCGACAGACTTCCCCATTGGAAACCCGTCACAGGAAATGACGCCCGAATGTATCCTTCCGCTGCTCCCAGAGCAACAAAGAGGGGGGCCAGATGTTCGGTGGAGGGATGTGATCGATGGGCGTAAGGGGCTCGGGACTCAAACTGGCAAAGGGCCTCTATATCTTTTTCCACAAGAGCCTTCGCCATCCACTGGTCGAATTCTGACGCCCAGGGGAGGGGGGCGGAGAGCCGATCGGGATCAAGTTCCGAAAGGTTATGGGTCATTCCTCCGCTGGAAAGCACAAGAACTCCCTCATGGCTCAGGGGGGCTAACAGCTTGCCCAGATGGTATAGCCCCTGCGGGGAAAGGTCAGGAAGGGACAATCCCAGGACGGGGATCCTGGCCTCGGGAAACATGCCCCTGAGGGGAACCCACATCCCGTGGTCGAGACCCCGGTCGGGATCGGAGAGAAGCTTTCCGGCTCCGATGAGGGAAGAGAGGCGGTCTCCAAGATCGGGAGCCGTCGGGGATCCATAGGTCATCCGGTAAAAACGGTCGGGGAAACCCCAGAAATCATAAATCAGGGGGACCGGCCTGAGCGGACCCATCTTGAGGGACTTTGTCACCCAGTGCGCCGAAACGACCAAAATGGAACGGACCTCTCCCAGGCTTTTTCCCCATCGTCCAAGATTTTCCACCCATGCGGAATCCTCAAGTGACAGGGGTGCCCCGTGGGAGACAAAGGCCACTGGAAGGCCCGCCATCAGACCGCCTCCGACTCAAGCCAGGATTCAAGAGAGACAAGATTCATTCCGAAATCGGCCACAGGCGAGTTCCTTTGGGCGACATTGTCGGCAAGGGCCATCCGGATGACATCCGGCGTCAGAAAGGGTTTGGGAAGAAGGAGTTTCTGAAGGACTGCCGAGGCCATCATCACCGCGACCGGAGCCGGGATGATGAAAGCGTTCAGTTTGGCACTTTTCCGGATGGATTCCATCATTTCCCGATAAGTGTATATACGGGGCCCACCCACCTCGATCACCCTCCCCCCCATCTCGGGGTGATCAGTGATCTTTGCCAGGACTTTCGCAAGGTCACCGGCAAAGACCGGCTGGATCCTCGCCGTCCCTGGACCGATCATGGGAAGGAC
>DAHVAL010000004.1:0-33230 GCA_027314645.1 Nitrospirota bacterium
GAGATATGCCCTCCCATATAACCCGATGTAACAGATTTGACTCCCCTTACTCTTCTGTAAACGGCATCCAGGCACCAGAAACAACCCCCTCCCAGTGTGGCCAATGAGTCTTTTTCTCCATTTTCTCTATTTTCCATTGCGTTTATCCTGCTCGAGCCGGTTTTAAAAGCCTGAAGAGCGCTTGTCGTCGGGGATACGACAATGATCTGTTTTGAGGAGTATACCGGAGAACCTTGATATCAGGAATGGGACAAAGATTTTTATGCCAATCAGGACTGGAGCCGGCGGTCGGGATTGAACCGACGACCTGTCGATTACGAATCGACTGCACTACCACTGTGCTACGCCGGCAGATTTGATTTTATAGCAGACTGAAGATCATAGCTGAACATCAAGGGAGAGGCAAGAGATCCAGTGGTTCCAATAGGATCTCCTGCCTCTCTGCAAAGGGACACTTCCGGAGGTTTTTTCTTTTCATCGACATTCAGCCCAAATTCAATTCCGATCCTCTTTAAAACTGCTGGCCAGAAGATACCCCCTGATTCTGTTGCGGCGGGGTGGGAATAAGCGGAATCACCTTGGGTTTTGGCTTTGCAGCAGCCTTGCCTCCCACCGCCGGGCTCTTTGGTCCAACTTTCTTCACCGCCCCCTGGACATTTCCCTTCTTGACCACATTCATTGGGGCGGATTTCTTTTGATTGTGAAGCGGGCGAAGGCTCAATCTGTTGATGCGACGACGAAGGACGGGATCAGCATTTTGTCCAGCAAACCCCAATCTCCTTCCGTTTAGAAACAAGACAACTCCATCTCCATATTGCGCGGACAGCGTCATAAAGTTTCTCCCGAGGACAACCCTGCTGTCTCCGGGATTCAAACGAAACCGGTGAACGATCCCGTCATCCACACCGACGACGACCCATTCACTTTTTAATGCAACAAGCCTTAAGGTCAGGCCATCTTTCACAATTGCAGGCGGATTGGATTTTCCTTGGGTTTTTTTCGGTCCCTGCACACCTGCATGGGAAGTCTCGGACAGAGGGTTGCTTTCAGATCTCACGGCCAATTGATCCCCTTTTTGAGCGGTGTCGGACGGGGCGGTGGCATTCGAAATAGCGTTCTTGTCATCGGTTGGTTGAGGGGCTGGAGCGGGAGGAGGAGGGATCGGGGCTGGGTTGACCTGAACAAGAGACTGCTTTTCCTCACGCGGCTCATGGTCGCTCATAACATACTTTGAGCCTACCGCCAATCCCAAGAGAAGGAGGACAACTCCTCCTCCCCATGCCAAATAATTGGGACTATTCCCGCTCTGACGAACGTTCACCCCCGACTGGGTTTGAAGGGTCCCATTTTCGTGGGGATCCACCTTCACCATTTCATTCCATTCACTGGTGAAGTGCTCCATGAGCTCATTGACATTTAAGCCCAGCAGTTGGGCGTATAGCTTCACGTGTCCTTTGGCGTAGACCATGCTGGGGTATTGTGTCCACGTTCCTTGCTCAATGACCTGAATCCATCCAGGACTGATACGGGTGATTTCATCGACATCATCGACCGTCAACTTCTTTTCAAGTCTGGCCCTTTCCAAGATTTTACCGATCCTCTCCCTCGGCACCGGTAACGGTTCAGGGTTAGCAGGAAGTTCTTCCCCTTCCCTTTCTTCGGCCTCTTCTGTCATTTTCAGTCCTTTTTTTAAATTTCCTGGCAATCTTCGCCCTATTTTCCCCCGCCGGTCCTGATACTGCCGGTATTTCCGGATACGGACTTCTTATGGCTCTGGAAGCTCTTAGGAAGAATCAAAAGAAACCGTTTCGCTTTAATGCCGATGCTTGAATTTGGATCGAGACGGACAGCTTCCTCAAAGGCTCTCGTCGCCTTTTCCTGATTTTCCAACTTGAGATAGGCCCTCCCCAACTCATAATATCCGGCGGAAAAATTCGGCTGAATCCTGATCGCCGCAGAAAAATCCAGCAATGCCTTCTCGTAAGCCCCTTCTGACAAATGCACCTTTCCCATCCAATAATGGGCGGGAAGGAAATTTTCATTCCGGAGAAGGGCCTTCGAAAAATATTCCTTTGCCAATTCAAACTTCCCCATTTGCAGGTACACCTTGCCGATGTTGGCAAGAGGGTAATACGGGGTTCGATTCAAGGTATTTTCAAGGGCCTTACGGAAATCGATCAGAGCCTCCTCCAGATTCTTCTGCTCAAGGGCGATTTCGCCCAGGTAATTGTAAGTCGAAGATTTGTCCGGGTTGTTTCTTAAGGCCTTGTGAAGTTCTTTTTTTGCATCTTCAAGGTCATGCATGAGGTAATACACATGCCCCAGAGAGTAATGGACCTTCGCAATCCCCGGATCAAGATGGTTGGCATATTCGAAATCCCAATAAGCTCCCTGGAGGTCATGTTGCCGCAGTTTCCGAAGGCCGGAATTATAATGCTCGATGGCCAAGTTATGATTCTTCTGGGACACGGCCCCTTGACACCCAATCATTATGGCCAGTACCACAAAGAGGGAGGAGGAGAGAAAATGGCGTCTCCATCGCTCGAACACAGTCAGAGCCTCCGTTCCTCATAGTCGATTCTGCCAAATCCGGTCAAATCGCCAAACTCCCTGATCCGCCCTGAAATTTCATCCATGGAAAGGGACAGCGTCCCGGTCACACCAAAGTCCGACACACAAAAGGAGGCCATGACCGATCCGATGATCGACGCCTGTTTCAAGAGCTCCGGACTGCGGTGGCTATGAGAGGTCAAATACCCTAGCAAGCCTCCGGCAAACGAGTCTCCCGCCCCTGTCGGGTCCTTGACCACCTCAAGCGGCATCGCCGGGGAGGCAAACACTCCCCCCTCATAAAACACCAAAGCCCCGTGCTCCCCCTTCTTGATCGCGACCATCGAAGGTCCGAGGGACCGTATGGCACGTGCGGCGAGAACGAGGTTAAACTCTCCTGTCAGCATGCGGGCCTCTGATTCATTGATGGTCAGAAGATCGATTTTTTTCAGGACGCGAAGAAGGGACGTCCTTTTCGAGTCAATCCAGTAGTTCATCGTGTCCAGGGCGACGAGAGCGGGACGGGTCGGGAGAGAATCCAGAATGCCCCCCTGAATGTCAGGGTCGATATTGGCCAAAAACAAGGTTTCCGGATTGGGGTAATACCGTTCTACCTTGGGATTGAAGGAAAGAAGGCAATTGAGTCGGGTTTCCTTGGTGATCGCGGTATTGAGGTCGTATGTATATTCCCCTGTCCACGCAAATGTTTTCTCGAGACTTTTCTCGATGCCCCGAAAATCGACCGCTCGGCGGGAGAGCACCTGAAACCCCTCGTCAGGGTAGTCGTTCCCCACGATGGCCACAATGCCGACGCTTGTCCAATAGGAGGCCGCAACACTTCCATAAAAGGCGGAGCCTCCGAGTGCCCGTGTCACCGATCCAAACGGTGTCGTCACATCGTCCAAGGCCACCGTTCCAACGATCACCAGCTTGGGACTCACCCTCATCACTCCTTATGATCGCGGTTTCAAAATTCCGAGAAATTCCAACCGTTTTTTGGTTTCCTGCGGAATACAGTCCGGATTGGTCACGAGTGCATTATTGGGCGCTTCCTGGCAATGACACTTTCCAGTGGCTTCAACGGTTTGAAGCGCCCTTTCCAAAATCCTGTTGGCGGCCGCTATATTTTTTTCCATCACGGCCAGCACGTCGGAAACCGTGACGGCGTCATGGTCCGGATGCCAACAATCGAAATCCGTGGACAGCGCCAATGTACTGTAGCAAAGACCCGCTTCCCGGGCTAATCGCGCTTCGGTGACGTTCGTCATTCCGATGACGTCCGCCTTGAATTGTCGATAAAGGAACGACTCGGCCTGCGTGGAAAATGCGGGACCCTCCATACACAGATACGTCCCCTTCCGGTGAAACTTCGCCCTGGAAAATTCACATGCCTTCACGAGCGTTTCCCCAAGATCGGGACAGATCGGATGGGCGAACCCCGTATGACCGACTGCTCCTTGGCCATAAAAGGTGGACGGCCGTCCTTTCGTCCAATCGATGAACTGGTTCACGATCACCATGTCGCCCGGAATGATGGATTCGCTCAAGGACCCGACCGCCGACACGGAAAAAATCCGGCGGACCCCCAGCGCCACAAATCCTGCAATATTCGCCCGATAGTTGATTTCCCCCGGAAGATACCGATGGCCTGCACCGTGGCGCGAGAGAAACGCGACGGGAACATCGCCGATCTCCCCCAGCATGAAGGGATCCGAAGGTTGTCCCCAGGGGGTTTCGACCATCGTGGGAACCAGACCGGAAAGTCCCTTGAGTTGATAGAGCCCCGAGCCTCCGATAATTCCGACCCTCTCTTTTTGACCTTTTCTTTCCACCGATCCGGTCTTCCCCCGTGTGCGCATTAACTGTATTCTCCTTCCCGCTTCTCAGTCACAAATCAACAAGAAATCTTTCCGATCGTACCACACACCAACGAGAGGTCCAAGGGAACATCCCCGTCTTTTTCGGGGCGAACCCACGTGATTTCTTGCATGTGCCGAAACCATGTCATCTGGCGCTTCGCGTATTGCCGGGTTTTTACGAGGACTTTTTCCTCAAGGTCCGCCCTTGATTGCTCCCCTTTCAGAAAGGACACCACATCCCGATACCCCAAACTGTTGAACCCCGGAACGTCAGGCGAGGTTCCGGCCTTCAACAGACTTTCCACTTCTTCGATCCACCCCATCTCGAACATCTGATTCACCCTGGCCCGAATGCGCTGGTGGAGATTCTCCCTCCCGGGATCCAAGCCGATGACCCCTCCATAGGCGACTCCGTCTCCCCGAAATGTTTTATACAGATCGGTCGGAGAAAGGGAAAACTCGTCCATGAGGTAAAGAGCTCTCAAGATCCGGAACCGGTCATTGGGGTGAATGCGATCAGATCTCGTTTGATCAAGGGTTTTTAATTTCTCGAAGAGATCGGTCGTCGCCACCGATTCCCAGCGCTTCCGATACGCTTCATAGTGGGCGAGAGGTCTTTCGGGAAGGTCGACAAGGCCAAAGAGGAGCGAATCGATGTAGAGCCCCGTTCCCCCGCAAAGAATCACCTTTTTCCCGCGCCGCCGGATGTCACGAATGGCGGTTTGCGCATCGCGAACAAAATCCCCTGCGCTATAAGGCTTATCAATCGCATAGAAATCCATGAGGTGGTGCGTGATCCCCCTCTGTTCCTGAAGAGGAACCTTCCCCGTCCCCACCGATATCTCCCGATAAATCTGCCGGGAGTCGGCCGATATGACTTCCGCGTTTAGGGTGTGCGCCAAGGTGCGCGCCAAGTGACTCTTTCCGGAGGATGTGGGGCCCACAATCACCAAATCGATCACTATCATCGGCCGAACCATTGGTCGATGGCTTCTTTGGGAAATCGGATCATCGTCGGTCGTCCATGCGGACAGGTGTAGGGATGGGGAGTGGCCAGAAGCTCCCGAAGGATCCTCTCCCCGTCCATCACATTCAATTGGTCATTCCTCCGGACGCTTTGATGGCAGGAAAGGGTCATCAGGGCCTCATCAATCCGATCCGAGCGCAGGATGGGGAGATCGAAATCCTCCGATGTCTCTCGAAGGCCATTGAGGGAGTCGATCGGGTCCTCTCCTTCCAGAAGAAAAGGGACCGATCGGATCCTGAACACCTCGGGACCGGTCCGATCCATATCGAACCCGATCCGTCTCAGCTCATCTAAGCGGTTGTCGAGGCTGTCCGCCACGTGGGGAGGAACACGGTAGACCGCCGGAAAGAGGAGGGCGATCGTGGAGACACCTTCGCTGGACACCTGATGGCGGAATTTTTCGTAGTTGATTCTCTCGTGAGCGGTGTGCCAATCCACCAATGCCAGATCCTGCCCAAGGACGATGACGAGATAGGTTCCTGCAATCTGACCCAGAACCGTCGCCTTTCCCGGCTCGGAAAAGCGGTCCACCGGAGGAAGGCCTTTCAGGATTTCCGGAAGTCGATGGAGATTCGTGGAACGATCCTTCTCATAAGACGGCAGAGGGCCCCTTACGGACGGCGGTGGGGACTGCTCCTTGCGAGGAAAATCGGGTGCGGGTCCCCATTGTTCCCCCGTCGCCGCGGGTCCTGAAACGATTTCGGAGGCACGATGCGAAGGTGTGAAGCTTGAGGACGGTTCTGCCGCCAATTGAGGCGCGAAGGAATCGGAAGATTGCGGCCCAATCACCTGGGCGTCAAAGAGAGAAAATGACTCATCGACCGCTCTCCTCACAAGGGAGAAGAGGCGATCTCCATCCAACAAACGGACTTCCCGCTTTGTCGGATGGACGTTGACGTCCAACTTCTCCGGGTCGATCTCCAGATAGACCCAGGCCCCGACGTACACATCACGCGATAGCTTCCCCCCCATTCCCTGCGTGATCGCCTCGAAGAGTCCGGGGTGGCGCACCCAGCGGCGGTTGATGAAAAGATGCTGGTAATGTCGATCTTTCCTGAGCTTGTCCGGTCGAAGCAGGTAGACCGAGACGCGCCGTTCCTCCCCTCGTATTTCATGGGACACCAAGTCCTCCTCCGAAAAACTGGGGTAGAGATCAAGGAGTCGAAGGTAATGGGAGGGACGGGGCTCCAGGGAAAGAATCTTTCTCGTCGGCGAGGACATGTCGAATTGGCATTCGTGGAAGCTCAAGGCAAGACGGGTCACGGATTCAATGAGATGACCCATTTCGGTCTGGGACGACTTCAAGAATTTCCGGCGCACCGGAACATTAAAAAACAGGTCTCTGATGGTGACCGTCGTTCCGACGGGCCCGGACCAATCCGTTATGGAGGGGTCCTCCCCGGGAACGAGGCTCATGCGTGATCCGACAGATTCGAACGCATGGCGCGTCTCGACCGTGACCCTTGAAACGGAGGAAATTGCTGCCAGCGCTTCTCCGCGGAACCCCAGTGTCCTGGCCGACGCGAGATCTTCAAAAGAGGTGATTTTGCTTGTGGCATGCCTCAGGAAGGCACGGGGAAGGTCGTCCCGGAGAATCCCGCACCCGTTGTCTCGAACCTGAACCAGACCCTCTTCGCTGGTCTCGACCGCCACCGACACCCGCGTCGCCCCGGCATCAAGACTATTTTCGATCAATTCCTTAAGGACCGAGGCAGGACGTTCCACCACCTCACCGGCGGCGATTTGATTGACAAGCGAAGGAGGGAGTTCCTGAATGATTCCCATCGTCCTATTCGTCAAGCCTGGAAAGACGCCTTTTTGCCAAATCCCCCAATTGCTGTTCCAGGGGAAAGAGCTCAAGGACGCGACGGTAATTGTGAACGGCGAGCTTTCTATCGTTCAAATGCTCGTAAACCTGCCCCTTTTTATAATAAGCCGTGGCTTTTTTGGGACTGCCCACATATTTGTGGATCACCGCGTCATACAAGGCAAGGGCGCGATGATAATGCTGGAGGTTATAATTGGATTGCGCTTCCCAGAACACCGCCGAAGAGGCGAGGTGAGAGTCGGGATACTGCTCGACAAGGGACCCGAACTCATGAATCGCCACATCAAAATGTCCTTGCTGATAATCCGAATAGGCCTGATGATAGATCATGTCGGGGGATTCCGTCGGCTGAGAGGGCCCCTTGACTACCGCCACCCCAGGAACCGCAGAAGGAGCGGGCGAAGGCGCCGACGCCCCTTTGCCGGGCGGCGAGGCAATCGGCGTGGCAGGACCTTTTGGCCCGTTTGCTCCCGCTTTTCCCAAGGAAGACAGCTGGGCATTTTGGGTTTCGATCTTGTTCATCAATTGATCAAGACGATGATTGATGCGCTCCATGCGGTCCCGGAGACGGGCGATCCTGAGCTTCTGATTGTCAAGGCGCGTTTCCATATCCGCCAATTGGCTTCCCCCGCCACCAGAACCCGGAGAGTGTGTTTCGACCTTCGAAACCCGGGTTGAAAGGGAATCCATCTGGGCCCTTAAATCGGACATATCGCTCTGAGTTGCACAGGCCGAGAGCGCAATCCCGAAAACACAGACAATCCCGACCCCTGCAAGAGCCTTTTTTTTCTTCATTCTGCATCCTTTCCGATCATGGATTCTTTCACACACCAGGGTTATTAGGGTCCAGACCACGCAGGGGTCAAGACACTTCGGGGAAAGTGTCCCACTGTTTCACGCCCATGGCCATCCATCCAAATCTTCATCAAGGAGGAGTGGCCACGAATCTGTCGGGAATAAATCAGAAAACGGCCGTCGGGAGACCAGCTGGGACTGTCATCCCTCCCCGTTCCATGGGTAATCTGGATATGAGCAGAACCGTCAGGACTCGTGAGGCATATCTTAGGACGATGAAGATCATTCATGCAAACATAGGCAATCCAGTCCCCCCTGGGCGACCACGCAGGCGCAACGTTGTAATTTCCGTCGAACGTCAGGCGGCGCACGTTGGATCCGTCCGAATCCATGACAAAGAGCTGGGGGTGACCGTCTCTGTCCGACACGAAGGCGAGGGAATGCCCTCCCGGATCCCATGTGGGAGAGAGATTGTTGCTGTGCGAATAGGTGAGACGCTCAAGAAATTGAGACCCGTGGGAGTAAACGTAGATTTGCGTGTGCTGGGAGGATCTCCCTTTCGACAGGGCCACCGCCAGCTTCGATCCCTTCGAGGAAAACTGCGGGGTGATATTGAGCCCGGGATATGCAAAAAGCATTTTTCTGTGACCGGTCTTGAGCTCATAATCAATGATCTGCGGCTCCCCGTGAAGGTATGTCACGTACACGATATGCTTTTTATCCCTGGACCACGTCGGGTTGAAGGCCAACACGTTGTCGTAGGTCATCCGGCGCAAGTTTTCTCCGTCAAAATCCATCGTAAACAGGTCATATCCTCGATGCGTTCTTCCGATAAAGGCCAATCGGCTTTCGGCCAACCCGCGGATTCCGGCAAACTGAAAGAGAACGTCGTCGATGAAGCGATGGATGATCAGCCGGACGTGTCCGTGGGTGGTATAGATCTTGTCGAGCAAGACCGACCCATTGATCGGATCTCGGACGATGCCGTGAAGATGGACGCCGTTCGCTCCGATCGAAAACTGAGTCCCGATCACTCCCTCCGCACCAAGTGGTCCCACGGCCTTCGCCAGGGTCGTATCGAGGGGCTCATGATCCAGCATGTCTTGAATATTTTGGGGAGGCGTCAGTATCTGGAAATATCCGGTGGATTCCAAATCCTTCCGGACAAGGGCTTCGGCTTTTCGGGTCCAAAGGGTTTCCAGGCTGTGTCCCATATTTTGAACAGTCACAATTTTAAAAAAGAGGGTCGATTCATTGGTGATGACCGACAGATCCAACGCGTGAGCCCTGCCGGGACACCCAAGTAGCCCAAAAGAGATCACCCCCAAAGAAAGGAGTGTCAGAACACATTTTTTCAGCATCAAAGCCCTTGCCTTTTTGTCGCCTGAAGCGTGACTGTCACACTCTCCTTATCCCGACCGTAGGACGGGGGAAAGGGAGGAAAAGGAACCGACCTAAGAATGGCGTACCGGGCTGCGTCATCGAAAACCCGGGACCCTGAGGAGGACATCAGAACGGGGCCGGATTCCAGAGTCCCATTCTTTTTTAGCACAAAATGGATCGTCGCCGTCATCCCATGGGATCCGGGAGGCGGAGACCAATTGGATTTGATCCGGGAGATCAAAACATGTTGGAGATAGGTCGGAAACCTCTCTCCTGCGAGATCCAAGCGAACGGGAACGGTCATCTGTTGATTGGAGGGCGAAGATTTTTTGGATGCATGAAGCGGTTTCGGTTTCTTGGCAATCGCGACCATCTCCGGCTTCTTGAACACCGAAGGATGCGGAGCGGCTTTACTTTGGACGGAATGGATCTTTTTTTGAACCGGACGCGGCTTAGGACGCACGCGCGGCCTGCTGACCGGGGATTTTTGAATGCGATCGGGAGTGGGATGCGGGTGGACAACAGGCTTCGGACGGCTGTGGACCTTGCGTTCAACGGCCTTCATCACTGGAACCTTGTGTGCCTGAACATTTTGAGCAGGCTGCCCCGCATTCTTCAGAACATCCTCCGAAACCAGGGAGACCGTTGTCTCAGTCTGATAACCGATGGACAAAGACTTCCATTTAAGGAGGACAAGGACAAGAAAAAGACCATGGAGCGAAAGAGAAAAAATTAGAAACCACCCGATCCCCCGTTCACCGGTAGATCGGACTCTCGTGCGGATCACGGCAATTATTCCGGATTTTTTGGTGTCGGTGCTGTAATCATCCCAAGTCGATCAATGCCTGCCGTCTTGACCACATCCATCAGATGAACCACTGTCCCATAATCGACGTTCTTGTCGGCCTTCAGGTAGACGATAACACGCTTGTCCTCTTTGTACTTGCGCTCGAGGATGGCGGCAAGGGCTTCCCACGTCACGGTATGTCCATTGACAAAAACCTCTTTTCCTTTCGTCACGCTGACAATAACCTTTGGAACAGGCTTTTTCAGACTGTTCGCGCTTGTCTTGGGAAGGTTGATCTTGAGTCCGCGATAAAGAAGGGGGGTCGTCACCATGAAGATGATCAACAACACCAGGACGACGTCGATAAACGGAACCATGTTGATTTCCGAAAGCATGCGGTTCTTTGGAGAGGAGGATTCAAACTTCAATGGGCCTCCTATGAGTAAAAGAAGTGATCATGACTCACGTCCTTATTCTTTCCACCGGCCTTCGGCCATGACATTCAAGAGTTCCATGTTAAAGGCTTCGGCAAGGGCTTCAATTCCCCGAATCCGTTGTAGGAAATAGTTGTAGGCGATCACGGCCGGAATCGCGGCAAAAAGGCCGGCGGCGGTGGTCACCAGAGCATCGGCGATTCCGGGGGCGACCGATGCAATGCTTGCGGAGGATTGGTGACTGATATCGCGGAACGCATGGATAATTCCCCACACCGTCCCGAAGAGGCCCACGAACGGAGAGATATTGGCCGTAGTGGCGAGGATCGGCAAATAGGATTCAAGGCGGGTCAATTCTTCTTGACGCGCTTGAAGAAGGGTTCGATGAACAATGTCGATGTCCCCATCCCGGACGGCTTCTTCGCGGGCCATGGCCCGTTCCTCGATCCCCTTGATTTTCTCGTAGGCGCTCCGGAACATGAAAGCCAACGTGGAGCGTCGAAAATCCCCCGCCTCTTGATACAATTTGGAAAAACGGTCGATTCTTTTGAAAATGCGAATAAAACCGGTATTTTCCCGACCTGTTTTCGAAATAATGTACCACTTATAAAATATGACCCCCCAACTCAGAGAGGACAGGAAGAGCAGGAACCCCAGAACAGCTTCGGCAAGAAGGCTGATCTGGTTCATAAAAGTAAAAAGGTTCATTGGGCAGATTCCTTAGGTCAGGAGATGGAAAAACTCGAAGGCCGAGGTCGAAAGGACGGCCATTCCAAGGAAAGAGGATACGGCAAGCGAATTGGCTCTCCAAAACCGCCGGACTTACCGCGGCATCAAGACAAGCAAATCGGACCGATTCAATAAACGGACAGGAAATGAAAGGAAGGGACCCACATATATGGCGGGGCCGACGGGGCTCGAACCCGCGACCTCTGGCGTGACAGGCCAGCGCTCTAACCAACTGAGCTACGGCCCCCTGAGATCCTTTCATACGACAAACGGTCAATCCCTCCAAGCAAAGACCTTTGAATGCCGCATCGAAGCGCGTGCTATCCCTTGTTTTCGTGACCGACGCAAGATCACCGCTGAATTGTAGGTATGTTCTCCGGGAATGTCAACACTAACGGGCCGTCGTCACAAAACCCCGGGAATGATCTTTACCAAGGACTTAGGCGTTGTCGTAAAGCGTCCCCTTCCGCTTTACACGAACAGCCTGTCCCTTGCGCACGGTCTCTATTCCATCAGAAGGTTTCACTTATGGCCGATTGCGGGCCCTTCGACGTTTCAGAAAACTTTCCGATTCCCAAGTGTGAGGTGAAGGACATCCCCTTCCCCCCACATTCTTCCCCGCATTTTCCCGAACCCCAGGAATTGTCCGAGTTTGCCCCTCGACTCCAACATAAATCGGAAATCATACGTGGACGTTTTTCCCCCCGTTGGTTCTCGAATCACACCCGTCCCATCAAGGCGGAGCGGGCCTTCGTTCATGTTGATTTTACTGAACGCGACCCTTCCGGGAAATTCCTTGACGATAAAGGACCCATCCACGTTATCGAGTGAGGTGAGAAGCAGGCTTTTGAAAGGATTGCGACTTTCAAGATTCAGGCCATAAAAACGAATCTTCGCCGAATGAAGTCCGCGCGCAGAAAGAACGGCATGATCAATGTTGAGGGTGACCCCATGACCCGAAGGATCGCGAGGAGGTCCGATGCGCAAATCTTCGAAGGACAATCGATAAAGGAGGCCCGCAGATGTCTTGTGCGCGGTGAACAGGAGCCCTGTTTGCCGGGAGAGGCCCGATAAAAATCGATCAGGTTGAGAGGAGAGCCATACGGGGTACAGGACCAGAGCAACCAATGCACCCCCAAGTAGCAGAAGTAAGTGAAGCCTTTTCATTTTTCCTCACGGGCGATGGTCATGTTCGCTCTGGGTCAGGCCCGGTTTTCCGCCGTTCATTCACCAAATGATCCCCACCATGCTCTTCAGGGGTTTCTTCCTCTGGAGTCTCTTCTCCAAAAAGTTGCCGGGTTTCCTCGCCAGGCAGCCTTTCAACGCTTCGAAGGGTGCGGTCCATGGCGCGGGTTCGGGTTCCAAGCTTCTTCACGGAGTTCGCGGCGGCGTTAAGCTGGCTCGACAGTTTGTCCACCACCTCGTGATATTTCCCAAATTCCTGCCGAACTGCGCTTAAAATCTTCCAGACCTCCCCGGATCGTTTCTCGATCGCCAGGAACCTGAATCCCATCTGGAGGGCGTTGAGCATCGCCGTGAGCGTGCTTGGCCCGGAGAGGGTGATGTGGAACTCCCGTTGAATTTGCTCGAAAAGCCCCGGTCGCCTCAGAACTTCCGCGTAAAGCCCTTCGGTGGGAAGAAAGAGCATGGCGAAATCAGTGGTTCTGGGGGGATCGATATATTTTTCACGAATGGATCGGGCAAAGGCGCGGATCCGGTTCTCAAGCTCCTTCGACGACTGGGCCACCCCCTCGGCATCCCCTTTCTCCGTCGCCTCGATCAGTCGCTCGTAATCTTCCTGGGGGAATTTGGCATCGATCGGAAGAAGCACTTCTCCATCGTCGTCCCGCCCCGGAAGGCGGATCGCGAAATCCACCCGTTCCTGGGAATGTTCTTTGATCTGGACGTTCTTCGCATATTGATCCGGGGCAAGAAATTGTTCCAAAAGGGCTTCCAGCTGGACTTCACCGAACGTTCCCCGGGTCCGGACATTCGACAGGACCCGTTTCAAATCCCCGACCCCGATGGCAAGAGTTTGCATCTCTCCGATGCTCTTGTGAACGCGTTCAAGCTGCTCGACCACCCGCGCAAAGGATTCTCCCAACCGGGTCTCGAGGGTCGACTGAAGTTTTTCGTCGACCGTTTTCCTCATTTCCTCGAGTTTCAAACCATTTTCTGTCCGCAGGGCATCGAGCCGTCCTTCTACGCTCTGACGAAGCTGATCGAGCACGCGCTCATTTCTCTCCGAAAGCCCCACCAGCGCCTGAGTCATCGCATCAAGAATTTCCTTCTGCCGGGACCCCGATTGCTGCAGGGACTCGATCAGGCTTTGTCCCAGAACCGACATATTTCCGGCAAGTTCCTCCCGAAGCGTTTTGGAAAGAATATCCTGGCGGGTTGACGCTTCCCCGAGCTTGCCGGAAATGCTCTCTCCAAACTCCATCACCATTCGCCGGCTGGAGTCGGACATCCCCCGCAAGGTGTCCGCCATTTCGCTTCGAAGATGGCGGATTTGCTCTTCCCCCGATTGCCGGACCCGCTCGGACTCTTCTCTCAGGAGCCGGGAAAATCTTTCCGAGTCCATCCCTTGGGAAGGGCGGAGGGATCGGAAAAGCGCCACAAGAGAAAATAACGCGGCCAATCCAGCAAATACGGCCGAGAGGGTGTTCATGGACACATTTCTCCATTGTCAATTTTGACGAATTTGGTCATCTCTCCCCCGCCCCTTGTCTGCTCAAAAACGATATTTCATTCTTCCAGACATTCTCCCGCACGCGATGGGGACAACCACATTCCAAAAGAGTGCGGAACGATTCACTTCATTGTGGGACCATTATCGTCGGCTGTCCACCGGCCCTTTATCCACACAAAATTCCTCCCGGTCTTTTTGCCCCGTCCGACAGGGGTCAAGGGAGGATACATCCGTCATTGAGAGAGACATTTCAAGGGAATCAATGAGGAAAAGCTCGTCTTGTCCATCCGATCAATAAGAACCTTTGAAAAAGAGGTTCTAGGACTCTTCCGAATTGTCATGATGGTCCTGATTTAAGGCCATACCCGTGATGATAAGAAGCGTTCCAATATTAAGCTTCCAGGGGAGGG
This sequence comes from Nitrospirota bacterium, assembly GCA_027314645.1. Taxonomy (GTDB): domain Bacteria; phylum Nitrospirota; class Leptospirillia; order Leptospirillales; family Leptospirillaceae; genus UBA4572. The sequence goes on from DAHVAL010000004.1 coordinate 14,495, forward strand.
ATGAAATCTTAAGACAGGCAATGGCAAACATTTTCGGAGCGAATTATGAAATGGTAGGCGGAACGGGGCTCGAACCCGTGACCCCAGCTGTGTAAGAGCTGTGCTCTACCGACTGAGCTATCCGCCTATACAAGAAAGATCGAGGGGAGGGTTAGTCCTTCTCCACGGAGGCGGGAATTTCTTCACAGGGAGAAAGAAGCCAAAACACAGTGTCCGGGAGAGACACCACCCGGCCTTCACTGTCCACAGGGACAAGGACCGTCGATCCAACAGCCGCGACTTCCTGCGTGTTCGCATTATACACGCGATAGGAGAACTCGAGGATTCTCCGGCCGACCCTCACCAACCGCGTTTCGATCTCCGCGAGATCGTCGTACTGGAGGGCGCCGACATACCGGCATTCGAGCTTGGCGACCACGAGAAAGATGCCCCCTTCCTCCATGGCCGAATAGTCGAATCCCTTGGCACGACAATACTCCGCACGCCCCATCTCGAACCAGACAGGGTAATGGGAGTGGTGCGCGCGTTTCTGGGCATCGGTTTCGGAGTAGCGAACCCGGAAGGAAGTGGTGATCGGCATAACCGAATCATGCCATGTTCTTCCGGGTAAATTCAAGAGAACTGCGCGCTGTCACCACATCATCGGTCCCATGAACCCGGGTCCCATCATGCCGGGATCCATAAATCCCGGATCCATGAACATGGGATCGCCCATATACGGATCGGGAGGCGGCGCGGGTGCCTGGGCATGAAGATGGTGGGCCCTGACCACAGGGATCCTTTCGACGCTGTTTCGACCCATCGCGACCTTCATCGGCGCACGGATCTCTCCGATCACTTCAATTTTGTGGCCGGGCTTATAACGGTCTGCGGGAAGGGGCAAATCGGTTTCGATGGCGAAGTCTCCCTTCGACGGCATGCTCGTCTCGGGAATGAATTCCGGATCAAGAGGGTATTCGCGGACAAATACCAGGGATTCCGGTGTCCCCCGGCGAACGCTGATGATCTTCCCCCCCAGAATCACGCGTTGGCCCTCCATGGACTTCTGGTGGTGGTTGAGGTCACTGAAAAAGATGTCCCTATCCGCCCACTGGATTTCAGTTTTCGAGAACGGGGGAGATGGCTCAAAAAGCGAACAGGCGGAAAAAGCGCTGACCACTGCCAAGAATCCGGCAAGGGTCAGGGCTTTGGTCGCCCCCCGATTTTGGGAGAATCGTAAAAGGTCCATTCATGCCTCCTTCGGATGACATCTGATGAGAATAAGCCGGTAAACCGGTCGATTTTCATGTGAGCGACGATGGGCCGATCCTTTTCGAGGCCGACGAAATGGGGCGGGACGTCTCCGGTCCTTCCCGAAAGGGGATCCGGCCAACGGGTGCCCTGTCCGAGTCGTCCTGTGGCGATGGCCCAGCTTCCATCCATCATACACAAAATCGACCGGGGGGGGTGAGGGAGGGAGCCGTTCATTCACAACAGCAGGCGCCCTGGTAACACATCCCGACGGATTCCGTGCCGTCAATCCGACCACAACGGACCTCCCTCCCGGATCAGGAGAAAGAGGAGAAGGGATGGCCAAGTTTTGGTCCCAAGACCTGGACTCCCGTAATCGACGACTCCATGGTAGGATATCCGTTGATTAAAAAGGTGCGACCATAGTCCTCCACGATCGTCCAAAGGAACGGAAGATGCCCAACCTCTCTTCTAAGGGTGCCCCAAAAACCCCGGATAAGGCCTACGGAACCCGCGCTATTGAAGAAAATGTTCTGGAGCGGTGGCCCAATCCGGAAAAAGAGCAATGCTACCGTGTCTCGATGTCTTTTCCGGAATTCACCTGCCTATGTCCCCGGTCCGGCTATCCGGACTTCGCCACCATCCGGATCGAATACGATCCCGCGGATTTCATTGTCGAACTCAAATCGCTCAAGCTTTATCTCAACGCCTTCAGGGACCTGAGAGTCTCCCATGAGGGATCGGTCAACACCATATTTCGAGACTTGATGGAACTCCTCCATCCCCGATTCATGGAGGTGACGGGGGATTTCAATGTGAGAGGAAACCTCAAAACCGTCATTACCGTCAATACCGAGATGAATCCTCCCGCCCGCCGGCGCAAGCCTTCTCCCACCGTCAGAAAATAACCGCAAGACGCCCCTTCCCCCCTCTTGCCCTCCATGCGGCCGGGGGAATCTCGAGACGAACCTCTCCGTTTGGGGAGGCCGGGTCGAGTGGGACGGATCACGGCGATCGGAAGGAAAAATGACACCCGCGATAGTCGATCCGCTCCCAAAATTGGCCCGACGGCCCCAGGGACACCACGGAGATCGGGAGGGTCGTGTCGCGGTCCAGAAGGAGCCACATGCGCCCGAACACCGGCCGTGCCTCCAACTGGTCGGGAGCAATATTGAGGACCTCCACCCGGCGGCCTTCAAAGACCCCGGAGCCCAAGTAAAGGCAGGAATGGGTCAGGCACGCCGGCCGCAAGACCCTTTTATCGAAATTCCGGAAGTCGGAATGGTCGATCGAATGCCCGAACCGCGAGGTGATCAGGGAGCTGTGAGGAGAAAGGGAAATGGAAAAGGGAAGAAAATGAAACGGCCGCACTTGGGCGACCTGATCGACAGAGCGATAGAAAATGGTCGCCCCCTTTCGGGGGTGAGAGAGACGGACAAACGCCGTCATCGGATGGTAAAACACCGTCAAGGAGAATTCTTCGTTGGGGCGTTTATGGTCCTTCGTCCCCAATCCGAGGGCGCCGAGTCGGGCAGTCGAATAGAATGTCCGGACATTGCAGGAGTATGAGGAGAGCCGGCGAACCTGTTCAAGAAACCGATCGGAAAGTGCGACGGCCTTTTGACTGTCGTATCTCCATACGGTCCCAAGCCCTTTGAGGTCGGGGAAGGCCTGGCCTATCCCTTCCGCGTAAGCGGCCCCGGGCGCCCCACACACCCCGGCAGCAACGCCGGCGAAGGTGGCAATAGCCACTGCGGACCGGACGAACCGCGCTGGAAATCCTCCAATTCTTCTCACTATGTCCTGGCCCTCGCCTTCCGCGTTATGATCGGTGAGTCAGCTCATAGATCACGAATCCCAATCCCGAAAGCCCCAACGTTCCGTGAAGCACCGTCACGGTCCGGATCATGGACCGCCTCCGGAATCCCCGGATCAAAAGGATGAGTCCCCCCAAGGCGGCCCCGACGAGGAGAATCAGCCCGATGTTGAACCAATGCGCCCCTCCTCGGATAAAGAAACGTGCAATGAGCATCAGAAGGCCTGCCATGGCCAATGTTGGATGGATAAAGCCCAGGACCTGGGGAAAATCTTTCCGCGCCATCTCGAATCCCCAGAGAACGAGTCCCACCAGTGCCGCGAGACTGACGATCACCGCACCCACCACCATCAAGCCTTGGTCCATGTCCCCTCTCTTTCTTCTGCGATTAGTCGACTTTCAAATCGTGCGCCAGAAGGACCGCGTCGGCAATCTCCCGCATGGATTTCCGCAGATTCATGCTTTTTTTCTGCAGGAGCCGGTAGGCGTCCTCCTCCGAGATCCGGTGTTTTTTCATGAGGATGCCCTTCGCCCGATCAATGCGCTTGCGGCTTTCCAAGGCCTCTTCCATTGCGAGGGTCCGCTCGAAGAGCGCGGTGTTTTCCCAGGCGATCGCCGCCTGGTTCGCGACCGACTGGAGAACCTTGAACTCGTCCCGCGTGAAGTGATGGAGATGGCTCGTATACACATTGACGACGCCGATCGCCCTGTCCTTGATCATCATGGGAACGGAGAGCATGGAGACGAGGTTCTCTTTCTTTGCAAGCTCCTTTGCGGTATAGCGGGGATCTTTCTGGACATTCTCGACAGAAATGGCGCGGCGTTCTCCGAAGACGACGCCGGCGATGCTCTCCCCCACCTGGAGGGGGGGCTTTTTGCGGTATTCGTCCGAAAGAGTCTGGGTGGCCCGGACGACCAATCCTTTCTCCGGATCGTAGATCATGATCGAACAAAGCGTCGAATTGGTCATTTCGGCGGTCACGGTCACGATCAGATGAAGAATCTCCTCCAGATAGCGGCTTGACGTGATGGACTGGCTCACCTGCGAGAGGGCCTCGATCTGACGCGCCTTCTTTTGGGCTTCTTCAAAAAGGTGGATGTGGCGAATCATGAATCCCATTTCCTGGGACAGGAGGATCAACAGTTCGATATCGGTATTGTTCGGGGTGAAGGTGGACCGGAAATGAAGGTTCATGACGCCGACCAGATTCTCCTTGGCCCGAAGGGGCAGGGACAGGAAGGATTCGAAGCGGTCTTCCGGAAACATCTGGAAAACCTTCGCGCGCGGATCATCATAGGCACGTTCCGGAATAATGACAGGCGATTCCTCCTGGGCCACCCATCCGGTCAGGCCTTCCCCCAGGCGAATCGAAAAATTTCCGACGAGATCGGGAAGATAGCGGGACGCGGCACGCAGGATCAGCACCGGGGCATCCTCCTCCAGCAGATAGATAAAGACCCCATCCGCGGGGAGGATTTCCAAAAGAAGGCGGATAGCATTGTCGAGAAGGACGGACAACGAGTCGACGGAGATCGTAATTCTGAGAAGCCCTTTTAAGAGTTTCAGTTCCTTCTGAAGATCGATGGCGTCTAACGGCGCCCGGGTTGGTGTCATGCAAAAATCCCTCGTGAAAGTAATGTCGGGTCGTACTCTGTCACGATCCTGACGCGGCCGACCTCTTCCGGCAGGACCAGGGACACCCGCCCTCCCAAAAGCTTCTTGTCGCGCCCAAGGTAGGGAAGGATCGCCTCATAGGCAACCTCTTTTGGCCAGGTGTCCGGGAGCCCAGCGCGATGGATCAAGGAGCGCATTGCCATGAAGGTCGCAGGAGAGGTGATCCCGGCCGCCACCGCGACCTTCGCGGCGGAAAGCATTCCGATCGCGACGGCTTCCCCGTGGAGGATTCCGGAAAAGTCCATCGCCCCCTCCAGCGCATGGCCGAAGGTATGGCCGAAGTTTAACACCATCCGCATTCCCGATTCTTTCTCGTCGGCGGACACGATTCGTGCCTTGTCGGAAGCGCACAGGGAAACGACCTCTTCCCACAAAGATTCGTTGAACTCGGGATGCGAGAGCTCTTCGACGCGTCGGTCGAGCAGGGACAGGAGCGCCCCGTCCCCGATAAAGGCATATTTGAGAACTTCGCCCAAGCCTGCGCGCCGCTCATTAAGGGGAAGCGTGGACAGGAGGGTGGGATCGGTCAGGATGAAGCGGGGAGCATTGAAGACACCGATGAGATTCTTTCCCAGGGGGTGATCGACCCCGGTTTTTCCTCCGATGGAGGAATCGACCTGGGCGACGACGGTGGTCGGGACATGGATCAGCGGAACACCGCGGAGAAGGAGGGCGGCGGAGAGGCCCCCCATATCCCCCGTCACCCCTCCTCCGACGACGATAAGCGGCTCCCTCCGCTCCCAATGCCGCTGGAGAAATTCGGTCAAAAGGCCGATGACCGACTCCATTGTCTTGTAGCGCTCTCCGTCCGGATGGAGCGCCGCGACGGTCGTGACCCCCCCCTTATTAAGGGTGGCCAGGACCCGCTCACCGTGGAGGCCCCAGACGACGGGATTCGAGATGATGCCAACCCGCCCGACGGCCGGGAAAAGCTCCCGGATGCATGGTCCGAGAGAGGCCAAGCTCCCTCCCGAAATACGGATCAGGTACGAGCCTGCCGCAGCGTCAACGGAAACCTCCGTCATGCGTTCTTTTCCTCGACCATGGCCTCGCTCCCCCGAAGCGTCCTCAAAATCTCCTCGACCGTCCCCTGGATCGAATTTGAGGCGGTCTCAACCACATGGTTGGCCACCGACCGGTAAATCGGGTCCCGTTCCTCCGTGACTTGACGAACCTCTTCGGAAAGAGACAGCCCTTCCTTCAAACGGGGTCTCTTTTCGAAGGCCGAGGAGAGCCGCGACACCAAATGCTCGACGGGCACATGGAGATAAAAGACCGGTCCGAGTTCCCGAAGAATCTTGCAGTTTCCAGGATCAAGCACAATCCCCCCGCCCGTCGACACAACCCCCCGGGGAAGCGCCTCAAGGGATTGAAGCACACGGGACTCCATGTCGCGAAATCTGCGCTCGCCCCCCCTTTCCCAAAGGCGGGAGATCGATTCGCCTGCCACTTCCTCAACCATCCGGTCGGTATCGTACACCGGGGAGTCGATCGAGCGGGCAAGCGCATGGCCCAGGGTTGTCTTTCCCGACCCGCGAGGTCCCACGAGGATGACAAATTGCGCAAGACGGGCGGTCATGGCGACGCCCATGGATGCATGCGTTCCTGGGCGATTTCCATGGTGACGCGATAATGCGCCAGCGCTTCCTCCACCGAGTCCCCCCCGATTTTTTCGGAGATCGCCTGGGCCAACATGAGGCAGACCATCGCTTCGCCCACAACCGACGCGGCCGGCACGGCGCAGATATCCGAGCGTTCCACGGTGGCCGGGCTTTCCCTCCCGGTGCGGATGTCCACCGAGGCAAGGGGGGAATAGAGCGTCGCGATCGGTTTCATGGCCGCCCGCACCACGAGGGGCAATCCGTTCGTGACGCCCCCTTCAAGCCCACCGGACCCGTTCGAGGCGCGGGAGATCATGCCGTCACGGACAAGGATGGGATCATGAACACGGGAACCCGGAAGGCCCGCGGCGGAAAAGCCAAGACCGATCTCCACCCCTTTGATGGCCTGGATCGACATCAACGCCTGCGCCAGGCGGCCGTCCAGTTTCAGGTCCCACTGGGTGTAGCTCCCGAGGCCGACCGGAAGGCCGAACGCCCGCACCTCAAAGACCCCGCCCAAGGTGTCTCCCGCTTTCTTTGCCGCCCGGATTTCTTCGACCATCCGTCCACTGGTCTTTGGGTCGGGGCAAAAGACTTCCGAGGACAAAATGGCTTGGGAGAAGAGATCCGGGTCGTTCCACACCTCATCGGGAGGCCCTTGAAAGCCCGCGTTGCCGATTGAGAGGACGCAAGACCGGACAAAGACACCGAAAAGGGAAAGATATTTTCGGGAGATGGCTCCCAGGGCCACGCGTGTCGCTGTTTCCCGCGCGCTCGCCCGTTCCAGGACATTTCTCAGATCCCGGTGGCCAAATTTGACGCCGCCGACAAAGTCGGCATGGCCGGGACGCGGGACATTGACCGCCCGCACGCCATCCTCGGGCGCCGGGTCGGCCCCCATGATCTGGTCCCAATTTTTGAAATCCCGGTTTTCGATCCAAAGCGTCACCGGCCCGCCCAAGGTGCGGCCCTTCCGGATACCCGACACAAACCGGACGGCATCGGTTTCGATGGCCATCCGTCCCCCCCGGCCGTACCCCATTTTCCGCCGGGCCATATCGGGTTCGAGGTCTTTTGCGGAGACCTCGAGGCCCGCCGGAAGCCCTTCGATCACCCCCGTCAACCCCGGGCCATGCGATTCGCCGGCCGTAAAAAAACGGATCACGGCATCATCGGCATCATCGGCATACCGCCTCCCATGCCTCCTCCTCCCCCTCCCTTGGCCGTACTGGCGCCACGAATTTCCTTCTTCTTGTGAGGAACGAGATGGAGCGTCACCCCGAGAAGCGACTGGAAATCCGACCCGAGATACGCCACCTCCTCAAGATAGAGCCCCTGTCCGGGATGATAGGTCACGGACCGGATTTTCGCATGGTTTAAGAAGGTTTCAATGCGTCTTCTGACCGCCGGCTTCCTGTCCAGGACCTGGCCGATGGTCACCTTCCCTGCAAGCGGAAGGGATCGGATCGTCTCCATGTAGAGGGTGTTGATTTTTTTCCTGGCTTCGAGGTAGGCCGAAAGACGCGCCGATCCGTCAAAGGCCCGGTCGTTCGGGAGAGGAACGGTCACGGAGCGAACCAGGTCGCTTCCGGACCAGGGCAGCTGATACGAATAGATCGGCGGCGCCTTCTTCTTTTCAGAGACGCAAGAAACCATCGCCGTTGAGAAAATAATGGTCAACAAAAGAACTGTCAGGGGGGTCCCCATTTTGGAGCGATTCATCGAACGGTCCTCATTCAAGTTATTCTACTTTTCTTCATCCGGGGTATAGCGTTCCGTGTCCTTGGAGATATCCCGATGGGCAACCCTTATGCGGTATCCTTCCTTTTCCAGCCTGAGTCCCAGATGTTCGGCGATACCCACCGAACGGTGCCGCCCTCCCGTGCATCCAACGGCGATCGTGAGCGTCGAGCGGCGTTCTTCGGCAAATCTTTGGAGGAGCGTCGAAAGAAATGCCGAAAAATCTTTCAGAAACGATTCGGCTCCCCGGTCCGCAAGAAAAGACCATACCTCCGGATCCTTTCCCGTCCTGGGTCGAAGACGGGGATCGTAATTCGGGTTCGGCAGAAAGCGGACGTCAAACACCATGTCGGCATCCATCGGGAGTCCAAATTTGTACCCGAACGACAGGAGGTAGACGACCAAGCCGCCCTCAGGTTCGGGCACTCCATAAGACTTTCCCACAACAATCCGAAGTTCAGCCACCGAGAGGGGGCTGGTGTCGATCACCTTGTCCGCCTTGCCCCGAAGCGATGACAGTCTGTGACGCTCCTCCCGTATCGCCTCGAGAAGGGGAAGTCCCGCCGACATCGACAGCGGGTGCGGGCGCCGTGTCTCAGAAAAACGGCGCATCAGGACATCATCTCCTGCATCGAGGAAGAGGACCTCGGCCACATGCCCTTCGGTCTTCAACCGGTCAAAACACTGCCAGAATTCCTGGAAGAAGGTCCCTTCCCGAATATCCACCCCGATCGCCACCCGCGCGAACTCGTTGGGCTTGTGGGAAGCCAGGGAGGCGAATTCCGACACGAGGGGAATCGGAAGATTGTCGACACAGAAATACCCCAAATCCTCAAGGACCCGCAGCGTCTGACTTTTCCCGGCCCCCGAAAGCCCTGTGACGAAAAGAAAGCTGAGACCCACTGTCCCTCCCCGATTGGACCCGCTTACCTGGGTGGCCGTCGTCAGACGGGCTCGATTTGTCCCAGGGAGCCGTCCCGGCGCCGATAAAGGATGCGCATGGACGAGCTTTCCGGATCGAGGTAGAGAAAGAAATCTTTGTCCAACAGCTCCATTTGAACAATGGCGTCCTCAAGGGACATCGCCTTGACTGGAAACTTCTTCGTCTTGACAAGAGAAGGAAGGGCGAACGGTTTCGTTCCCGCGAGATGCGGCAACACTTCTTCGTGCTTTGAGTTTGTGCGGTTTGTCAGGAATTTTTCCTTGAACCGGTGGATCTGGCGCTCCAGCTTGTCCACGACCAGATCAAGGGATCCATAGAGGTCGGAGGTCACGGACTCCGCATGAATCATTTTTCCGTGGGTATGGAGCGTGATCTCGATTTTCTGACGATATTTCTCAACCGCGAGCACGACCTCCGCCTTGGCCGACTCGCTGACAAGGCGGCCCACCCGCTGCAGTTTTTCCGTCACTTGATTCCTGATGGCATCGGTGAGATCGATGTGGCGTCCGGTCAAAAGTATTTCCATTGGTCCTCCAAACATGGTCATTATCTAGGGCTTCAGGTCCCGAGGACCTTTCCTGCGTTGGCTGACAGACGGGATATCGAGTTCCGTTCTGTACTTGGCGACCGTCCTGCGGGCGATGACAACTCCTCCCCCCGCCAACTTTTTCACAATTTCCTGATCGGTCAAGGGATCGGAGAATGATTCCGCGCGTACCATTTGACGAATCTTTTCCCGTACGCTGACAGCGGAATGCTCGCCCCCTCCTGCGGAGGGAACGCCGCCGGAAAAGAAATACTTCAATTCGACGATGCCGAACGGCGTTTCCGCATATTTCTGGTTCGTCACCCGTGAAATCGTGGATTCGTGAAGCCCCAGCTCCTGCGCGATGGTCCGAAGAACCAGCGGACGAAGGGCCGTCGGGCCATGACGAAAAAATTCCTCTTGATACTTAAGTATACTCTCTCCCACTCTCAGAATCGTTCGTCGGCGCTGATCCACACTTTTCAAAAACCATTGGGCGGCCCGCATCTTTTCTTCCAGGTAGTCCCTGAGTTCATCCTTCTTGGGGGCGGCCTTGAGCATCGCCCGGTAGGACGGCTGTATTCGGAGACGGGGAAGCCCCTGCTCATTCATGGCCACGCGCATCACCCCATCGTTGTCCTCGTAAAATCTGAGATCGGGGACGATGATGGAAGGGCTTTCCCGGTAGTAAGGCCGGCCGGGTTTCGGTTCAAGGGAGCGGATAAAGGAAATGGCCTCCTCCACCTCCTCGATCGGAACTTTCAGGGCTCGCGCGAGCCCCTTCGTCCGCATCTCCATGAAATCCTCGAAATGCTCGGAAAGGATGCGCCCCGGCAGCCCCTTTTCTTCTCCAAGGAGACGCACCTGAATCATCAGGCATTCTTGAAGCGAGCGGGCGCCCACCCCCAGAGGGTCGAACCCCTGAATGGTCTCCATGACATGGGTCAACGAGACGTTCTTTAAAAGCGAGACAGGGATTTCCTCCGGCTCGATATGAAGGTAGCCGTCCTCGTCCAGATTCCCGATGAGAAATGTCGCCAGAGCTCTCTCCGCGGACGAGAGATCGGTAAAGGAGAGCTGCCACTCCAAATGGTCCGCCAGCGACGTGGGGGCCGCGAGAACCTTCTCGAAGGAAAACTCTCCGGAATCCGCCTCGCGAAGGGTCCTTTCTTCCCGCTGATAGGACTCTTCATCGAGATTTTCATCGACGGAATATTCCCAGTTCGACATGGGATCCAGAACGCGATCCTCGTCTTCCGGGGCCGGAACATCTTGGCGGGCATCCTCTCCCATGGAATGGAGCGATTCCCCATCCCCACCCTGGGCCGACCATTCTTCCGGCTCCACGGACTCCTCTTCGATTTCAAGGACGGGATTCTCAAGGACGACCTCGCGCATTTCCTGGGCCAGGTCGAGACGATTCAGCATCAACAGGTGGATGGCCTGCTGAAGCTGGGGCGTCATGACCATTTTTTGCGAAAGCCGGACTTCGAGTTGCTGCTTCATCCTGAAACCCTGGAAATGTCCTGGTTTAACAGGAATCGTTCTCCAAGATAGAATTCCCGGACCTTCGGGCTCGACGCGATCTGTTGCGGCGTCCCTTCTTCCAGGATCTGCCCCTGGTTGATGACATAGCCCCGATCTGTGATTTCAAGCGTTTCGCGCACGTTGTGGTCCGTGATCAACACTCCGATTCCCCGGGACTTCAGCTGGGCGATGATTTTCTGGATTTCGATCACGGCGATGGGATCGATTCCCGCAAACGGTTCGTCCAGAAGGATGTATTCCGGCTTGGTGGCAAGAGCCCTGGCCACCTCGACCCGTCTCCTCTCTCCGCCCGAAAGCGTGTAGGCTTTGCTTGAGGTCAGATGCGCGACATTCAATTCCGAGAGCAGAGTCCGAAGGCGCTCTTCCCTTTCGGACGCGGTCAGATCCATGAACTCAAGAACGGCCATGATGTTTTCCCGGACCGTCAACTTCCTGAAGATGGACGACTCCTGAGGGAGATAGCTGATTCCAAGCCGGGCCCTCTTGTGCATGGGATATTTCGATATATCCACTCCCCCCATCATGATTCGTCCGCCATCCGGCTTCACCAGACCGACAATCATGTAAAAGGAGGTCGTCTTTCCCGCCCCGTTGGGACCGAGAAGGCCGACCACCTCGCCCGGATTCACACGGAGATTGACCCCGTTGACCACCTTCCTTTTGTGATAGGCCTTCTCGAGGCCGATGGCCTCAATGGACATTGGGCTTGCCCCCGCCGGCCGATGGGGGCGTTCCTTCCGTCGTCGGCGATTTACGCCGCGGAGCCAGAAGCATCAGGCTGTGTCCCTGGATGACGCTCTTGTTGAGCCGGGTAAAAAATGTAATGCGCTCTCCGGACATCCTGTCTCCGTTTTGAATCACCACCGGCTCCTCCGTAAGGACAAACAGATGAGCCTCCTGAACATAGACCGCTCGCCCCGCATAGGCCACGCGGCGCGGGGTATGAATCACCACATGCCCCGTGGCGACCATGGTTTCGACTCTCTGAGAGGAGGAGGACCCCTTCGTCTGCTCCATCAATGTCTGCCCCTTGCCGGCCTTTTTGAGGTAGACGATCAATTCGTCGGACCGGAGTCTCAGCGTTCCTTTGACGAGATGAACATGGCCGGTAAAGGTCATTTCATTTTCGATGTTGCGGGCCAGCATATGGTCCGCCCGCACGACCATCGACACCGGAACTTTCTTCGGAGATTCCTCATTGTTGGCGTTTGGAACGGGTGCCGTTTCGGCGATTGATCTCCCGTTCGCTCCCGCCATCAGGGCAAGAAACGCCGGAATCATCAGCGCCCCTTTCATCCATGGCGACAAGCCCCCTCCGGACCTCCCGCCTCCCATCGATTTATCCGGCAAAGACGGCATGCACGTCCCTCTCGATCCTAAAGGATTGGGACTTCGGATAAGACTCGAGTCCGATCCCGTGAATCACCACGCCACGACTGATAAGAGTGACCTGTCCCTTCGTTGTGATGGTATCGGAGGAGTCATGGTAATGCAATTGTCGGGCCACGAGAAGCAATCCGCTTGAAAAGGCGGCCGAAACAGGAATGGATGGGCCGGCCACGAGGAATTGGTGGCCGACCCGATCGATGACCCCCTGCTGACTTTTAATATCCAGCGACAACGTCGAACTCAGAATGATATGCGCGGTCAACTCCGACAATTTCGTCTGGGATTGCTCTTCCCCGACCACGGCGGACTTCGCTTTGACGAACCACCTTGTCTTGGCCTTGTATGTCCTGGAATAGGTGAAATTCCGGATGATGACCGCCGGTTTGGCGAGGGGATGAGTATCGGTCGGAACGGTTCCCTGATAGGACACATGACGCCGAGCCAAAAAGCCGAACAAAGCGATGGCCACGATCAACGGCAAAAGGGAAAGGAAGACGACAATGGATCTCTTTCGAAGAAGCGTCAGCACTTGCCCCGCCCCATTGGCTCCCTCCTCAGGAGGGATTTCGTTCGCCCGCTGGCGGCCAAACGCTACTCTGAAAAATCTTGAAACAGCCGTTTGAGGGCATCGATCCCGTCGGAAATGGCCGCCGCGGATTTTTTCAACTGCTGGTCTTCGTCATCGGAAATGGGAAGTTGGACGATTTCCTCGAGCCCCTGATTCCCGATCCGGACAGGAACCCCGACAAAGGCGTCCTTGATCCCGTATTCTCCTTGAAGATAGACGGAACTTGGAATGATTCTGTGGCGATCGTGAAGGATCGATTCGATCATCGAATAAATCGCCGCCGCCGGAGCGAAGTAAGCCGAAGAATCCTTCATCAGGTGAACGATTTCCGCCCCTCCGTCCCGCGTTCTTTGAACCAGCGCAGCCAGACGGTCAGGAGGAACCATTTTGCGGACGGGAACGCCCGCGATCGTCGAGAAATCGAGAAGGGGAACCATTTGGTCTCCATGGCCGCCCATGACAAGACTCTGGATATTGGACACCGATGTGTGGGTTTCCTCGGACAGGAAAAATGCAAAGCGGGAGGAATCGAGCGCCCCCCCCATTCCGAGGACGCGTTCTCGAGGAAAGCCGGTCACGCGCCAAAGCACATAGGCCATCAGATCCATCGGGTTGGTCACAACGATGACGATGCTGTCCGAGGCATACTTTCGGACGTTGAAGGCTACATCGCGGATGATCTCCCCATTCTTCGTCAGAAGGTCGTCGCGGGACATCCCCGGCTTTCTCGAAAACCCCGCCGTCACCACCACAACCGAAGAATCAGCGATGTCTTCAAAGGAGCCGGTTCCATGGATCCTCGTATCAAATCCAAGAAGGGGCCCAGCTTCAAGAATATCGAGCGACTTTCCCTGGGCCACCCCATCACGAATGTCCAGAAGGACAACATCGGCCAACCCGTTCTCAACAATTTTCTGGGCCGTGGTCGCTCCGACGTTTCCTGCCCCGATAATGCTGACCTTTCGTCTCTTCTTGATTGTTCGCACAAACCTCTCCTTCATACCATCCGAACAGATGCATTCCACCTGTCCGGTACCTCTCCTCATGAGTTGAAAGGGCCCGTTTCCGGAACCTCAGGTCGTTCCGGCGACCGCAACGAAACCTTTCCGGGATCAGACACATCGATGATGTGATCATACGCAAACGGAGGAAGAAAGGCAAGCCGGAGAGCCGTTTCTGAGCATTGATCCATTGGATAGCAAAGGATTTTTCATTTCGGTCCCGAAGAACCCCTCCGGGGAAGGAGCGTCAATACCCTTTCCGGGCTCCGATTTCCCTGTCAAGGCTGTCCCGAATCATTGAAAGGCGGAAGCGATCCGCGATCAGCCTCTCCCGGCTCGTTAAAACCTCCGTCTCCGCATCCACCGCGGTCACTCCGTCCACGAGGCCGCGGGAAAAACGCCGCTCCACCAATCGCTGATTGACAAGGGCATTGTCGTAACGGGCCTGGTCAAGCGACAGTGTCTGCATCTGCGTTTCAAGGTCGTCGTAAAGCTTCCTCACATTCCGGATGATCTGGATCCGGACGAGGCGCGTTTTTTCAGACTCCCGCAACGCCTCCATCCGTGCCTTCTCGGTATCGTGCATGATCGCCCCGCCAACGAAAATGGGGACAGTAAATCCCACTCCGCTCTGAAAGGTCGGCAGGAACAGGCCGGCTCCGGGAGGTGCCCCCGATATCGTGGGCGGCACGCCCCAGAGGATGTACCCCTGGGCAAAAAGGGAGAAGTGGGGGTAATTCTGTGACCGGACCACCTCAACCCTCGCCACTTTTTCACGATCCCGGGCCTGCTCCGAAAGAAGAAGAGGACGGTGGTGCAGGGAATAGTCGATCAGACGGTCGAGCGGCCAATCGGGGGCCAATGTTTGAGGGGACCCGTGCGTGCGGTAGGGGACCATCCGTTCCCCTCCCATGGCATAGGCAAGATCGGCCTGAGCCTTTTGGAGGGCATTGTGTTCACGGACCCGTTCGAGCCGCGTCTTCTCAAGCAGAAGCCGGCTCATCGTGACATCGGTGATCACGCCGAGCCCCCGGGCCAATCGCTCCGCAGCGCGCCGGTAGTGAAGAGCGGCATCCTCCTCGTTCTTCTTCGCCGCACGGTAGAGGTGTTCGAACATCGCAAGTTGATCATACGCCACATTTGCGTGATAGACGACCGTGAGACGGGCCTCATCGAGGTCTTCCTGCCGGCTTTCGAGCAGGGAACGCTCCGCTTTCACCCGGGCATGGCGGAGCCCAAAGGTTGTAATATCCTGCGTCAACGTCGGGTTCAACAGTTCCGGCGCAATCGGCTCAAAGTCCGGAAAAACTCCCCCGATAAAGGCCGTATTGAGGAACAGCTGATCGATGGAGAGCGTGAGGTGGGGATAATAGTCGGATCGGGCCGTCCCGACTTGTTCTTTCTGCGAACGGCTCTCTGCCGCGGCGATGGAGACGAGGGGATGGGAGGAAAGCGCGGCTTGGATCACCGCCGTTCGATCGATCAGAACTCCTTCTTGGCCGCGGGCGGTTTGGACTCCCCCCACCGACGACACGACAAGGAGACTCAGCAGAAGAGGGATTCCTCCCCGCCCCGACCGGCCCTCACCCCTTCCTGACAATGGCCACCTCTGCGGACATTCCGGGGAAGATCGCCTGACCCTTCAAATCATCGAAGACGATCCGGACCGGGATCCTTTGGACCACCTTCACGAAGGTTCCGGCCGCATTCTGGGTCGGGAGAAGGGAGAAGGCCTGGCTCGCCGCCGGAATGAACTCCAGGACGTGCCCCGTAAACCGGAGGTGAGGAAAGGCGTCAATCCGAATGAAGACCTTTTGCCCGGGATGCACCTTCCAAATCTGCGTTTCTCTCAGGAAGGCGTCGAGCCACACGTTGTTCAGGTCGCGGGAATCGATGATGCTGACCAAGGGCTGATTCGGACGAACGGTTTCCCCGAGATTGGCGAGCCGCTGTGCCACCTGACCGGCAATGGAGGCGAACACCGTCCGGTTCCGGGGATGGACCTCCGACACCTCCAGGGACTGCCGGTCGGCGCGAATCAGACGCTGGATCTCCCGAAGCTGGGCTTCCATTTTTTTGTAGTTCGTTTCCAGGTCTTCCAGCCTCTGCTCGGAAATAAACCGATTTTTGAGAAGATCCTTTCCGCGCCGGAAATGGTCTCCGGCATCTCGGACCTCATGCTCGATGCGGACCTTGGTGGCCAAGTCGCGCTCGAGCCTCTGGTAGGGGGAGAGATTCTTTTGGGTATTGTGGCGGCGGTTGTATCGGTCCCCCGTGGTGTCGATCGTCGCAATGACCTCTCCGAATCGGACCGGATCGCCTTCGTTGACATTGAGCGCAAGGAGGCGTCCTCCGACGGGGGAAGCAATCAGGGTGATCTTGCCTTGGACATAGCAATCCACGGACCGGACAAATCGTTCCTGATCGAGGACGAAGACCCCCCCCCATATCAGGGTCCCGGCGAGGCCGGCCAAAGGGAGCAGGATCCTCCAGTTTCGCAGCGTCAGAGATTTTTGGGTATCCTCGGGCATCAGACGGCCTCCGATGGAATGCGTCCATACAGTCTTCCGGCACAAATGAAGCGTCAACTGGAAGATTCAAAGGAATTTGAGGATAAAAAGCAAGCTGTATGGGAGGAATCGAAAGGTCAGGAGGGAGATCAAGGATTCGCGGCTTATAAAAGGGGCCGACTCTCCCACCACACGCATGCCTTCACCCATGGTAGGAGTCATCACCCTGCGCGAAAGCAGGGACAGGCGAACCCCATCGCCGTTTATTCAGTAGCGTGCTGATCCTACCATGATGTTTTTCAAAAATCCAGCCCTCGAATAACGGGCCTTCCCCCTCCCGACCCGCGGTCTTCATCGACCCGTCATGCCGGACGTGTACGCCTGTCGAAAAACTCACGAAAGTCGAAAATATTCCGAAAAGGTACCTGAAAGGAGGTTCCCCATGGACACCATCATCCCACTGTTGTTCGGCTTGTTGAGCATATTCGGTTTTTTGGTCACCTCGGCGCTTCTTTATCTGATCGTAAAACCTGCGCCTGAGAGAAAATGGTCCCCCACACAAAAATCCCCTCACCTTCCGGCGAGAAAGCTCCTCGCGCCGTAATGCAAGAGCTGGCGATTCACGAGAACCCTCGGCGGAAAGAGCGGAGTGACGAGCCATGAGAGGCCGCCGGTCAGCACGATCGGCAAGGATCTCTTATACGTCTCCTCCGCTCTTCTCCTTAGACCCAACACCGCATCCACGCTCCCCCCCACGACTCCCGCAAAGATCCCTTCCTCGGTCGTCATCCCAACAACCGGGGCACGCCGAATCAGCTCTTTTCTCAACACATCCTTTCCGCGCAATTGGTCGACCCGCCCTCCTCCAAGACTCTTTTGCATAAGGAAAAGTCCCGGAAGAATGCCGCCCCCCAAAAGCTCCCCACTCACGCAGACCGTTGCCACGGTGTGCGTCCCGATATCGGCAACGACAAAGGAATTCCCGATCGTCTCCCCGAAATGGGCCAGAACCCCCCACACACAGGCGGCCCGATCCGCGCCAAGACTTTCCGGAGGGCGATAGGCGACATGAAAGGGGGCATCTTCCAAGGAGAAATCGATCGGCTCTTTTCCTGTCCGTTCCCGCCAGCTCGCCCGGACCCACCTTCGAAGGTCGGGAACGACACACACAAGAGCTGCGGGAAGGTCCTTCAGGGAAAGATCGCTCCAAAGGCTTCCAAAAAATGCGCGGAAGGTCTCGGAATCGTCGGCGGTCGGGGTGGGCCAGTGCGCAAGCCGCGTGATCCCGGCCCCCTGATGAAACGCCACCGACATCCGGGAGACCCCGACCTTGATCGTGACCGAGGCCTGTCTCTCACTCACGGGGGTCCCTTTCAAGGGTCACGGGGCGTATTGTTCTGGCGGTGGGGCCGACATGCCGAAGAACTCCTTCCGCATCTTCGAGACACAGCTCCCCTTTGGGGGACAATCCCACAATTTTGCCGATCCCCGGAAGTCCGTCCTGGCGAAAGACGACCCATCGTCCCTTCCACAGGAGCCGCCGCTCCAGATCGTTCCTGACACCCTCCGGCGATGTCTCCGACAAGACACCTCCGATATGTTTTGTAAGGATCCGCCCAAGCAATATTGGCCCACAGGGGGACGCGCTCTGACGGGAAATGTCGCAGAGCGACATCGGCAATAGATCGGAACCCGAGAAGGGCTCGCCCGGCACATCCTTCCTTGGCCGAAGATTGACCCCCACCCCCGCGATCCATCCCATCGCGCGCCCTTGTTCGTTCCTTACCGGCTCCACCAGGATTCCCCCGATCTTTCCGACCCGGTCCTCCTGTCCATCGCAAGCGATTTGCGCGCACAGGTCATTTGGATATTTCCACAGGATCCCGTGAAATCCCAGTTCATCGAAGGTTCGAAGACACGCATCCGCCACGGCAAGGGAGAGGAATGGAAGGGCGGCGGACCATTTGGCGTCGGGTAGGATCGAACGGCTCATCATCAAATCGCCCCGACTCGAAAGCCACCGATTTCCAGGTCTTCCCCGGCCGCGGGTCTGAACTGCGCACAGAAGGGTGCTTTCGGGAGGGAGCATTCCCGATGCGACGGCCGTTTTGAGGACATCGCTGGTCGAGGGAAGCTCCCGGGCAAAAAATATTGGCGGATCAGAAAAAATCTTACGGATGACCGGTCCC
>DAHVAL010000004.1:33745-116736 GCA_027314645.1 Nitrospirota bacterium
ACGTCGACAAATCGCCGCGTCAGGGTCGCGATCGCGGACAGATGCTTGAGGAGATTCAGGCACAGGCGCTCTCCCGAGAGGATCTCCAGGAGGGGTCCCTTTAATATGAGGATTTCTTGACCCTTCTGAAAGGCGGATCCCTCCTGAATCCTCCAATCGAGGTCGACCGATCCGTCAAGAAGGGCGAAAATCCGGGGAATGAAGGGCGATCCCGCAAGTGTTCCTGCATCCTCCGCCATAACGACGGCGTCCACTCTCTTGTTCGTGCGAGGGTCGGAAAAAAAGAGCCGGCTGGTCAAATCCCCCTCGGGAAGATCTTCCTCAAGGAAGGCCGTGAGGGCCCGATCGACAATTGAGGGAAGAAGGCCGCCGATCACGGCGTCTTCCCAAGGAATGCGCGGACTTGATCGAGGGCGGTCACAAGGCCGTTCCGGTCTTCATCAAGCGCCGACAGGGTCGTTCGATCCTTTTCCACCACGTCGGCCGGGGCGCGCTCGATGAAATCCGGCCGGGAAAGCCGGGAGGTCACCTCCCCGATCTTCTGATCGGCCTTTCGGATCTCCCGTTCGAGCCTCTCGGCCTCCTTGTTAAAGTCGACGAGCCCGGAAAGCTCCAGCACGAGATATCCGTCCCTGAAGGGCGCCCGAAGCCCTTGAGGGTCGGGTGACAGAGAGCGGGAAAGACGACCGAGGCGCATCAGGTAAGGCCAGAAGGCGTGGGGATCTTCCGCACCCCCGGAAGCCAGGACCAACGCCGCAGAAATTTCCTGTGTCGGCGGAATCTTCATGATGCTTCTCGTTTGCCGTACCGATCCCACCATCGTGCGAATGCGGTCGAATTCATCTCCCCAGCCGGAAGGGATCACTCCGGTCAGATCGGACACGGCCCCCTGCCCCCCTGCACACTGATTACGAAACCCGAAAAGGCGGGACAGCTCTTCCGTGACAAACGGCATGATGGGATGGGCAAGGTCAAGGAGCGCCGAGCCAACCGTCACAAGAGTGGATGCGGTTTCGCCTCGGAGGATTGGGTCCCCTTCCCGGTCCAGGTCCCCTTTCGTCGCCTCAAGGTACCAGTCGCAGAACGACCCCCAGGTAAAGCGATAGACAAGCAACCCGGCGTCATCGAACCGGAAGGATCCCATCGCCTTTCTGTACTCCCCCTGGACGCGGGAGAGTTCAGACAGAATCCATCTGTTGGCCATCCCTCGGCAAACAGTGGGATCGCCAAGAGGCTCCGTTCCCGACGGAACCACTCGGGAGATGTAGCGAAATGCGCTCCAAAGCTTGGAGACAAAGTTTCTCGCCGCTTCCACGCGTTCGACCGAGAGACGGATGTCCCGTCCCGGGGTCGCCAAGAGCACAAGTGACAGGCGGAATGCATCCGTCCCGAACTGCTCCATAAGCTCGATGGGATCGACCACATTGCCGCGGCTTTTGGTCATTTTCTGTCCGAATTCGTCCCGCACGAGTGCATGGATGTACACATCCCGAAAGGGGACCTGGTCGGTGAGGTAAAGGCCCATCATGATCATCCGGGCCACCCAGAAAAAGAGGATGTCGAATCCCGTCACAAGGAGGCTTGTCGGATAAAACCGCGTGAGATCCGATGTTTTTTCCGGCCATCCCATCGTCGCAAAGGGCCACAGGGCCGAGGAAAACCACGTGTCGAGAACATCGGGATCCTGAACCAGGCGGCTCCCCCCGCATTGCGGACAGACGGACGGATCCTCTCTCGAGACCGTCAGGTGATGACAATCCTGGCAAACCCAGGCCGGAATCCGGTGCCCCCACCAGATTTGGCGGGACACGCACCAGTCTCGAATGTTATCGATCCATTCGAAATAGGTTTTCTGCCAGGTCTCCGGGAAAAAGCGAATACCTCCCGAAGAGACCGCCTCCTTTGCACGGGCGGCAAGAGAGGCCATCTTCACAAACCATTGGAGGGAAAGGCGCGGTTCCACTTCAGTGTGACAGCGGTAACAGGTTCCGATCGCGTTCCTGTGGGGTTCCCGGCGATCTAAAAATTCCTCGGACCCCAGAATTTCCACGGCCCGGACACGCGCCTTTTCGCGGGAAAGTCCGGAAAGAGGACCGGCCATGGCCGTCATCACCCCGTGTTCGTCCATGACGGAGAGGGTTCCAAGACCATGGCGCTGTCCGATTTCGAAATCGACGATGGAATGGCTGGGGGTAATTTTCAGGACTCCTGTTCCGAACTTCGGATCGACCCCGGAATCCCTCACTACGGGAATGGCCCGGTCGGTCATCGGAACCCTGACTTTTCTGCCGATCCATCCGTGATAGCGCTCGTCGTCCGGATGAACGGCCAGCCCCAAATCCGCGACGACCGTTTCGGGGCGCGTTGTGGCGACGATCAGGGCCTCGTCGGGCCGTTCGGCATCAGGGTATCGGATATAATAAATTTCTCCGTCGCGGTCGAGATGCGCCACTTCCACATCGGAGAGAGCGGTCAGACATCGGGGACACCAATGAATCATCCGTTCTGCGCGATAGAGGGCTCCATCCTCATACAGCCTTACGAAGACCTCTCTGACCGCCTTCGAAAAGCCCGGATCCATGGTAAAGCGTTCATGGTCCCAGGAAAGGGACGCTCCAAGCCTTCGGATCTGATCGAGGATCCCTGATCCGATGGATTCTTTCCACCGCCATACGCGTTCAACGAACGCATCCCGTCCCAGGCTTTTAAAATCCACCCCTTCGCTGCGAAGATTCTTCTCCACGACGTTCTGAGCGGCGATTCCCGCGTGGTCAACCCCCGGAATCCAAAGCACGTCCTTCCCCTCGAAACGCTGATACCTGGCGGCGACATCCTGAATCGTCAGATTGAGGGCGTGCCCCATGTGGAGACGTCCCGTAATATTGGGGGGAGGAACCACCATCGAAAACGGTTCCTTGTCAGGCCGTCGTTCGGGAGAATGCTTGGCCCAGCGGGCGAGAGAGGAAGCCTCCACGCTCATGGCGTCAAACCGTTTGGGAAGCCCGCTGTCGTCCCCGTCCTGCAGGCTGTCCATTTCGTGACTGTCGTTCATTTGCTCTAGGTCTTTCACTCTGAAGGTTATTGGGAGGCCTGGTCCTCGAAATCCCCGTGATTCTTCCGCATGAGCCGGCGGATGGCCCGGTCATGCTCTTGAAGGGTCCGGGAAAAGATGGACGCGGAGCCGTGGCCGTCCGACACAAAGTATAGATAAGGAACAACCTTCGGAAATACAATGGCTCGAAGGGCCTCAATCCCTGGATTGGAGATCGGCGTCGGCGGCAATCCTTCATGAAGATACGTGTTGTAGGCCGAATCGATTCTCAGATCCCCTGCCCTGAGGTGATGGTGATGGGGAAGAAGATAAAGAACGGTCGGATCGCTCTGGAGTTTCATGCCCTGATGAAGCCGGTTGAGAAAGACCGCTGCAATCATCGGCATATCTTTCGCCGTTCCCGATTCCTTCTGGACAATGCTGGCCAGGGTCACCGCCTGGTTCAACGTCAAGCCCTCCCCATGAAGCCTGTCCCGCCACTCGGGCGTCATGACCCTCCAAAACCGGGACACCATCATGGAAAGCACTTCGCGGGAGGTCGATCCCCGGGAAAAATAGTAGGTGTTCGGAAAGAGATAGCCTTCCAGGGACGTGGAGGGGATACGGAGAATTTGAAGAAAGCCTGGGTCGCTCATGAGTTCAAGGTTCTCATCCATGGAGCCGATTCCAAGATGCGTCATCCGGGCCGCCACCTGAGTGATGGAAAACCCTTCGGGGACGGTCAGCTTCCGGTAGTATTTCTGTCCTGAGATCAGATTCCAGAGAATCCTGTATGGGCGATCGCCCGGAGAAATTTCGTATTCCCCCTCCCGGATGCTTCGAGCCAACCCGAGAACATCGCTCCACAGGATCACGGTTTCAGGTGACGAAATGGCTCCTTTGCGGGCCAATGCCTGGACCACCACACGCAAGGGGGCGCCGTGGGAGACCTTCAGCAAAAATGGCGCCTCCTTTTCTTCAGGTTTTTCGATGAAGGCGTATACCGACCAAAGGCCTCCTAGACCGAGGAAAAATAACCCAATCAGGATCGCTTTTCGAAGCGTCGATGTAAGAGGGTGATTCACCGTCCCGAAGCACTCCTTTCCACGGAAGATTCCGCCGGACGTCCATCCATTCCGTCCGCGGACCGGACAAGCGTGTGCGCGTCCAGATACCCCTGAAGGAGAATCGTCGCCGCCAGATCATCGATAGACTCTCTTCGATGAAGGTTGCGGGATTTCTTGGGTTTCAGCTCACGCGCCCTTTCCGAGGTCTGCCCCTCGTCATAATACGCCAAGGGCAATGAGAGGCGCGCTCCGAGGGTTTGGCCCGTCTCGAGATAGCACGAGACACGCGGATTGGGATCACCGCTCAAATGGTAGTACGGAACGCCGAACACGAGCCCCGATACCCCGTGTTCCCGGATCAGCACCGCCAGGGATTGAAGAACCGCGTCATCCTCGGGACCCAAGGCAAGATCCGGCCCCGACCTGACAAGAATCGTCAATGGCCGGGCCAGCAATTGCGTCGGGTCGCTCACCGAAAGTCCGATCCGGCGCACCCCCCAATCCATCCCCATGAGGACCCCCGCAGGCAACCGAGACACCGTCAGGAACCCACCAAAACGCGCTGCGCCTCGTCCCGGATTTCGGCCCGGAAGGAGGAAAGGAATTCCGGCCAGGAGGACGGGGGCGAGCCTCCGCCTTCCGCCCATGCAGGCCTTCCCCCCCCCTTTCCTCCGAGGGCGGCGGACATTTTCCGGATCCATCCATTCACCGGAAGGCGCTTTTCCATGTCCGGAGAGGCCCATCCCAGGAGAAGCACTTTCCCTTCCGTCCGCCCGGCGAGGATCACCATGCCTGAGGAAATGCGATCCTTGAGACGGTCCATCCTCAATCGAAGATCCTGACCATCCTTGCAGTCCACGGCGGTAAACAGAATCCTGGCTTCCCCAGCCTGGATTCCATCCACCAGCATGCTGTCCATCTCGGCATCATAGAGGCGGGACTTCGTTTGGCGCAGCTCCCTTTCCAGCGACTCACGCTCCTGGGACTCGGCTCCGAGCCGATCAAGGATCCTTCCGCCGGGAACTTTCAAAAACCTCCGAATCTCCGACAGCTCCTCCCGCCAGAGACACCCCTGGGCATAGGAGGAACTTCCCGCGATGGCCTCAATCCGGCGCGTTCCCGAAGCGATCCCGGATTCGGAAATGACATAAAACACGCCAATCTCAGAAATATCCTGGACATGGGTTCCCCCGCAAAGCTCCACCGACATCCCCGGGACCTCGACCACACGCACCCGATCCCCGTACTTGTCTCCAAAAAAAGCCAGGGCCCCTCCGGCCAAGGCGTCCTGACGACTTTTTTCGGCCACGCGGACGCTCTCTCCCGTGGCGATCCATTCATTGACCAGGGACTCGATGCTCCGAATCTGCGCGTCGGAAAGAGGCTCTCCATGGGTGAAATCAAACCGTAACCGGTCCGGGAGAACAAGAGAGCCCGCCTGCCGGACATGATCGCCCAATACCCGCCTCAAGGCCGCATGCAATAGATGCGTCGCGGTATGATGGATTCTGGCCCCCCGCCGGAACGTCCGGTCCACGATCAGGCGAACATTCTCTCCCACGGACAGCCGGCCGGAGCGGATTGTCCCCCGATGGGAAATCCATCCTGGATATGGGCGGTACGCCGAATCGACATCAAAGACGCCAGAGGGCCATGTCAATGTTCCCCTGTCGCCCACCTGCCCTCCACCTTCCGGATAAAAGGGGGTTTCCTGGGTCACCACCTCGGCGACGCTTCCCTCCGAGATCTCTTCGACTGGTTCTTCATTTTGGACAAGGAAGAGAACCGGCGCAGTGGACTCCAATTGCTCGTACCCGACAAAATGAACGGGCCCCGCCAATTGGGCCGCGGGGATCGGAAAGGTCGATTTCTGTCCGATCCATGAACGACGCCCCTGCTCTTTTTGTTCCTCCATACGACGTTCAAATCCGGCTAAATCGAGAGAAAACCCTTCG
The DNA here is from genome assembly GCA_027314645.1 of Nitrospirota bacterium. Lineage (GTDB taxonomy): Bacteria > Nitrospirota > Leptospirillia > Leptospirillales > Leptospirillaceae > UBA4572. The sequence goes on from DAHVAL010000004.1 coordinate 39,799, forward strand.
GGCCTCACCCAGTCTTCGATGACATCGACCGGAATCCCATGGGTGTCATACAACAAAAAAATGGCGTCTCCGGACAGACTGGCCGCCCCGGTTTTCCGGGATTCCGTCAATGCCTCCTGCACGAGAGGAAGGCCGTATTCCAGCGTTCGGTTGAACCGGTCCTCCTCTTCGGCCAAGACGGACTTCACGCGGTCAATCCCTCCGGAAAGCTCCGGATAGGGCCCTTTCATCAATTCCACAAATCGATCCCCCAGGCTTGGAAGAAACGGATGCGGAAGAGTGAGGTCCCGCCCAAACTGGACGGCCCGCCTGATAAAACGTCTCAGGACATAGCCTCTTCCCTCATTGGAAGGAACCAGCCCTTCCCAGATCAGAAAGGTGCTTGCCCGGATATGATCCGCGATGACGCGGTAGGCGAAGTCTTTTTCTCCCTTCCCCTTTCCGTAGGGTCTTTTGGAAAGTCGCTCGATGGCGTCGATGATGGGCATGAACAGATCGGTTTCATAGTTGCTTTCCACCCCCTGCAGCACCGAAGAAAGGCGTTCGAGCCCCATTCCCGTGTCGATGGACGGGTGGGGAAGCGGGGAGAGGCGGCCTGCCTCGTTCCGCTCATACTGCATGAAAACGAGGTTCCAGATCTCAAGATACCGGTCGCAATCGCACCCGACTGCACACGTGGGACGGCCACAGGAGAATGAAGGCCCCTGATCCACCAGAATTTCGGAGCAGGGACCGCAGGGGCCGGTATTTCCCATCTGCCAGAAGTTGTCCTTCTCGCCAAGGCGGACGATCCTGGAGGGATGCACTCCGGCGACGCTTTTCCAGAGCGCCTCGGCTTCATCATCCTCCGTAAAGACCGTCACCCAGAGAACATCGGGGGAAAGTCCGACGCGTTGTGTCAGGAATTCCCAGGCAAACGCGATCGCATCCTTCTTGAAATAATCCCCGAACGAAAAATTGCCCATCATCTCAAAAAACGTATGGTGCCGACGGGTAAATCCGACCCTGTCAAGATCGTTGTGCTTTCCCCCGGCCCGGACGCAGCGCTGGATGGAGACGCACCGCTGTGCAGGCGGGGATTCCGATCCAAGAAACGCATCCTTGAAAGGAACCATTCCGGCATTTGTGAACAGAAGGGTCGCATCCCCGGACGGGATCAGGGATGACGACGGCACCTTCCGATGACCCACCCCTTCGAAGTAGGAAAAGAAGCTGTCCCGAATTCTCTGGGAATCCATGCGCTTACTCGCCTCCCCGTTTACCTGTCCGAGCATTGGTCGCCCCCGATTCGACGGGTTTGTCCGTTCGGGATTGGGTGGGAAGGCCCGCCTTTTCCCTGATCGTTTGATTGAGGGTTTTATGAAAATCGGGGTGGGACTTCACATAGGCTTTGACACTTTCCTTTCCTTGCCCGATTTTTTCGGATCCCCAGGAGTACCAGGACCCGCTCTTTTCGATAATGCCGTGTTCGACGCCAAGGTCGATCAGTTCGCCCACGCTCGAAACCCCTTCGTTGAAGGAAATATCGAACTCCGCCTGCCGAAAGGGAGGGGCCATCTTATTCTTGACCACCTTCACTCTCACGCGGTTTCCGAGGACTTGGTCTCCTTCCTTGATCGACTCGATCCGACGGATATCAAGGCGCTGGGACGCATAGAACTTAAGGGCGTTCCCCCCCGTCGTCGTTTCCGGGTTCCCGAACATGACGCCGATCTTCATGCGGATCTGATTGATAAAAATAACCACTGTGGAGGATTTTGAGATCGAGGAGGTGAGTTTACGAAGGGCTTGGCTCATCAGACGGGCCTGAAGCCCCATATGGGAATCCCCCATGTCGCCCTCAAGTTCCGCCTTTGGCACAAGGGCGGCCACCGAATCGATCACGATCAGGTCAAGGCTTCCAGAGCGCACCAGGGTTTCGGCGATTTCAAGCGCCTGTTCGCCTGAATCCGGCTGCGCGATCAAAAGGTCTTCCGTTTTCACGCCCAGCTTCCTCGCATAAGAGAGATCCAGGGCATGTTCAGCGTCGATAAAGGCCGCCATGCCGTTCTTCTTGTGAACCTCGCTGATGGCATGGAGCGCCAGGGTGGTTTTTCCGGAGGACTCGGGACCGTAGATTTCAATGATGCGTCCCTTCGGATAACCGCCCACTCCCAGTGCGATATCGAGGGACAAGGACCCGGAAGAAATGACCGGCGTCTCGATAATGGGAGCGTCCTTGCCCATCCGCATGATTGACCCCTTTCCAAACTGCTTTTCAATCTGGGAAAGCGCCAAGTCGAGAGAGCGTTGCTTGCTTGCGTCCTTGTCTGACAATTGTCACCCCTTGTGGAAAATCCCGGCCCCCTTGAGGCCGGAAAGAAGATAATAGACGACATGAAGTAAAACGCCGGCCATCACACCGGCCCCCACGTCATCGAGCATAACCCCCACCCCTCCATGATGCTTTTCAAGCCAACGGATTGGCGGAGGTTTCAGAATATCAAAGAAACGGAAAAAGACCAAAGCCAGGAAGCCGCCAAGAATGGTGTGCGGGACCGCAATCAGAGCCAATCCTTGCCCCACCCATTCGTCAATGACAACGCAGGAAGGATCGCTTTCCCCCGTTTTCATGACGGCCCTGTCCGCAGACGCAACCCCAAGGATCGCCAGCAAAACAAGAGACAGAAGCATCTCCTTGATGGTAGGGGCCGGAATGACATACCAGACGATGACACACGCGACGCTTGCATATGTCCCGGGAGCTCCGGGGAGAAACCCTAGCCCCCCTGTCGAATAGATCCATCTCCAGGGAGAAAGTCTGTCATTCAAGGGATATCATATCCCAACGGCAGATCCCAGGGAGCGCACGAATTGATTGAGGTCTTCAAAAAAGGCATCCCCCAGGAAGAACCGAATGGTTCCCTCCATCGATTGGTACAAAAGAGGTCCGAGATTGCTGTCATGGCAGGGAAGGTGGGAAAGGAATGGCGTCGTTTGAACGCCGAGAATGGTCCGGTTCCCCTCATGGTAGATCGCCAGAGGATATTGGACACAGTCTGCCGGTTTCAGCGCCATCCATGAAATACCGGAGGCGAGGGCGTACGCATGGATGGAACAGTGCTCCTCCCCGTCGGGACTGTGGGCCAAAAAAATGCAGGAATCGTGTTCCTTCCCCCTCACGATGTGATTGCAGCGGTAATCGGCCTGGAGAGGAAAATAGCGGGCCATGGCATTCACCTCATCCACGTCAAGCTCACATCCATCCGGGCACTGGTCCGTACAGTGGGCTTCGAAGGTTCCCCGCCTCCGATAGAGATCTCCGCGTTCCGGATCCATGAAAGGAAGGATCCCCTCCATGTGCGCTGCAATCCGCTCCTTTTCCCCGGGAGCCAGAATGTTGGATCGATAGCAGCAGGTGGAATGACATTTCTGAAGAGCGACATCGCACGTATAGGTGGTCGTCCAGAACTTCGGATCGACCCACACACCTGAAATTTCAACGAACTGGGGACGGATCCCCGGAAACGGGACAAATTGGGTGGCCGACATCGGACGATGCTTCCTTAGAAAAGGTGCGTTAATCTCCCTGAAAAGGATGTGCAAGACCGCCGTCCCGGCGTCTCTCCAAGACTCCGCCGGTCCGCTTCTCGCCTTTTCCATTTCTTGAAAAAAACCCATCGTTCAGTATAATTCCTTCGACAGTTTCCGTAAAGACGGAGGGGATGAGCATGTCATGCCCCCGGAAGAAGGCATGCTCTCAGAACGGTCCCAGCATAGGAGCGCGTCCGCATGAAGAAATCCTTCCAGAACTCCCCCCTCGATCGGCTTGCACGCATCGTTCCGAATGTTCTCGGTGCCACAATGTTTGCCGCCACCCTCATTGTGTCGGGCGTCAGTCCCACCAGCGCGGCCGCAAAAACCACCCGTTCCAAAGTCCTTTATGTCACCCAGGCCGGGTCTTCGGAAAAGACCATGGACCTTGTGTTCGCCCGATCGGCAAGGCTTCACTACAACCATTTCTGGATGGACGTGTTCCGGAATAAGCCCTTTGTCGGCCCCGACGGCCGTAAGGTGATTATTCCGGACACGCCAACCTTCAAGGGGATCCACGAGATCACCGTGCGCTTCTGGCACCCCAGAAACGAGCCTGATCTCCTCGATGCCATTGTGGTCAAGGCCTATGACAATAAAGGACGGCTTGTGAAACATGGGGCGTTTGACCGGGGGGTTTTTGTTGTCCTTTTGTCGAACAGTCTCTTTAAGGGACAATTCGTCCGCTTTGACGGGATCGGGCACTATGTCCGCGGAGACAAATCCCTCTATGTGAAGGTGCTGGTCCTCAAAACCCATCAGGTGGCGATCATTCCCTTTGCCGACTTCATCAATGATTTTACCCGTCAGATCAATACCCAGCCCGTTGTTTCCTGGGCTGCACGGCGGCCCTGATCTCCCCCGGAGCCCCGCCCAAGCCGAAGGTCTTGCGGGACCTTCGGCCCAATCCCGTTCCAATGAGTTACGTAAGTCTTCATCCTTTCTTGTTAAAAATATTTCTTGCAATCCACGAAAAAACGTGTATATTCTGACCGATTGTTGACAGGACGCTCTGTTCTCATCCGAACGGCACGAGACATGAGCGCCCGGCGACTCGCCTTCCAACCTTCTCTGAGGGAGACCGTGTTTCTCTAAGACGTTGCGAGGCCTTCCCTGTATCAAAGGAGCCATCCCGTGTACCGGTCCATCGCATATCCCGGTTTTGACGCCCCAAGAGGGTCCGTCCTGCACCGGGACACCGTGTTTGTTTCTTCTTTGACGGAATTAAGTCTTTGGCAAGTTTGGCCCAAAGGCTTCGGTTTGACTTAACGACCCAACCAGGGGGTTACGAGTGCACGCATTGGGAACGCACCTTCTCGTCGAATTAAAGGATTGCCAGTCCGATTCCCTTTCCGATCCGGATTTTGTCCGGACTTCCATGATAGATGCCGCAAAAAAAGCTCATGCGACGATCGTCGATGACAAATTCCATCACTTCAGCCCCTTCGGGGTCAGCGGGGTGGTCGTCATCGCAGAATCGCATCTCGCGATTCACACGTGGCCCGAATACCGTTACGCCGCCGTGGATGTGTTTACCTGCGGGGAAACACTAAAGCCCGAAGTGGCGGCGCTCCATCTCGCCGAAGTCTTCCGGTCTCAAAATCCCAGCATTCACGAGATCAAGCGCGGCATCATCGGAATCACCAACGAAAAACTTGCCCATAAGATTGAGGAGGGAGAGCCTCCTCTCAGCGAAACCGCCCATGTGACGGGGAAAGGAATCGAATCCGATGAACGGAGCGAGAACTTCCAAGTGGTATATTGAATACGCCGCTCCATCTCTGGGGCATATGCACGGGATCGATGGAATCATCGCCACCCGTCAAACCGCATTCCAGAAAGTCGATATCCTTCAGACCAATGTCTATGGGAAAGCGCTCGCGTTGGATGGAAAGATGCAATCGACCCAGGTGGACGAATTCATCTACCACGAGGCGCTCGTTCACCCTGCCATGGTGGCTCACCCTGCTCCCCGATCCGTCTTCATCGTTGGGGGAGGGGAAGGCGCAACCCTTCGAGAAGCCCTCAAGCATCCCACCGTGGAGCGGGTGGTGATGGTGGACATCGACGATCAGGTCATCTCCCTGTCGAAGGACCACCTTCCGGAATGGCACCAAGGGGCGTTCGACGATTCCCGCTCAACAGTTCTGAGCACGGACGCGCGGAAATATCTTGAGGAATCCAAAGATATCTTCGACGTCATCATTACGGATCTCTCGGAACCCGTCGAAGAGGGCCCGGCCTATCTGCTCTACACGAGGGAGTTCTACAAGATCGCGAGCGATCATCTGTCTCCCGGAGGCACGATCTCCGTTCAGGCCGGGGCTGCAGCCCTTCCGTTCCTGCTTGCATTTTCATCGGTCTATCAAACCATGAAATCCGTTTTCCCCACCGTTCGGGGGTATTCCACAAACATTCCTTCGTTTGGCCTTCCCTGGGGATTTACGTTGGCCTCTAAAGGGGTTGATCCGCTCACCCTGACCCAGGTGGTCGTGGATCGGATTCTCGCAGAGCGGGGCTTGTCGAATTTGAGCTTCTATGACGGTCTTGCGCATCAGGGGCTTTTCGGCCTTCCGCGGCATCTGAGAAGGGCCTTGGACAGCGCGACGCTCATCATAGAAGACAACCATCCCATCTTTACCTACCATTGACGGATCTGATTCCCTGATGGATCAAAACCGAACCCCTCTCTTTGACGCGATGGTCTCCCTTGCCGAGAGTCGGAAAGTCTCCTTTCATACGCCAGGGCATAAAAGCGGTAAGGGAATTTCGACTCGTTTTCGAAAATATGTGGGGCCCCGGGTGTTTTCCATCGATCTCACGTGTCTTGACGAAGTCGACTCCCTTCAAAAACCCAGGGGCGTCATCAAGGAAGCCCAGGAATTGGCCGCTGACATCTATGGGGCCGACCACTCTTACTTTCTCGTCAATGGGACCTCCGGAGGCAATCAAGCCATGATTGTCTCCTCCCTCAGCCCGGGGGAGCCGGTGCTTGTCACAAGAAACGTCCACAAATCGGTTATTTCGGGAATGATCATGACCGGATGCCAGCCCGTTTTCATTCCCTTCAAACTGGGACACGGGGCCTCTTTTCCTCTGAATTATGGAACGCAGGACATCCTGGAGAGCATCGAAAAGCACCCCTATATCCGCACTCTCTACCTGACCTCTCCCAATTACTACGGAGTCACCGTTGATCTCGAAAAAGTGGCTGACGCCGCCCACGCCCACGGAATGAGGGTTTTGCTTGACGAGGCGCATGGCCCCCATCTTCATTTTCATCCAGAGCTTCCCTCATCGGGCATGGCCGCTGGAATCGATTTGTCCGTTCAGTCGACCCACAAAATCATCGGAGGAATGACGCAGGCCTCCATGCTTCACGCCAAGAAAGAGCGCATCGACATCGATCGGCTCTCCACCGTCCTACGGTACCTTCAAACCACCAGCCCGTCCTATATCTTGATGGCATCCCTGGATTTAGCGCGCATGCAGATGGCCACCGAAGGGGTCAAGCTCCTGGGAAGGGCCTTGGAGCTCGCCCGTTGGGCAAGGATGAAGATTCGCGAAATACCGGGACTGAAATGCGCCAATCGGACGGAGATCCATGCGATCTCCGGGGGAGAAAACGATCTCGACGAGACCAAATTGACCATCGACGTCCGGGGCTGGGGCGTGTCGGGGTATCATGTGTCCCAGCGATTGAACTTGGAATTCGGGATTCAGGTGGAGATGGCCGATATTGATCACGTTCTGATCATTGTCAGCATTGGGGACCATCGGGGAGATCTCGAACGTCTCGTCTCAGCCCTTACCGCCCTCTCGGGCGAAAAACCTCATTTGGGGTCCCGGACGCCCGTCCCGTCGATGGTGTTCTTCGACAACCTTCTCCGCATGACCCCGCGGGAAGCCTTCTTCTCCCCCCATGAAACGGTCTCCCTCGAGGAATCGGCGGGCCGGGTTGCCGCCGACATCATCACCGTCTATCCACCCGGCGTCCCCCTCCTCGTCCCCGGCGAGGAAATCACGCCTCCCGTCATCGACACCCTTCAGCGATTCCGCGATTCCGGGGCGACGATGGACGGTCTGGATATGACCAACCGGTTCATTCAGGTCGTCAGCGGAAATGGACCAAAGACCTAGCATTTCTCTGGCCCTCCGGATCGGGGCGCCTCGCGAGATTGCCTTCCTGAGGCTATCCATAGGAAAATGAGAAGTTCGTTTTCACCTTCCCCCGATGGAGCCTCCATGAAAAGACAGTGGCCCCTTTTCTTCCTGGTTCTTCTTGTCGTCCTCTATTACGGAGGCCAGGTTCTTTGCGACCTATGGGCCGACTTCCTTTGGTTTCGATCCAACGGGCAGGCTCCGGTCTTCATGACGCTGTTTCTGGCCAAAGGGACGCTTTTCTCGGGGATTTTTTTCACGGTCTTCCTGATTCTGAGAACCTCCCTGATCCCTCTCGTCAGGGCGCTTCCCACCTTGACCCTGGGGCGTCCCGGTCCTTCAGGACCGTCCCCTTACACCGTGTCGCTGGCAAGTTTCGGTCCCATGGTGGAGCTGGGAATCGGGATTGTCTCTTTTTTTGCCGCGCTCACCTTCACCGGGACCCGGGAAGCCCTGCTTTTTTTGGCCGCACTCCATGCTCCGCCCGCCGTGGAACCCGATCCGATCCTGCATCTTCCGCTTGGATTCTTCCTGTTTCACCTTCCCGTCTATAATTTTGTCGCCTCCACCCTTCAGAGCACCTTTTTCCTGACCCTTCTCCTGTGCGGTCTTCTTGCCTTGGGGGGAGGACAGATCGGAATCTCTCAAAACCGAATCGTTTTCACTCCGCTCATAAAGCGAATTTTGCTGCGGCTTCTTGGCGGTCTTTTGGGGGTTCTCTCCCTGGAAGCGCTGCTCGTCCGCACAAGGACCCTCCTGTCGACCCACCAGGTCCTGTCGGGGGCTTCATATGTCGACGTTCACGCCCGGATCCCGATCTCCACACTTCTGGCGGGATTGCTCGCACTTTCAGCGGTCTTGGCCGTGATCGAAAGCTTTCGCAAAACCGCTCGTTTCACTCTTCCCGTTCTGTCCTTCACCGTTCTTGTATGGGTCGTGGGTCTCGGAGTCTATCCGTTGGCCCTTTCACGATTCATTGTCTTGCCGAACCAATTCAACATGGAACGGCCTTACATCGTCAACAACATTGCCCAGACAAGAAAAGCGTTTCATATCAACAACACACGTTCCGAGCCCATCACCAATCTCAAAGACCTCACGTTGGCCGAAATTTCCGAAAATCACGCCACAATCCGAAACATCCGGCTGTGGGACCACCGCCCCTTGCTCACCACGGTTCGACAACTGCAACAGATCCGGACCTATTACACCTTCCCGATTCTTGCCCCCGACCGGTATCCAATCAACGGGACCCTCCGCCAGGTCCTGGTGGCCCCCCGGGAACTCTCCTACGACAACCTTCCCAGTCCGAACTGGATCAATGTCCACCTGACCTTCACCCATGGACACGGCCTGATCATGTCTCCTGTCAACAGGGTCAGTCCGGAAGGTCTTCCCATTTTCTGGATCAGGGACATCCCCCCGCACTCGGAGATTCCTCAAACGGTCTCCCATTCACGAATCTATTACGGGGATCAGCCCGCCCCATATGCGATCGTCAATACCCGAATCTCCGAGTTCGATTATCCAAAAGGCCGTCAAAACGTTTACAACCACTATGACGGAACCGGAGGCATCCGCCTCTCCTCCTTCTTGCGGCGCCTTCTCTACTCTTACGAATTCGGGTCGCTCAAGATCGTTCTCTCCTCGGCGATCACCCCCGAAAGCCGAATTCTTGTTCATCGGGATATCTTCGGCATTGTCGAGCGCTTGGCCCCGTTTCTTTCGGTCGACCCGGATGTGGTTCCCGTCATCGGGCCTTCCGGTCATCTGATGTGGATGATGGACGCCTACACGACCTCCGACTCTTACCCCTACGCCTCGATGGTCCAGGGATCCGACGCCTTCTTCCGTCCGGGGCGGCTGATTCGGAGCGGACATCGCCAGTCATTCGCCTCATGGCCAAACCGCCTCAACTATATTCGAAATTCGGTCAAGATCCTTGTGGATCCAAAATCCGGGACCACCACCTTCTATGTGGTCGATCCCTCCGATCCTGTGATCAAGGCCTACCAAAAGGCCTTCCCCACACTGTTCCATCCGGCACAGGATATTCCCCCTGAAATCCTTCCCCATCTCCGGTTCCCGCCGGCGATGTTTTCAATTTCCGCAAGGGTTCTCGCCGCCTATCACATGAAAGACCCTCAGGTATTCTTTAACCGGGAAGATCTTTGGTCGATCGCCGACCGGAATGAGCGCACGATGTCGCCGTATTACATGGTGATGCGCCTCCCGGGCGAGGCGCAGGAAGAATACGTCATGATGCTCCCTTACACCCCTGCCCATCGGGACAACCTCTCCGCCTGGCTGGTCGGCCGGTCGGATCTGGCCCACCTGGGGGAACTCAAGGTGTATCGCGCCCCAAAGGAGCGACTCATTTACGGCCCGAACCAGATCGAAGCCCGCATCGATCAGCGCGGTCCGATTTCCAAGCAATTGACCCTATGGAACCAGCAGGGATCGAGGGTGGTCCGGGGAACCCTTCTCATCATCCCCATCGCCCATTCCCTCTTGTACGTGGAACCGCTTTATCTTTCCGCGACGAGCCCGGGGGCCCTCCCGGAGCTCAGGCGGGTCATTGTGTCCATGGGCGATCGGGTGGTCATGCGAAAGACGCTGGATCAGGCTCTCTCCGATCTTTTTTCCGGGGCCATCCAAGAGGCCTCCACAGGCGTGCGGAGGACCTCCTCCCCCGCCCCCCAAGAACGGTCCAGGAGATTCTCGAAACTTCAGCAATGGGGAAAAGAGGCGGACAAGGCTTTGAGAGAAGGAGACCTTTCCACCTTCGGAAACCGGGTTCAGAAAATTCTCCGGGAGCTCCGGCAACAATGAGGATCCAGGGGAAAGTGCCAGGGGAGATGCGTGTCAGGAGAGAAGGTCTTTGGCGATTTTCATGGTGGAGGGCGAAATGTGTTCTCCACCCAGCATGCGGGCAATTTCCCGCACCCGGTCCTCCTTCTCGATCGGGGCGATCTTGGAGTATGTTCTGCCCCCATCCGTCACCTTCTTGACCAAGAGATGGTGCAGGGCTTTGCGAGCGACCTGATGGAGGTGCGTGATCGCGATGACCTGCCTGGTCTTGCCGATATTCTTCAGAAGGTCCCCCAGCACCTCGCCGACTTCTCCCCCAATTCCCGAGTCGATTTCGTCGAACACGAGCGTTGGAACCATGTCGGTTTCCGCCAATACCGACTTGATCGCCAGGAGAACCCTGGAGATTTCTCCACCGGAGGCCACGTCTCCGAGGGGTCGTTCGGGGAGGCCTGGATTGGCCGAAAAAAGAAACTCGACTTTCTCCGTCCCGAACGGGCCCCCGATGGGATCGGGGTAGGGCGCAAATGAGACGGTGAAGGTCGGGTGGTCGATGCGAAGACGTTTCAGGACATCGCAGACAGCCACCGAAAACCGCTCTCCAGATTCGAGCCTCTTTTCTCGGAGCGTCCTTCCCGCGTCCTTCAGCCATGCTTCCCGTTCCGCGATTTTTCGATCGAGAACGGCCAATTCTTCCTCGATCGAATCGGGGGCTCCCCCTCCGGATTTTTCCAGAAAATCAACGAGGTCTTCCGGCCGGACCTGATATTTTTGGGCCAGTCGTCGAAACAGCGAAAATCGGGCCTCCAAGGACGAAAGCTTTTCAGGGTCCATCTCCAGAGATTCCTGATAGCGCCGGATTTCATGGGCGCTGTCCTTGAGGATTTCCATGGCTTCGGCCACTCCACCACGAATCTCCTGGAGCGAGGAATCCAATGCGAGCAGGTGGTCGAGATCCGAGGCGATGCGGCCCATCATCGAGAGAACGCTTTGCTCATCTTCATAGAGGGAATTGTAGGCCCGGCCCGCGAGCAAGAGGATTTCCTGAGAATGGAGCTGGGAGGACAATGTTTGGGAGAGTTCTTCGTATTCCCCTGGGCGGCCCGAAAGGAGTAAGGCGTCTTCCTCCATGCGGAGGCGTTCTTCGCGTTCCCGCAAAATCTCCGCCATCCGTGCGTTGAGCGTCTCCCTTTCTTTGCGGAGGGCCAGGATCTCCCGCCGTATTTTTTCGAATCGGTTCGATAATTCTAAAAGGCCTGCGAACCCGTCGAGATAGGGCCGATGGAAATCGTTTTGCCCAAGGCGGGTGTTTTCGCCCTGTCCGACGAGATCAAAGAGAAAACCGACAAGACTTTGAAGTTGGGAGAGGGACACTGATTGACCGTTCACCGATTGGCGCATTCGTCCGTTCGCAGTGACAAGACGACGAATGACGATGTCATCCCCGGGATGGAGGATGTCGGAAAGAGTGTCCGGGATCGGACCATTCATGGGCGTGAATGCGGCTTCGACAATCCCTTCATCGCACCCGGGCCGCACGGTCAGGCCTCGGGGCTTTTGCCCCGAGACCAAAAAAAGTGCGTCAACAAGGAGCGACTTTCCTGCTCCTGTCTCCCCTGTGATGACCGTCAGCCCCTCGTCGAAGGAGACCGACATCTCTTCAATTGTCGCGAATGCGGCAATGCGGAGGCTCTGAATCACGAGAGTCAGGCCACGAGCAGTTCTTCGATCTTTTCCTTGAAAGTCTTTTTGCTCTGGGCCCCGACCAGTTTGCTCACAACCTTTCCATCCTTGAAAAAGATCAGCGTTGGAATGCCCATCACCTGGTAACGGACCGCAATATCCTGATTGTCGTCGGTGTTCAGCTTCATGAAAGTGACACGTCCGTTATACTCTTCGGCAAGCTCATCAACGATGGGAGCCACCATGCGGCATGGTCCGCACCAGGGGGCCCAAAAATCCACCATCACCACCCCCTTCGACTCAAGGACACGCTTGTCCCATTCAGCCGTCGACACATCCGCAACATTTGCACTCATCGATTTTCCTCCTTGAATCGGTCTTAACATATCAAATTTCTACGCGCATCCCGAGATATCCTGCCGGGCGAAAAACCTTTGATCATTTCTCGAACCAGCATTCTACAACATCCGGAACCTTTGGCCAAACTGTTCCGAAAAAAAAAGGGGGGCAAACGCCCCCCCCTTAATGTTCGGGAGAAAGACCCTTAGTACATGTCTCCCATTCCACCGGCTCCAGGCATTGCAGGACCCTTCGCCTCTTTTTCGGGAATCTCACAAATCATGACCTCGGTGGTCAACAAGAGGCCCGACACCGACGCCGCGTTCTGAAGGGCGGTCCGGGTCACCTTTGTGGGATCGATAATTCCCGCCTGAATCATATCGACATAGGTTTCAGAGGCGGCATCGAATCCCATCGCTCCCTTTTCAGAACGAACCTTCTGGAGGACCACCGACCCTTCAAGACCTGCATTGAAGGAAATCTGGCGGAGGGGTTCTTCAAGGGCCCGCTTGATGATGTTGAGGCCGATCTTTTGATCGCCTTCTGTTTTCAAATGGTCAAGCACCGACGAAGACCGGAGAAGCGCCACGCCCCCTCCAGGGACGATTCCTTCCTCGACGGCCGCTTTGGTGGCGTGGAGGGCATCTTCCACGCGGGCTTTCTTTTCTTTCATTTCCGTCTCAGTCGCCGCGCCGACATTGATCACGGCCACCCCGCCCACGATCTTCGCCAGGCGTTCCTGAAGCTTCTCGCGATCATAGTCGGAGGTTGATTCCTCGATCTGGGACTTGATCTGCTTGACACGAGCCTGGATTTTTGGCGATTCGCCGGCTCCCTCGACAATGGTCGTGTTGTCCTTGTCGATCGATACGCGCTTTGCGCGTCCCAAGTCGGAAAGTTTGACATTTTCAAGCTTGAGACCAAGATCTTCGGCAATCATCGTGCCGTTGGTCAGAACGGCGATATCTTCGAGCATCGCCTTTCTCCGGTCCCCGAATCCAGGAGCCTTGACGGCGGCCACATTGAGCGTGCCCCGCAGCTTGTTCACAACCAGGGTGGCCAAGGCCTCGCCTTCCACCTCTTCGGCGATGATCATAAGCGGACGTCCCATCTTGGCGATCTGCTCCAAAATAGGCAGAAGGTCTTTCATGTTGCTGATCTTCTTTTCGTGGATCAGGATGTAGGGATTGTCGAGGACAACTTCCATCCGTTCCTGGTCGGTGACAAAATAAGGGGAGACATACCCACGATCGAACTGCATTCCTTCGACGACATCGAGGGAGGTGGTCATGCTTTTCGCTTCTTCGACGGTGATGACACCATCTTTCCCGACTTTGTCCATCGCATCTGCGATGAGTCTTCCGATTTCTGGGTCATTGTTGGCCGAAATCGTCGCGATCTGGGCGATTTCCTTCTTATCCTTGCATGGTTTGCTCAGCTTCTTGAGTTCTTCGATCACCGCTTCCACAGCCAGATCAATCCCACGCTTGATTTCCATGGAATTGGCTCCGGCGGTGACATTTTTAACCCCTTCCCTGTAGATGGCATGAGCCAGGACCGTGGCGGTGGTGGTTCCGTCTCCCGCAATGTCACTGGTCTTGGACGCCACTTCCTTCACCAACTGGGCTCCCATGTTTTCGTAAGGGTCTTTCAGTTCGATTTCTTTGGCGACGGTCACGCCGTCCTTTGTGATGGTCGGAGCTCCGAATTTCTTGTCGATGACCGCATTCCGCCCCTTCGGGCCAAGGGTCACCTTCACGGCATCGGCCAAGGCTGTCACGCCACGAAGAACGGCATTGCGGGCTTCCTCACTGTAAATCATTTGTTTTGCCATATTCTGATCCTCCTGAAATTACGTATGATTAAAAATAGTGTGAATCTCCCGGATCCTGTTTTTCCCGATTGTCAGGCGACAAACACGCCCAGGATATCTTCTTCTTTCAGAATGAGGTAATCCGTCCCATCAATGGAGATTTTCGATCCGGAATACTTGTCAAAGAGAATGGAGTCGCCCTTTTTAAGGGATTTGACATCGTCTCCGACTTCTTCCACCTTCCCTTTTTGGGGCTTTTCTTTGGCAGCGTCAGGAATATATAACCCGCCCTGAGTCTTTTCAGCCTCTTCGGCGTAGCTGACAAAAACACGATCCTTCAATGGCTTAAATTTCATACATACCTCCATTAAGTTGGATGTTGAACCTGGGATTTAGCACTCACACCTCATGAGTGATAGAATAATACCAAAGGATTGGAGGATTGGCAAGCCCTTTTTTTAAAAAAATTAAAGAAAATAGAAGGGCCAGCGAACCCAAATTCGTGGTCACTGGCCTTCAGGAAGGGATCAATCAGAAATTTTTCGCTTCAGGATTCTGATCGCAGCGGTAAGCTGGTTATCGGATTTCCCTTTTGGAAGGGGGTAAACAAGATGTTTCTGGATGTTTGCCTTGGGAATGACGACCCCGCGCACTTTGACATCCGGATTGAGGAAGTGATGCTTCAAGTCGACCTCTCTCGGAACGGAAATTGCGCGAGACCCGTGGGGCACTATTTCTTTGATAATGACATCGGGCGTGATTCCATAATTCTGGATTGAGCGACCCGAGGGAGTGAAATATCGTGCCGTCGTGAGACGAAGCGCCGATCCATCGAAAAGGGGAAGAATGGTCTGCACCGATCCCTTTCCAAAGGTCTGAGTTCCAAGGATGGTGGCTCGATGGTAGTCCTGGAGGGCCCCGGAGACGATTTCCGCCGCAGAGGCCGTCTCCGTGTTCACAAGCACAACGATCGGAATTTTGGGAAACGCCATCCCCCCATGCGACCGGAACGCCCTGTCCTGACGCCGCCCCTTCATTGACACGACGACCTTTTTGTCCGGAATGAAGAGAGAGGAAACATCCACAGCGCTTGTCAGCAATCCTCCCGGATTGTTGCGGAGATCAATCACAAGCCCCTTCATGCCCCGGCGATCAAGTTTTTTCAGGGTCGCATCGAGATCTCTCGCGGTATTTTCCGAAAATTCCCGGACAAGGACATATCCGATATGGTCTTTCAACATTCTGTACTTGACCGTATGGATCTTGATCACTTCCCGAACAAGGTCAAAGTTGCGCTCCCTAAAGACCCCTTTTCGGAAGATCGTCAGAATAACATGCGTGCCCGGGCGGCCTCTCATCGTTCTGACGGCCTTTGCGAGGCCCAGAGACGTGGTGCTCACGCCGTTGACCCGAATGATTTCATCCCCGGATTTGATTCCTGCCCGAAATGCGGGCGAGTCATCGATCGGAGCCTGGACAATAATGCGATTCCCCTGGGTGGTGATTTTGATCCCCACTCCTCCGAATCGCCCTTGGGTGTTGATTTCAAGGTCGTGGTATTCTTGCGGAGACATGTACTCGGAGTGGGGGTCCAGGGAGGCAACCATGCCCCGTATGGCGCTGTCAAGGACGGGCTGTGCGGGGATCGTGTCGACATAATCATTTTGAATCAGGGCGTACACCATGGAGAAAATCTTGAGGCTCTTGTCCGTTCCGCCATCTGCCAGCACCGCATGGCCCACCCCGCCGACCAAGATGCCGACGACCAAGACAAGAACAATGTTTCCTGTTTTCATGATCCATTTCCAAAGTGAACGGTTAGATCCATTTCCAAAGTCATTGAGACGCATAAACTCTTTTTCCTCACAATCACCCGATCTCCGATGACCGGAAGATCGGACCGCTTTCAAAATTGATGTTTTCCAGAGATCATTGTCTCAGATTATCACGCATTGTTAGCCTTTACAACAGAGTTCCCGGCGGATTTAAATCACTCCTGGTGTCCTTGACGAAGAAAGCGCATTGGACTTAGCGGCTTTCCTCTTCGAGTCACCCCAAAAAACAGCGTCGATTTTCCTTGGGTCCCCCCCCTCCCAACCGTTCCAATGATCTCACCAATGGCAACCCTTTGCCCCTCGCGGGCAAAAATATGGTTCAGATGACCGTAAAGGGTATAGAGATGCTTCCCGTGAGAAAGAATCACAAGACGCCCATAGCCGGAATAAGACTTGGCAAAAAGGACCTTTCCCGTCCAAGCCGCACGAACTTTCGATCCCACGGGGGCGGCTATATCGATCCCGTCATGAAACGGTCCGTATTTCTCGACGATCATTCCGGCGACCGGCCAACGAAAGACTGTTTTTCCAAGGATCGGGGGATTGCGGTAGATTTCTTTCAGATGTTTTTTTTCCCTCAGGCGCTCAAGCCGCAAGATCAAACCCATCAGTTCCCGGCGACGCTTCAAGATCGTCTGATTGTCCTGAGAAATGGACTCTTCCCTCTTTTTCAATCGGACAATTTCGGCTTGGATTCCGACCATCTTCTTCTTCAGTCGGGTCTCTTCCGCTTCCCGCTGCCTCAGAAGGTTTTTTTCATGGTTTTGAATCGATTGCAGCTGATCTCGGCTGACCTTTAGACGGTCCTGCTTGTGTTTGTATTGACGGAGCAAGGAGTCCAAATGATGGGTTTGGTCGGACAGGACGGAGGTGCGCAGAATCGCATCGGCCTGAATATCCGTTCCGTCAAGGTTCGCCAGGGCCTGCTCCGCCTTGCGCAAGAGCAGGCGGGACTCGAGAGCACCCTTTTGCAAAATGTCCGCGCTGACGACCACGTCGAGATGTGCGAGCGCATTTTCCAGCCTTTTGATTGCCCGTCTGTCCTGGATCTCGCGGATCTGAAGTCGTGACACCTGAAGGTGGAAGGAGGCCAATTGAACTCGCAGCTTAAGAATTCTGACCTTCAAATTCAATCGCCGCCCCTGATAGCGCTTCAATTCCAGACGGTTTTTTGAAAGGCGGCGTTTCAGTTCCGCGAGTTCGTGCTCGCGCACTGAGAGTTTTTTTTCGATGGCGCGAATGGAAGGCTCCTGATCGGAGGTGGCCTTGCAAGGAACGTTTAAAGCCAACACCAAAAACACTGCGGCAAAAATATACGCCACACGTTTTAGGGGTCGGAGGGTCTCGGAGGCGGGGGAAGGGACAATATCACCAGGGTGATCATTCACGGAAGGGGCGAACCTTCTTTTCGGGTTGGAAAGGGGAGGAGAAGGTAGAGGATTCCCCCCAGCCATCCCACCAGTCCGCACGCCAGGATAAACGCGATCCACAAAGGATCCAAGTATGTCGTTGCCCCGATGAATCCTGGACGAAATGGATTGTCCATTCCTGGATAAAGAAAAGTTCGGAGGATCCATGCCACGAACACCGCCACGCCTCCAGAAATAAACCCGCAGAATCCGGAGGCGAAAATGCGAACAATGCCTGAAGGCCCCGGGATTGGAGGCGGAAGACTTGGAAATTCGACCTGTTCGTCCGGGATCGATTCACGTTGAAAAAGCGGGCTCCGACGCTCGGAGGAGGATCGTCCTCCTGTGGAATGGGGCGAAAATAAGTGGCTCCATAAAGAATTCCCCCACGACGCCCAATACAGTCCGAGTCCAAGACAAAGGGCCCCGACGAGAATCTCGAGGGCCTTCTTCATCCCTTCCGAGATGCCGGCCAATAGATCGACCCGGGCCACCCATTGGGGATTGTAGACGATCTCTTTAATCGAGGTGTCGTTTTTGACGATCTGCTGGATTGAACGGATCTGGTCTCCCAACGTCACAACCTGGCCGTGGGGCCCCTGGCCGAGCGACACGGCGACGGAGAGGATCCTTTTGCTGTTCCTTTGCTCCGTTGGGCTTTTCGCATCCTGGGGATGAAACGAGGTGACAGTCCCGCTTCCAGATACCTTTTCCATCGTCTTCACAAGCCCTTGAATTTCTGAGGGGGACGGGGGGGTGTCAAAGATGAGGAGCAAGTGCGCCGAAGAGGCCGCTTGAGTCCTCATGGAGTCCAGGCTCCAAAAAGAGGTCAGGGTCCAAAAAAGGAAAAGGAGGAGGAAGGAGGAGAAAAAAAGATGTGAAAAAAGGCTGAACCAAGTGCGAAACGAAAACTGGAAATCCTCGTTTGAATCAGAGTTTGGCATTCGGTCGACTCTTTCATGATGCCGGAGAAATCGAGAAAACACTCACACGGTCACTCCCCAAGCACGTTCCGGCAAAAATGGATTCGATGATGCGACGAAAGCCCATGGTTCCGAATCGCTTTCCGATGTCTTTCCGTTCCATATCCCTTGTGGTCTGCAAACCCAAAGTGGGGGAATTGCAGGTCAAGGTCCACCATATAGCGGTCTCGGGCCACCTTCGCCAATATCGAGGCCGCAGAGATGGAAAGGACAAGACGATCTCCCCCAACGACGGCCGTTTGAGGGTAGGAAAAATCGGGAAGAGAATCCTTTCCGTCCAGAACGAACAGGGTTGAACGTTGAGCTAAGAACTCTTCCGGAAGGGCCCTCACGGCTCTCAACATGGCCAGAAGAGAGGCGTTACGAATGTTGAGACGTTCCACTTCCTCGACCGAGGCCCACCCGAGGCCGGTATAAAGGGCGCTCCGCTTAATCCATGTCGACAGGGCCTCCCTTTTTTCTGGGGACAGGAGTTTTGAATCGGTAACGCCATATCCTGCAAATCGGCTGACCGGGGGTTCAAACACCACGCATGCGGCCGTCACCGGGCCTGCAAAAGCCCCACGCCCAACCTCGTCAAGCCCCACAACAAAGAGATCGGAGACATCCCTGCCGGTCAAGACGCCTGCCTGATCTTCCCAGCATCCATCAGGGACGGGAAGGCTCCCGCGGATGGGACTATTCCTCGCTGGTTTCCTTCAGACGCGCGGCCTTTCCTTTCTTGTCCCGCAAGAAATAAAGCTTTGCACGGCGGACTTTTCCTGCACGGACGCGGTCGATCTTAATGACTTGCGGTGAATGAACGGGGAAGGATCTTTCGACCCCGATTCCAAAGGAAATTTTGCGGACCGTAATCATTTCCCGTGTTCCTCCACCCCGGATTCCAATGACGACCCCTTCAAACACCTGAACGCGCTCTTTCTCCCCTTCCACAACCTTAAAATGAACGCGCACCGTTTCTCCGACCGCCACCTTGGGGGCTTCATCTTTCATAAATAATTGTTCAACTTGATCAAGGACTTGCATGTCTCACCTCATTATTTTGCCCGTTTAAACAGACATTTTTGTTAACAGGAAACCTCAGTGGGGTTTCCACTCAAATCCGGCCTCACGGATTGCTGCTTTCTCCGTGAAACATCCTCCCGATAGCGACGAATCGCTTCATGGTCTCCCGAGAGAAGCACCGGCGGAACCTCATGTCCCCTGAACACCCGCGGCCGGGTATACTGGGGATAATCAAAACGGCTGTTCTCGAAGGTCTCGTTCATCGTTGCACTGTCGTTCGAAAGAACTCCCGGAACCAGCCGAACGACCGCATCCACCATCGACGCGCAGGGAAGTTCTCCTCCGGAAAGGACATAATCTCCCATGGACCATTCTTCGATAGCGTAGCAATCCAGGATTCGTTGGTCGATGCCTTCGTAATGTCCGCACAGGAACAGCAACGGCCGTTCTTCATCGGCCCATGTCCGGGCAATCTTCTGGTGAAAAACCCGCCCTTGGGGAGAGGGATAAATCAATCGGGGGCCTATCTTCCCATGTCCCGCCAGATCATTCATGGAACGATCCAGCGCCTCTGAGATGGGCTCGGGTTTCATGATCATCCCCCCTCCCCCTCCAAAAGGATAGTCGTCGACGGAATGGTAAGACCCCGTTCCAAAGTCTCGGAGATTCCAGTAATGGAACCGGACCAGCCCTTTCGACTCAGCCCGTCCCAAAATACTGGTTTCAAAAATGGTCCGAAGCATGTCGGGGAAGAGCGAGATCACCCCTATGTGCCGACAATGCTCCATCGAACATGTACCTCCCCATTTTCTCGGTCCACAAGAGGAACAAGGGGTTCGACAAAAGGACAAAGAACCTCTTTCCCCTCCGCGTCAATCGCCAGAAGATCCTGTCCGGGTCGTTCGTAAAAATCAACCACCGTTCCGATCTTCCGGTGTGACTCACAATCTCGGACCGTCATTCCGATCAGCTCCGAAATCCGAATATTTTCCGGATCTTCGGGACACCAATCGTCCACCCCTTCCCAAAAAATGTTCCAGCCGGAAATTTCCCGAAGGGTTTCCGGAGAGTCCACCCCCCTCCACTTCAGGAGAAGGGACTCGCCCTTCGGCTCAGTATCCTCCAGAATCAGTCTTCTGCGTCTTCCGGACCCCGGAGTCGCCGGAGCAACCCAGAAGGGCTTCCCGTGATCCCCTCCAAATCTGGCCGGGTTCTCAGAGAATATCACGACCCTCCCGTAACCACGAACGCCAAAGGGCCGTCCCATTCGTCCTACAAGCAACAGATTTTCAGGACCACGGGGATCCTTATCGGACATTTCGTTCATCCGGCGGATTCGTTCCTCCAACGTCTGCGGACCTTCCGGCGAAGACAGAGAAGGTCTCCCATGGGCATCCCCGCTTGGAGGATACCGAATTTAGGAAGCGGGGAGCGCCGATTTCTTGATCAGTCTCGCCACCGTATCGCTTGGAACCGCTCCCTTGGCGATCCAGGAATCAATCTTTTCAAGATTGATCTTAAGGTCGTGTCCTTCCTTTTGCTTCGGCGCATACGTTCCGAGAATTTCAATGAACCTTCCATCACGCCGGCATCTCGAATCCGCGACAACGATTCTGTATACCGGTAATTTTTTCCTTCCACTTCTTGATAATCGAATGTGAACTGCCACTTGGCCTCCTTGTCCGGAATTTCGTTTTTTTGATCGTGAGACGTTCTAAAATGGAAACATCGATCGCAGCGACCGAGTCCCTTTCGATTTCAGCGCTGTGCGCATCATGCGACGGGCTTGGTCAAACTGTTTCAGCAATTGGTTGACCTGCTGGACACTGGTTCCCGATCCGGTGGCGATCCGCTTTCTCCGACTGCCATCGATTTTATCGGGATGGTCCCGTTCCTCATTGGTCATCGAGAAGATGATCGCTTCGGTCCGCTTCAGTTCTTTTTCGACCAACTGCATATCGACCTTGGATTTAAGCGATGTCCCCCCTGGGAGCATGCCCATAAGGTCTTCGAGTCCTCCAAGCTTCTTCATGCCCTGAATTTGTTCAAGAAAGTCACTCAGGGTCATCTGATTCGTCCCCATTTTACGGACCAGCTTTTCGGCCTGATCCTGGGAGACGACATTGCTGGTTTTTTCTATGAGGGTTTCAATATCCCCCATTCCGATAATCCGTGAAGCCATCCGTTCCGGAATAAACGGTTCCAAACGGTCGAGCTTTTCTCCGGAGCCGACAAACTTGATCGGCTTCTTTATCACACTTCGGATGGATAGAACGGCCCCACCCCGCGTGTCACCGTCAAGCTTCGTAAAAATGACGCCGTCCACCCCAATCGACTGATCAAATCCCCTGGACACATTGACGGCTTCCTGGCCTTGCATCGCATCGACGACGAGGAGACATTCCTTTGGATTATACAGAGATTTCAGGTTCTTCAGTTCGATCATCAACTCTTCGTCGATCGAGAGACGGCCCGCCGTATCCACGATCACGATTTCATACATCCCTTCGAGGATGCGCTTACGGACCGAAGCCACCATGTCCTGGGGACGGGTCACGCCTTCGGAGGGAAGGACGACCGGAACACCGATCTGCTCACCCAAAATCCGCAATTGGTCCACCGCGGCCAAGCGGGCCAAATCGCTCGCCACCAAGAGAACACGCCGTCCCTGCGTCTTGAAGTGAAGCGCGATCTTGGCACTGGTCGTGGTCTTTCCCGATCCCTGGAGTCCCATCATGAACACAATCGTCGGGGGCTTGGAGGCAAGGGCGATGTTGGCCCGATGATCCCCCAAGATATGAACGATTTCTTTGTAGACTTCGGTAATGATCTGCTGGGCAGGGGTCAAGCCGGCCTTCACAGCTTGACCGACCAGACGTGCCCGCAGAGCTTCGGTGAATTCTTTGACCACCGCCAAGCTGACATCGGCCTCAAGCAGAGCGACACGCAACTCCCGGAGCGTGTCTTCTACGGCCGACTCCGAAAGGCCCCCTTTGCCTGTCAGTTTATGAAAAATTCCTTCAAGACGGCCGGTCAAACTTTCGAACATCGAAATTATCCTTTGACTTGGCTCGATTTAAGGCTTGACTTCAAAATTCGGCTTTGCTTGAAGTAAGGGACTTTTTTGGGGGCAACGACCACGGAAGACCCTGTTCGCGGGTTTCTCGCCTTCCTTGTCGCCCGTGTCCGCACACGCAGAACCCCAAAGTCACGCAATTCGACCGTATCCCCCGACCGCAGGCCTGTCTTCATCGAGTCGAGAAAAAGATCAATCATCACCCGAGCATCTTCCCGGCGAATTCCCGGAAACTGTCTTGCCAATCTTTGAACAAGCTCACCTTTGGTCATTGTTCGTCCCGCTCCTTCATTGATTTGCGGTTAATGGAAAAATTCCGGCACCGGCAGTACGGACCAGAATCCAACCGGCGGTTGCTCGATGGACTCCCACAAGTGATTGACTTGAGAAGATACCATTTTATCCAGAAACCCTTTTTCATGAAAGGTCCGGATGACAGGGGGTCCACTGATATGCGCCAATTTCGTTGCTGTATCGAGTGCATCTTGATAGTCTCCCAACTGATCCACCAAATGATTGGATATTGCGGAGGCTCCGGTAAAGACCCTGCCGTCGGCCAGGGGTTTCAAATCCGCGGGGGACATATGACGCCCTTTCGCGACGTCTTGAATAAACTGCTGATGCATTTCATTCAAGATGGCCTGAAGATAGGCCTTTTCTTCAGGTGTCATGGGGCGGAAAGGGGATCCGGCATCCTTCAATGCCCCACTTTTCATCACCTCACTCGAAATGCCGATCTTTTTTAAAAGATCTTGGAACTCCGCCAATTCCATGATGACACCAATGCTTCCCGTGAGGGACCCCGGACTGGCCATGATCCGGTCACAGGCGGACGCAATATAATACGCTCCGGACGCCCCAACGGTCCCAATGGAGGCGATGACGGGCTTTCCTTTTTTCCGGGCTTTCAACACCTCTTCATAAATATCCTGCGATGGGACAACCGCCCCGCCGGGACTATTGATCCGGATCACAAGGGCTTTTATCCGGGGATCCCTGACCAGTTCCCGGATTTGCCGGATCGGTTTTTTGGACGAAATGATGACCCCCGAAATGCGGACCACCCCGATCTCGGCCCCTCCCACCAATGGAACAGACCGACTAAAAAATGCCGCCCCTCGTCCCAGGACCAAGATGGCCGCAAAAACAACCAGGATGACAAAACCCGCCCGTAACATTTTTCGAACCATCATGCCATCACCCACGTTGCATTCATAAGCACTGCAAAAACAAAGAGAAGGGAATCCCCTTCTCCACAACGCAATGGAGCCCCTCAGCGCTTATCACCGCGAAGGGGCTCCATAAAGTGCCTCAGCTCACTCGGTTGCCGCCTCTTCGACGCCTTTCACGGAGAGTCCAATTTTCCGTTCAGCCTTATCGATCTTGACGACCCTCACCGTGACCTCGGAGTCGACCGGAAACATCTGGTCGAGACGCTCTCCCGACGGCAGATCCACCTCACTCACGTGAACAAGTCCTTCCACACCATCCTCGATCTCGACAAAAAATCCGAAATCCATCACCTTGGTAACCTTGCCCCTCATGACGCGGCCCACAGGAAATCGTTCCGGAATTTCCGATTCCCAAGGATCCGGAGTCATTTGCTTATACCCCAAGGAAAGCCGTTGGCGTTCTTTTTCAATTTTAAGGACGATGGCTTCAACCTTCTGCCCTTTTTTGAACACCTCTGAAGGATGACGCACATGGCGCGTCCAAGAAAGATCTGAAATATGGATCAGGCCATCGATTCCTTCCTCCAGACCGACAAATACGCCGAAGTCGGTGAGACTTTTGACCTTCCCGGAAACAATGGTCCCGATCGGGTATTTTTCTTCGACGACATCCCAAGGATTGGGGCCAAGCTGTTTCAACCCAAGAGAGATCTTTCTGTTCTTCTCATCGATTTTCAAAACCTTGGCTTCAACCATATCGCCAACGTTCATGATCTTGCCAGGATGCTTCACCTCATGATTCCAGCTCATTTCTGTGATGTGCATCAGGCCTTCGACTCCAGGCTCGATCTCAAGAAATGCCCCGTAATCCGTGATTGAGACGACCTTGGCTGTGACCTTGGAACCTTCCGGATAGCGCTCGGCAACGGTGGTCCAGGGATCGCTTTTGAGTTGCTTGAGTCCCAAGGAAACACGACCGGTTTCCTTGTCGTGCTTCAAGACCATCACGTTGATTTTGTCACCAACCGCCATGAGATTCTGGGGACTCGAAACGCGGCCCCAGGACATGTCGGTGATATGCAGAAGACCATCGACGCCGCCAAGATCTATGAAGGCTCCGTAGTCCGTGATATTTTTAACAATTCCCTCAAGAACTTCGCCCTCTTTGAGCGACTCCATGGTCAGCTTCTTTCGGCGGTCGCGCCATTCTTCAAGGAGAACACGGCGGGACACAATGATATTCCCACGCTTCTTGTTCATCTTGATAATGCGAACCTGAATGGTCTGCCCCACCAGACGATCCATATCCCGGACAGGACGCAGATCGATCTGTGAGCCGGGGAGAAAGGCCTTGAGTCCAATATCGACCGTCATGCCTCCCTTGATCCGGCTGACCACCTTCCCTTCAAGGACCTCGCCCTTTTCCGACAGTTCCTCGAGGGAATCCCAGACCTTCATCCGGTCTGCCTTTTCCTTGGAGAGGATCAAATTCCCTTGAGGATCTTCCCGCTCCTCAAGGTAAACGCTGATCTTGTCTCCCACCTTGAGGGTGCCGATCTCTTCTTCGGAAAACTCCATCTTGGCGATATGGCCTTCGGATTTGTATCCGATATCGACCACCACCTCGGTCGGATAGACCGCAATGACGGTTCCATCGACCACCGCGCCCTCCTCGAAATTCCGGAGGGTTTCGGAGTACAGCTGATCCATTTGGTCGCGACCAAGATTCTCATCTTGATCGGAGACGACCTCATCTGAAAGATTGTTTTGGTTTGAAAGTAACATGCGCGTAAATCCTCCTCTGACCATTCCCGCTTTTCTACGGTACGGAATCTTATCATTCTAATCACAAAAAAGAGGAAAATAAAGCCCTAATCCCATCATATTCATCTTTTGGCCCCTTCAAGGGGTCAAAGGGGGATTTTGGGATTTCTGTCGGGCCTTGTGACCGGCTCCCAGATGATGAAGGAGGGCCGTCACGGCACGACGTAACCGTGGGGAAGGATTCCTCGCAAGGGCCTCTTCAAAATTTTTCTTCGCCTCTTTTGCCATCCCGAGACGATCATGGACGATTCCCAGATAAGTGAGCACCAAAGGGTTATTTGGATGTCTGTCATGAGCCTCGTGGAGATAGATGTGCGCCTCCCTGTCATGATGGAAGTCGATCTCAATTTTTCCCATCAAGGTTCTGAAACCAACCGGCCACTCCTCCTGCTCCACGAGGATCCTCGCCACGCGAAGGGCTTCCTCCTCATGGCCGTTTTTAAGCTCGACCCTTGCCAGGTTCAGCAAGATTTCCGAATTACCCGGGGCAATCCTGTGGGCTTTTTCCAGGAGCTTAAGGGCGGCCTTTTCATGACCGAGTCTTGATTGAACAACAGCAAGATTGTTCATGAGGTCCGCATTTTCGGGAGAGAGGGACAACCCGCGAAGGTCAAGCTCCCGGGCACGCACCAGGTCCCCCTGCACGAACGCCTTGTGGGCCTCCACATCCAGGAAGTTCGGGCTGGAGGTGTCCGATGCGGTTTCGCAGGAGGAACAGAGGAGCAAGAATAAAGCCATTGCCATGAGTCCCGGGCGCCGAAACGTTTTTCCCTCTTTCATCCAATGTGCCTTCTTGTTAACATGCCACCAGGTTCAGGGCGGCAAAACTATCCAACGATCGGGGAACTTTGCCCATTCCCCTTCCACGCCCCCTTGGGAGTTCCATGGACCCACCACAGAAAAATTTTTTAGGGGAACGGATCTATCGGCTCAGGGTGGGGATCCTGCTTGTTTTTTTTCTCCTTGCCATGATCGCCAATGGCCGGCACCCCCATCCATTGTGGGCCGCCATCCTGGCGAAATGCATCGGAGCACGGGAGAGCGGCATCACTCCCTTTCTGCGCCATGTGACACTCCTTGTCCCCCTCGGACTTTACACCCTGGCCTTGTTGCTCAGGCTGTCCGCTTCCTCATCCTTGGGGGGGCGGACCATCTGGGCAAAATCCCCCGTGACCGACGTCCTGACCCAGGAGGGGCTGTTTGCCCACATTCGCCACCCTCTTTATGCCGGATCGGCCGGAATGATTGTCTCACTTTCGTTGATGTCCTCCCCTCAAGGGGCCGCCATCCTTGTTGGCGGGGGGCTTCCGTTTCTTGCGTTCCTGGCACGGTTTGAGGAAAAAATCCTTCTCGCGAGATTTCCGGAATATTCCGAATATAAAACACGGGTTCCGGCCTTTATTCCGACAAAGTTTGAAATAAAGAAGGGGTGGAACGCCCTTTTCGCCCCTCTACACCAAAGGCTCGGAAAGTCACTGCGCTCCGAGGCTTTCAATGTGGCCCTTCTCGCAGGGTTCGGAGCCTTTTGGGCCTCCCCCACCCTCCCTCTTTTCTGGATCTCATTTTCCCTCGGATTAGCCCTTGCCTTTACCGCCCCTTTTTGGGCTCCTGAAAGAAATGAGGCCTCTTCATGACTCCATTCATCACCTTTACCTCGGATTTCGGGCAAAAAGACGTCTATGTCGCCTGCGTCAAAGCCGTCATCCTTTCGCGTCTACCCAACGCCGTCATCCTCGATGTCTCCCACGAGATCGCTCCTTTCCGGCCTCTCTTCGCTCTTCCTCCCCTGATCGAGATCCTCGAAGTCACTCCTCCCCATAGCATTCATCTCGTCATCGTCGACCCTGGGGTCGGAAGCGACCGGCGGGCGCTTGTGGGGGTGTCACCAACCCATCAATTCGTCTTTCCCGACAACGGACTTCCCTCCACGCTTCTCCGATGGGTGGGCGACATGCGCTTCTTCCATCTCGACGACCCTCGGATATTTGGAGGGTTCGCATCCCCCACCTTTCAGGGGAGGGATCTGTTCGCCCCCGCCGTTGCCGAGCTCGGAAAAGGAAGACGCCCGGAAGAGATGGGCCGAGAGGTTCCCAGTTCCTCCTTGTTTCAGTCTCCTTCGGGGAGACTCAATGAATCGGAGGAATATTTGGTCTGGAACATCGACCGTTTTGGGAATGTTCTTCTGGGATTCAGGGCCATTCGCCCTCCCGAAGAAGTCGCGGTCGAATGGAACGGTTTTTTGATCCCCTATGTCCGCCGGTATCAGGAGGTTCCGATCGGCCACCTTGGGGTATTATTCAACAGTTCAAGGTGGCTCGAAATTTTTTGCAGGGAAGGAAGCGCCTCTGAACAAACGGGTCTTCAAATCGGGACTTTTCTCAAAATCCGCATCCGGGGAGGCACGGGCCAAACCTTGACCTGACCGGCCTTCCAAAAAGTGTTCCTACTGGTCCTTGCGAAGTTTGTATGGGAAGTTGTCGTAATAATATTCAGGGGGGACGCTTCGGAGAAGGTCCGGGATCTGGGTCACATCAACCTTCATCCACGGTCCTTTCAGATCCTCTGACCGATACCAGTAATCCTGATAGAACTGATAATACGCTCCATCCCGATAGTACAACGGCCGGCTTGAGGTCAAGAAAATATACAGGTTGGTATGAGGCAGCAGGACCGGTGTTGATCGGCCTTCGAACTGAATGGGCGTTGGCTGGTCTCCTTCGTCCATAAGAGCGGGGGTGTTTTCAGGCGTATTGCCTCCTCCCGAACAACCGGCAAGCAGAGACACCGCGCAGATCATAACCAGAGCGGTGATCATTCCCTTGACAGGATCTCCTCCCCTGCTTAGAATTTTATTCGTGAGCATACCCTCTCCTTCAAATAAGAAACCTGTTCTCTTGGTTGCGGGATTGATCGCCCTGCTTCTTCTCGGGCTCTATCTTGCCTCCCAGGAGCTTCCCGCATTCAAACCTCTCGGTCCTTAGACTCCCTGTGTCTTGGATTTCTGCCTTTCCAAGCCAATCCGACATTTGGCACAGAGCCCTTCGATTTCAAATCGATGAATGGTGTCCGAATACCCTTCCTTCTTCACCAACTCCTCGACCTCTTCCTGGATGGGACAGAGGTCGATGTGCCGAACCTCTCCGCAACGCCGGCATATGAGGTGATGATGATGCCCCGTCATGCCGACGATATACCCGTCCTCCGCAGATTCCCGGTGAACTTTTTCTAATACCCCCAACCGAACGTAAAGGTCGATCGCCCGAAACAAGGTGGCGCGTCCTATATCAGGGTGCGAACGGGTCAACGTTTTTTGAAGATCTACCACGGAAAAAATTCCCGTGAAATTTGAAAGGACCTCCAGGATTGCCTTTCTTTGAGGGGTGAGACGCACGCCATACCGCTCGACGGTCCGTCTCATCTCATCAATGGAATACACCAAAGGAAAATCCTTTCGGGAAAATGCCCCCGGGAGGGCTTAAAATCTATTCGACAACCAGAAACGAAAAAACCTTTAACGGACTCTGGGGATCGAGGACCTTTTGGATGAAATCTCCCACAAAAGTAAATTCATTCACCACCTTTGGGGTTCCTGGAGCCACGGAAAGGATCAACAGGGGATCGGTGCACCCGTTAATATAGTTCCCGATACCAATCCCCTTCTTGGAATCAACGGCGACCGGGGAGAGGGTCCGGAGGAACCGGTCAAGGTCGGGATGAAAATAGAATCTCCGGTCAATTCCATTGTTCCAGTCCGTTCCTTTGACCTCCACCGACTGAATGTATCCGTTTTCTCTCCCGATAAAGCGCACAAGGACTTTCTTGTAGCGGGAGGGCACCTTGACCACCCGGTTATGTTCACAATGAATCACAAACGGGTGATCTGAATCGAGCAGGATGCTGTAAGGAAGTTCGTAGGCAAGGGCCTTCTGGTTATAAAACGGGTTGATTGCACGAACGATGATTCCATTTGGGCTGGCGTCGGGGGTCAATCCAGCCGTACTCAACGTCGGATGCGGTTGATTGTTGGAACACCCCGAAAGAAGCAACAGCAGTCCCGCAATGACCCCGGGGAGACCTGATTTTCCGGACACTTTGATGACTCCCATCCAATGCCTCCTCATGAAGGATTTTCCTCCTCCCGCCCCATCGGCCTCCGAACCAGAGAGAGCCGTTCATAAACGACTGGAACTAAAAACAACGTGAAAAACATGGAGGATATGAGCCCCCCGATCACCACAACCGCCATCGACTGGCGAACTTGACCTCCTGCCCCCCAACCAACGGCCATAGGAGCCATTCCAAAGACCATGGCGAGAGTTGTCATGGCGATAGGACGAAGTCTGACGGCGGCGGATTCAAGGACCGCCTCCCGGACCGATCGCCCTCTCCGAATCAGCGTGTTCGCGTAATCCACCAAGAGAATGGCATTTTTTGTGACGAGGCCAAAGAGGATTATCAATCCTATGGCACCCATCATATTGACTGACACTCCGGAAATCCAGAGACCGAGGATCGCACCGACTAAGCTGAATGGAATGGAAATCATGATCACAAAAGGAAGAATCAGACTTCCAAACAGGAAGGAAAGGAGACCATAAACGACAAAAATGCCAACTGTCACGGCCATGGCGATCTGTCCTCTGGCATCATTCAACACATCTGAATTTCCGGCATAGCGGATCCGGTACGGGGAGACGAGATTTGCCTTTGCCCACTCGTTCACCTTTTTCATCACCTCTCCGAGGGACGTTGATCCATGAAGATTGGCGGTGATCGTGATGGAAGGCCTCCGGTCATCCCGGCTCATGCGCTGATCGGCCATTTCACGATCAATCGTGGCGATGGTCGAGAGTGGAAGAATCTTTCCAGGCCCGATTGGAAAGGGCAAATCGGAGATGGCTGGAAGGGACGCCACATTCAGAGGGTCAACCGACACCACCAGGGATCGCCACCCGTGGGACGTCTCCACAAGACCTGCCGAATAGCTGGTCGACATCTGAGAAATCCATTGGGCAATCCTTCCTGAGGAAATGCCCCATTCGGGAGGGTTGGAAGGTTTTGGCCGAACCATGATAATTTTCAGAGAACCGGCCCTCGATGAGTTCACATCCCGCACCCCAGGAATTTTCCTCATCGCCTCCTGAAGCTTTTCCGATAACGATGCCAGGACCTTGGGGTCTCCTCCCATCAGAAAGCATGCGAAAGGCGTGCTGGCTCCTGTTCCTCCCAGGGGACTGAGGGCATCCACCGATCCCTTGAGTGCCGGGAATCCCGCCAGTATTGCCCGGGTTTTCTCCATGATCTCGGTGTCCGGTTCCGTTCGTTCGGACCGGTCGGACAAACTCACATAAAGATATCCTTCCGAAGGCGGAACCCCTTGTGTCCCTCCGACCTGTTGAAACAAGGAACGGACCCCCGGAAGGGCCATAATACGGGAAGCAATGTCGGATGCGGTCCGATCGGTCCGGGCCAGGCTTGGGGATCCATCGAGGCGAAGATGGACGGTAAACGCATTTTGATCTTCGCCGGGAATCAGATTCCAGCCCAAGGTTTTCCCCATCGCCAGGGTTCCTCCCAAGAGGAGGAGGCAGCACACGGTCACCAGGACAGGGTGATGGAGGGCGTGTTCAAGCGTATACCTGTAGAAGGACTTTACGGAGCCCCCCCAACCGCCAGCGAAAGCAAAGAGGTGTCGTTGTTCCTGAGTCCGGCCTTCGGCGCCGAGAACGGTCAACGAAGGGCTGACCGTGAGCGAAATGAGAAGGGAGGCCAGCACTGCAAAGGAGACCGTCCACCCGAATTCCCTGAAGAACTCGCCCAGGACTCCGTGCATCATTGCCATAGGGGCAAACACAGCCACGATCGAAAACGTGGTGGCCAAGACGGCCCGACCGATCTCTCCCACCCCCCGGCGTGCGGCGAGAAGGGGGGACTGGCCCAAACTTCTGTGGCGGTGGATATTCTCCAGGACAACGATGGCGTCGTCGATCAAAATCCCGACGACGAGCGACAACCCCAGCATCGTGAGGTTATTGAGCGTGAAACGGAAAAAATGAAGAAACGGAAATGTCAGAAGCACCGAGGCCGGAATTGCGAGTGCGGCAACCCCTGTCTCCCGAAAGTTTCCGAGAAATACCAGGATCACCAGAACCGCAAGCGCGGCCCCGATCATCAAGGTCTCCAGGAGTTCCTTGTTGTTTTGTCCGATCGGCTTGGACCGATCCATCCGGATCGTCGGATGGAAATCCGACGGTACGGACACGCTCGGCCCCGTCCCCTTTTCAAGGCCGGTCAGGAGGCTCCTGATCCGGCCGGAAAGCCGGATCATATTCGATCCGGGAACAGGGTAAAGCTTGAGGGCGATGGCAGGCTTCCCCTCGAATCGGAATATGGTGGAAGAATTTGCCGGACCTTCGGAAATGCGGGCGATCGAGGAGAGAGGGGCGGTCCTGCCGGAGGGGAGCAGAACATGGAAAGACTCGAGCCCGGTCTTGGCCAGGGGATTCCCGCGCACACCAAGCGTCAGGCTGGTGTCATTGGAAGAGAGCGCCCCCGCGGGATATTCCCGGGATCTCTCCCGAAGTTGAAGAGAGACGGAGTCGGGGGAAAGCCCGAATGCGGCCATTTTTTTGGCGGATAGGTAGACGTGCATCACCACGGGAGGAGGGGCGACAACATGGACTGACTGAATCCCTCTCACCCGCCGGATCCGAGGCAGGAACTCCCGAAAGACGAATTGCTGGACCTCCTCATCCTTCATGGAGGAGGTCTTTTCCGGCAGAGGAAGGATGATCCACATCAACGGGGAGCGTGTGAGATCCTTCCTGTGAATTTGGGGGGGCGCGATTCCTTTTGGAAGAATTCCTGAAAGGCTGTTGACGGCCTTTCTGACATCCCGCTCCGGCTGACCCGAAAGGCTGTCTTCCTTAAAGACAGCGGTAATGACGGCCGCCCCAGGCACAACCGTTGAATGGACGTGTTTGATTCCCGGCAAAGACTCCAGGGAACTTTCCACGGGGACGACAATTTTCTCGATGATCCCTTCCGGAGATTCCCCCGGATCGGTAAAGGTGGCGGTCACCAGCGGGAAACGGACCCTCGGAAAAAGATCCACCCCCAGGTCCAGGTAGGAATACACCCCAAACGCGCAGAACACTGTCAGCAAGGCCAGAACAAGCCATGGCCTTTTGAGTGCATAGTGCGTCAGGACCAGCGTCTCCCGCCGCTCGGACAATCGTCAACCTCATGATCTGTGAATATTGGATTTTTTTCCCAAATTTACAAAACAATTGAGAGTACCTGAACACCGAGGGGCATGACAAGAGCGCTTCAATCGGATACCATGAATCGAGAGGCGCCGTGAGGAGGTTCCGGCGGGGTCAATTTCGGAGGTTATGATGTCGTTCCTTAGAGTCGGATTGGTCCGAAGCATGTCGTTTTGGGGAGCCGCCTTAACTATGGCAGCGGTAGTCTCCTTGACGTCCTGCGACTGGTTTCTCTCCTTTCCCAAGGCAGGGAGCCGGGCCCCTATCAGCCACAACCCCGTCCTCCAGGTCGGAGAACGGTTCGGCGATATTTGCACCATGAATGTCCCGGACCACCTCCATCGGGAAAGTTTTTCCCACGCCATTTACCATCACCGCCCGATCCTTGTATTTTTTGGGGCTCCCATCCACTGTACTCCGTGTGTCCATGAAGACAGAGTTGTTCAGGGGCTCCAAGGGACCTACCACGAAGACATGGCCTTCATCCACATCGATGACTACGAGGATGATGAACAAAAAGTGGTCCGGGAATGGCGCGTTCACGGGGAACCGTGGGTCGCGGTCATCGACCAGGAGGGGGTCATTCGAAATGTTATTCCGGGAGACGCAAATTATTATTCTCTGAACCGAATGATCAAAGGAGTTCTTCGGTAGCTTTTTTCCCGAGCCATACTCTTGCCTGACCGGGTTGGGTCAGGACCCCGGTCCGCTGAAGCACCCTTAGCTCGGCGAGGATCATCCCCCGTCTGGCCGGCGGGATGTCGGGGTATTTTAGAAGCTCTTCCCCTCCAAGCAAGGGGGGCGTCCACCGGTCACGGACAATGTAGTCCTTCCAGAATGTGAGATCTTCCTCCCGGGCGATCAGCAGGAGAAGAAGGACACGCGGGAGGTCGAGTCTGTCGGCGAGGGCCTGCATCCTTCCCGGCTCCCTCCCCGAGGCCTTCTCGAACCCCTCATAGAATCCTTCGAAAGGCCACCCATCTTTCTCGAACAGCACCTGATGAAGACGCTCCCGCATTTTTTCCCCGAGGCCCAGGCGCGCCATCAGGGTCCGGACCCCATTCCGGGGAATCCCGAAAAACAGGGCAAGATAAAACATATCGCGATCGAGAACCTCTCCCGAGGCAACACCCTGATTGAAGCCTCGCAACGCATTCCGGATCCCCATCCAACGCCGGATCCGAAGTCTCCTGACCGAAGAGAGCACGGATGAACCCCCGAGGGAGCGGATGATCCCGGCATCGAACAGACGCTCCAGAACTTCCAACGGGTCGGGCTCATCAAGAAGCCGGTCCATTTCTCGATAGACCCTCGCTCCTCCCACACACTCCCAAAGATCCGGCAGAAGGACGGCGGACTCGACGGATTTCTTGAGCGGTTCGCTGCTCTTTAGTCCCAAGCGGACGGACAGACGGGCCCACCGAAACAGACGGGTCGGATCTTCACGAAAAGTTCCGGGTTTGACGGGATGTACGACGCCCTCCCGAAGATCCCGAAGTCCGTGGTGCGGATCCCTCATCCCCACGATTTGCTTTTTGGCCGTCGACCATTCAAGAAAAATGGCATTCATGGTAAAATCCCTGCGAATCGCATCGTCTTCAAGGCTTCCGGCGGCCACATGCGGAAGCTCCCCCGGACGTTCGTACCATTCCCGCCGAAATCGTGACATATCGATGCGAAGCGGCCACCCCCCGTCGCTTGGGACCAAGATTCTGGCCGTCAGAAACCCTTGTTCCACCCGAAGGTCCGCCTTGAAGGACGCCGCCACGGATCTGGCCCATGGATCGAGGTCTCCGTCGATCACTAGATCGATGTCTGGCCCGAGGGCTCTTGGTCCAAGCAAGAGGAGATCCCTGACCCACCCTCCGACAATATAGAAATTCTCTTTCGGGGGGGCGGGAACGCGGGAAAGGATTTGACGCCAGGGATGACCAGGGTCCGGAAGACGGAACACCTCCGCTCCTTCGCAGGAAAAATTCACCGGTGTGAGCTTGTGTGGATCCAAGCATATTCAGCTACAACTGTGATACCATCTTTATCCAAAAGAGACAAACGTCGGGCAATGAAATGCCTGCCAGGTTCAAGGGGGACCGGTATGCCGAAGACTGATCCTCTTCCGCTTCCCGCAGAAGAAGCCTACAAGAAAATTCAAGAAGGTCGCTATCTGGAAGGGTTGGCGTTGCTTGCGCCAATAAATTCCGGAAATCCTCTCCAGGTCGACAGTCGCATCGAAACACTGCGTGGACAGGCTCTCGAATCACTCGGCCGTCTTTCTGAGGCGGAGGCGGCCTATTGGAAGGCCCTTTCGACGGAGAAGGGCGGATCGTCCAAGCCTTATCTGATGCTCGGTCTGTTAAAGGATCGAATGGAGGACAGGGAAAAAGGGATCTGGGTTCTGGAGGAAGGCCTGAAACTCTATCCGAATGATGTCGATCTTTTGCGTGAGGCCGGCATTCTCTACGGGTTGACGGGACAATGGCACAGGGCTCTTCCTTACATCCTTGAGGCCTACAGGAGGAATCCGGAGAATCCTGAAAACATCATGGCCTTTGGGCCGGTTGTCGATCGATTGGAACTTGTTGAGCTTTATGGGGAAATGCATCGGGCGTTCACGCGTTTGCTTGAAAAAAACCCAGGGAATCCGGATATTCAGGACTGGTATGGCAGGGCCTTGGAGAGAATCGAAAAGTCCGGACAGGCCCTCAAGTTCTTTCAAAAACTCCTCAGAAAATCCCCGCGGGACACACGGCTCCTCTCCCATGTGGCACGCCTCTCGCGAAACACAAACCAAACCGCGCGCGCCTTGGATACCTATCGTCTCCTTTCGGAGGAAACCGGCGAAACAGTGGACATTCTCCTCTCAATGGCCGAAACCCAAAAGATGGCGGGGAAACCGCTCTCGGCACTCTCTCTTATAAGGCAAGTCCTGGCGATCGAGCCGGACAACATGGAGGCCCGCCTTCTGCTCGCGCTGGCGCTCATCGATCAAGGGGATTTCGAAAAAGCGGAAGGGGCGCTTCAGGACATACATGTCGCGGCGGCCCATTATCAACTCGGGGAACTTTTCTTCCGGAAGAAGCATTTTATCCGCGCGGCCGGAGCCTTCGCCCGAGGATTCGCACTCCGCCCCGATCCCTATTATGCCGCGAATCTTCTCAAGCTTCTTCTCGAAGAAAACGAGGACCTCCTTTTTCTTGAAACGCTCGCCACGCTCAGGATCCTGTTTCCACGGACAAAGGTCTCGGTCTTCCTCCTCAAAAGCGCGAAGGAGCATTTCTCTCCATTGATGACCAATTCCAGTATCCCGATCAATAACCCCGACAGACTCGCTCTCGCAGGTCTGGCCGAGGCCTTTCTTCCGGGCGGCAACCGGAAGAGAGCCTATCAGCTCCTGGAGCAGGCCGTCACCGTAGACCCCATGAGCGAAATTCTATTTTGGACCCTTGCGATGTTTGACGAAGACGCCGAGCGATGGGACTCTGCGGTCAATTGGTACAAGAAAGTGAAACGATTTTCGAGAGAGCCCGTGACCCTCCTCCATAGGATCGCGGAAAACCAGCACAACGCCGATTCCTGGATGGACCCGTGGCCCCTTCTGAAGGAATTTAGCGATATTTACGGTCCGCGACCGGGATTTTTCCGAGTGCTTTTTGCCGTCTTGGCGCGATCGGGGGGAGAGGTTCCCCGGGAGATCTTGGAACGAGGAATGCAGGCATTTCCGGAGGACCCCTCCTTTTTCACCCTCTACCGCAGCCTCGAGCCGGAGCGCTGGACAAAGCTGGTTCAATTATAGGAGGCTTGAGCTTCCCCCGTCGCCCAAATCGAGCACGACGCCCTCCCTAAGGCCATACGCCGAGACGACCAACCCGGCCTGATTGACAAAATCGAGAAGGGCAAGAAGGATCAATGTTCCGGCCAGGATGATGTCTTCCCTCCCTCGCTCGACTCCCGGAAGAAGGAGCCGATCCTTTGCTTTCATCGGGCGGATCTCGCAGAAGAGCTTGTCCACTTCCTGACGCATCAATCCCTGGCCATGAACGATGGCAGGATCATACCGGACGATTTTTCGGACCATTGCGAGAATCGTGGTGACCGAGCCTGCCGTGCCGACAGGGGTCACCCCCGCGGTGAGATAGGGTTGAAGAATGGTGACGACCTCCTTGAAGCGCTCTGTGAGATAATGGCGAACCTGGACAATTTCTGAATCTGTGGGCGGATCGCTCCGAAACCACCCTTCCGTCAGGGTGACGACCCCGATCTCTACCGAGAAGGCTTTCCAAAACTTCATGGTGGTCTCCCCGACGATCAGTTCGCTCGATCCCCCGCCGATATCGATCACGAGAAAGGGTCCCCGAATCTCGTCCAACCCCAGAAGGGCTCCCCGATAGGTCAACGCCGCCTCATCCTCGCCGGAAATCACCTTTACCGAAACACCAATCTCCTGTTGGAAGCGGGACAGAACCTCTTCCCGGTTCGAGGCCTGTCGAAGCGCGGAAGTCCCGATATAGCAAATGCGATCGGGTGCGTAAGAACGGATGTGACCCGCATATTCGGACAACACCGCGATGGTCCGGTCCACTGCCGACCGGGAAATCTGTCCATTCTCCGCCAAGCCCTCGCCCAGTCGGGTGATTCGGCCGTCTTGAAGAAGAACGCTTTCGATCCGGAGCCCGTTCGCCACTGCGATCACAAGCCGGACGGAATTTGTCCCGATATCCACCACGGCGATCCGCCTAAGACGGTTCATTGACCCTCCCCATCCCGATTATCGGCCCCCTTTTTGCCCTGCCCCTTAAACCAACCCAGCCCTTTCCGCTCTTCCGAAAGACGCGCGAGTTCCGTACGCATCAAGTCGAGCAGTGTGAGATCCCCTTCCTTCAGGGCGCCCTCCTGATGATGAGAATAAATGAAGTCCCCCAGGTTCCGATATCCCTCCTCGATATATCGGTCCAAAATCCGGAGCCTCATTCCTCGTTTAAGAAAGTCGTCGAGGTAAAAAATCCGCATGGCGCTTCTTCCAAGGATGCGCCGCATTCGCCGAAATCCCCGCGTCATCCCCCGGCGATAACTTTTGGGGACTTTCCCCCTTCTCACCTGATCGACAGCCAATTGTCCACCTCACTGTAGCGGAGCCGGATAAACTGCTCCAGACATGACAGGTTCCACACATCTTCCGGGTGTTGCGGGGAGTCTCCGAGAGAGCGGGCGGCCGCCTCCCTGGCCCGGACAAGCGTCTCGACGTCCCGCACGAGATCCGCAACGCAAAACATCGGAAGGCCCGACTGTTTTACGCCCAAGAACTCTCCCGGCCCCCGCATCCGAAGATCTTCTTCCGCCACCCGAAATCCATCCGCAAAGGACTCGAGGACCTCAAGCCGCATCCGTCCTTCCGGACTGATCGCAGGACCAGGGACAAGATAGAAGGTCCCGGGGAGACTGCCGCGACCGATTCGGCCGCGCAACTGGTGCAGCTGGGCCAACCCGAATCGTTCGGCATTCTCAACCACCATCACCGTGGCATTGGGAATGTCCACACCCACCTCGATGACCGTCGTCGCGACGAGAACAGAGAGTTCTCGGCGCCTAAATGCCTCCATGACGGCCTCCTTCTCCTCCCCTTCCATGCGTCCTGTCACGAGCCCCACGCGATGTCCGGGGAAAAGAGTCGACAGGAAGGCGTAGGTATCCGAGGCGTTTTTTGCCTCCACAGCCTCCGATTCCTCAATCAATGGAAGAACGACGAAGACCTGTTCGCCCTTCTCGAGGACCGGGTCGATTCTGGATCGCCAGAAGTCCTCGCCGGCATTCTTCACCACCCGCGTCGTAATCGTCTGGCGTCCCGGCGGAAGTTCATCAAGAACGGAAAGCTCAAGATCGCCGTAATAGGACAGGGCCAAAGACCGTGGAATCGGCGTCGCGGTCATGACAAGAATATCGGGATTGACCCCCTTCGTCGATAGGGCCCGACGCTGGGCCACGCCAAATTTGTGCTGCTCGTCGATCACGATCATCCCAAGAGAGTGAAAGGGAACGCCTTCTTCAAGAAGGGCGTGAGTCCCCACCACAAGAGCATGCTCCCCCGTGGCTAATCCGGACAGCAAGGCCCGTCGTTCGGGGCCGCGAACCGATTGGGCGAGCAGAACGGGTTCGAACCGTTTGTCCCCGGTCATTTCCAAAACGCGCGTTAACGTGCGGGCATGTTGTTGAGCCAGGATTTCCGTGGGGGCAAGAAATGCCGCCTGCCGGCCTTCCCGAAGCGCAAGGAGAATGGCGAAGGCGGCAACAAGCGTCTTTCCAGACCCGACATCCCCCAACAAAAATCGGTTCATCGGATGGGAGGAGAAAAGGTCGTGCAGGATTTCATTGCACGCCCGCTTTTGTGCGCCTGTCAAGGGAAAGGGAAGCCCGCTCTCGAATGTCTCAAGAGGAGATTCCCCCTTTTCCGAAATGGTCCATGAACGCCCCGAGACAAGAACGGATTTCTTCCGCATCATCATGAGGGATTCCAGCAGGAAGAACTCCTCGAAGATGATCCTGGATCGGGGAGGATAATCGGGGGCGAGAAACTCCTCCATCGGACGGTCCGTATCCTTTGGAAAATGCATCTCCACAATGGCGGGAAACCAGTCCATCACGCCGGCGTCCCGGCGAACCGCCGGAGGAAGAGGATCAAAGGATTCCCCCCACAGGGACCGCAAGACATCCCCCGCGAGGCGACGGAAGACGGAGGAGGACACCCCTTCATTCTCGCGGTACACCGGAACGATCCGTCCCACATGATAGGACTTCCGAAATCCCTCTTCGGGATCGATGACCTCCGTCATTGGCGAGCGGAGCACCAAGGAACGCGCGTAGGAAGAGTATTCGACCTTTCCGAAGAAGAAGGCCTGGGTCCCCTCCGAAAGATGCTTCAGCAGATATTCCTGGCCGAACCAAACGACAGGGATCGACCCGGTATGGTCGAACACTTCGGCCTCGATAATCGGCGCCTTCAAACGGGGAACGACCTTCTTTCTGATTCGGCGGACCTCGGCGAGAAATCCCTGCTCCGTCCCTTCCGTCAACCCCGCGATTGTGATCCGCACACGACGGTCCTCGTACCGGTACGGGAAGGTGTAGAGGAGGTCGAGGACGCTTCGGATCCCTCGTCGTTCGAGCCTTGCGAGCCGGCGAGGGCCGATCGACGGGAAGCGGTCCAACCCGGCGGTGAGTTTTAAAGGGCTTGTGAAGTTGCCGGACAAGGAAATCTCCGGATTGGGATTGAGGTGGTCGGCCGTTGTGGTCGTCGCCATTATAACAGCCTCGACCGCCCTTGTCCGTTCCCTCACGCCAGGATTGATTTGAGGTCTTGAAGTCGGGTAGAATGAGCGCTTGTTGGATTAATGGACATCTTTTGGGGGCATAAAAATGGCGTCATGTTGCTTTGTATGTGGAAAGACGAAGGTGGTCGGCAATCAAGTGAGCCACTCCCACCGGGTCACAAAAAGGCTCTTCAAGCCGAACCTCCAGACAGTCCGGGCGATCGTCCAGGGACAGCCCCGGCGGATTCGTGTCTGCACCCGCTGCATCCGGAGCGGAAAGGTTCAAAAAGCCATCTAAGACATTTCTTTGCTCCCTTCTGGCCCTCCATGTTTCCAGAAGGGAGTCTTTTCCCTCACATCAGTCAGTGTTTTTCTCCCTTTCTCCCTTCCAAGCGATTGCATCGACCTCAAGGGCCGCTCCCTTCGGCAAGCCTGCCACTTCGATGGTGACACGGGCGGGATAGGGGGGAGAAAAATAGGCGGCGCAAAGATCGTTCACCGTCTGAAACTCGGAAAGGTCGGTCAAATAAAGGGTCAGTTTGACGACATCGTTCAAACTGTACCCGGCTTGCCCGAGGATTTGCCCCAGGCGATCGAAAATGAGTCTCGCCTCAGCCCCGGTGCCTCCTTCAACGATCTTCCCCTCCGACCCAAGGGCGATTTGGCCAGAAAGAAAGAGCCAGCCTCCCGCTTCGACCCCCGGGCTGTAAGGCCCCACCGGGGGAGGTCCACCGGGAGGGCCCTCGACCGCCCTTCGGCCGTTTCCCGCATCAGAACGCATGGAGGGTCAATCCCAGGCTCGCACCGATCACGGCATAATAAAACGTGGCGATTTTTGGGCTCCGGTTGATTCGGCAGGCCACCGCTCCACACCCGTCTCTCGTCAGATAGGTGCTGATTAAAAACCCGAACACGGCGCCTCCGAAGCCTCCCAAAATCATCGCCTTGAAATCCACGGTCAGACCTCCTCTGTTCTGCAACTCCTTCTCCCCCGGACAATAGATCCCACGTGAGAAGTCTCTGTATAATGGATGTATGAGCTCTTCACCCCTCTTGAACCAAGGAGTTTCCATGGCCCAGGTCAAACTTGTTTATGCAAGCTGGTGCCCTTCCTGTCCTGCCGCAAAAAGTTTCTGGCAGCGGTTACGCCAGGAGGTGTCCTTCAGCTATGAGGAAATCGACATTGACAGCCCCCGAGGGAAAGAACTGGCGGAACGCTATAACATCCAGTCCGTTCCAACATCCCTGGTGAACGACCGCCCCTATTTTGTCGGCCTGCCAGAACGGCAGCGGGCTCTCTTGCTCCTGAAATCCCCCCGCTAGAATTTGCATCGCGTTCCTTGGGACCCCTCCGATCCTCCTAAGGCTGGGCCTTCGTAGGATCCGGCCAACCCATTCGCCCGAGGGAGGAGAGATACATGGCGAGATCATGCTGCTGCTGTTTCGTGAGAAAGGTGAAGTTCGGCATGATCGAATCAGGAAAATTCGCCTTGGAGTTCACGAATTGAACCTCAAGCCAGGAGAGGGGATGACCGACGAGCCCCTCTTCGGAGAGATCCGGTCCGATCTTTCCCCCTTTGCCGAAAACAGCATGGCATCCAAGGCATCCGGAGTGATTAAAGACGACCTGCCCTCTTTGCATCGAAGCCCTGTCAACATCCACAAGCTTTTTATACCCATGTTCCGCCATTAAGGAAAGAATGAGCATGGCCCCAAGGATAAACAGCGTCGACAGGACAGAAATCGGCCTTCTGAATGGGGAACGGACAGGCTTCTTGTCGATGAATGGGAGAAAGACAAGAACGATCCCGATCAGCACAGGGAGACCGACCACCCCGACAATTTCCGGGCGAACCATTTTGAGGAGCTGAAAGATCCAATCAAAGTACCATGCGGGCGTCGGACTATAGGCGGCATTGGACGGATTGGCGACAGACTCGAGGCCCGGTGGGCGAAAGAGGGCCAACACCAGAATCAGGATGAACACCCCCAGCATCCCAAAGGAGTCCATCAGCACCTGTCGAGGATAAAACGTGTCCTTCGTCGCCTCGTTTTGTTCCGGCGACCCGGAGAAGGGCCCTGCGGGACCGACACGACGGAAGATCACCATGTGGAGAATCACGAAGAGAATGAACAGCGTCGGCAGGATCATGGTATGAATCGTGAAGAAGTGGGACAGGGTGAGGGCTCCCAGACCCACGCCGCCCCGGATCGCGGCCTTGAGGATCTCTCCGACCACCGGAACGAGACCGATCATGTTCGTTCCCACAATCGTCCCCCAATAGGCCCGCTCATCCCACGGAAGGAGATACCCGGAAAAGGCGGCGATCATGGTCAAGGCAAAAAGGACCGTTCCGATCAGCCACATGATCTCTCTGGGCCGTTTGTAGGCTCCCCAAAGAAACACCTGGAGAAGGTGGAGTCCTACGGCGATCACCATGATCGAGGAGCCCCAAAAGTGGATTCCTCGGATCAGCCTTCCAACCGGGAAACCTCTATAGGTGAGGTGATCGATATAGTTGACGCTGTCCCACGCGTGGTCGGGGGTGCCTCCATAGTAAAAGGCCAGCATCATGCCGGTGACAAATTGCAAGATCAGAACAAAGAGCACCATCGAGCCGGGAATGTAGGCCCAACGGGAGCCTCCGGGAATCGGCTCGTCGAGGAGAAAACTCATGAGGGCACGGATACGAACACGTTCCTCCAGGTAAGCCAAAATTTTCTGTCCCATCGCAGCGTTCCTTTATCTCAGGCAAGGCGGACCTTGGCCGCAATTCCGATGGCGAATTGTTCGTAGATCACCGAAATGGAGCCATCCGGACCGATCCGGACCGGAAGTTGGTCCATTGGACGAGGGGCGGGGCCGCTCACCCTTTTTCCATTGAGTTCGTAGACAGAGTGGTGGCAAGGGCAGATGAAAAGCTTCTGCCCGTTATGCCATTGAGGGGCACATCCCAAGTGGGGGCAAATTGGAGACAACACAGTGAGACGAGGATCGGAGTTGCGTCTTTCGAGTGGAGAGTCGATGTTCTTGGTCTGATCTGCGGATCGGGACCAACGGTCGGACTCTCCCGTGTGCCGAATCAGCCACACCGACCGCTCTTCGGGAACCCGCATCCATCCGCTCACAGCAACGGCTCGAAACGCTTTCTGAACCGGCTCATCGACGGGAAGATCAAGAAGCTTCACCC
Source organism: Nitrospirota bacterium (assembly GCA_027314645.1). Classification (GTDB taxonomy): domain Bacteria; phylum Nitrospirota; class Leptospirillia; order Leptospirillales; family Leptospirillaceae; genus UBA4572. The sequence goes on from DAHVAL010000004.1 coordinate 83,240, forward strand.
CGAGGTCCCGCCAGGTATCGGTGACGGGCGTGGTCGCCGCGGCCATGATATACCCTCCGATCGGCACAAGAAGTGTGAGGCCGATGGCGGCAGCCACGATGCCAACGGAGCGCCCCATGAAGGCTCTTCTCGACAAGGCGCCCGCCTCCCCTCCAAGACGCACATCCAAGGGCTTGATCGTCATGAGAGCGCCCATTTCGATGCGGTAACCCGGTGGAAAGAACCAGGGAGGAACCTCTTCGTACTGGGAGGGATCAAAGATGGGGGAGGCATGCCAATCGGATTCGGTCAATGATGTCCGGATCTCTGAAGCGGTCACTGAGTTCACGCGGTCAAGGTCGATGATGCGCAGCGACTCCAGAGAGCGGACGACAATTCCGGTGACATGATGCAGTGACGCGGAAAAAAGAACTTTTTCCATGCGTCCAAGGGTCTCCCCCCGGAGGTCCATCACAGGGATCCCCACCCTGTAAGTCACTTCTTCGCGCATGCGCATCTCCCGAATTCAATTTTCAGCTTTCGACAACACCCTGCCCCGGGCATCCCCGAATTGCAAACCGATTGGCGAGACACTTCCTTAGATTGAAATCCGGAGACCTCTTTCTGTCCGCTTAGACCATTCCCATTTGGCGGTATCCGAGATCCACGAAGAGGACCTCTCCCGTCACCGCGCGCAACAGTGGCGATAGAAGAGCCACGGTCGCATCGGCCACCTCTTCCGCGGTGAGTTCCTGGTGCTTGAGGGGAGCGCGTTCGGCCACGGTTTTCTGCATATCTCCAAACCCTTTGATCGCCCTCCCGGACGCCGTTTTGATCGGTCCGGCGCTCACGGCATTCACGCGAATTCCCGAGACTCCAAGGTCGTAAGCCAGATAGCGGACTGAAGCCTCCAGGGCGGCTTTGGCGGCCCCCATCACATTGTAATGCGGGACGATGCGCTCCGACCCCAAGTATGTCATGGCCACAATCGAGCTTCCCGGAACCATGCAAGAGGCAAAGGCCCGACTCAGGGCGACAAGTGAAAAAGCGCTGATTTCCTGGGCCATGAGGAATCCGTCCCTGCTCGTATCAAGAAAGGCGCCATCGAGTTCTTCCCTCTTGGCAAAGGCGATGCTATGCACAAATCCATCCAAGGTGAGGCCTTCTGATTTCAGCGTCTCGGCCACGGCCGAAATTTCCGCATCGTTCCGGACATCCAAGGGAAGCAGCAAAGGAGCGCGATGGTGTTCCGGAAGGTCCTCCAGCATCTTCTGAATCGTCGATCGTTGGGCCTCTCCTTGGTATGTCATGGTCGCCCGCCCGCCGGCGCGCGCAATCGACTGGACCACGGCCCACGCGATGGACCAGCGGTTCGCGACCCCGGTCACGAGAATATGCCGGCCGGAAAGAAGTGGGGCCTGAAGGGGATTGGGGGCGGAAGAAGAAGGGGTCATGGACGCGTCCTTACCTTGGAGGTGATTGACTGGCCGCTTGGTTGTTGGGAAATGATCGACAGCGGATAACCAAAAAGCCATGTCTCATCATGGTCCGGATCATTCATCACCACAAAAAGAATAGGCCAACTGGGGAAAATATACAAGCGGACCGGGCGGAAAGGAAAGCGTATCCTCTTTTTTTCTTTCAAGGTTGACGCTTCAAAAACAATCAAACTCTTGGATTTATGGAAGAGAGCCAGAACCTTTTCAGAGCCGGGAAAAAGGACGAGATCGCGCACCCCCCGTCTGAATCGGCCGCGCAGGGGGAATCGCAGGGTCTCTCCGGTAAGCCCCTCTCGAATGATGGCATCGTGGCAACCCGCCAAAAATCCTCCCTCGGGAAGAGGCAGAACGCGGACGGGGTCGATGCACCGGTCAAGATCGGTGGTTTTGATCACTGCAAGAGGATTGGTGCCGATTTCCATCACCGAATCTGTGAGATTGAGGGGAAGCCAAAGGTGTCCGTCCATCCCTGTCGATGCCTGCCCAAATGCTTCCCCTACAGCCATCCAAGAGGTGGGTTCATACCGATCCCGATCGAGCTCGTAAAGGATATGAACCCCTCTTGCCACCAAGTAAAAATGATCGTCCGGACCTCCAATGATCTGCCCGGGATTGAGCCCGACCGTCCGCAATAACGGAGGGCCCGCAGACACCGTCGGTCCGATCAGCAATGATCGACTTGAATCGAGATCGACCAGGAGTCGATGGCCAAAGCGGCTCACGGCCATATTCTCCGGGTGATTCAGTCCTTGAAGACGGGGGGTAAGGGTCCAGGTCTTTGTCGAGAGACGGGAAATTGTTCCATCGGGTTTGGAGAGGACAAACAGATGACCGGCGCCTTCCGCAAGAATCAGCCTCCCCTCGTCGAAGGAGCGTGAAAAAAGAGGGGTCGGAGGCTTTTCAACGGCCCGGGCCGACAAAGAGAAGACCAACAGATAAAGGGCGCTTCCCAATAAAATGGAAGGGCGGCACCGAGGGATGAAGGACATGGACCTATACGACACCCAGGGAAAGGAACCTTCCCCCGCCTTTACGCTTATTCCACCGAACTGACAACCCCATCATCGACTCCATGATTCGGGGAACGTAATGTTCCATAAATTGTCCCACATATTCGTCCACGGCCAGAAACCTGAGAAGCGGCTCCGTGGGGTCGTTCCCATCGACTTCGATCCAGAGAGCGCGGTCGCGCCACACCGGCGTCATTCCAACCCGTTCAGGGTGAATCCTGCCCTCCTCAAGGGTCCGGGCCAGAAACGCCCCAAATTCGATCGTGGCGGCCATCGGCAGCATCAGTGACCATGGAACGATGGACACATGGCCCCCGCCTGATTCCTCATCCCTCGGAAGGGGGGAGGAGAGGTCAAAGATCCCGGCAATCGCCGCCCCGATCTCCTCCTGGATCCCTCCAGAAAACCGTTCATCCAGGATCTCGCCCCACTCTCCCTCATAGGGAGGCGTTATCCGCACAACCCCGACCAGCGCTCCTCGACCCTGTTCCAGGGTCTGACCGAACACCTTGAGGACGGAATCCGACGGCAATAGAATCTCGTCGGCCGGATGATCCCAATCTCCGAGCAAGGATTCGGCAAGCATGACCGGAACCTCGTCGAGCGTTCCCGCCGATTCCATCGAAAATCCGAAATTCAGTCGCTCTTCGACAAATCCACGGCGACTATCATACGAAAAAGTATAAATATCTGCAAAAGAGAAGACGCGCGGATGGAGGAACACCTGAACGAGATGACCGCTGTCGGAGAGGGCCGTTTCCAGAAGGCGCGCCAGAGGGGCCAGATTATCCAGCGTCAACGCCTCGGAAAGAGGCTGGTCAAGATCGACCAGAAGCCCGATACCATAAACCGCCTCCTCCGAAGGGGTCTCCCCTGGCTCTCCCGATTCTTCGTCGGGAACCTCTCCCTCAAGGTCAAATCTGTCATGGGACATTTCGAGATAATTGCGGATGAAGAGGGACCATTCCGGGGTCAATCCCGGAAGGCCGACAAGCTCTCCAAGATCTCCTTCTTCGGCCAGAATGTCCAGAATATCCGAGAACCTCATGGAGGTTTCCTCATCCTCCAGCGTTTCGGAGGGAGAGCCTTTCCTGAGAATTCCCATCAACTCCTCAACAAGCGAATCCTGGGGGTCCGACTCTTTGTCTATCACTCTTCTCTCCTTTGAGAATCCCCCGGGGATTCGCCCGCTTTGGGCCCCTCCCGAGAAATTCTGTTTTTCCATGAGAACAGGGGCATCGAGAAATCCTTTTCCGGAGGAACCGTCCTGTTTTTCTGAAGCACGCGGCGGGACTGGCCCGCTTCCCAGAAGGTCAAAATTTCCGTTGCGCGCCCGATCACTTCAGGCGGCAGTCCCGCCAGCTTTGCCACCTCGATCCCGTAAGACTGTTCGGCCCGTCCATCGCAAATCCGATGTTCAAAGACCAGTTCGCCGTCACGGATCGACACCCGGACCGTTTGATTCCGGACGCGGAGGTGGGATCGTGCCATCTCGGAAAGTTCGTGATAATGCGTGGCAAAAAGGGTGCGGCAACGGATTCGGTCATGAATGAATTCGCTCACTGCCCAGGCGATTGCCATTCCATCGAAGGTGGCCGTTCCTCGGCCCACTTCGTCTAGGAGCACCAGGGAGCGCTGGGTGGCCGAGAACAGAATTCGGGAGACCTCGCTCATTTCCACCATGAAGGTCGAGGCGCCCTCGAGAATGTTGTCGGAGGCTCCTACCCGGGCGATCACGCGGTCGACGACGGGAAGACGCGCCAAGTCGGCGGGAACGGGACTTCCCGCTTGCGCCATAAGAACAATAAGGGCGATCTGGCGCATATAGGTCGATTTGCCCGCCATGTTCGGTCCGGTCAAAACGATGAATTCCCCGAACGACAGGTCTGTATCGTTGGGCATGAAGACGCCCGGGTCCATACGGGCTTCCAGGAGGGGGTGACGGCCGTTCCTGATCTGTAAGGTCTCCTCGGCTCCGATAAACTCGGGGAGGACATACCGTCGGAGACGTCCATTCTCGAAAAAGGCGAGAAGGGCGTCCGCGTGGGCCACAAAATCCGAGAGAAGGTGGATTCGTTCTCGCTCCGCCAGAACGTCCCTACGAAGATTCTCGAGGACCTCCCCTTCCCTTGAAAGGACTCTTGCCCGACCCTCCCGCAGTTCGCCTTCAAACTCGATCAGTTCAGACAAGGTGAAACGTTCCGTGTTGGTCAGTGTCTGTTTCCGGAAATAATTTTCCGGCATCTGCTTCGCTTGGGTCCGGGAGACTTCGATATAGTATCCGGCCAGCTGGTTGTAGCGGATCCTGAGGTTCTCGATGCCCGTGCGTTTCCTCTCCCTTTCTTCAAGACCGGAGAGGACGCGGTCTCCCTCCGACTCGATCCGGCGGTACCCGGCCAACTGCTCATCAAAAGTGTCCCGGATGATCGGTCCCTCCCCCAGGACAAGGGCTGGCTCATCCACAAGGGCGCGATCGAGAAGCGAGAGCAACCCGGACCCTTCGCTCACCAGGGTTTCCATTCCGGGGAACCCGGGAAAAAGGGCCCGAAGCTCGGAGAGACCGACAAGTTCCATGGCGTTCCGGTACGACCTTCTCATTTCGGACAGGTCTCTTGGCAGGCGATGTCCCATGGCCAATCGGGCAAGAATCCGCTCAAGGTCCCCCACTCCCCGCAACATTGGATTCATTGCATCCGGAAGGCGGGGATGGGAGGAAAATCCACGGAGAACGGCATGCTTTTCCGTGATCGGCCCCGCATCGGAATCGGGGGACAGAAGCCAACGTCGAAGCATGCGGCTCCCCATCGGAGTCTTGCAACGGTCCAGCAAGGAGACGAGGGTTGCCGGCGTCTTTCCGTCCAAACCTGCGCCATCCCTGGGAAGGACATCCAGGTGCCTGAGCGTCCATCGGTCGAGAAGTAGCGTGGGGGAATCGCCTTCAAGGTCGACTCCCCGAAGGTGCCCCAGGACAGTCCGTTCATGAGTCGACAGAAACCCGAACAGAAGTCTTAAGGCCTCATCGGACACTTCGGGAAGATCGGGAAAGCGGTAGGTCGCGGGAAGCCAGGGGGAGAAGTCGGCCTCGCAGGGAGAATCATACACCACGGAAGGAATGCCCGGAAACCGCTCCGAAAGGGTGTTCGATTCAAGAATCAGCTCCCTGGCCTCTTTGCGCGCCAACCAATCCCTTAAGCTATCGAAATCTTCGTGAGACGGAGGAGACCAGACAGCGATCCGACCGCTCGTCAAATCTAGGGAGGCGGCCCCCCAGGAATTTCCCCGTTGAACCAGCGCGATTCCGTTCTGAGGAGCCCCTTCATCGCGGGACGGATCTTCGAGGAGCGTGAACCGGGTCACGGTACGGACGATCTCTCGCGGAAATAGCCCCGAAGAGTCCGGTCCGCTTGTCGATTGTTCGGCGATTGCCACGGCATAGCCGGCATGGACCAATTTCGGGAGATAAAGATCCAGGCTTTTGGCAGGGATTCCACACATCGGCACAGGGTCGGGGCGATTTTTGTCGCGGCTTGTCAGGGTGACCCCCAACAGCCGTGAGGCCAGTTCGGCTTGGTCCCCGAAAAGTTCGTAGAAATCCCCCAGCCGAAAGAAGAGAAAGGCCTCTCCCGCCTGTTTCCTGAGCCCCAGATACTGCTGGAACAGGGGTGTGTCCGGATACACATGGCGGGAGTTGGTGTTCATGAAATCAGGGCCTCTGATAAAAACGTGAATTAGTGGGAGGCATCGGGAGAATCGGAGTGGGAGGAGTCCATGCCCTGGGAGATTTTTTTCCTTTTGAAGCTCGCTCCGATCCTGATAAGGATGCCGCCGAAGATGCTGAGCGCTATTCCCGTCAGGACCGATCCGATGACGATGACTCCGACAGAAAAGGGTCCGATCCTTCCGGATCCTGGAACAATGATATCGACGTGCTCCTGGTCGTTTTCCATCATAAAAAGCCATCCGGCGACCATCAAAAGCAGGACAAGAATGATCCTCATGGGCGATTCCTCCCGAGCCACGACATGACTTGTTTCAAGTCCTCCCATACCTCCCCCTTCGCGGAGGGATTTCTTAAAAGGTACGCCGGATGATAGGTCGGCATGACCCGGATCTCAGGATGCTCTTTCATTCTCGATTCCTTCCCTCGGATTTTCTTAATTCCCGTGGTGTGGGCCAAAAGGGACACTGCAGCCGTTTGTCCCAGAAGCACGATCGCTTTGGGCGCCACGAGGGAGATTTGACGATGAAGGAAAGGGAGGCACGACCTGCGTTCGATCTCTTCCGGAACCCTGTTCCCGGGGGGACGGCATTTTACGATATTCGCAATGTAGACGTCCGGGCGCTCGTAGCCCATTGCCGTGATCATCCTTGTCAGAAGTTCCCCCGCCCTCCCCACGAAGGGACGTCCGGTGGCATCTTCGTCTGCCCCTGGCCCTTCTCCCACGAACATCAGGGACGCCCAGGGATTTCCCTCTCCAAAGACGACCTGCGTCCTCGTGGAAAAAAGGGAGCAGCGCTGACACGCCCGGGCCTCTTCCCGAAGCTCCGTCAAAGCCGTTTCTCTGTCGACCGTGTCCGCCCTATGCTGGATCAGGTAAAAATCTGGGAGGGAATCCCCCAGATATCGGAGGTAGGAGGAAAGCCCCTCGCGACCGTCCAAAGGAGTCTTTCTTCCTTCATGCTCGTTCATCTAGGATCCCGATTTGCCAGCGGAAACCCCGGGGACCAGCAGAAAGGGATCCTTCTCCCGCTCCCAGGAGCTCATGTCCCGCGCTTCCCACTCGGCCAACACCTTTGGAAGAGCATCCGCCAATTCAGAAGAAAATTGTCCACGGGGGCATTCCGATCCGAGTCTCGCCCCCGCCGCGCCATGCAAAAAAGCCCCAAGACTCGACGCAATGAAGGGGTCAAGTCCCTGTCCAAGAAAGGACGCGATCATCCCGGTGAGGACGTCCCCCATGCCCGGTCCCGCCATCACCGGATGCCCGGTCAGGTTGACATAGCGGTTCCCTGCGGGGTCGACCACCAAGGTTCGCGCCCCTTTGAGGAGGACGACCGCCCCCGATTTTTGGGCGGCCAACATTGCTGTTTCCAATGGTTTGTCGAGAACTTCCGGAATACCGACCCCGAGAAGCCGAGCAAGTTCGCCCGGATGAGGGGTGAGAACAAGGGGACGGGACCGCCGAAGCGCAGCGATCTTTTTCGGTTTTTTGGCAAAGATGCTGAAAGTCCCCGCATCTGCAACCACCGGGCCTGCATACTCCGAAAGAATCGTTTCCAGGACCATTTTACCGGCGGCATCATTCGGCAGCCCGGGACCACATCCCACGGAATCTTTTCCGTCAAGGGCCGCCCGCACATCGTCCACCTTCGGGGCGAGGGGATCATAAAAATGGGCCATCACTTCGGGAAAAGCGGCGGAATAATCAGCCAGGCTCTTGTCCCACAGCAAGGACACCAACCCGGAGCCGAGGCGAAGGGAGCCTCTGGCGGCAAGCAGGATGGATCCCGCCTTTCCCGGGCTTCCTCCCGCCAAAAGGACATGGCCCGCTTGGCCTTTGTGAATCACCGGAGAACGAGAGGGCAAAAGCCTCAGGGCCTCTTCGGGCGTCATGCAGGAGCCTTGTCCCCCTTCCAGGAGCAGTCGAGGGAAGCCGATCCGGGAAACCCGGATCTCTCCCGCATAGCGGGTTCCCGGATCGACCAGAAGGCCCCATTTCGGGGCGCCGAACGTGACCGTAACCGTGGCCCTGACAGCCAAGCTTCCGACTTGTCCGGTGAGGCCGTCGACGCCAGATGGAATGTCCACGCTCACTACGGGAACACCTGCGTCTCCAGCGAGGTTGATTCCCCCGACCACCGGGGCCAGGGATTCTGAGAGAGCCCCGTGAAATCCCGTTCCGAGGAGTCCGTCGATCAGAAGTGCCGCATGGGTCAATCGATGCTTAAGACCATGATCATCTCCGGCATACCTGACTTCAACCCCCAAAAGCCTCAGTCTTTCAATTTCCCGAAGGAGGGCCGCGCTTCTGCGGGACGGATCTCCCTCCGTGACAAAGGCTTCCCCGCGATATCCTCGGCCGATAAGATCTCGAAGCGCCACAAGGCAATCTGCCCCGTTATGGCCCCCGCCCGAGATCGCCAGGATCCGTCGTCCGGAAGAACCCGTCGTCCTTTGGAGAATTTCCAGACAGACGGAAGAAACGGCCATCCCGGCCCTTTCCATGAGAAGCTCTTCCGTCAATCCGAATTCACGGACTGCACGGGAGTCGATCTCCCGCATCTCTTGGGGCGTCACCACTCTCACGCCAGAGCCCCTTCAAGGAGGACGACGGCCACCACATGATCCTTGTCATGGCTTAGGGTGGCCCAAATATTCTTGATTCCCCGGGCGTCGAGAAGGTGTTTGACCCGTCCGTAGCATCGGATCGAGGGAGCTCCCGAAGGCAGCGTGATGGTCTCTATATCCCGCCATCTGAGGCCCCCTGCCAATCCGGTTCCCATCGCCTTGAGAAGGGCCTCCTTGATGGCAAACCGTCCCGCCAGAAACATCGCTTGACCTTTTGACATGTGCCGCTCTTCGGAGGTGTAGACCCTTTCTGCGAACCGATCTCCAAAGCGGTGGACGGCCCGCTCGATCCTCGACACCGTCACAAGGTCGACACCGATCCCGCAAATCACCGTTGACCCCTTTCATAAGGCCGAAAGAGAAGGGTCCGGATTTCCTGAACGGCCTCCTGCAATCCGAAAAGAAGCGCCCGGGAGATGATGCTGTGTCCGATATTGACCTCCTCCAAATCAGGAAGAGACAGTATCCTTGGAAGATTAAACAGAGTCAATCCGTGACCGGCTGCCACGATAAGGTCCAGTTGTGAGATCATGGCGGCTGCACCCATCAGTCTTTGAAATTCGCCAGCCTCCGCATTCGATCCGAACGCCCTCGAAAATGGACCCGTGTGAAGTTCGATTTGATCCGCGCCCGTCTTGGAGGCTTTTTCGATCATCTCCAGGTCTGGGTCCATAAAAAGGCTGACCCGGATTCCCCGCTCCTTGCAACGCTCGGCGAAGGACCGAACCAGGTTCAGGTAATCGCTTGTGAGGACGAGCCCTCCTTCGGTTGTGCGTTCGGTTCGCTTTTCCGGAACGAGCGTCACGCGATCGGGGGCGAAGGACAGTGCAATGGACATCATTTCTTCGGTCAAGGCCATTTCCAGATTGATGGGAAGAGAGGCTGTTTCCCGAAACCGCCGAAGATCGGTTTCGTTGGCGTGGCGCCGGTCCTCACGGACATGAAGGACGATCTGATCCGCTCCTGCGAGGCGCGCGAGATGTGCGGCCGCAAGCGGGTCGGGGTCGAATTCTCCGCGCGCCTGCCTCAAGGTGGCCACATGATCGATATTGACTCCCAGGCGAACCGGCATGCCCGCTCCTGATCTCATTCCCGCTCTGGCCCCAGAATGCTGAGGGATCTGTGGGACACCCAATCCTGCTTTCTCGCAATGTGCAGAAGATCTTCTGTGGTTGTCTCGTCAATCCATCGTTCGAGGGTTTCAGGAGGAAGCTCCTCCCCCCAATAAAGGATATCCCGCCCCATTTTATTCATCCGGGTCAGGATGGACTCCAGACCGATCAGGAGAGAACTCTTAAGCTGGTTCTTGGCCCTCGTGAGCTCTTCCGAGGTGAGCGGAACCTTTTTCAGGCGGTCTAATTCCTCGACAAGGATGGTGATCAACTCTTTCTTCTTCGAAGGTCTGGTCGAGGCCGCAACCCGCACGAGTCCGCCGTCGCGAAATGACTGGGACGTCGAATAGATCGAATAGGCAAGCCCCCGTTTCTCCCGAACCTCCTGGAAAAGGCGAGAACTCATGCCCCCTCCTAAATGGAGATTCAGGAGGCGAAGGGCCGTCTGGTCCCGATCGGCAACCGGCAATCCGGGCATCCCGATGGCCACATGAACTTGTTCAAGGTCTCGGGGGATTTCATGTTCGCGATACACCGGCACGGGAACTTCCGTCTCCGGCGTCTGGATTTTGTCGGGGGAAAGGTTGGCAAAGGCGGATTCCAATGTTTCCCGGAGTTCAGGCCATTCAAAACGTCCTGAGACCGTCAAGAACAACGCACCCTGATGATAGTTTTTTCTGAAATAGCCTTGAACCATCTCCCTTGTAAAGCTGGAAACAGAGGATTCCGTTCCAAGAATCGGAAGCGCCAAGGGATGCCTTCCAAAATGGGCTTCGTAAAGCTGTTGAGTCACGGCGTCTTCCGGATCGTCCTGGGATTCTGCGATTTCTTCAATCACGACCCCTTTTTCTCGGACCATTTCTTCTTGGTCAAAGATGGACCGTGTGAGCAAATCTCCCAAGAGAGCCGCCGCGCGGGACCCGTTTTCGGAAAGAACATGCGCATAAAAACAGGTCATCTCCTGGGAGGTAAAGGCATTCATCTCGCCACCAAGGAGGTCCATCTCATTGGCGATCTGATGGGCGGATCGCGAGAGCGTCCCTTTAAAGCACATATGTTCGAGAAAGTGCGTCATTCCGGCTTCTTCGGCCGTTTCGTAACGTGATCCTGCCCGCACCCAAGCGCCTATCGCCACCGAGCGGGTCGTTGATACGGGGTCGCAATACACCGTGACGCCATTTCCAAGGGTCTGTTTGATATAGGGCACGTCGGATCTTTCTGAAGGCGTTCGGGCCTGAATAGGGTTCAGGGTTCTCTCCAAGATGAGTTCCCAAAGAAGGCCAGAAATCTCACGGAGACTCAAAATTCAATTACTGGCTATGTGAAGCGTTGAGTCCGTATATTTGTTTAAGCGGAAGGGATCATCCGATCCCCGAAAGGACATCTTCACAGAAAGGGTGGCGCCATTCAGCGGCCACCCCCTGCAAAAGAAGAATAGAATAAATGCTGAGAAAAATCACCGGAAAATAGCCGGAGACCCGATTACTCGGAAATCAGTGGGACCCTTGAGGAAGGAAAAAAGGGAGGTTTCCAACATACGACGCCAGGCTTCCCCAAACGATCGCCATCACAATGGCAACAACCACCAAACCCGCAGCACCCTTGTTTACATCCATCGTCATCTCCTCCTAAATGAATGCCATTCCTTTCCCCCAGAGGGGAAAGCCTTTCCCAAGCTTATCGTGCATCGAGAGGGAGGGATAAAACACAAATAAACCCTCAAAAGATTCAGGCGCTCCCCATTATTGCAAACCACTTTTTAAAAAACAAGATGTGTTTTGCAAAGGGCAAAGAAAACCAAAACGCCTGAATCAAGGCCCGTTTAAGGGAGTGGGCTCAGTCCTGTTTTTTGGCAGCGGCGCGTTTTTCCCGCGCCTCGCCTTCCTCCGCGATCGCCTCCTTGCGGGAAAGACGAATCTTTCCTTGGCGATCCACTTCCAAAACCTTGACGATGATTTCATCCCCTTCGTTCACAACGTCCGTGACCTTTTCGACCCGGCGAGGTTCGAGTTGGGAAACATGGCACAGACCCGTTGTCCCCGGCATGATTTCGACAAACGCGCCATAGTCAGCGATCGTCTTGACCTTGCCGAGATAAATTTTGCCCACTTCCGCCTCGGCCACGATCTGATTGATCATTTCGATCGCCCTTTTCGCCGCCTCTTCATCTGCCGATGCGACATGGATCAACCCGGAATCCTCGATATCGATCTTGACACCCGTCTTTTCGGTAATGCTCCGGATCATCTTCCCACCCGGTCCGATCACCTCACGGATTTTGTCCTGCTTCACCTGAATTGTGAGAATGCGGGGCGCAAACGGAGACATGGTGGCCCGCACCGACGGGAGGGCTTCCTTCATCTTGCCCATGATATGAATCCGGCCTTCTTTCGCCTGATCCAGGGCTTTCTTCATGATTTCAAGGGTGATTCCTTTGATTTTGATGTCCATCTGAACGGCCGTCACTCCGGCGTCCGTTCCGGTCACCTTGAAATCCATATCCCCAAGGTGATCTTCGATCCCGAGAATATCGGAAAGAATGGCCACCCGATTCCCTTCCTTGATCAATCCCATCGCAATCCCCGCCACCGGAGCCTTGATCGGGATTCCCGCATCCATCATGGCCAGGGTCCCCCCGCACACTGTGGCCATGGAGGTCGACCCATTCGACTCGAGGATATCCGACACGAGGCGAATGGAATAGGGAAATTCCTCCTTCGAGGGCAGCACCGGCAAAAGGGCCCTTTCCGCTAAATTCCCATGTCCGATTTCTCTCCTCCCGGGACCCCGCATAGGCTTGACTTCGCCGACCGAAAAGGCCGGAAAATTATAATGGAGCATGAAGCGCTTCGTGGACTCTCCTTCCAACGCGTCGATTTTCTGCTCATCTTCCGAGGTGCCTAGCGTCGCCACGGAAAGGCTCTGGGTCTCTCCCCGTGTAAACAGGGCGGAGCCATGCGTCCGGGGAAGAATTCCCACATCGATCGTGATGGGCCGGATTTCCGTTGTCTTTCTTCCGTCGGCGCGAATTCCACGATCAAGCACCATGGCGCGAAGCAATTCACGCTCGAGGTCGTGGAACCCCATGGAAAACTCTTTTTCTTCCAGCGCGTCCTTGAACCCATCCGGAACAAGGGTTCGCGCAAGGGAATCCCGCACTTCTTGCGTTTTCTCTTCCCGGGCCTTCTTATCGGATAACACAAGAACTGCCGACAAGCCTTCCTTGCCCCCCTTCCGAATCTGGTCCATCAGTTCAGGACGGACCGGGACCTGAGGCAACTGCCGCTTGGCCTTCCCAACCCTCTTCTGAAGGGCCAGTTGTGCAGCGATGATCGGCTGACAGGCTGCATGAGCGTTTCTAATGGCTTCCAGGAACAGGTCTTCAGACACTTCAGAGGCCTTCCCTTCCACCATCATGATGGCATCGGCGGTTCCGGCGACAACGAGGTCGATAATCGACTTTTCCTGCTGCTCAAGGTCCGGATTGATGACGAACTGCCCGTCGATATACCCGACTCGGACAGCTCCAAGAGGATCATGAAAGGGAATGTCGGAGATCGTCAGAGCCGCAGAGGCCGCGACGACAGACATGACGTCGGTGACCCCGCCCCGATCCGCGGAGACGACGGAGGCGATGACCTGGGTATCGTAATAAAACCCCTCTGGAAACAGTGGGCGGATAGGACGATCAACCAACCGGCTGTTGAGAATTTCCCTTTCCGAAGGTTTCCCTTCCCTCTTGAAGAACCCCCCGGGAATTTTTCCGGCCGCATAAGCACGTTCCTGGTAGTCGACTGTCAAGGGAAGGAAGTCGGTTCCAGGTTTAATGACCTTGGCTGCGACTGCAGTTGCGATAATCACAGTTCCTTCGACCCAAAGAACCACGGCCCCATCCGCTTGGCGGGCCATTCTGCCTGTTTCAATTCCGACCGTCTTTCCGCCGACGGTCAATTCCACAATCTCTGGTTTCATGCTTGATTATTCCTTTCCGATGACGGATCCTCGTCATGACTCATAAAAAAATACGGGTTCCAGTCGGTCGTAAAATCGACTTTCAGATTTTCCGAACTCCTCTTGGAAGTCGGCTTAACGCCCTTCTGAAACCCGTTTTTCTGTATTATCGGCGCAATCCAAGACGCTTGATCAGCTCTTGATATTTGGCAGGGTTTGTCGATTGCAGATACTTCAAATGACGCCTTCTTCTGCTCACCATTAATAGAAGACCACGGCGGGAATGAACATCCTTGGGAAATTTCTTAAAGTGTTCACCCAGCTGGTTAATCCTCTCGGTCAAAATCGCCACCTGCACTTCGACCGACCCGGTGTCGTTGTTTGAGATCTTGAAGGAGTTAATGACTTCCTGTTTTTTTTCCTTGCTTAATGCCATGCCTAATAATCTCCTTTTTCCGTTTTCATTGTTTAAGAGGACGCGATCCCCTTTCCAGGAGCGTCCGTTCGTCTTTCCCTGGGTCGAAGCCATCCGGACCCGGAAAACAAGGATCATTTTCGCAACCGGGACGCCTCCGGGAATTCGAGAGGCCTGTTCTTCGCTGATTAACGTCTGAGCCAACCCCAACGTTCGCCCACCAATCTCCATTATTCTAATCGTATCCTTTGCCTGAAACAATCCTTCCTTCCGAAAAATCCATACACCAGGAATCAGGCTTCCCTTTTGAATGAAAAAAGGAGCATGAGGCAGGACCTCCACGGAAGGAAGCTCGGAAAAAATCTTTTCGGGCCCGAGCAAAGAGCGGGACAGATCTTCGCCTGTCCATGACCGTTCGATTTCGTCCAAGGGAACGGAGTTTTCAATCGAAAAACTGCCCACAGTAAGCCTCCTCAAACGGCTCACATGGCCGCCACATCCAAGGCTCTCACCAATTTCACGGGCAAGCACACGAACATACGTCCCCTTGGAACAGTGGACCCTGAGGGTGACAACCGGCCCGTCCAAAGACATGAGGTCGAGGGAATGAATCGTCACGGGACGGGATGGCCGTTCTGCGCTGATCCCTTTGCGGGCCAATTTATAGAGCGGGACTCCTTGCTGCTTCACAGCCGAAAACATCGGCGGCGTCTGCAGCCGCTCCCCCACAAACCCTAAAAGGACCTCACGGATTCGATCCTTGACCAACGCCTCCTGAACGGGAGCCCTGGAAAGGACCTTCCCCTCGCTGTCGTCCGTATCGGTCGTGACCCCCAGGGTAATATCGAACTCGTAAGACTTGTCATGGGCCTGGATAAACCCTGACATCTTCGTGGCTTCACCGATAAAAATCGGCAAAAGTCCGGACGCCAAGGGATCCAGTGTTCCTCCGTGGCCGATCCTTTCAATGCCGGATTTGCGCCGAAGCTTGTCGACAATATCATGGGAGGTGGGTCCCATCGGCTTGTCGACGAGAAGCACCCCGGAAATATGGGACGCCTCAGGTTCCTGAAAAAAGGTCACTCTTCTCCATCCTCCGACTCCTTTCCTTCAAGGAGCCTTTCGATTCTGTCGAGTGCGTTTTCTTCGGCATCCTCGACAAAATTGAGTTCAGGAATATATTTGATGCGGATTCGACTGGCCAGCTCTTTACGAAGAGTCCCGCGATACCGAGTGAATGCCTCCTGGAAGGCGCCTGGATCTTCACCGGGGAAGACCCGAAAAAAAACGGTGGCTTTCCTGATATCGCTGGAGAGGGCGACACGGGTGATTGTCGCGCGCGATAGACGAGGTTCCTTGGAAAACCTGGAAAGGATGACCGCCAGAATTTCATGGATTTCAGAAGAAACCCTGTCAGCCCGACGAAATCCGGAATCCCTTTTCACAAAAACTCCTGATGGGAGTCGCTCAATTCCAACTCGGGGAGAGAGGAGACCGTGTCGACAATTTTTCCGAAGACCCTCACCTGAACCACGGGGTCTTCGGAAATCATCACCGCTTCCACCACGGCTCGTTGCCAAAGATCATGATACCCCGTTTCAGCAATGGAGACGGGGTACCGTTCGCGGATTCTTGCCAGGAGGCCTGAAAGAATCTGTCTCTTTTCCTTCAGGGAGTGGACGGTGGGAAAATGAAGGATCAGAATGAGATGCCCTATCTGGGAGCGCTTTTCGGGATTCTTTTCATGTCGTGATCGTTTCAAGCTTGCCCGCAATCTTTTCCTGAATAAAGCATTCGATGAGATCTCCGACCTTGATGTCCCGGAAATTCTCGATCGAAATTCCACACTCATACCCAGCGGCAACTTCACGTACGTCATCCTTGAACCGTTTCAGGGCCTCGATCTTCCCTTCATAAACCACGGTGCCTTCCCGGATAAGTTTCAGAACGGTTCCTGCCCGCTGGATGATCCCCTCAGAGACATAGCACCCTGCGACCATGCCAACGCGACTGATGTTGTATACTTGGCGGACTTCCGCACGGCCAATAAACTTTTCGCGGATGGTGGGGGAGAGCATGCCTTCCATCGCCTTACGAATATCCTCGACGGCGTCATATATGACCGAATAGAATTTCATCTCGACCTTCTCGCGCTCTGCGAGAGCCAGTGCCTTCGGCTCTGGACGGACATTGAATCCGAAAATCACGGCATTCGACGCTTGAGCCAGGAGAACATCGGTCTCCCTGATTCCTCCAACCCCTTCATGGATAAACCGGACACGGACCTTTTTGTTTTCCAGTTTTCCAATGGCTTGCCGAATCGGCTCGATGGATCCTTGAACGTCGACCTTAAGAATCAGATTCAGTTCCTTGATGATTCCCTCTTCGATTTGCGAATAAAGATCCTCGAGTGTCACCTTTTTATTCTGAAGAAGAAGAGCCGCCCTCTGCCGGGCTTGTCTGGCCATCGCAACCTGACGCCCGAGCTTTTCGTCCTCGACGGCGATGAAGACATCCCCTGGTTGCGGCATCCCATCAAGACCGATCACCTCCGCCGAATGTGACGGCGTCACCTCCGACACGCGGTGACCGAAAGGATCGGTCAGGCTGCGGACCCTGCCTACCTGAGCTCCGAGAACAAGAAAATTCCCCACCTTCAACGTCCCCTTCTGAACGAGGACTGAAGCGACAATCCCTCTTCCCTTGTCCAGCCGTGATTCGATCACGAGTCCACGGGCCCGACGATTCGGGTTTGCTTTCAGATCGAGGACATCGGCCTGCAAAAGGATCATTTCGAGAAGGAGATCGAGTCCGATGCGTTTCTTGGCAGAGACCGGACAATAAATCGTCGATCCTCCCCATTCTTCAGGAGTAAGTCCGTATTCAGAAAGGGCTTGCTTTACCCGATCCGGATTGGCTTCGGGTTTGTCAATTTTATTAATCGCCACAACGATAGGAACGTCGGCGGCTCTGGCATGGTTGATTGCCTCAATCGTCTGGGGCATGACTCCATCGTCTGCCGCGACCACGAGGACGACCACATCAGTCGCCTGCGCGCCTCGAGCCCGCATTGCCGTAAACGCTTCATGTCCGGGAGTATCAAGAAAAGTGATATCGCGTCCATTGATCGCAACGGTGTAGGCCCCGATATGCTGCGTGATTCCCCCTGCCTCTCCTTCCGCCACTTTGCTTTTCCTGATTGCATCAAGCAATGACGTCTTTCCGTGATCGGTATGCCCCATGATCGTCACGACAGGCGGTCGGGAGAGGAGATCTTCTTCCGAATCTCCCGTTTCCCCAAGGATCGATTCTTCCGGTTCTTCCTGCTGGATTTCCACTGAAATTCCAAGTTGTTCTGCAACAAGCAAGGCCGCCTCAGGGTCGATCGGCTCCGTGATCGTCGCCATCACCCCCATGGCCATGAGCCGCATAATCACGTCCTGGACTTTTACCCCCAGACGGTCAGAAAACTCTTTGATGCTTGTTCCGGCCTCGATCCGAATGGATTTCTTCCGCGCTTTCGTCCCGTCCACCGCGGGAAAATTATTTTTTGAATCCGCTCCCCCTTTACTTCTTTTCTTGCTGGAGGGAGGTTTCTTGAAAATTGGACGCGAAAATGCTGGGCGCGACGAGGAAAGAGATTCCGGGGGAGCTCCTGGAGCCACCACCCGATGGACCGGTGCCGAAGGGGCCGGGGGCTTTGCGAGAGGCTGCTCCTTTTCCCCTGTTTCGTCCAGATCGACAAAATCTTCTTCCTTCAGCATATGAAGGCGGTCAAGTTTCTGGTTTTTTTCACGCGTCACTTTTCCGACGCGGCCCCGCTTTTCTGCGGCAGCTCCCCGATCGCGCCCGGCCCCTTTTTCTTTTTCCCCGGCCTCTTTGGCCAAGGGAGAGAGAGGTGGCGGCATCCCGGGGGGGAACGTTTTTTTCGCAGACGCATCTTGTGTCAGCCCTTCAAGCGGAATTCGTGGAAGGACGGATTCTGGAGAAAGGGAAGATTCGCCCTGCGGGACTTCGACGGACGGCCCCTTCGAAGGAACCCCCCCGGACTCCCTGGAAATCTCAACCCCCTCCAAAGATTCTTTGAGTGTTATCTCTGATTCGGTGGGTGAAAGACCTTCTTGCGTTGACGGACCAGTCTCTGCATGAGAAATTTCCGCGGCGGCTTTCTTCTTGATCAGAATGGGCTTTTTGGGACCCTCGGGAGCTTCTTCTCCCTTTTTGACCTTCTGCCGCACGATCGCAACGGTCCTCTCATCCAAGGTTGCCATATGCGTCGGGGCATGGATTCCCCATAGCTTGAGCTTGGAAACGAGGACTTTGCTTTCCATCTTCAATTCGCGAGCCAGTTCATAAACCTTCAAAGAACCATCCCCCTCGTCTTTATACCGATCCCGAATCCGTTTCCGGGGTGGTTGTGGCAGACTTTGGATAACCCAGGAAATCTCTGGCAGTTTCGATCAACTTCGCAGCGGTTTTTGGCCCAAATTTCGGCAATTTTGCAATGTCTTCCGCGCTTGCGTTCGCAACTTTTTCCACTGAATCAAACCCTGCCGCTTTGAGAGCATCCGCCATGTTTCCCCCCATCCCTGGAAGATCTTCGAGCATGATCAGGGAAGGCTGCTGCTCCACAGGCTGTTCTGACAGAGCTTCATGCTGTTCTTCGGCCGAACGAGCCATCCGGTCGGCTTCGTACTGCTGCTCGCTGAAGATATCGATTTTCCAACCGGTCAATTTTGCCGCCAGACGCACGTTTTGGCCCCGCCGACCGATCGCAAGGGAAAGCTGCTGATTCGCGACGACCACGGTCGCAACCTTGTCGAATTCGCCGTCTCGCGTCGCAACACGAAGAACTTTGGCGGGGGAAAGGGCACGTGCGATGAACGTTCCAGGATCGGGGCTCCAATCAATGATATCGATCTTTTCGCCATGAATTTCGCGAACAATGGCCTGAACTCGCGAGCCTTTGACACCGACACACGACCCCACGGGATCGACGTTCGGATCCCGGGAAAGGACCGCGACCTTCGCACGCTCTCCAGGATCCCGGACAACTCCCTTGATCTCGATGATCCCCTCACTAATTTCGGGAACTTCCTTTTCAAATAACCGCGCCAGAAAGTCTGGATGGGTTCTGGAAAGGATGAGTTGGGGGCCCCGGGTCGTTGTTCTGATATCAAGGAGAAGGGCCTTCACCCGGTCTCCCCGATGAAAAGACTCTCGAGGAATCTGCTCCTTAAAGGGAAGGATCGCTTCGGTCTTTCCTAAATCAATAATAAAATTTCTTTTTTCCTGACCGATATAAACACCGGTAACGACATTTCCCTTCTTTCCTCCAAATTCCTTGGCAACAACAGACCATTCTGCTTCACGCACCTTCTGGAAAATCACCTGTTTGGCGGCCTGGGCGGCAATGCGACCAAAATCATCGATATCCAAAAATGACCCGATCTCGTCTCCGACTTCAGCGCCAGGATCGGATTCCATCGCCTCCTCCAGGGAGATTTCTTCCATGGGAGAAAGAACGTTTTCAACGATTCGTCTGACATGAAGGATTTGAATCTCTCCAGTCTTCGGATCGATTTCAACTTGAAAGTTGTCCCCCCCGCCAAACCTTTTTTTGGTTGCGGTCAGAATCGCTGACTGAAGTGCCTCCAAAAGCGTTTCCTGAGAAATTCCCTTCTCCCGTTGAAGCTGGTCAAGGACACTCAACAATTCCTGGTTAATCATTCACCTCTCCCTTTGGTCCTGGTCTCTCCCTGCGTCAGCATTCTCAAAAGGCCGCCACCTTCGTTGTAGTCGATAATTTCACTGTAGCACATCAAAGTTATCCTTCCCTTCCGGACGGCGTTCGCCCGGGCCCGGAGAATCGGGAACAGGCCTCCAAAATTCGGCCTGACCACTTTTGATATTCGAGAACATCACCGGAACACTTGTTTTTTTCTTCCCAGATTCGATCATAAGATCAAACTGGTTTTCCAAAACATTTCCGATACGTCCCCGAAGAACCTTTTGTCCCGAAAGTGGCTCAATAAGCTTGAGACTGATCCATTTTCCTCTATTTTTGGCCAAGTCCCCCGGGATTTTGAGGATCCGATCAAGTCCCGGAGAGCTGACCTCCAAATGATATCGTCCCGGAAATGGATCCAGCACATCGAGCAAGACACTGATGCGCCGACTCACTTGCTCGAGTTGATCAAGCGTCACTCCCTCCGGTCCTTCGATGAAAACCCGCAATACACCGCCGCTTTTCTTGGGGAGCACGAGATCGTAAAGTGTCAGTCCCATTGAAACAAGGAGAAGAGAAATCTCTTCGGCCAAATGTTCGGAGGAGGGAGTTGTTACGAGGTTATCAGACATATTTTAACCTTCTCCCTAAAAAAATCAAGACGATCCCAAACAATGATCCCCCTCCTTGAGGGCCAGCCTCTTAATGTGTTTCAACAGGAGTTCCCAAAGGAGGCTTATCGGCATAGGGAACAAAGGAGTTTCCGCCACCAATTTGGCCGGGAAGAAGCGATGGAGGATTGGTCGTTCGGGATTGGGACGGTGCTTTCTCTTGCGCCTTACTTGACGTTTGGGCGGTGTTTTTGGAGGAATTGCAACCGAAAAGAACGATCATACACCCCAAAAGAACGATGCGTTGCATCTGTTGAGCGGACCACATGGTCATTCTCCATCATAAGTGAACGAACATCAGGAAGCCATTGACGAACGCGATTGCTCCAAGAACCCCAAGCCCGATGCTGACAAACCAGAGGGAATTCCTTCTGAGCATGACGGCCATTGAAGACAATACAATGCTGATCTGGAAACAAACAACGCCCAACGCAAACGCATGGTGATGAGCAAGGGCGCGATCAGAAAGGTCGTTCATCCGGTCACGTTGCTGTTCAAAGCCGAGGGCCTGCCGCTTGATGTTCCCAACCTGGGTCTTATATTTTGCTATCAGCGTTGAAAGCCGGTCCCTTTCTCCCTTGGGAGAATGGAGAAACGCGATAAGATGGACCTGGTTTTCAGAAAGATGCAGCTTGATTTTTTTTGCCTGGTAAAAGGACCACTGGTCGGACGCCTTGGCTTGGTAGAAAATAGCCGAATTCTTCAACATGATGGCCTCTGAGGTCCTTTGTTCAGACTCAAGGTTCGAAAGTGCTGCAAAAACGGCCAGAATCGAGGTTGTCAAAGCGACTTTCACATTCCACTGATCGCGTTTTTCTTCTCTTTTTTCAATCGATTCGCTCAATGACTCCATCAATTCATGAGCTTCGATCGACTCCTGACCCATAGATTCCCCAGCATTCCTCTCTAAGTATTCATATTTCCTTGGATTCGGAAGAACGCAATGATCAATTTTCCTCGTTATTATTTAAACACAAAATGGGCACAAATGTCATTTTGTTCTCGTTAAACAATTTTTCTCATTCGCCATGGAAAGTGAAGGAGGGAAAAGAGGGGAAAAATAAATATATGGAGCTCCTGCTCGGAATTGAACCGAGAACCTTCCGCTTACAAGGCGGGTGCTCTGCCGATTGAGCTACAGGAGCCGAAAGAAAAAAAATGAGTGAACCCGGGTACACAGGCTACTCTATTCGCAGCAACGAATGCAAGATCACGCGCTCAAGGCGGTTTTCTTGGAGAATGACCTTGATGAAAGGCACCATCCCCTCTCTTTCGCCCAAAATGAGCGGATCTCTGATAGATTGAATCTTTTTCGGTCGTTTGTTAGCATCGTCAAACAGTGGGTTTGACATTCGGCGAAATACTTCCGCTCCCATCCTATTCCGTTCATTAATGAGATACGCTGCGGCCTTCCCTAATTAGGTGAGGCGGAGTTGGATTGGTGTTTGAATGTCGATTTTTCTGGAGGGCGAAGTTCCCTCAGACAACGTCTGAGAATGGGTTCTTCCTGCCCGATGTCTTTTGCTCCCAAGGAAAATTGATTGGACATGGCCACAATCAGGAAAGTCACCCATTCTGATTAGAAAGAGACAAGATCATGCCATTCGTGCCATATTGTGGACCAATAGTTCCTTCCGCGCCTCCCACCTTGAGGCCACTCCTTCGAAGAGGACGGGAACTTCTCTTTGTGGGTGTTCTCATGTGTCTCACGGGAGTGTTCTCTAAAGTTGCCGTTGCTGCACCCAATACGACGGACCCGTCACAATCCTCCGCCCCCTTTGCGGATGATCCAGCGTCTCTTCAGAAAAGATTTGAAAAGGTCATCCTTGACTCCCTGGCGCGTCAGAGGATTCCCTATAAAGATTTTTCATGGCTTGCTCCAAAGGTGGTCGACAAAGATATTCTCGCCCTGCCATTTTCCATCGTTGTCGGCGCCCAGAAAATTGTCCTTCCGGTCTACATCATTAACCACAGGTATCTCGTGACAACGCCTCTCCTTGACATAACAAGGAACTATGCCGTTGTCCCCAGCATACCTCCCCCTCAGCCGGTCTCACTCATCCTCCCCACATCGGCGTTTGAGATCGACAAGTTCCCAAGCACCGGACCAAACAATGCCCTCCACTCTGTGATCATGTTCGGAGACGAACAATGCTCCGCATGTCGCCGATGGAACCGGGAGGTTCAGGAGAAGGTCACAGAAAACCCGTCGATCCGTTTCACCTATATCCCCTACCCTCAGGTGGCCATGCATCAAAATTCTCTTGATGCAGCAATTTTTGAAATGTGTGTGTATCAGGAGAAACCCTCCGCGTTTTGGACCATCCATAATCAGATCGACCAAAAGGTCGACCTCAAAAACATTGACAAGGCCGGCTTGGAGCCAATTTTTTCCGGATTTATGGTTCAATCGGGGGTTCCCACTCCCAAAGTAAAGAAATGCATCGAACAGAGCCGCCCCTTGCCGGATATTTCGAAAGCAGGAGACACGCTGACCTCTCAAATCGGAGTTCCATCCACTCCGGTGTTTATCGTCGACGGACAGGTGAAATCGGGGTATCTTTCCTATAATGATATCCTTCAGATTTTTTCCCAGGAATCGACAAAGGCGATTTCCCAAAAAGGGAAGTAGTCTCGTCTTGCATTTTCAAACCGGATTGATCAGAACTCCCCCTTCGATTTATGATGGAGAGACACCTTTGATCATGATTGTAGTCTAAACTTTCGAAGATCTATGAAGGAGAGTGGGTCCCGTGGCTTTTCGCTCTTGGACTGACATCGACCGCTGGCCAGAGGTCGACATCGAATATATTATTGAGCAATCTTCCTCCCTCGCCAACGAGGAAAACAAGGATTCCATCAAGGACGCCATTACCACAATCAAGAACTCTCTCTCTCTCCTTGAAAAACAGAAAGCAAAAAAGGAAGATCGCGATAGGATGACAAAAGAGAGAATCAATATTCTCCTGAGGCTGGGCTTTCAAATCCGTCTCAAGAAACCCTCCCCGAAGGAGTCGGTCCCGGCACAGGAAACTGAAGTCCAGGCGTAGCGATCTCCCACGACATTCCTAATCAACTTCTCGGGAGCTTTAGATGAACACCCTCCTCTTTGCCATCCTTGCGTTCCTTACGGGAGGAATTTGGGGGAGCTTTCTTGGGGTTGTCGCTGTGCGTATTCCGCAGGGCCTTTCCCTTGCCTTTCCTGCGTCACGGTGTGATCGATGCCTTTCCCCGCTTTCTCCGAGCGAATTGATCCCATTTTTTTCCTGGATCCATGCCAGAGGACACTGCAGGCACTGTCATTCCCCCATTCTTTTCGAAATTCCCGCCTCCGAACTTTTGACCGGAGCCTATTTCCTTTGCATTGCCCTCATTCCCGCCCCTTTGCATGAAAAAGGGCTTCTTCTTCTCTTTTTTTCCTTTGCCCTCCCGCTCACTCTGATCGACCTCCGACATCATCGTCTTCCTCATTTGCTGACTCTCTCGGGTACGGCTTCGGCCGTGCTTCTTTCTCTTTTGACCATGGGGGTCAAAGGCTTTTTGCTTGCCTTGGCAGGGGTCATCCTCGGATTTTTACCCATCGCCATTCTGGCGTTCTTTTATCCCAAGGGAATCGGCTTGGGGGATGCGTTCTGGCTAGGAGCCATCGGAGCATTTACAGGACCCCAGCGTCTTTCCATTGTTCTCATGGTCGCCTCCCTGACCGGAATCATCGCCATGATCGCCGTCCATCTCGCCAGCGACCGGGAAAATCGCACGTCGATCCTGGAGCGACCCCTTCCATTTGGCCCTTTTCTGAGTCTGGGGGGAATTCTTGCCCTCGCCTTTCCAGGGCTTGCCCAGATGATGAACTCTTTACTGATGGGGATCCGACTATGAATCTTACCTTCATCGGGATAGGACATATGGGATTTCCCATGGTTGACCGTCTCCTTGATGCGGGAACGAGCGTCACGATTTACAACCGAACCAAAGAAAAGGCCCTCCCTCTCCTCAATAAGGGCGCACATTGGGTCGCTTCCCCGAAAGAGGGAGCGTCCCGATGTGACATTCTCGCGACAATGGTGTCGAATGACCAAGCCCTTGAACAACTTCTGACGGAAGACGGGATTCTGGACGCCCTTCCCCAGGGAGCCATCCACCTCTCCTTCTCCACGCTCAGTGTAAATTTGGCGAAATCGTTACTCTCCAGACACACGGCTCGGGGTCACGGGTTCGTTTCCTCGCCTGTATTCGGGCGGCCGGATGCAGTCTCGGAAGGGCGGCTTCGCCTCCTTTGCGCAGGAGAGAATGCGGTTGTTGAGAGAGTCATGCCCATCTTGAAGGCCCTTGGACCAGAAATTTTCCATGTGGGAGAGGAGCCTTTTGTTGCAAACCTCATTAAGATTTCAGGGAACTTCCTGATCGCTTCCACCCTAGAAATGCTTGGGGAGGCCTTCGCCCTTGTGCGCAAAGCGGGGGTCGATCCCTCACTCTTCCTTGACATTGTCAACAGCTCCATTTTTCATTCTCCTCTCGTGGAAAACTATGGGAAAATCATGGCCGGGCGACATTTTGAAAAGGCGGGATTCACAATGGATCTCGGTCTCAAGGATATTTGCCTTGCGCTGGAAGCCGCAGCCGAACTCAGGGCTCCCCTGCCGTTTGGTGGGATCGTGAAGGACTCCCTCCTGTCAGGACTTTCCCATGGGAGAGAGGCGTTGGATTGGTCGGGAATTGTCCTTTCTCATTATGAACGGGCAGGACTGGATGGCGAACACGGTTAGAGAACCCGCCAAACGGGACCGGCAGCCCCCCCTAGGGGAACGTTATACAATGATAGGGCCGGAATGAATGGGGTGTCCTCGACGCGTCGGCATGTCCCGGCCCTTTCCCCTGATCCTTTGACGGAATTTTGATCGGAGAGCCTCCAAGGAGTTCCGATTCTTCAACATCATCGCGCCGCCTCATGAGCCAAGTGATGGTTCACTCTTTCTCTCCTTCCCCACGGAAGCATTTTATTCCCCTCTAAAAATTTTCCTTCACGCCTTTTTGGGGAGGGACGCGCGCGATCGTCAATTTCATTGACAAATCGATTTGAAGGGTTATGTTTGAAGTATTCCCGCGGATTTTTCTCTCAAAGACATCATTGAATATGAGAGAATGAGAGGTTTTATTAATTTTTTTCACATTTTTTCATGATGCGCGGGAATCATAAAGACCAATGACTTTTATTCGAGTCATAAACCCTTGGAACATTTAGGTAGGAGGAAAACATGCAGAGATGGCGCTGGATTCATGCGAGTATGGGTTTGGCAGGTCTGTTTCTTTTATCAACAACGGTCAATGCAGCTGAACTTGACATCTTAAAACCTCGCGTTCCTGCCGATCAGATCGCAGCGGCCAAAGCCATGAAACCACCCTTTTCGGTTTCTGCCGCAATAATCGCCAAAGGGAAAGACGTATTTAACGGTGCAGGGACATGTTATACCTGCCATGGTGCGGGAGGTAAGGGGGATGGGCCGGGAGCAGCAGGAATGGATCCGGGTCCACGCAATTTTACGAATCACAAATTTGACCAGGTACGAACCGCCGGCGAGATGGTATGGGTCGTGACCAACGGATCTCCTCTTCAACCGGCCATGGTCGGTTTTGTGACGGCGGGGCAAATTACGGATAAGCAGGCATGGGAAGCCGTCATGTATGAACGAAGCCTCGGATGCGGCGGGGACATGGATTGCGTGAACGGGACCGCGGATTGGATCGGGAAGCAGCCCGTTCATGAAGAGTCTTCCATGATCAATACTCTCTCCACAAAGCCATTGGCTGAAAATTCCTCCTCTCCTAACCTCTCCTTGCATTAAGGGGTCTCCATTTTCGCAGGGGCGAACAGTTCCCGGTGAGCTGTCCGCCTCTTAATTTTTGTCCCCTGCCTTTCAGGTGTCCCCTTTCACTGTCTCTCCCCGTTTCAGGCTTCAATTGGATCAAGAGGACCTAGCTGTGTTATTCTGATGCGGCGGACAGCCTGAAATTTCGGACGAATCATTGAAGGTTAAGGTGGCTCTGGATGGCGCGTTTCTTCAGGCGAATCCTATTTCCTTCCGATCTTACTCCCCTTTCTCCCGAACTGATCCGCCAGATTCAGGAGATCGCCGGAAACGATTTGGACGAACTTCATATGGCCTTTGTCCTGGAGGCTTTTCATGAAATCCCTACGGATTTTCCCTTGCCTGGTGTCTCACTAGAGCCGGTCTCACAAGAAGCGATGGTACGGCTTACCCGCATCGCCCGCTCCCTTCGTCTGGCTTCTGGCCGACTTTCCGCCGGTGTCTACACGGGAAGAGCGGACCAAACGCTGGCGTCATTGGCCCTTTCCGGAGACTTTGATCTCATTCTCCTCGTGTCTCATGGAAGAAACCTTCTCGGGAGGCTTATGGTAGGATCTGTCTCCACCTCTGTCATGCACATTTCTCCGATTCCTGTCCTGATCATCAAGGAGCCCGCGACCCGCGAAGGATTGACCAAATCGTTGCCCCCCCCCCATTTAGGAAAAAATTCTCTCGTCCCCTTGGCGATCAACACAGATATTCGGCAAAACTGATGGCAATCCGACAGAATCTCGACCTTCCTCCCAACCTCGACACCGCTGGATTCCTGGGAGAAATGAACCGCCACATTCATCTCTTTGAAGAGGCCTTCCGCCTCCGGATCTCCGTCAATGGTCCGGTGTTGACAATGGTTGGAGAAGAGGAGGATGTCGTTCAGGGATCACGCGTCATCAATGAATTAACCTCTCTCATGGCTGCAGGGTTCACGATTCGTGAGGAGGAGATCCGGCAGGCTATATCGGTGTCCCGGAGTTCTCCCCAACTTTCTCTCAAGGACCTTCTTTCCGAATACGTCCCGATCAACAGCAAAAAGAGGGTCATTTTCCCCAAATCCCTCCATCAACTCCAATACATTCAGGCAATGAAAAAAAAGGATATCGTCTTCGGCATCGGGCCGGCAGGGACGGGAAAAACCTATCTGGCCGTCGCATTGGCAGTCCACCATCTCCTGAAAGGATCATTTCGAAGAATCATTCTGGTCCGTCCCGCCGTCGAAGCAGGGGAAAAGCTTGGTTTCCTTCCAGGGGATATCGCGGAAAAGATCAACCCCTACCTTCGGCCGTTGTATGACGCGCTCTTCGACATGATCGATGTCGAAAAAGTGAATAAGATGATGGATCGAAGAGAGATTGAAATTGCCCCCTTGGCATTCATGAGGGGACGGACGCTCAACGATTCGTTTGTGATCCTCGACGAGGCCCAAAACGCCACCGTGGAGCAGATGAAGATGTTTCTCACCCGCATCGGATTTAATTCCAAGGCGGTCATTACCGGGGACACCACCCAGATCGACCTTCCCCAGGACAGATACAGCGGCCTGCTCGAAGCCCAGGAAGTGTTAAAAGGTATCGACGGGATCTCTTTCACTTTTTTTTCGGATGTCGATGTCGTCAGACATCGTCTTGTCCAGGAAATCATCAAGGCGTACGAACGATATGAGTCTCCCCGTAAAACCCTCGAATCCGCTCAGGAAAAATTCTCGAAAAAACCGTCAAAACCGCCGCGGATCGGAAAATAACTCCTCAATGGACGTCGTTATTATCCCGTTACAGA
Source organism: Nitrospirota bacterium (assembly GCA_027314645.1). Taxonomy (GTDB): domain Bacteria; phylum Nitrospirota; class Leptospirillia; order Leptospirillales; family Leptospirillaceae; genus UBA4572. Next base: position 111,594 of record DAHVAL010000004.1, read on the forward strand.
GGAAAATCCCATGCGACATGGAACGGCTTAAACGGCACGCTGTCTGGGCTCTGAGATCCGCAGGAAAACCGTCCGCCTCCGTCTCGCTTGTTCTCGTGAACGATCGGAGGATGAGATCCCTCAACACCCTTTATCGGGGGAAAAGAAAAACCACGGATGTCCTCTCCTTTGAAGCGGGGGACACGGTCCCGGGCCGTTCCCCAAATTTTCTGGGAGATGTTGTCATCTCCCTTCCCCAGGCCCTTCGACAATCTCAAGACCTGAACATTCCGTTCGAGGATGAACTGACGAACCTGGCGATCCATGGACTGTGTCATCTCTTGGGATATGATCATGAAAAAGACGAAGGATCGGCCTTGGAGATGAAGCTCCTCGAGGAAAAGATGGCAAAGGCGATCCGTAAAAAGGAGGGGAACTCCCATTCCCATGATAAGATAACAGGAAAAATCACACTGAACGCTTGAAACGGGGGAACCATTTCTGATGGGGTTATTTGAAAAAATCAAGGAGGGGTTGCTCAAAACACGGGTGAAAATCGCATCGTCCGTGGATGCCCTTTTTAGGAAAAAGGATCCGGCCTTCTATCACGATCTCGAAGAGGTCCTGATCTCTGCGGATATCGGGCCGGTTGTCGCACAGCAGCTCGTCCTGGATCTCCAGGAATGGGAAAAAAATCATCCTGAGGCAACCGCAGAGGACAGTCTCTCCCATCTTGAGGCAAGGATGGCCCAAGAGTTTCCCAGCTCCCAACCCATTTGGGAAAAAGAATCCCCGCATGGCCCGCAGGTTCTCCTGTTGGTGGGAGTCAACGGGGTGGGAAAAACGACAACGACAGGCAAGCTTGCCGCCTACTTCAAAAGCCAAGGAAGAACGGTGATTCTTGGGGCCGCCGATACGTTCAGGGCCGCCGCGATCGATCAACTCAGAAGGTGGGGAGAACAACTCGAGATTCCGGTGGTCCATCAAAAACCGGGAGCCGACCCTGCATCCGTTGCGTTTGACACGGTTCGGGCGGCGAGAGCAAGAAAATTGGACATGGCCCTCATCGATACCGCGGGCCGCCTTCAAAATAAGCACAACCTCATGGCCGAGCTTCAGAAAATCGGCTCGGTCATCCGCAAGGAGGACCCTGAAACTCCCGTCGAGATTCTTTTGGTCCTGGACGCGACAATTGGTCAAAATGCCCATTCCCAACTGGAAGAATTTCGAAAGATCACCCCTCTCAGCGGACTCGTGCTGACCAAACTCGATGGAACTTCCAAGGGGGGGGTAGCGGTCGCCCTGGCCCAGAAGTATCGTCTCCCCGTGCGGTTTATCGGCGTTGGGGAAAAAGCCACCGACCTTCTCCCATTCGATCCCGGCTTGTTTGCTCGATCCATTTTAAGGGAGGACTAAAATCCCGCCTGATTAATCGACCTCCCGAAAAACGAACCGATAGACGATCCACACAAGAAGCCCGGCAAAAATGGACACCCCTCCCGCCAATACACCTTTGGGCCCACTGGCCATCATGAAAAAGAAAAAGACAGCGACCGCCAACCCCCCGATGAAATACCGAAAGAGCCCGAACCATTCCTTTCGGTTCATCGGCTCTTCGGTGGGTTTTTCATCAGAATCTGCGGGATCCAAGGAATCGAGTTTTTTTTCCTCTTCCATTGCACTCTCCATTTACTCAAACTCCAATCACAGGAGTGTCGCTCCATGGTAAACTGATCTCAAGAAGAAAGTTCCGCGACACCACCTTGGTTCTCTTTCCTCTTTCCCATTATAAGGGACACCTCTTTTCTCAACAATAAGATCGAGGTATTCCGACCAAAGCGGGTTATTATGGATGGACCGATGGAAAAAGCATCCCCCTATCCTCCTCATTTGGCAGAAAAACTAACACTGCTCCCAGACGCTCCTGGTGTGTACTTGATGAAGGAAAGCTCCGGAAGCGTCCTCTACGTTGGCAAATCGAAAAGCTTGAAGGACCGGGTGCGGTCCTATTTTCAAAAAGCCCGGCCCGCGTCTCCCAGAATTCGAAAGATGACAGATCGGGTCAGCACCATTGAGACCCTGGTCACACGCACCGAACTCGATGCCCTCATTCTTGAAAATACCCTCATCAAGAAATATCGTCCCAGCTTCAATGTCTTGTTTCGGGATGACAAGACCTATCCCTACCTGCGTTTGTCCTGGTCTGAAAAGTTTCCCCGGCTAAGCGTCACGCGAAGGGTCTTGCCTGGAGGCGATCTCTATTTCGGTCCGTTCGCAAATCCTGGCGCCCTGCGGGAGACCATAAAATCCATTTCCAGGTTGTTTCCATTGGCCTCTTGCACCCTCGACCTTGAAAAAACGATCGAACGGCCTTGTATCGAATACCAGATCCACCGGTGCCTCGGTCCGTGTGCAGGTCTCGTTCACCCGGAGGACTATCGGAAGATGGCTGAAGGCGTTCGTCTGTTTCTGGAAGGGAAGAACAAAGACCTGGAAGTTCATTTTCATGCCGAAATGCAGCGATATGCCCAGGCGCTCGAATTTGAAAAGGCCGCGATGGTTCGCCAAAGATTGGCAAGCATCAAAACGGTTCTCGAACGTCAAACAGTCGAATTTTCCCTTCGCCATTCCATTGATGCCATCGCCTTGGTCCAGGAGCACTCCAATGTTCAGATTCAACTTCTGGCAATCCGGAATGGCGCCGTTTCCGGACGAAGGGCGGTTCATCTCAAGAATCCTGAGGATGATACGCCAGAAGACCTTCTCGTGGCCTTTCTCGAACAGCATTATTCCCAAGAAAACATTTTGCTGCCGGACGAAATCCTCCTCTCCCATTCCCTTACCCCTTCCACGCTCATATCTCTCGGATGGATAACCGAAAAGAAGGGTGAACGCGTAATTCTTCAGTTTCCCAAACGAGGAGAAAGGAAGTTCGTGCTGGATCTCGCTCTGAACAATGCGCGGGAGGCGCTTCGGGAACGGGTGAAAAGTCAGGAAGACCGTCTCCGCACCCTCGAAGAGGTGCAAGAGCTCCTTTCCTTGCCCGTCTTGCCCCGATCGATCGGATGCGTCGACATTTCCAATACCGGCGACGCCTATCCAGTCGCCTCCTATGTCGTCTTCGTCGAAGGGATGCCCGACAAACAACGGTACCGGCGCTTCAGAATTCACTACAGCAAAGGACAGGACGACTTCAAAATGCTTGCCGAAGTCATGCGTCGGCATTTCGACGACCAGCCCCTGCCGGACCTTCTTCTCATTGACGGAGGGGCCCCCCAACTGCGCGCTGTCATGAGCGCCTTCAAAGAAATGGGGATTTCACCTCGCCCGTCCCAAGTGATGGGGCTCGCCAAGGAACGCTCGAGAACGGGTCACCTTGAACGGATTGTGGGGGGAGACACCCCCGAGCCGCTCATCCTTCCCCCGCACCGGGCGTCGACTCACTTGCTCCTCCGCGTTCGGGACGAAGCGCATCGATTTGCCAACACATACCATCGAAAGGTCCGCGAGGAGGCCTTCACCCGTTCGAGGCTCCTCGAGATTCCTGGAATCGGCCCGTCCCGCGAAAAACAGCTGATTCAGTCATTTGAATCTGTGGAACGCTTGAAGGCGGCTTCCGTTGAAGATATCTCCCGACAATGCTCGCTTCCCAAAGGGTTGGCGGAAAAAATCCTTGCCGCATTAAAAGAAGAACCGAAGGAAGAGACGGGGATCGACTGATGTTACTACCAATAATCGTTATGATTGTTGGGCTCTCATGGGTTTCGGGCTCCCTCTTCTTTCGGCGGGAGATCGATCCGGTCTATCACCAGTTTCCTCTTTTGTCCAGCATGGTGATTCTCTTCTTAGTGGCGCTCCACGCGACGGTCCTTCTCACCATCGGCAGAAGTCTCGGTCGCCCCTATCTTCCGACAAAAAAGAGGGGGGACCCCAAAGGGATTCCTCCGCCTTCGCATTTCTTTGTCACAATTTGGAGCATTCCCTCTCTCCTCCTGATCGGGGCCGGCTTCCTGTTTGGTGCATCCGACTGGCCTTTGTCCATAGCATTCTGGGCCATTGGCGGGATCATTCTTCTTTCCTCTCTTTGCTTTCTCCTGATTCCAACACAGGTTCATTCCGAAAATGCCCAAGGCGACATTGTTTTTACGCCCAATCCGGTTCGCATGGCTCCCAAAGCGGTCTACTTCTGGAGTTCTTCCAATGTGTACGGGTCCTTCTTCCTCATTGCAGGGGCCATGCTCAAAGCGACGGCGGCCTTCAGTGCGATGATCAGTATCGGAACCGGAATAGGATGGCTTGCGGGGGCGATGATTCTATCCATCGTCGCCCTTCTTCGCATGGGAATCGGAGGAGATGATCATGGAGTCTCAAAAACAAAAATGTTGGTTCCGGAGGAAAATTATACCCAAATCAGCGGGGGCGGGGAGATCAAGAACGAACTTGCCCAAATCCTCTCCCAGGTCGCGTCTGCCCAACAATCTATGGGAAGCGTCCCTAATGGCATCCTTTTGACGGGGGAGTCCCCCGTCAGTCATCTCGTTTACGCTCGAGCCCTTTCGGGCGAATTTCGACGTCCGTTTTACCCATTCTCACTGAAATCCCTTCTTGGAGTCGATCCCAAGGCCTTGGACAATTCCTGGAAGGGGTTTCTTGTCAAGATAAAGCCTTTCAATCCTCTGGTCATTTATATCGAAGATTACGGCTCCACCATTTCCATGGTCACCAACTCCAATCCCCAAGGGCTCAACAATCTCAATTTTTTTCTCTCGCACCTTTCCAAAAACAGAACGCATCTCCTGATTGCCTCCGCAGAAAAGGCGGACAATCTTCCAAAGCCCTTCGTGACCCCGCCCATCATTCATTGGATTCTTCCGGTTCCTTTGCCAGACATGGAAATGAGACAATCCATTCTTGGAAAATTCCTGCTCGAGGAGACAAAAAAACAAGAACTCCTTCCGGGAGACATCCCTTTGTTGACACCTGAGATGGTCAGAGAGTTCGATCTTGGAAAGCTCGCGGCCCTCATGGAGGGTTTTAAACCGGAAGACATTCGCGACGTCGTCACCCACAGCAGCGATTACGCAAAAAAGCTTCGACGGTCCCTCCGCCAACTTGATGTGGATGTCGCCATACGGAGAAAAGCCCAAAACTGGAAAGATCCGAC
>DAHVAL010000050.1 GCA_027314645.1 Nitrospirota bacterium
TCCCGAACCTCCAGCTCCACCAGCTCCAAAAGTTCAGGATCGTCCACCATGTCCACCTTGTTCAAAAACACGACAATATACGGAACCCCCACCTGACGCGCCAACAAAATGTGTTCCCGCGTCTGAGGCATCGGTCCATCCGCCGCCGACACCACCAGGATCGCTCCATCCATCTGGGCCGCACCGGTGATCATGTTCTTGACATAGTCCGCATGCCCCGGACAATCCACGTGAGCATAGTGACGTTTGCTCGTCTGATATTCCACGTGCGCAATCGCAATCGTAATCCCGCGCTCCCGTTCCTCGGGCGCCTTGTCGATCTGATCATAGGCCAGAAATTCCGCCATCTTGTTTGCCGCCAGAACCCGGGTGATCGCCGCCGTCAACGTCGTCTTCCCATGGTCCACGTGGCCGATCGTCCCTATGTTCAGATGCGGCTTCGTTCTCTCAAATTTTGCTTTTGCCATCTATTCCTCCGCATGGATATAAAAGTGCTTCCAGGTCTTGAACAATGGAGCCCTTGACCGGGATTGAACCGGTGACCTCATCCTTACCAAGGATGTGCTCTGCCAACTGAGCTACAAGGGCAACAACCATTGACAAAATGTGGAGCGGGAAACGGGATTCGAACCCGCGACGTCCAGCTTGGAAGGCTGGCGCTCTACCGCTGAGCTATTCCCGCGTTATTTTTATAAGTGGTCACCTTTGGTGGGGAGGGGAGGATTCGAACCTCCGAAGCCGCTGGCGACAGATTTACAGTCTGTTCCCTTTGTCCACTCGGGAACCTCCCCTTTGATCGATACGTGGCCAGGCATCGGAGGAGAGCTGACTCTCGCCAGGACAAATTCATGTCTACAGGCATGCACTTTCTTATTCGGCCATTCAATTAATTTCTAAAATTTTGAATGAAGACAAACCGGGAGTATACTTTCTTGAAAAATAATTGTCAAGACCTGACCCGATTCTGCCGAGGGTTTCCCCCCAAGTTATTTCGGGTTTTCTTGAGGTCGACACGGCATGGATCGATTTTCCGAAATAAAAATATTATTTCCCGAATTTTCTCATTTTTCGACGATAGGTTGTCTCAGTCATTCCCGTGATGTTCATCCCTGTTTTTATATTATCTCCGGCGATGTTCCTGACTCTTGAAAAATAGTTCTTAGAAAATTTTTCCATGGCTGAACTGTAGTCTTCAAGTTCTTGCTGTTCGTAAGGGAGATCCACATCTTCCGGACGAATCTCCTTCCGATTGCATACCAAGACCGCACGCTCCAGAACCATCTTCAACTGACGGACATTTCCCGGCCATCGATAGAGGAATAGCTTATGCAGACCTTCGGTCGTAAGCTTTGGACAATCCTGGGTCCTTGTCCTTATCGACCCTCCCGAAATCTTTTTCGTGGCCTTATAAATGAGATGGTCCGCCAACAGAGGAATGTCTTCCTGCCGTTCCCTCAAGGGGGGCACGCGAAGAATTCTTCCTAGGCGATAAAAGATATCTTCCCTTAAATATCCTTTGAGCCTTAGGTCGTTCAGCGATTGGTTGCTCGAAAATATAAACCTAGCCCTCGTTTTTTCGAACCTTGTTGATCCGACTGGCCAATAAGTCCCATATTCCAGGACCCGAAGCAGTTTTGGCTGCAAGGAGAGGGGGAGACTGTTAATCTCGTCCATAAAAATCGTTCCGTCTTTGGCCTGCCCCATATACCCGATACGATTTTGATCCGCCCCTGTAAAAGCCCCCTTGCAGTGTCCAAAGAGGGCGCTTTCAAAAAGGGTTTCAGGCCCCTCCCCCATATTAATCACGACAAACGGTGATGTTGCCCGTCCGGAAAGGGCATGGAGCGCCTTCGAGATCATTTCCTTTCCAGTTCCTGACTCTCCTTCGATCACAACCGGCAAGTCAAGGGGGGCGTAGAGCCTTATTTCGGCGACCACCTCCTTCATTTTCTCTGAATGGGCGGAGAGGTAATTTTCAAGAGCGTCGGCCTTCACTAAAAAATCGGGTAAATCATCAGACATCAGGACATCCCCTTCAATGGTCTTGATAAAAAATTTCGTCACACATTAATGATTTTAAGGTCCAATTTCAATGGGTTTAAATTTAAATTTATTAATAAAATCGCGCCTCAATCAGTCAAGATTGCCCCTTGTACGGGCACCGAACCATTGAATGCATCATATAGAAGATTTCCAATAAATAAGGGCCTTCCGATGATTTTTGCAAAATTTCACCGAAGGGAGCCACCCAATTTCCTGGGATGGGAGCCCCCTGATTTCATCGTAGGGATCCACCCGA
>DAHVAL010000051.1 GCA_027314645.1 Nitrospirota bacterium
TTCCGTTACCAGAAATGCCGGGAGTCCGAGCGAAAAAAATTGACCTCCTGGGTCGGGCCTCCTGAATAGAAGACTTGATCCAGGGTCAATATCTGGAGCGACTTTCCAAAAGGGTCCTTTTTCTAGCTGGTCCCTCCGGATCGGCTCGCATAATAGGCCGCCGCGATTCCCAGAACTCCGAAATCGTCCAAAAGGCCGAAAAAGGGAATACTGTCCGGAATGAAGTCGATGGGCGTCAGAAGATAGAAAAGGGCCCCATAGGCGACCAGCTTGTCGGGAGACGCCAGCTTTTTTGACTGGACGACAGCCCAGAGGGTGGCAATCCGTTCTGACCATTCCCTTCCCATTTCCTTGAAAAAGGCGAATTGCTCGGAGCTGCCATCGACTTGAACTTGTTTTTGGGGCTGGTTTCCGATCTGGGTGAGAGTGGCAAGAATCTGGTCTTGGGACACCGGACGATTGACCTCGTACCCATGATCGAGCCCGAGATTCCTGATGGCCGCCTGGCATTCGCTCGAGGTGGACTCCAGAAAGATCGCCTGGATTTCCGGCGACTCGGGGTCGAGCCGCCCTTGTGCGATCATGCGATAGCAGGCGTCACGGATCGCCGGGACATACAGCCGCGAAATAGGGGTGTTGTCCGGCTTCCGAAGCCACCGACGCAAGGTGAGTCCCGACACTCCGATTTCGTTTCCCATCTGTTCGGGCGAATAATCGACCGCCTTCAACAGGCTGGCAATCTGTGAGATGATCATGCACAAATGTTAATACATTGTTTTCATCATGTCAAATATTGTAAATAAAAATGTAGGTAGCACATAATCTGTCCGGTTTTGTAGCGCAAGGGTTGTCCGGTTCAATAGGGGTCGAAGGAGGACCCCGATGGACCGAACAGCCGTGATGCAGGAGATCCGGAAGATGCGCTTCGAAGAAACGTGGAACGAGTGGAAGAAAGGGAGGCTGACCCAAGAAGAAGCGGGACGGATTTTGGGGATGAGCGAGCGGACATTTCGCCGGTATGTCCGCCGGGTGGAAGAGCGGGGCAACGAAGGGCTTCTGGACAAACGGCTGGCGCAGGCCTCGGCTCGGCGGGCTCCCGTGGACGAGGCGCTGGCTCTGGTCGAGAAGTACCGGAAGCGGCACGACGGGTGGAACGTGAAGCACTTTCATTCCTGGTACAAGCGGGAGGGGGGAACCCGGAGCTACACCTGGGTCAAGGCCGTGCTTCAGAAGAGCGGAGCGGTCCCGAAGGCCCCTGGGAAGGGAAAGCACCGGAAGAGACGGGAGCGAGCGCCCTGGGAAGGGATGATGATCCATCAGGATGCCAGCCGTCATCCCTGGGTCCCCGGACAGATCTGGGATCTGGTGGTGACGATGGATGATGCCACGGGTCGGCACGACAGCATGTTCTTCGTCCCGGAGGAAGGAACGGCCTCGAGCTTCCGGGGCATGCGGGAGCTGATCGAGAAGAAAGGGCTCCCTTCCTCCCTTTACACCGACCGGGGCAGCCACTACTGGACCACCCCGGAAGCGGGAGGCAAGGTGGACAAGACGAATCTGACCCAGTTCGGACGGGCGATGAGGCAACTGGGCATCGAAATGATTCCGGCATACTCTCCCGAAGCGCGGGGACGCAGCGAACGGGCCTTCCGGACCCATCAGGAGCGTCTTCCCAAAGAGCTCGCTCTGGCCGGAATCACGACCATGGAAGCGGCCAACCGCTACCTGGCCGACATCTATCTTCCGGCTTTCAATGCCGAATTCTCCCATCCGGCCCCGGAGGAGGGATCGGCCTTCATTCCCTGCACCGGAGCGTCTCTGGACGAGATCCTCTGCGAGCACTACGAACGGATCGTTGGCAACGACAACTGCGTGTCGTTCGAGGGACAGACCCTTCAGATCCCTTCTGACCGCTACCGGCTCCATTATGTCCGGGCCACGGTCCGGGTCCACCGGCATCCAGACGGATCGCTCTCCCTGTTTCACGGACCCCGAAAGCTTTCCGACTATCCTTTTGAAAAGCCGGAGCTCCGAAAAACGAAAAAGGAACCACGCTCCCAAGCTCCTTCGACCGGAATCCGCCCGGTCGAGGCTCTGGTCTGAAAACGGGAGGACCCTGAGTTCTCCAACTGAAAAAAAGCGGACAATTCATTTGCTACAAAACCGGACAATTCTACTTGCTACTAACAGGCAAGTCTTTCAGCCGTGTAGGTAGCACATAATCTGTCCGGTTTTGTAGCGCAAGGGTTGTCCGGTTCAATAGGGGTCGAAGGAGGACCCCGA
>DAHVAL010000052.1 GCA_027314645.1 Nitrospirota bacterium
GTACTTTTGGGAACCGAGAGATGTTTTCCACCGAAATCGATCACGCCTTCCTTGAGATAGGTGTGGAGAAAATCCCAGGCGGAGGAGTGAGCCTGTTCGATATTGTCGAGATAAATGACGGCGTTCGGGTTCTCTTCAAGAATCGTGATGAGGCCTTCCGGAAGCGGGCTTGATTTCGAAAAGCCGAGGGGGCGCTGCAAGAGAATTCTGGCGAACAGACGCTCCGAGTAGAGGCCCATGTCGCGGAAAACCAAGGACTTCCCGGGCGGGTTCAGGAGGAGGGCGATCGCCTCTGCGGCTTCCCGTTTGCCCGTTCCTCTCGCCCCCAAGAACATAAAGGATGCAAAAATCCCGGATCCTCCGATCTTGATGTTATAAGATCCCGCATCGACAATTGTCCGGATTTTGTCTTGAAGCTCCGGTCTTCCCGGGAACCCGGGGACCAGTTCCAAGGGTGGAGGGGGAATCGACAGCGTCACCGTTTTCGGTTCCTCCACCTCGATCACGGCTTCCTCTGTCACCTTCTTCTCCTTCACGGAGTCGAATTCTTCAAAATTGATCTCTTCCGGGGGAACACCTTCAAGAATTTTTCCGAGTGCAAACTCCTCAATTTCTGAAAATATGGCCCGTCCCCGTTCGGAAAGGTCAAGGATGGAGTTGAATCTTCGGACGATGAACGGGTCAATTTTATTGACGTCGTCGGCTCCTGCGATCACCCAGATTCCCTTGTCTTCGTTGATCTGTGAAAGCTCCATGACTTTTTGATTGTAGATCTCTCCATGAAATCCAAAATTTGAAAGTTGGACTTTTGGAAAGAGTTCTTCAAGGGGATCAATGAAAACCATGGATGGGCGAACCTTTCGGCTCCGCATCAAAAAGTTCCTGAAGCTCGATCCGTCATTGTTTTTTTCATCCGGGAATCTCTGGAGTGGAATACTCGTCAGTTGGGCTACCTTCTCGACGATCAATCGGCGGATCGGGCGATTCCTTCCTAAAATTAAAATGGATTCGTAGGATTTTTTCTGACGGTTGGAGAATAGCGTCTCGGCCCGATTGACCAGGATTGTTCCGATGACCTGGTCTGTGAGACGTCCGCGAACAATCTCCATCGGGGAGGAGGTCGGATCTTTCCAGTTTTGGGCTTTTCTCCGTATGGCGACATCCACATCAAGTTGGCGGAGGGACCGGCGAAGCTT
>DAHVAL010000053.1 GCA_027314645.1 Nitrospirota bacterium
CTCCGCCAACTTGATGTGGATGTCGCCATACGGAGAAAAGCCCAAAACTGGAAAGATCCGACGTCCACCCCGATGGAGATTGTGCGCGGACGTCTCACAGACCAGGTCATCGGAACAATCTTGGTCAATCGGGCCGAGACGCTATTTTCCAACCGTCAGAAAAAGTCCTACGAATCCGTTTTAATTTTAGGAAGGAATCGCCCGATCCGCCGGATGATCGTCGAGAAGGTGGCCAAACTGTCGAATCTTCCACTCCAGAGATTCCCGGATGAAAAAAACATTGACGGATCGAGCTTCAGGAACTTTTTGATGCGGAGCCGAAAGGTTCGCCCATCCATGGTTTTCATCGATCCCCTCGAAGAACTCTTTCCAAAAGTCCAACTTTCAAATTTTGGATTTCATGGAGAGATCTACAACCAAAAAGTCATGGAGCTTTCACAGATCAACGAAGACAAGGGAATCTGGGTGATCGCCGGAGCCGACGACGTCAATAAGATTGACCCGTTCATCGTTCGAAGATTCAATGCCATCCTTGACCTTTCCGAGCGGGGGCGGACCCTATTTTCAGAAATCGAGGAGTTTGCTCTCGGGAAAATTCTTGAAGGTGTCCCCCCGGAAGAGATCAATTTTGAAGAATTCGACTCCGTGAAGGAGAAGCAGGCGATAGAGGAAGCCGTGATCGAGGTGGAGGAACCGAAAACGGTGACGCTGTCGATTCCCCCTCCACCCCTGGAATTGATCCCCGGGTTCCCGGGAAGACCGGAGCTTCAAGACAAGATCCGGACAATTGTCGATGCGGGATCTTATAACATCAAGATCGGAGGATCCGGGATTTTTGGATCCTTTATGTTCTTGGGGTCGAGAGGAACGGGCAAAAGGGAAGCCGCAGAAGCGATCGCCCTCCTCCTGAACCCGCCAGGGAAGTCCCTGGTTTTCCGCGACATGGGCCTCTACTCGGAGCGTCTATTCGCCAGAATTCTCTTGCAGCGCCCCCTCGGCTTTTCGAAATCAAGCCCGCTTCCGGAAGGCCTCATCACGGTTCTTGAAGACAACCCGAACGCCGTCATTTACCTCGACAATATCGAACAGGCTCACTCGTCCGCTTGGGATTTTCTCCACACCTATCTCAAGGAAGGCGTGATCGATTTCGGTGGAAAACATCTCTCGGTTCCCAAAAGTAC
>DAHVAL010000054.1 GCA_027314645.1 Nitrospirota bacterium
GTTGATAGGCTTGGTCAACGGCCAAGTCGGCGAGATAGGCGACATAGGAGAAATCCGTGAGGGTTCGTGCAATCCCGACCAGGGTCTTTCCATCCCAGGCCGTCACGACGAGGGACGCATTTTTGATCATTTCCTCAAATATGTCGGGACGATCCACGGGCCTCCGCTCTCCCAGGGTTGATCGGCGATAGAGGTCGATGACCTCCTCCGATGGAAGATTTGCGTCTTTTTGATAACGGATCGGCATGACGAATCCTTTCGGCAGAACGTTGGTGCGTCGATTGGGAATCCTGGGACCTTGGGTCTTGGGGAGGCCATGTGTTTATTCGGGGATGAAAGACGGCAGGGAGCGGTTCGCCTGAGACAGGATGGATTCGGCTTTTGTTGGAGTTCATTTCAGAAAGGGTTGATGGGACCGATCCTGGGATGCAACCGTTCAATGCTAAGATCCATCGGGCAACACTCCTTCCGGGCTGGTTCTGCGCGCCCAAAAGGGTCTTATCAGCCATCGGAAAAGATCCGGACCCGTGCGTTTCCAGGCCGGATTTTTGAAAAACTCACACGCCGGTCCACTGTTCACATCCCCTTTTTATCCTGCGGGGTCGTTGGAGAATTCCGGTACCCGATGAGGTATTGTCTCCGTCTAAAGCGCAAAAGGTCAAGTGGCTCAGGGGAGGCCAAAACTCTCATTCATTTGAGGGGAGCGTCCGCACCGCTCTTTAGGGTAATGATCCGAGACGGACGGGACACATCGGAGAGTGCGACCTAAGGCCTCTTAAAACAGGCGATGAAGATTCTTGAGATTAAAGGAGGGTTTCGGTCCCGTCCGGAGATCGGTCGCAAGATCGACTCCGAATGTCGATCGGACCATACTCCCGGCGGCTTTCTTCAGGCTTTGTCTTGACGATCCATTTCTTCAATTACCTTTGGTGAATGATATTGTTTTGAGAAGAAACAATCAGAGAATTCAGGCTCACGCCGTGAACTGGATCCTCCGAGAAGACTCCGGGGATGCCTGGTTTTGCGTAAAATCAAGAAAACCATAGTTTGAAAAAAAACAATAAAATTTTTGAATCAAATATTGCATAAATTTTATTTTGTTGTAATATTAAATC
>DAHVAL010000055.1 GCA_027314645.1 Nitrospirota bacterium
CTCCCGCGGGTCCCTGCAGGTCAACGACCGGGATTGGGCGGTCGGGATCGAAGGAATCGAATGGAAGAGGGGCCAGCGGCACATCACCGTGGCTGTCGACCACGACTCTGCCGCTCGGCCTGGGCAGCCGGGGGCGCGTCTCGCCACCCGGTGCCGAATTGACAAAGCCCCAGCGCCTCAGCCCTCGCCTCCACGGGCTTATGGTTCGATCGTGTATGGGCGTTGGCATTTGCCGAAGGCGCTGCGACCGCCCTCGCCACGACGCGGCATCGTGACCGCCTCGGCAATTGTGCTCCTGTTGATGGCTGTCCTGGTGGCGTGGTGGATCACCAGCCCATTCCCTCCTTACGCGATTCCGAGGCCCACATTCGCGTTCTCGTTTTGTGTAACACCACTCTGGGCGCGGACCCAAGCTGGTCCCGCGTTCAGGCTGGGGAACTGCATGGGCGAGCTCTACTCGCCAGCGGATGGCAACCCATTGCCGGTCATCACGATTCCGCAGGGCTCCACGTTCGCCTTGGGCTGTATGCCGGGTGAGTGTCCGACCGGGACCCCGGGCGCGGCGTCTTCCAGGCCATCTGTGGTCGCGCGTCGTGGGGTGAGAAATGGGGAGATCTATTTCAGGGCAGTGAGCCGCGGGGCGGCCACGATAGAAGTTCAGGGGTTCGCCTGCATAGTGGCCAACTTTCAAGAGCGGCTCACGGGCAGTTGCCCCGCGCTGGTGGTGCGGGCCGGCTGAGGCACCGGCGCTTGCGAACGGGGTCGGCCGCCCCCGAGGCATGGCGCGGGATCCTCGAGGAGTCGCCGGAGCGAGTGACGATTGGCGCTCTGAGCATGGCGCTCGGCGACCCGCCACTTCACCGGGGGGACAATCGGACCGTCCGACGTCGGCTGGACACGGCGCAGGCAGGAGTCTGACCGGACCTCTTCCTCACAGGCAGCCGCCAGGGATGTCCTTCACGGAGGTCGCGCCTGGCCGAGCTACCACTTCGACCGCGCTCCAAGGGGGGTCCACATCCAAGACGTAGTCGCCGGGTGGAAGAATGAACTGGAACT
>DAHVAL010000056.1 GCA_027314645.1 Nitrospirota bacterium
ACCGCACAGAGCGTTTCCACGAGCGCGAGATTCTCGCTCTCCGCCCCGCCGCCGATGTTGTAGACCTCCCCCGGCGTGCCCCGCTCGAGGACACGCTCGATGCCGCGGCAGTGATCCGACACGTGCAGCCAGTCGCGCACATTGCGCCCATCGCCATAGATCGGCAGTGCCCGCCCGTGCAGGAGATTCACGATCATGAGCGGAATGAGCTTCTCGGGGAAATGAAACGGCCCGTAGTTGTTCGAGCAGTTGCTGATCGTGGTGGCGAGGCCATAGGTGTGATGGTAGGCCCGCACCAGATGGTCCGAGGCGGCCTTGCTCGCCGAGTACGGGGAGTTCGGCGCATAGCGCGTCGCTTCGGTGAAGGCCGGGTCCTCGGGCCCGAGCGAGCCGTACACCTCGTCCGTGGACACATGATGGAAGCGGTGCTCGCGGACCGCGCGCTCGGTGAGCCACACGGTGCGCGCCGCCTTGAGCATCGAGTGCGTGCCCTGCACGTTGGTCTCGATGAAGGCGTCGGGACCGTGAATGGAACGATCCACGTGCGACTCCGCCGCGAAATGCACGATCGTATCGAGACGCTCCTCGCGCAGGAGCTGCTCGACCAATGGAGTGTCGCGGATGTCGCCGCGCACGAACCTCAGCTCAGGGCGGTCCTTGACCGATTCGAGATTGGCGAGATTGCCGGCATAGGTCAGCGCATCGAGCACCACCACGCGGTCTGCCGGATGCGTGCCCAGCCAGTGATGCACGAAATTCGCGCCGATGAAGCCGGCGCCGCCGGTGATGAGGAGCCTAGTCATGAGCGATCTCTTTCAACGTTTCGCGCAACCGCTGCCGCCAGTGCACGGGGTGCAATCCGAGGGTCATCAGCGAGCGCTTGTCGAGCACGCTGTAGGCCGGACGGCGTGCAGGGGTCGGATATTCTTCGGTT
>DAHVAL010000057.1 GCA_027314645.1 Nitrospirota bacterium
CGCCCGATTCGGGCGTATCTTTTTGAAGCTATCAACCGGTCTTGATAAAGTCAAGCAAGCCCGGGTTCCTTAAAACCAAAAAATTTTTAAACGTGGGCGAACAGAATAAGGCTGGAAAACGCCATGGATCTCCTTACCTGAGAACGATTCGCCTGCGAATTCCTCGTGGCTTCGGGGGGGGAAGGAATGCCTGGAGGGTCCTCCCGGGGAGTCGCCGCTTTCGCCTGGGCATCGGACGGGTCGATCAGGAGTGTTCATCCCCTCCTTTTTCCTATGACGAAAAAGAGTCCTTGGGGACTCCCCAGATGCTCCCATCCCTCGTGATTTTTCCGCGAAACATCTGAATGGACGCACCCTCGGACGACGACATAGTTGTAAATTCCTGGATTATTGTTGGAAGCCCCGAAGAATGATCGGATATTCGCCACCCCTGAAACCGTCCTCCAGGAGTTCGCGCGTTTCCGCATCGAAAAATCCCTGGTCAAAGCCCGCTGGCGCATCTCCGAGGGCTCGACGGCTCTCGGCATCAGCCGCCCCACCCTTTGGCGCAAAATGAAACTTTTGGGACTCTCCCCCAAGATGTTTACCGCGTAACATCCGGTTACATCTCCTTCTCCATTCTTGAAACCATAGGTTTCATTTCCCGGCCTTCAAGCCGAAACCCTCCCGGCCCTTTTTCCGCCAATGCCGCCTCCAGGGCGGCTCGGGAGTGATTGGCAAGAAGCTTGCTTTTTACGCCCCTTGAACTCATTGGATGACGGTGTCGGACCAGTGGATGCACCAGAGAATTTCACGAAAGACAAGATCTCGGGAAGAGGGTTCGTCCCGATAAAAACGCAGATCTTTGCCCT
>DAHVAL010000058.1 GCA_027314645.1 Nitrospirota bacterium
GACAACAACGCCGATGGTCGAGTTTTCAGCATAGACAAAGTGGCAGATGAGTTGACCGCCGGCTCGGACGAACTGACGGATTGGGCTCAACAACACGGTGACGGACTTTTCCGCAAAACGGATTCGGCGGTAGTGAGCGGGTTTGGGGCAGTCAGTCAATGGGTCACCAGCCAACACTATGAGCCTGCCGCCATCAATACCTTCCTTCAGGTGGCGGATTTCTATCTCATCGCCCATGGACTTGCTGGAAACCACGTCATAGTCACGCATGAGGTTGCTGCCAACTCAACCAAGCGCATCAAGATTCCGAATGTGTGCATGGGGCTAGGACTGCGTTTCATGACTCCCTACGAGATGCTGCGTGTCGAGAGGGCCAAGTTCGTTTTGGGACCAAGGGCATGAAGCAAGCCAGCGAAACCGCCATCGAGTCAGTTCTGTTAACCAACGGTGTTACCCGGGGCGTTGGCAAGGGCTTCGACCGCGAGCGGGCGATCTTTCCCGATGAGGCGCTGGACTTCATCCGCTCCACCCAGGGCAAGGTGTGGGACAAGCTGGAGGCGCTGCACGGCGAGCAGACCGGCGCGCGGGTGCTGGAATCGCTGTGCAAGTGGCTGGATACCCATGGCACGCTGGCGACCCTGCGTCACGGCTTCGAGTGCCTCGGCGAAGTGCAGCGGACTATCGAGTCTCGCAAGGCGCACCGCTCT
>DAHVAL010000059.1 GCA_027314645.1 Nitrospirota bacterium
TCGGGAGAGCGCCTGTGCCTGAATCTCCTCAAGCATCTGTCCGCGATCGCGACCCTGACGCGGCGATTTGTCGACGTCGTGGCGGCTGAACGCCCTCCCGGGATGCGCCCCCTTCGGATTACGGACACCCGAAAGACCCTGCCGGGACTCCGGGTGTTCCAAAAATATGCGGTCCGGGCAGGGGGCGGGTTTTCTCACAGATCCTCCCTTTCCTCCGGAATTTTGATCAAGGACAACCACATCGTCGGTGTGGGCTCCGTGACCAATGCCGTCCGGCTCGCCCGGGAAAGAGCCCCCCATCCTTACCGGATCGAGATCGAGGTCGATACCTCCGATCAGGCCTTGGAGGCGGTCTCCGAAGGGGCGGACATTCTTCTCCTGGACAACATGGAGTCCTCCACGATCGAAAATCTCGTTCCCCGTCTGCGGAAGGTGAATCCGAAGGTCATTTTGGAGGTGTCTGGAGGATTGACGCTCGAAAAGGTCAGAAATCTTTGCCGGTTGGACATTGATCTCTGTTCCGTCGGAGCCCTGACCCACTCCCCCGGAGATATCTCCCTTCGATTGGACTTTCTCGGATGACATCCCGTAATGGACCGGTCATCCGTAAGATTTTTTCTGATCCGCCAATATTTTTTGCCCGGGAGCTTCCCTCGACCAGCGATGTCCT
>DAHVAL010000005.1 GCA_027314645.1 Nitrospirota bacterium
ATCTGTGTCTTTTGCCGCTGACCCAGGACCAACGACACGATCTCCTCGAAATCCTCGAAGACCGCTGGGAGACCCGCTCCACCCTGGTCACCAGCCAGTATCCGGTCGACCTCTGGCACGAACGCCTTGGAGAGCCCACGCTGGCCGACGCCATTCTCGACCGGCTCGTCCACAACGCCTATACGATCACCCTCAAAGGAGATTCCATGCGAAAACGACTCAAAGCTTGACTCCTCTCGGGCGGAGGAGTAAAAACCGCTCTAGTATCCCTTAACAGGGAAACGGCCTCTGAGGAATCAAAGGGGGGTCGCCATGGCAAGAATGCCTGTTCGCGATCCGGGAGACTAGGCGTTCGCCATGACGAGACTTTCCGTTCGTTTTTACGAGACTGAGCAATCCGATTGTAAATTTGCCCGGGAGACCATTGAGTGTCTGAGGGAGGACGAACGGAAAAAATCAATCAACGATAAGGAATGGGATGAGAGGGAGTAAATTCATTTGTATTTATAATTGAAGGTGATTTAAGAAATTCTTTGATCGAACTCCAGCGAATGAAAAATTATTAATTGGAAAGGAGTGAAAGAACCTCTATGATTGTATTGGATCTTCGATGAGGCTTCCGACAGTCCCTGCCGAAAAGGCTCGGCGTATGGCCTCGAGCCTGAAGTTTTCCGAAGAGGAGCTACAAAAACGCAAGAGATTTTTCGGTTGACCTTTGAAGAAGAAAAGGCGCTCTCTGGTCTTGTCCCATATTTTCAAGAGACTCTCCCTTCCTTTGCGGGACGCCTTCATGAACGGATCCGATCCTTCCCCGATCCCTCCCACATTCTCGCTAAAGTCCATTCACAGTCCTGGCTTCAGTTGCGTCATGCCGAAACGTTATCGAGCTCGTTTCTGGCCGGTATGACAGCGAATATGTTCTCAGCAGATTTGCGGTTGGCATTTCCCATCATGAGCGTGGGCTCGCTTCTGAATGGGTCCAGGCCTCCTTTGGGTTGTTTCTTGAATGGGCTTTGCAGATCCTTTCGCAAGATCCGATTTCCCCTCGTTCACAGAATCCCGGCATTCCGGAAAACCTTGCAAAGACCACCCTTTTTGATTTCGGCCAGGTCATGGATTCTAACTTCATGGCCGAAAGGGAGCATAAGGAGCTTCATTTTCGCCTTTTTGAAACCAATGCCGAAGCGGTTTGGATCTTCGATTCAGGTTGGACCGTCCGCCACCCGAACCGGACTTCTGAAAAAATAACAGGTTGGACGCCTGTCCAAATTCAAGGAAGAGAATTGGGGGATTTCATCTCAGAGGAGCAAAAAGAGGCTCAGCCCCAGGGACCGGATGGCAGAAGTCGCCACAAAGGAAAGGCACAGGGAAGGAAAGCTTCTCCTTAAGCAGAAAGACGGAAAGAATTTTTCAAGTTGGGCGACGGTCACTCTTTGGGATGATGTTGCGGGGTCAGGATTCATTCTGGAGTTTCGTAATCCAATGTCCGAAAAGATGATTGACAATGAACTTCGTCTGCAGTCTCTCTCGGTCGCTCTGGATCAATGTACCAAGGTTGTGCGGGCGGTCGAGAATTTCTGGCTGACGATCGTTCAACTTCTCTGTACCGAAAAGACGGAGTCTTAATTCTGTGATTGAGAGCAGTCTCGAAGTTCTTTTGGTCGAAGACAATCCGGGGGATGTCTTCCTGGTTGAGGAAATGCTTCGATCCGCAGGTGAGTTTAGGATCGAACTCCGTTCAACCAACCGGATTTCAGAAGCACGGGGCATTCTAAGCGAAGCCGAGATCGATGCGGTCCTTCTCGATCTTGATCTCCCCGATGTCAATGGGTTGGAAACCCTCGAAAAAATTCAGAGAGATTTTCCCGAAGTCCCTATTGTGGTCCTCTCCTCGCTCCAGGATGAGGAAAAAGCGGTTCTAGCCATTCAGAACGGGGCGAAGGATTTTCTTGTCAAAGGGACCATCAACGGGCACCTTCTGAGCCGGTCGCTCTTTTATGCGATCAAGAGAAAGGAAATAGACTCCCATCTTTTTTACCTTGCCCATCACGACCCGCTTACCGGGGCATTTAACAGGAAATACTTCTATGACCTCCTCGATCGTTTTCTCGAAAATCCGGACCGTGCAGAAAAACAAATTGCGGTGATCTTGATCGATCTTGTCAACTTCAGAGCGGTGAACGATACCTATGGTCAATCGGTGGGGGATGAGTTTCTCCTGTACGTGTCCAGAAAACTGCAGGAAATGACTCATGATGCTGGGATCGTTGCTCGTCTGGGGGGCGATGAATTTGCCATCGCGTTAGAGGGAATGACGGATACGGAGTCTCTTTCCCGGTTCGGAAATCATATCCTGGAGACCATGAGCCGGAGCCATGTCATTGATTCCAATGAAATTGATCTTATGCTGTCTATCGGGGTGAGTCTCTCTCCTCCCGAGGGGACCTCGTCAGGCGAGCTTGTCCGCACAGCCGGAAGAGCGCTCCAATATTCTCGGGAGTCCGTTTCGGCGCTGCATTTTTTTTCCTCCTCCATGGACCAGGGTCTGAAAAATAGAAATGCCCTGAGGAGGGATTTTGCGCGATCACTTAAAAAGGGAGATCTGGTCCTTTATTTTCAGCCCGTCGTCAACATTCGAACATGGTCCCTCGTGGGGACGGAGGCATTGGTTCGGTGGAATCATCCTGAAAAAGGACTCCTGCTTCCGGGTCGATTTCTTCCGGGGATTCAAGGGACAGAGCTGATTGTTTCGATGGGGGACTGGGTGATTGATACCGCCCTCCGGCATTTATCCCAATGGCTTGAGCAGGGGCTGCACCTCTCGATGAGCGTTAACGTCGAGCTGCTGCAACTGAGAAAACCCGATTTTGTAGCCCGTCTCGAAACCCTCCTCTCCCGCTATCCTTCGGTTCCTCGTCATCTCCTTGAACTGGAGATCGTCGAAACATCCACTGCGGAAGACTTTCCAGGTTTGCCTGAGGTATTGCACCAGCTTCATTCTCTTGGAGTGCGGTTGGCGATCGATGATTTCGGAACCGGATATTCTTCCCTTTCCTACTTGAAGAATCTTCCAGTCGATATTTTGAAGATTGATCAGGGATTTGTCATCGGGATGCGGAATAATCGGGAAAATTTAGCGATCATAGAAAGCATCGTCAGTTTGGCTCGAATTTTCGGTCGAGGAGTCGTCGCGGAAGGGATGGAGGAAATGGAATACCTCCCTCTTCTCCGGAAGCTTGGATGCGATTATGCACAAGGAAACGCTCTTGGCCCTGCGATGTCGACGGTCGAATTCCTTCATTGGAAAGAGAAATGGATTTCCGGAAGCACCTCTGAAAGTCTCCTTCCTGCTTCAAACCTGATCGAACTCTCCATTCTTTCGACGCAGGTGATGCATTTTTCCTGGATTCAACGGATCCTTTCGCTTGTCCAGAAATCCACCATTGCTCCTCTGACGTCCTTGGAGGAAGGAATGTTTTACGATCACCCTTTGCAGGGTTGGTATGCCCATGAAGGACCCGCCCGATACGGGAAAATTCCAGCCTTTCGCGAGCTCGACAATCTTTACAGGGAATTGCAAGATTTGGCGCAAAAGATGCTCCATAACATTCACGAGAAAAATTTGGTAGAAATGCATTATGATACTCATCGGATGCTGCTCTCGAAGGATTCTCTGCTTTCCCTGTATGGAACACTTCAAAAGGATGCGATCTTCCGCTCAATCCTTGACAGGAAGCCGGAAGGGAATGAAGGATTGTGAAGGACTACCGACATCTGTGCCAGACTCTTTAATTACCCAATATTCCAAGAAATCAAGGCTGTGATCCAATGAAAAGACCTCTCTCCGTGTTCTTTTTGACCTCAGAGGTCCTTCCCGTCGTCAAGACCGGCGGATTAGCCGATGTGTCTGCCGCCCTTCCCGCTGCCCTTTCGGAAGAGTTCGGGGATGAGATTGATATTCGCATTGGGACAGTGGGCTTTAAAGGGGTTGAAAGATTGCCCGGTTTTAGGCTCCTCAAAACCTTTATTACCCGTACCCCCGCAGGAGCCATGACCATTCGGATTCTGGAGGGGCGACTGTCCAAGGGAAATGTTCCTGTGTATGCTGTGGACCCCGAAGGAATGTTCAATCGGGAAGAGCTGTATGGGGAAAATGGGACGGAATATCCAGATAATCTCGAGCGATTTTCGGCGTGGAATCACGCATTGCTCCATTTGCCTGCGGTGGTCGGGTTTTTCCCGGATATTCTGCACGCCAATGACTGGCAGACAGCCCTTTCGATTCCTCTATTGCCCCATGTGATCCGCCCATCTTTGGCGGTGACGCCTATGAAAACCCTGCTTTCCATCCATAACCTTGCATTTCAGGGGGTGTATCCGCTCGATCAGTGGCATTTGACCGGACTTCCTTCGTCCTACAATCGGTTTGACGGGTTGGAATACCACGGCCGACTTTCATTATTGAAAGGGGGGATCCAGTTTGCAGACTGCATCACAACGGTCAGCCCGTCCTATCGTGAAGAAGTGCTCTCTGAGCCAGGAGGGTTCGGTCTCTCTGGGGCCCTTCGTCACCGCAGGGAGAGTTTTTATGGTCTTTTGAACGGGATTGATGCCCATGAATGGAATCCGGAGACGGATCAATACCTTCCAATCCAGTTTTCCCGGGCAAAAATCGGAAAAAAATCCGCCCTTCAGAAAAAATTGCGTCAGGAATGGGGACTGAATTCCAGGGCACCGAAGCCATTGTTTGGGGTTGTGTCGAGGATGACCCACCAAAAGGGGGCAGGTTTGCTCGCCGAGGCCATTTATTCTATGGGGTTGGAGGATGATTTAAGGGAGGATTGGGTGATTTTAGGGTCGGGAGATCCCTCTCTCGAAGATTTATGGGAAAGGATTCAAAGGATTTTTCCGGGTCGGATCCGGGTTAAAACCGGGTATGATGAACCGCTGGCCCACCGGATTATTGCCGCTTCAGATTTTCTTGTCATCCCCTCCGTTTATGAGCCATGCGGACTCACCCAAATGTATGCGATGAGGTATGGCACCATTCCATTGGTCAACCCTACCGGAGGGTTGAGGGACACTGTAGAATCTGAGAAAACGGGTTTTTGGTTCGAGGAATTGACCATCGCGGGGATCAAAAAAGGCCTCAAAAAAGCCCGGGCTCTTTATCACGATCAAGAAGGTTTCGATTCGATGAGACAGCGGGCGATGGCTGTTGAGTCAAGCTGGAAAAACAGAACCCGCGAATACGAGAACCTCTATAGAACGTTACTAAGCTCACCTCATGGAACGAACACGGTCCCGTGAGGCGGTCTGGATGGGTGGCTATTTCGGATTGATCCGATTTGCGGCCCTGATTGCGCGAATCATGGCAGCCCCGCCGACAATGAAGGCCACCAACACCCCTCCGATAACGATGTAATCCATTGCATTCCAGGATCCTGTCGAAGCTCCATAAGCCATCATGTTCTCCTTGGTTGTTTATTTGAACAATCCCCCTTAGGGGATCCGGCCTTCCTTTTTCAGTCTGTCGATATTTAGGACATGGATCCGGTTGTTCTCGATTTTCAAAATCCCGGCTTGCACGAAGGCTCCAAGAGATCGTGAAACGGTCTCACGGCTGACCCCTGAAAGAGACGCGAGTTCCTGCCGGGTAAATCGATCGTGGATGAAGGGGATCCCATTTTCGGTTTCTCCTTCCTTTTCGTAAAGTTCATAAATTGTTCGGGAAACTTTTTCGTAGGCATCTCCATAGGCCATATGCATGAGCTTTTCATCGGTTTCCCGCAACCTCGCTGACAGCGCCGAAAGCAGTCGGAGGGTAATTTCAGGGTATTCCCGAATGAGACGGAGGAAAGGCTCTTTTTCAATGGCCACCACACGCGTAGGCTCCATCGCCGACACGTTTGCCGTTCTCGTTCCATTATCCCACAGCGAAATCTCTCCGAAAAAGTCTGGCGGGTAGACCACGGCCAAGATGATTTCCCGCCCTTCCCGATCCTCAATGGTCACCTTCACGGACCCGGAGAGAACAAGAAAGAGTTCGGATCCTCGGTCATTGGCCTGGATAATTCGATGCGATGATCGATAGTTTCTGATCCGGGAGAATGTGGCGATTTGTTCAAGAATGGAATCGGGCAGCCCATGAAAAAGAGGAATGGAACCCAATGTTCCATTCTTGGGTGGCAATCCGTGCTGATCGCGAAAATTCAATGGAGATTCCCCTGTCAAATGTGAAAAGACCGCTGGGGTCGATGAAGAGTTCGGCTTCTTCGCATTCTTTTAGCAAGAGATACAGCGGGCTCGAAAGAAAAGTATAGTTGGATTTTTTATAAACCGGAAGATCCCTGATGGATCGCAAAATTGGAGGAAGTTAGAAAATATTTGAATTTTCCGATTCCAATCGTGTAAACTTCCCATCGATACTATAAAGACTCTCGATGATCAAAAAAGTTGGGGCTCAAACTGGTCTTTCCCTACGAGTGAGGCTTCGAGAAACGCACCAATGAGGACTGAAGGCAGAGGGAAGTCAAAGCTACCTCGATTATTCCAGGTTTTTACGCTGATTTTTGGTTGAGCCGGGCCTCAGTGGCGGGTCATCTGAATATAGAGGTCTATGTTGAGGAGGGGTGATGAAGAGATTCCGATGGAGTGAATCAATCCTCTTTGCAGGAGCCAGTCTGTCGCTTCTTTTTGTCACGGGATGTGCGTCGTCTTCTTCGGCGATTTCCCCCCACTCGGCGGATTTAACGAATAAGGCTCCCCTCAACCTTGCACGAAAATTTCCTCCTGATCAATCTCCTCAACCACTCAAAAAAGCAATCCCGGCCGTTGAGGCTCCTCAATCGCCTTTCCCCATCACCCAGGAGAACCAATCTCTCCCGGTTCTCTTTGTAAAAGTTCCGGATGATCCAAGCATCCAGCTTTATCTTGACTATTTTCAGTACGCTGATCACCTTCGGTTCAAAAAATGGCTGGAACGTTCTCAGGAATATCTTCCATATATGCAGAAAACCTTCCACGAAATGGGACTTCCGGAAGACTTGGCGTATCTCTCCATGATTGAAAGCGGGTTCAATACACATGCCTATTCCCGAACGGGTGCCGCCGGATTGTGGCAGTTCATGAGGGGAACGGGGAAAAAATATGGTCTCATGATTAATTGGTGGATCGACCAAAGACGGGATCCAGTATTGGCAACTCGATCGGCCGCCCAATATTTGAAGGATCTTCATGACGAATTCAATTCATGGGAGCTGGCTCTGGCCGCATACAATGCCGGAGAAGGCCGAGTTGCAAATGCTGTCGCCCGTGTGGGGACCAAGGATTATTGGAAAATCCGGCAAACACGCGCATTTTCATCGGAAACAAGAAATTACATTCCCAAGATGATTGCAGCGATGATGATCGCCAAGGATCCCGTCAAATACGGTTTTACGGATCTTGAATATCGCCCTCAATTGATTGTCCGCCAGGAATCGATTCATCAGTCTTTTGAGGTTCACTCTCTGGCAAGGGCGATGAATATGCCGGTTTCCGAATTTCTCGCATTGAACCCCCAGTTCATTCGCTGGGCGACCCCTCCGAGAGCGTCCTCGATTTCGATTAATGTCCCGGTTGCCCTTGGAGAAAGCTTTACCAAAAATCTTTCGTCGCTCCCGGTGACCAAGCTTAATTCGGATGCACCGACCTATCGGGTGCACTCCGGAGATTCCCTCTGGTCGCTTTCACGTAGATTCCATGTTCCGGTCACGAGATTGGTTGCCGCCAATCAACTTTCCTCCCATCGGCTCAGCCTTCATCAAAAACTTATCATTCCCCATGGAAATTCATCAAATTATTCGTTGACAGGCAAGCCTCGCTATTCGAGACATCACTCACTTCACACGGCGGGTTGGATTGACCACCGCATTCGCCGCGGGGATTCGTTATATTTTTTAGCCCATCACTACAGAACTTCGGTGAAGGAAATTTTAGCGAGAAATCATCTTCACTCCTCCAAGATCTTGCGAGTGGGCGATCATATTATGATTCCCTCCAGATGAGTCGGATTCCCTCTCCCAGTACCCTCTCCTTGGAGAGCTTCTCCTAACGTTCTGCCTCGACGCGATTCTCCTTGACAAGGGTGAAGGGGATAGATATAATCACAGAGCATGGGGCTCTATATAGGAAGCCTATCCGAAGAGGATTTAGGGGATTCATAAGGGATTCGCCGCAAATATATCTTCTGACGGGCATTAACCCCATCATTTGTATCGACCATTGTTTCAACCGGAGGTATTCGCATGGCAAAAGGTAAAGTCAAGTGGTTTAACGCTAACAAGGGTTACGGGTTCATCTCCCAGGAAAACGGAGAGGACATCTTTGTTCATTATTCCGCGATCCAAACCCAGGGATTCAAGACCCTTGACGAGGGACAGTCTGTGGAGTTTGAGATTACTCAGGGACCGAAAGGACCGCAGGCAGCCAACGTCACCAAAGATTAAGGCTGTCTAGGGGGATGTAAGACTGATGCTCCGCGGCGTCTTTGACATGAAGGGAACATAAACCTTAATTGTAAAAAAGAACGGCTAGGATCAAAAGTCATAATACATACTCTTATGATCAAATAATCCAGAGGAGAGCCCCGAAAGGGGTTCTCCTTTTTTTTCGCCCCCTCCTCGTAAGGCTTGGGTTGACCATGGCTCAAAAAAGAGTTTTATCGGCAAAAGGATTCACACTCCTTGAAATCATGGTGGTCCTTTTTTTGATCTCCCTCGTCGCCATCATCATCGGTCCAAAGCTTTCCTTAAAACATGCCAGCGGCCTTCAAAAAACGACAAGAATACTCGTCAGAGAAATCAGAGAACTTCAATGGGAAGCGATTTCGTCTCAAAGAATGGTTCGTCTTGACTATAACCTCAATCGAGGAAGAATTTCCGCAAGCATTATAGCCCCTTCGGGGAATTTATCTTCTTTGATCGCTCCCGGGATCCGGGACTTTAAGGTTTCAAAAGGGGTGAGGATCGATGAAATCCGTGTCCTTCATCAAGGAAAAGTCCATGATGGAAAAACGTTTACCCAATTTTTTGCTAGCGGTGCGGTCGAACCGACAACTATTTTGCTGACAGATCTTCGGGGAAAGCAAATCACCATTGTGATTCGCTCATTAACCGGCCGTGTGCGCGTCGTGAAAGGAGCGTTTCAGGAGACGCCGCCCCCTCCATTTTATGGAATTCCCAGCGGTGAAATTCCATCCATGGAAAGGTCTGGTGATGAGTAGGGACTCTGATCGGAAGAGGGATGCGGGATTCACCTTGATCGAGGTAATGGTCGCCCTTTTCATTTTCTCTGTCGCAGTCTTGACCCTTCTCGCGGCACGTTCTCAGGACGTGAAATTAAACGATGAAATCCGACAGAGATTATTGTTGGTGAATCTTGCGAACATGAAACTCGCCGAGATTGTGGCCCGCGGGTTCGTTCCGCCTGGAACGATGACAGGGCGGTTCAATAATCCTTATCATGAATATAGATGGGTTGAGGAAGTTTCTCCTTCCCCCATTCCGATTGTAAGACAGGTCCGCCTGACTGTTGTGCATGGGAAGGTTGCCCACACACACTCTTTTTCGCTTGTGACTTATGTTTCGAATATTCCCTAAACGAATTTTCCCCTTCAATAGGCGTCGCGATCTTCCCGATACGGGATTTACCCTCTTGGAGGTTCTCGTCGCTTTTGGGATCCTTTCGGTTATTCTCGGACTCCTTTTTATTTCGATTCATCAAACCGAACGGACGGTGAATTCAGTAGAGGCGGGGAGTCATTTTGAAAAAAAGATGGAAATCATTCGCTATCTTTTGAGAGAGGAACTGCTTGGAGCCTATTTAAATCAGAATGATCCCCTGACCGTTTTTATCGGGTTGCCCAATAAATATCGAAACCGGGAAACCGATTCTCTGATTTTTACGACCCTTGCCCAAACCCGCTTAAGTCAAACCGCTCCTGTGTCCCACTTGGAAGGCGTTCAATATCTTTTATTCAAGAAAACGGGAACGTCTCTTTTTACCTTAGTCCATGAACAAAAT
The DNA here is from genome assembly GCA_027314645.1 of Nitrospirota bacterium. Classification (GTDB taxonomy): domain Bacteria; phylum Nitrospirota; class Leptospirillia; order Leptospirillales; family Leptospirillaceae; genus UBA4572. The sequence goes on from DAHVAL010000005.1 coordinate 10,066, forward strand.
ACCAATCTTCTTTCCTACGGGACCCAGGCAGTGACCCCAGAAACACTGCTTACTCGCGTGTGGTCCTTTCGTATCCGCTATTTTGATGGAATGCTTTGGACGGATCGGTGGAACTCGGTTCAAAGTCATGCCTTGCCGCTTCTTGCACGGATCGATATCGTTGTGAAAGACGAGAAAGGGAAAAAGGAGAAATTTTTTGAGGAGATTCAAATTCCACAGTCGACTTTGAATCAGAATCAGGGAGGAGGAAATGAGATACCCGAGGGGGCCGGGTCCACCGAGAACTAAGAACGTTCGGGGTGGCCGGATTGTGAATTTTGATCCTTGTGAGGGTGGATCGCAAGATCTTTGAAGTCGTTCCAGCAGGAGGAACATATAAAAAGACCTGCTTCACGACTTGATGTGATGACAGATGCACGATCACAAATTTCACACTCCACAAGGAACGTTTTTGCTTGTAGCATAAACGCCTCGCTTTCTTTGGTACAATCTTCATTCTAAGGGGTGACAGCATCGCCTGTCAACAAGGCTTTACCCAAAATGGCTCTCCGGGAAGGATTCTGGTTCAATGGAGACACCTTGATTGCGAATGATCGATCCCGAGGATTCCCTCTGAGCCGGCATCAGAGATGGACGCCCAATGTGAGGGGAAAATACAGGAAGGTCCCGTTCCCATAGTTGGTACCGGGAATAATGGCTATTTTGAATTCGGCAAAGACATGGGTAAAGGAATAACCCATTCCAATATCGTAGTAGGATTGGAGGGACGATCCCCCTGGGTAGAATGCCGGAGCGAGTCCGATGTCCGCAACCCCGTAAAAATCTCCCGGGGAGCCACGGGTGAACCGGTATCCTCCTCCGACAGAGATTGGAAGGATGATAAGGCCGGGAGAGACGAAGTTCACGACCTGAACGCCCCCGCGAACAAAGAGCGACCCTGTGACAAAGGCGTTCCAATCCACTCCTCCTCCCCATCCCTGGCCAAAATTATAGGATGGGTTGGAACCTGCCACAACCCCAGGTATATACTCTCCAAAGAAGTCTGGAAGGACATCAGCAGATGCGGTCTTTGAATGATCGGCTGATATCGCGAGAAAGGAGACGAAAAAAACGATGGCGAGACGGTTTAAAGGACCAAGAGATCTATTGATATCGCACTCCTTTTGGTTAAATTGTGTTCACCTCACGATTTCTCGGAAGGGATGCCGCAGGGGGGAAGGCCGTGGCCATTCCTTCTTGTTCTTATTCCTACCTCTTCTTTTTCTTTTTTTCAATAGCCCCGCGCCATTGTTGGCTGACAGTTCCAACGGGGTGAACCCAGGGGGAACGCCGTTCATGCCAGGGATGTTCGGGGCGTTCGGAGGAGGGAGCAATCATCCTTTCACGCCGATGAAATCCGGAATTCTGAAATATCCGGACCAAGGGCACCAAATGACAACCGATTCGGGAAAATGTGCGGGCTTCCGATACAATTCAAATCCGCCCACATCAGGCCTCATGACAGATTCCTACCTTCGGAAAAACGATTTGGAGGATGCGACCCTTTCTCCTTGTACCATCGTCAATGTTCTTCATCGTGGAAACATCATACTCTTTTATGATCCTTCCAGAATTTCCCCCGCCGCTTTTCAGACAATCCACGGGATTGCGAGCGAAGACACTTCTCCAGAGGGCTTTGTACAGCAACAGAAAATTGGGTATGCCGTGACGCTTGTCAAATCTCATTTTAAAGATCCCATCGTCTTGCTGGCGTGGCGCCGCCTCCTGCCCATGGCCTTTTTGGACCAAATGAAGATGAACATGTTCTTGAGCCGCTACAGGGGGCAAATTGCGCGGAGACAATAGGAAAAGGTCCCTATATTCAAGGGATTTCGTCTCCTAGGGTGATAGACCTCTCTGCAGAGCTCCAATTAAGAAAGTTGGGGAGTGGGGGAGCATTGTGATAGAATGATTCAAAGGAGCTGTGGTGGCAAATTTCACGAAAAGCCTCAAAAATTGGCGGGAACGTGAACCAGAATGCCTTTCTCCTACTTTATCTTCTTCCTGTTGAAGGATGCCGACAACGACTGGGCCTGAGACAGGGAAAGGTCCTCTCTGTTCCTGGCAATTCCTCACGTTCTTTGGGAGGGGTGCATATTCTGCTTCAGGACAGTAAGAAGGCCCTTCTGACGCTTTTACCCGGGTATGGGGAATGGAATGGGGTAAGGGGATTTTGGACCTCCTCGATCGAACCTCCACTTCCGTTGCGGTATCGCCTTAACCGCAATGGGCATCGGAACGAATATCGTTTTGAACAGAACTCCCGCGATGGAGTGTTCCTGACACTCACCCCGGGATTTAAGTTCCCGGTAAGAAAATCGATTTCGTTCCTTGATATGAGGGGTGGGGTTGTCACATCGAGAATCGATTTGGGGTCCAATTTTTCCGTCCTGTCGATTCAGTCTTGTTGGCCTGGGGTTCTGGCCGGGCTTCTCAATTCCTCTCCAAGGGTTTTTGGCGTTGGCTATGCCTCCTCAACGGTGACCATCCGTCCGGTTGTGAGTGAAAAGGTTTACGACTATGTGCCAGGGGCGGTTCTGGGGGGGGACATGAGGGAAGTGCAGACCCGCCCGGTCACTCATATGCGGTAACGTATCCGATTTCCAGACACCCCAAGGGCAAGCATAGGTCATTGCCAGGGAATCTCTGGCTTTAAAAACAAGAGGATTTCTCATGTTCCGGCGCTATATTTTTCGTGGACTTTTTCTTTTGACTGCCTGCGTTTTCCTTGCAGCCTGCCAGACCTTCGGGTCCACTTTTCCGGAAAGATCAGCCCACCCCCCCGCGTCTACCTCCCAAGTCCGCCAGGAAACAAGGATTGGAATCCATCAAATTGGGAGGACAGATCCTCCTTATCCATGGCAGGCCTACTATCATGAAATCCAGGCCAATATCGATATGACGCTCGATAACCCTTTTTTGGCCCTGGATGAAATTCGGAAGGCTCTTCGTTACAAACCCGGCTCCGTTTATCTGCGTCTGTATGAAGCACAAATTCTGGCCAAAACCGGAAACCTCCAGGAGGCTGTAACCGTAACGGAAAAGGTGACGAATGATCACCCGAACCGTTTAAAGCCATGGGTACAGTTGGGAACTCTTCTTCAACTGGCGGCACTCAAGGAAACGGACGACTCCCGCCAAAAGGACATTCTCCGTCAGGTCGTTTCCGTATACAGAAATCATGTTCTCGACTTGGATCCCTTGAAGGATGAGGCCTATATCGCCCTCTCGGATATCTATTCAAAGCTCGGAGACCCTCGAAGATCATTGGCGATACTGAAGGAGGGGGTTCAAAACAGTCCTCATTCGGCCTATCTTCCTTTTTATCTCGGCTACCATTACGAACGCTCCGGGGATGACCCGACTGCGCTCTCTTTCTATCGGCTTGCAAACTCACGCGATCCGCGTTTTGAACCCGCCTTGGATGCCATGGGGGACCTTTATACCCGGATGGGTGATTTGGAAAAGGCGAGGGAAAGCTATGAGTCGCTTCTGGCGATTGAGAGCGTCGGACGGATTAAATTAGAGGTCAAGTTGCTCAAGACCTATTTTTTATTAAAAAAGTATCCCGAAGCCGTTCGGCTCCTCAAAAAAACGATCAGTGAACATCCCCAAAACAACAGATTGCCCTTGATCCTTTCTTCCATCTTGGTCAAAGAGAATCGGTATGACGAAGCCGTCCGGCAAATTGTCGAAATTCTAAAAACTCACCCGGAAAATCCGAGACTTCTTTCATTTTTGGGCTCGGTTTATGAACGGTCCCTTCATTTTACCCGCGCTATCGACACCTATCATTTAATGATTCGTCGATTCCCGAACCTTTATGAAGGGGCCTATAACCTTGGAGATCTCTATCGACGGTTAGATAATCCCAAAAAAGCGATTCTCTATCTTAAGGATGCCGAAAGCCTGTCTCCTGAACGATGGGAGATTCCATTGTCGATTTCGCTGGCGTACATGGATCAAAAAAAATTCTCTCTCGCTTTAAACGCCCTTCAGCGCGCTGAACGGATCTCCCCCAATAATCCCATTCTTATTTTCAACAAAGCGATCCTGTACGACCAATTGGACCATAAGCGGTATCTCCCGAAAGTGATTTCCTTCCTTAAGGAAACCCTCAAATTGGATAAAAGCTTTGCGGATGCCTTGAACTACCTGGGATATACCCAGGTTCTCGAAAATGGGGATCTCGTGGGAGCGCGTTACATGATCCTTCATGCGCTGACGGTCGATCCTGCAAACGGAGCATACCGTGACAGTTTGGGATGGCTTTATGATCGCCAGGGCCATTACCTCAAGGCCATTCGCGAAGAAACGAAGGCCTTGGAATCCATGCCGCATGATCCGACCGTTCTTGACCATCAGGGGCGGATTGAGCGCCACTTGGCCCTGAAAATTCAGAAAGACCCTCTGTCGCCAGCACAGGACCTCCTTTTACGATCCATTCTTTTCCCAAACAGGCAGCAGGAATCCTCCCAAAATCTCGTGGATATTCTCCTGGCCCGTTCAATGTCCCATATGCGTGAATCCGTCATGATTCATCCGCTAAAGAGCAAACGTGTTCTGCGATATTTGACATGGTACCTCTCGAAGGATCCCCGCTTCATCCCGGACCTTCGGGACGCTGTGCGTCTGTGGGTTCGACTCCATCCCCCTTCGGGTCCTCTTCGGTATTATCGCGTTGAAGCCGGGGACACGCTGCAGACAATCGCCGCAAAAGGATCCGTGTATGGCTCTCCTCGATATTGGAAAATCCTTAAAAAAGCCAATCAATCGATCGTAAGGAATCCCAATGATTTGCCATGGGGGACGGTCCTTTCGATACCACCCTTTACTCCCTCTCAAAAGACCGTCCGCAAGGCAAACAAGGGGGCTTCGGCGGCCATATTTCCGAAAGGAGCATCAACCGCGGAAACCCTAAGGTCCATTCCACCTTCACATATGGATGCAATCCACTTATGACACCCATCCCTTTTTTTGATCTGACCCGTCAATTTGCGTCGATGGAAAATGAAATTTTAGAAGCCATTCTCCCGCTTTTCAAAAGTCAGCAATTTATCTTAGGGCCCGCCGTTTCGGATTTTGAATCCCAATTTGCCAAAACCTTCGGGGCAGGAAATGCCGTTGGTGTGTCCTCCGGAACCGATGCCCTTATTTTGTCGTTGATTGTCTCAGGCCTTTTGAAAGGCCAAGGGGTGGTGGTCCCGTCCTTTACATTTTTTGCCTCCGCAAGTTCCATTTCTCTGGCGGGAGGCGTTCCTGTTTTTATTGATGTGGACCCCTTGTCTTTTCTTCTGACCCCTGAAATTCTTGATCGCTTCTTGCGGGAGGAGACCCGCCCAGGTCCCGACGGAAGGCCGGTCACGCGGCGGGGGCACCGGACTGTCTCGGGGGTGATGGCCGTTCATCTTTACGGGCAGATGATGGATATGGAAGGACTCTATGGTGTCGCCAAGTCCCATGGGCTTTGGATCATCGAGGATGCTTGCCAGTCTGTCGGAGCAAGACACTCCGGCCATTCTCCAGGGGCTTTTTCGAATGCTGCGGCCTATTCCTTCTTTCCGACCAAAAATCTTGGAGGGGCCGGGGACGGCGGAATGATCACAACCGAAAACTCCGAATTGGCAGACCATCTTCGTCGCCTTCGTGTTCATGGGAGCAGGAAACGTTACGAGCACGAAGAGCTGGGAACCAATGCCCGCCTTGATGCGCTCCAGGCGAAAATTCTATCAGTCAAGCTCGACCATCTTTTCGCATGGACCGAACGTCGGCGCCAGATAGCCGATCGCTATAACGAATCCTTTCAATCCCTCCCAGGCGTTCAGTGTCCCAAAGCCCATAAAGAATCCTTTCATGTCTATCATCAGTACACCCTAAAGGTTGAAGGAAAAGGGCGGCGGGATGAACTACGGGATATTCTTTCGGAACGCGGCATCGGTTCGGAAGTGTATTATCCGATCCCTCTTCACCGTCAAAAGGCGTTTTCGGCCTATATTCCCGAAACAATTCCGCTTCCAGCCTCCGAAAGCCTGAGCGAAAAGGTACTTTCCCTTCCGGTCTTTCCTGAATTATCGGATGACGAACAGACCCGTGTTGTCGAAGCCGTCTGCACCTTTTTGGGCCGATAGCATTTTTCCCCCGAACTCCGTTCTTTTTATTCTGGGAACGGATACGGCGATAGGAAAAACACGCCTGACGGAGACCATGATCCGGACGTCCGACGATCCCGATCATCTCTTCGTGATCAAGGCGGTGCAGACCGGGGCAGGGGAGGAACGGGACCTGGACCGATATCTTGATGCCGGTCTTCCCCCCCTTCAGGCGTGGGAAGGCGAGTCCTTTCTCCACCCGCTTGACCCGATGACGGCGGCTTCCCTCGAAAAACGGTCCGTCGATCTTGACGGTCAAATCCGTAAGATCGAAGCCATGCACCGTAAGGGCTTTCGGGTTATTGTGGAAGGGTCGGGCGGGATTCTGAGCCCGTTCTTTCCGGATGGCTCGGGAATCTTACTCCTTATCAAGAGGCTTTCCTGTCCCGTAACCATCTTCCTCGTTTCCCACCCCCACCTTGGCACCCTCTCTGCCACTCTTTCCGCTGTCAGGATCCTAAAAGACGAGAACCTCCCCCTTTCTGCCGTCATCCTCTGTCCACGTGACGGCGTCAATGATGAGGCGACACGCTTCAACCCACAGACCCTGGGAAGATTGCTGTCCCCCTTGCCGGTGCTCTCATTTTCCGATTGAATTGACCTTTGCCATGATTCATCATCGAACCGGTCAGGCTCGAGGATGCTTCAGCAAAGAGACGCTCCTGACCATGATGTTTAAAATGGGACTCTGCGCTGAAAAACGATGGAGAAAAATCAAGGGATTCAACCACCTGACTCTGATTCTGGGAGGATAAACCTTCAAAGATGGAGTTCTAGTGGGAACTTCAAAGCAGGACGGTGCCTGATGTCCTGGGACACCAAAATTGATGATAACTCGAAAAAGAAGGACATTGACCAATCCCATTATTTCCAATATTCTGGAAATATGGATATAAATGATGCCGTCCTTGCCTTTGATGCCCTCTCTCAAGAAACACGCCTCAAGGTGTTCCGCCTCCTGGTCGATCACGGCCTCGAGGGGGTTTCCGCGGGAATAGTGAGCGAGAAATTGGGAATTCCCCCCAATACCTTATCGTTCCATCTCTCTCACATGAGCAATGCAGGACTGGTGAGTTCCCGCCGGGAAGGGCGCTCCATCATTTACCGGGCTAACTTAGATTTTTTTACAGATTTGATCCGTTACATGATCGAAGACTGCTGCAGTGCCGAAGTTGCCAGCATCAGGTCAGACAAGAAAAAGGGGTGCCGCGTCATCGAGCTCTCGAACCGCTGCGCCCCTTTAAAAAAGGAGGAAAAATCATGAAACGCTTGCATATCCACATGGGTGTCGAGAACCTGGAGAACGCAATTCATTTTTACAATGCGTTATTCGGCAAAAGACCCTCCAAAATCAAGCCGGATTATGCGAAATGGATGCTCGAAAACCCCCATGTGAACTTCGCCATTTCCACGCGGACGGGAAAAATGGGGGTCGACCACCTTGGAATTCAAGTGGATGAGGAACATGAACTTTCCGAAATTCGGGACCGGCTGAATAGTGCGAATATGGCGGTGACCAAGGAGGGAGAAGCCGTCTGCTGCTATGCCCGCTCGGAAAAATCGTGGGTCCACGATCCCGCAGGGATTCCGTGGGAAGCCTACCGCACCATGGAGGATGCGGAGACCTTCAACGGGGAGAAGGGTCTCGAGAGCGCCTGTTGCACCCCTCAGGAACCTATGTCTTCCTGCGGCGGCCCTCACCCCACCACGGAAGCCTGCTGTTCATGACCTTCGTTCCCTTGAAAGTCCTCATTCTCTGCACGGGAAATTCCTGCCGGTCGATTCTGGGGGAGGCCTTATTCAATCACCTTGGGAAAGGGCGCGTGACGGCCTTTAGTGCGGGCAGCAAGCCAAAAATGGAGGTTCATCCCAAAACACTTTCCTTGCTCCAATCCCGGGGAATTTCCACGGCCCGCCTTCGCAGCAAATCCTGGAATGAATTTGCCGGCATCTCCTTCGATGCTGTCATTACCGTCTGCGACGCCGCAGCCGGAGAATCCTGCCCGATTTTTCCGGGGTCTCCCGTCAAGGTGCATTGGGGAATCCCTGACCCCGACCAGGCGACAGGCTCGGAAGAAGAAATATCGGCGGCATTTGAGCGCGCGTACAACACGCTTGAAGCGCGAGTCAAAGCTTTCTTGGATCTTCCGCATGAGCTCACGGGGAATGATCTTGAAATCTGTCTTCGATCAATGGCAAGAATCGTGGCCGAATAAAGGGCGGCTCACTCTCAAGCATGCTTCTTGCACGATCGTACTTTCACCTTGTGATGAGGGAATCCGCGTTCATGACCTACGTGGAGGGCCCTTCCATGATGGATCAGCCCGAGGACGTCCGATGGGATTTTGATGCGGGCATCTTCAATTGTCAGAAGGGTTGCTGGGAAGGGGTCAGGAGAGATCAACCCAGACCGGGGCATGATCGGAAGGACGTTCGTTTTTTCGAATGTGCCGGTCGATTCCTGCATCCTTCAGGACGGGTCGGAGGGTTTGGGAGGTCAGGATAAGATCAATCCTGAGCCCCATATTTCTCCGAAACATCCCCTGGCGGTAATCCCACCAACTGTAATGTCCATTCTCGGGATGAAAGAGTCGGAAGGCATCATCGAAATGCCCGTCCATCATCTCGTTTAGCGCCGTTCGTTCCTCAGGAGAGAGGAAAATTTGACCTGCAAGCGCCGGATCCCATGCATCCCGGTCTTCAGGGGCGATATTAAAGTCTCCTGTCAGGATGACACGGGGGTGGTCCTCCCGCTCCTCCTTTAAAAGCTGCGATAAATGGGAAAGCCAGTCGAGTTTGTACTGATATTTTGCCGATCCCAGTTCCTGTCCGTTGGGAACATAGACATTGATGATGCGAAGATTGTGTGCCGAAGCGGCAATAAGGCGGCATTCTGAATCATCCCAGCCAGGAAAGCCAAACCGGGGCTCGGAAAGCGGAATTCGGGAGACAATGGCAACCCCGTTGTAGGTCGGTTGCCCGTGAAAGAGCGTGTGAAAGCCCGCCTTGAGGAATTCTTCTTGGGGAAAGCGGTCATTGATGACCTTCGTCTCCTGAAGGCAGAGAATATCAGGATTTCTTTGGGCGATCCACTCCAACACCTGCGGGAGGCGGACGGGGAGCGAGTTGACGTTCCAGGTTGCAACTTTCACCCGACTGCGCCTCCTCGATCCAGAGGGTTAAAAATGGGTGCGATGAGTTTGCTGATTTCCAAACCCATGCCATTTGAGGAGACTCGTCGCGGCATCCACGGCAAGGTCCATGATTCCAAGCTCGGTCATTTTTTCGGAGAAAAGCAACACATACTCGATTCCCGTCCCCATCGGCCCTTTCCCGTTCTTCGCGATCTTCACAACCTCCTGGGGGACAATCTTTCCGATGTAATCGGGATGATTCCGGTCTGAGATGAAGAAATAGGCCTCTTCCGCAGATTGTCCATTCACAATGATTTGACTTTCCCGGAGGACAAAATTGGGTCCATGTCGCCGTGTCAGGGATTCGAGAATATCCTCTTCCTCGTCTTCGGGAACAAGGTAGGCAATTCCTGTGCAATCCCCGGCGGTTTCAAGTCCCAATCCAGGGGAAGGGGTTTCAGAAGTTCCGTACTGTTCCGTCAGGAAATAATTAAATGCCCTATGATGCTCTTCCAAGAGGGCTTTCTGCCGCGATTGGAAATGGTACGGGAAATCCCACATGAGCTGATCATAGGTAAATATCCACGCCATCGTTCCTCCGTACGCCGTAACGGTCGAAAAAGGGTTATCAGGAGTTGAATCCTCGGAACTCCTAGTCGGAATAGCTTTCTGTCTCTTTTGGAAATCCTCGGGTTTCGACTTCGCGGCGAAAATCGGTGAGCGCCCGGACCGCATCTTCCCGCCCACGGGAAAATGGTCGCACGAACCGGGGGATCCGTTCAGATTCCGTCCATCCCATGAGATCATGAATGACCAGAACCTGACCGTCCGTGTAAGGACCGGCACCGATGCCGATCACCGGCACAGGGACTTCGTGGGTAATCCGCCGGGCAAGATCGAACGGAACGCCTTCCACCAGCAGGGCAAAGACGCCCGCATCGACAAGAGCCCTCGCGTCCTCGAGGATGACCTTCGCCTCTGCGTCTCCCCGGCCCTGGACTCGAAATCCTCCCATGCTATGGACCTTCTGGGGGAGGAGACCGATATGTCCCATGACGGGAATCATGGACGACACGATCCTTTTCATCGTTTCTGCATAGTCCCGCCCGCCTTCGATCTTAACCCCTTGAGCGCCTCCCTCCTTCACAATGCGGCCCGCTTCCCGAATTGCGGTTTCGGGGGAGGGCTGGTAGGACAGAAAAGGCATATCGGCGAGCAGAAGGGCGCTTCCTTTGAGACCCCGTGCGACCATGCGCGTATGATAGACCATCTCGTCGACAGTCACGGGAAGGGTGGACTCGTGTCCCTGGACCACCATTCCGAGAGTGTCCCCGACAAGGGCGATATCGATGCCGGCCTCCCGCAGGAGGGATCCGTGAAAGGCGTCATAGGCCGTCACCATAGAGATCGGACGCCGTTCCAATTTTCTTCGAAGAAGATCAGGAATGGTGGGAGCAGGCAGGCGGTTCACGAATAATCCGTCAGACCCCGGCCAGGTCGAGAATGGCCGGAATTCGTTCTTCGGCTCCCACGGTCATGATATGAACTCCATTGACCATCGGAGAGACCGAGCGAATGGTTTCTGCCGCAATCCGAATCCCCTCCTCGATCCATTCCTCGCTCCGGCAGGATTCCATGCGAGCGATCAGGGACGGGGGGACCCTGATCCCAGGGACTTTCTCATTGAGATACCGAGCCATGGCGGGGGATTTCAACAGGATGATCCCGCAAATGACAGGAACTCCAAAGGGGCGGGCAAAGTCCATGAATTCATCCAGCCGGTCCGCATCAAAGACGACCTGGGTTTGAAAGAACCTGGCTCCTGCATCGAACTTTTCTTCGAAGCGTTTTTTTTCCGTTGCCAAGTCTCCTTCGGGAGAACTTGCGGCCCCTGGAAGAATATCAGTGGGTCCTGAAAGATCTTTTCCGGCGAGGTCGCTCCCTCCATTGAGGAGAGTGATCGCGCGAATCAGTTCCGGAGAGGAGATATCGAAGACCGGTTTTGAATCCGGGTGATCCCCGATTCCTGCGGGGTCACCGGAAAGGCAGAGAACCTGCTTAATGCCCAGAGAGGACATTCCGATGATGTCCGATTGAAGGGCCAGCCTGTTTCGATCCCTCAGGGTCAGCTGAACGATGGGATCGATGCCGATTCCCTTGAGATGGAGGCCCATGGCGAACGGGCACATCCTCATGACGGCCGTCTGATTGTCCGTCACATTCATTCCATGGATTCGTCCCTTAAGAGGGAGGATTTTTCTGAGAAGCCCCTCCACATCCGTTCCCTTTGGTGGGGAGCATTCGGCGGTAATCAGAAATTGTCTCTCAGAGAGGGCCTGGCGAAAGGTCAACGGATACTCCTCGATCTATTTGATCAACCCGGTGTGATTTCTATAGGCATCGATCGTATTGTCCAGCAAAGTGGCGATTGTCATGGGGCCGATTCCGCCGGGAACAGGGGTGATTGCCCCGGCAACCTGGAGCGCATCCTCAAAGAGAACGTCGCCCTTTAGTTTTCCATCCAAACCTCTCGAAATTCCAACATCGATGACGGTGGCCCCTTGTTTGATAAATTCGCGTGTGATTGATTCCGGACGCCCCAGGGCGGCGACAAGGATGTCGGCCTGTCGGGTGATGTGAGGCAAATCGTGGGTCTTGCTGTGACAGATAGTGACGGTGGCGTCCCTGTTCAACAGGAGGAGTGCCATGGGTTTTCCGACAATCAAGCTGCGTCCGACGATGACCGCGTGTGTTCCTGAAATGGGGATATGGGAACGGTCGAGAAGTGTGATGATCCCACGCGGGGTACAGGCGACGAGGCCGGGTTCTCCTGCGACCAGTCGTCCCAGATTTGCGGGATGAAACCCGTCAACATCCTTGTCAGGGGAGATTTTTAAGAGCACCTGTTCTTTGGATACCTGCGGAGGAAGAGGCAACTGGACAAGAATGCCATCGATTGCCGGGTCCCGGTTGAACCCGTCGATCGTTTCAAGAACCGCTTCGGTGGACGAGGAGGCGGGAAGGTTGATGTCTGGCGCGTAGATTCCAACGCGGTGGCAAGCCTTCCGCTTATTGGACACATAGGTATGGCTCGCCGGGTCTTCTCCGACGAGAATGACCGCCAACCCTGGAGGCCGACCGGCCTTTGGCGAAAGGGATTGAACTTTCTCTGCCTGCTCCTCATGAATCAGGGAAGCAAGGGATTTCCCGTCCAGAATCTCTGCCATTGATTCCAATCCTTTCAAAATGTCCAACCTTCAAATGATTTCCTCGCTCAGAATAGCCCATCGCCCTCCGATTATTCAAGGTTGCGACGCTTGAATTCTTTCGGAAATCTTGATTTTCACGGAGAGCAAATCATAAAAAAGAACTTTGAATTTTTATCAAGATTAAAATGAAGAACGGATATTTTTCCCCGGAATAGGGAGGGCGGAGTCACATCATGTCGCATGACATCAACGTCAACCGATGGACCTCGTTCCCTCGTTCCGGTCCTTCGCGTCTACGCTTCGGAATGTTGTTGGTTGTGGCTTCCGCCATCGGCTTTGCCGCCAAGGGAATCTTGGCGAAGCTCGCCTATCAGCTGGGGCTCAACGCCTCCACAGTCCTTTCACTGCGGATGATATCCGTTCTTCCGATCTATTGTGCGGGGCTCTTTTTTTTCGGCCGCTCTCTTCCCGAATCCAGGCCGGGGCCAACCAATCTGGATTTTTGGAAGGTTGTCGTTTTAGGGCTCCTTGGATTTGATATTTCAGCGCTCCTTGATTTTGAGGGGCTCGAATATATCGGAGCCGGACTCGAACGGCTTGTCCTTTTTCTGTATCCGACGTTCGTGGTGTTATTGTCTGCGCTTCTTGCCAGACGCCGCATTGCCTTAAGGGAAATTTTGGCGACCCTTTTGGCCTATGCGGGATTGGCGACGATGACGTTTGCCGGGGGTAAAATCGCCCCCGATGCCAGAGTAGGAATCCTCTTGGTCTTGGGGAGCGGGGTATTTTATGCGGTGTATCTTGTGGGTGTGGAACAGGTTTTGAGAAGGGTCAATCCCCTGTACCTGACCTCCCTTGTGATGGTCGTAGCCACGGGGGCCATTCTTCTCCAGGCACTGGTTTCAGGGAGATTTCGCCTGGATCATTTCGATGGAAAGGCGCTCCTCATCCTTCTTGCGATGGGAATCTTTTCGACGGCCCTTCCCACGTTTTTCATGACCGTGGGGATTTCCATGATCGGAGCGAACCGGGCCGCACTCGTCTCATTCATGGGACCGGTCGTGACCTTGATAATGGCCGCTCTGTTCCTGGGTGAGACAATGAGTGTCAAGGAAGGATTGGGAGGTTTATTGGTTTTCCTGGGAGTCGGGTTCGTCGCGTTCAGGGGGCGGGGCGAATAGGTCAGGAAGACCGGATAAGAGAAAGCATTTCCTGCCGGGTCTTCGCGTTTTTCCGAAAGATCCCGCGCACGGCGCTCGTCACCACCGGAACTCCAGGCTTCTTGAGCCCTCGCATGGAAAGGCATAAATGTTCAGCCTCAAGAATGACCATGGCCCCTTGGGGAATCAGCGTTTCCATGATGCAGTCAGCAATCTGGCTCGTCATTCTTTCCTGGATTTGAGCTCTGCGGGCGAAAATTTCGACGACGCGTCCAAGATCGGACAATCCCGTCATTCGGCCGTTGTCGGGAATATAGCCGATGCTCGCATGTCCAAAAAATGGAAGAAAATGATGCTCACACATCGAATAGAAGGGAAGGTGTTTAAGAACGATCATTTCATCGAAATTCTCCCCTTTGATCAAGGAGAGGGTTTCCGCCGGATTTTGGAACAGTCCCGCGAAGAGATCGGCATAAAGAGTTGCAATTCTTTTCGGTGTCTCCTTCAATCCAGGCCGCTCAAGGTCTTCCCCCAGCCCTTCCAGAATAAGGCGAAATCCTTCCAGGATCTTGCTCTGGTCAACCACAGCTTCTCCAGCCGTTTTCGGTGACAAGGTAGTGAATCGGGACATCCTTTTGGGCAAATGGAATACTTGGGACGACCTGCTCCTCGAAGGCCATTCCGACTCGTGTGCCCCGGAGATTCCGACGGGAGAGAAGGCGGTCGTAGTATCCTTTTCCATATCCGAGCCGGTGTCCCGCTGGATCGAAGCCGACCCCCGGGACTATGAATAGATCCACATCCTGAGGGGAGAAGGAGTGTTTGGTCTCGGGTTCAAGAATTCCAAACGGACTGGGAACGAGCGGATCCTCCTTTTTCCAGGGGCGGAGAACGATATCCCTTGAATCCCGGATCGAAGGCAGGAGAAGAAGAATATTGGGTTCTGGGCCCTTGAAGAGGCCGGCAATGACGGGACGCGTATCGATCTCGCTGCCGAAGGAGAGGAAGATGGTCAGGACAAAGAGGCCTTCTTTGTCCTTTCGAAGTTGATTGATCAGGGAGAGGGCATGGTGGGACGCCAAGAGGGAATTGCGTCTCCGAACCTCTCTGGGGAGGGCGTCACGCCGAGAGACCAATTCCCGCCGCATTTCTTTCTTTTCGCGAATGATCCTGGAGTCCTCTGAGTGCTGAAATTCCTCAGGGTTCACGAGCTGTCATCTCCTGGTGTACAAGCCGGGGGGTCACATGCGGATAGAGGGTTTCTGGGTGGACATTCCGATAGTACGCAACGATACCCCGGTACAGGGCCAGAGCAGTTTTCTCTCTGAAACGGGCAGAATCCATCAACCGGGCATCGGTTCTGTTTGAAAGAAAATTCACTTCAGTCAAAACGGCTGGCATTGTGGTCCCCATGATGACATAAAAGGGGGCTTGCCGGACACCGAGGTTTCGGACAGGAAAGTCGGAGTTCAGAGAGGTATAAAGATTCTCGCTGATTTCCTGAGCCAATTCCCATGACCGCTTTTTTTTGTGGTTGATCTTGAGCGTAAGCAGAATGGCCGAAAGATCTCCTTGGGACACTCCCAGGGCGCTGTTTTCCCGTTGAGCGATCTGTTGGGCGCGGGGATCGCTCGAATGAAGATTGAGCAAAAAAGTTTCAAGCCCTCTGACGGCGTCATCCGGATCGGCGTTGGCATGGACCGAAAGAAACAGATCCCCATGGTTTTCATTGGCGATTTTGGTTCTTTCGGGGAGGGGGACAAACCGGTCATCGACTCTTGTCAGAATGACCTGAAATCTCAAATCATGCCGGAGGCGTCTCTTGAGACGTTTCACGATATCGAGAACCAGGACTTTCTCACAAATTCCGCTAAGCGACCTCGTCCCGCAATCCTTCCCCCCATGTCCGGCATCAAGAATGACTCTGAATGGCCGATTTGGGGAGGAAAGGTCGGAAGATAGGACCTGGGGACGTGGTATTTGGTCCGAAGGAACCTTCCCAGAGGGCGTTGGGTGAGAAGATTGCAGATTCCCTGGCGGAGTGTGGGGCGAGGGAAGGGCCTTCCCAGGAATGACGATTCGTTTCGGTTGATGGGGACGGGGGGTCGGATTTTCTGCCGATCGGGTTTCTGGACCCGAAGGTCGGGTGAGAAAATCCAGGACGAGACGGTCAGGATTTCTGAGAATCATGACCTTGGGGGGGGCGACCGGACGGACGAACCGAACGGATAATATCGTCATCCTGGAATCGGGATTATAGGAGACATTGATCTGCGTCAGGAATTTTTTGAAGGAGGGGGTTTTCACGACCAATGATCTATGAACCCCCGTCCCGGGCATGACGCCTCGCAGAGCCACGGTAGGATTGGCCGAGATCATTTCTGTGATTTGAGGCCGTGCCGGCTTCTGATCCAAGACCAGGACGACCCTGACCGTGTTCTGATGGAGACCCACACGGACTTTTTGAATGAATGAAGGAGAATCTGCCAAGACAGGATGGGGCGAGATAAGACAAAAAGCCAGGCCCATCAGAAAACTTTTGGCTGACATCGGGAGATTCCAATCGGCGACTTGGGGTTTTCCAGGTATGTCCGACATATCAGGAACCTTCTTTCTTAAACGATATTGTGGATAGAGGACTCCTTAAGTTTACATTCTAAGAACTTTTCATGAAAGTTCAACTATTTTTTTCAAACAAAAAAAGACTCGCAAATTTAGGCGATATTGTGTATTGTGGAGCGTCAGGACTTTTGATTTTGCTTCATTTTTGAGTGCTTGGGTCCTTCAGGGTTCGAATCGAAAATGGGTGGTGAATAATGGCACGGGGTTGTCCTGGGAGCAGGAGGTTCCCGAGACCTGATCTTAAAACTGCGATCATTTTTATCGCGAGCAGTCTATTATTGTTCGTTGCCGTTCTCTGGCCGTTGAGGACGGTTTTTGCCGATTCCCCACCCCCGGTTTCCCCCGCGCCTCCTCCCGCCACCACGCCTCCAAATTCTCTTCCGACCCCGGCCCCTCCGGTCAATCTTCCCTCGGAGACCCCCTCTTCCCTGTCGCAGACATCGATCATATCCGAGGGGCAGGCGGCTTACCGTTCCGGCAATTTTAAGCGGGCGCACGACCTTCTTGAGGAAGCCCTCCTCTCTGCCGGTCCATCCGGCATTCCCCCGGAGGCGCAAATCACCTTGGCCTCGGCCAGCAGGAAAATCGGCCATTCAGGGAGGGCGATCGCCTTATTGCTCCCTTTGCTCAATAAAAACACCCCCGCGCTTTCCTCTCCGGCCCTCCAACGACGCGTCCATTATGAATTGGCCATGTCAAATAAGGACAGAGGGAATCTTGACGGGGCTGTTCATCAGCTTTTGCCTATCTTCCCGAACCTCTCCAACTCCCGGAGAATAAGAAACGCTTCGGAGATGCTGCTCGAATACTGGCGAACCAAGGATCCCGTCAACGGGGCGATCCTTATGGGACAGTCCTTAATCCGCCTCGATCCGTCAGACCAAAAGGTCGTCATGACCCGGACCATCGATCTCATCTTCAGCACTGTCAAAGACGAGGAAGGGCTCCTCAAGATCTTATCCGCCTTTCCAAGGGAGTTCCCTGGCGATTACGCCGCCTATCGCTTGGCGTTGCTTGACGTTCGAACTCAGCATCCGGAAAAAGCTGAAAGAGTCCTTCTTCGAATGATCCTCTATTATTCCGAATCCTTGTATATCTCGGAGGCCGAAAATCTTTTGAATAAGATTTCCATGACAGAGACCCGTCTCCACGTCGGCCTGATCCTTCCGGACCTTTCCAGAGGACCCCTCCGTCCTTATATGCGCTCCATTTTGACGGGGGCGGTCTTCGGGTTCGAGGACCTGTCAGGGGACGGGCCATCCCTGATCGTCCGATTTGTCACTCGTCACGAATCTTATGGTTATTGGTACGGCAACCTTCTAAACCATGAAAATATCGTCGCATTGATCGGCCCATTTCTCGTCAGTGATCTCTCCGCGGTCCGATTTCGACTGATCCATGACCAGATCCTTGCAGTGTCACCGACCCTTCCAGCGGACCCAAGAATGCCCTTCATGGTCAGCATGGCCAGTCTTCCACCCATGGTTGCTTCGGCCATCGCTAAGTTCTCCCTCACCTTGGCCTCGAACCCGAAGGCGGTCATTCTCTATCCAACAGATTTTTACGGAAGGGCCTTCAAATCCGCCTTCGAAAAATCCCTTACCTCTTCGGGGGGGGTCTTGAAGGCGGCAATTCCCATTTCAAGGGGGGAGGGGAAGAGGCAGGAAGCGGTATTAAAGCTCCGTAGGTTTGGATCGAACATCCAGGTCCCTCCCAAGGGACCCTTTCCGGAGGGGGTCAGCGGCCGATCGGGGGATTTTGTCTCGCTTGAGGGAAAGTCTTACTATCTGGCCTATCCCCCCCGAAGTGCCGAGACGACCCATCCCAATCCGTTTTTTTTTAAACCCGATTTCGATATTATTGTGTTCCCCAACGATTCCATTCATCCCTTCAAGGTTTTGGACGAGCTTGTCTATAAAAACATTCAGAATGTGGACGTGGTGGCGAATGAATCCTTGATGATGGCAAGGCGGCGATGGGACATGGTGTCGGATATCCACAATCCCCTTTACAGCGTCGCACCGGTGAATCTCTTTCACATTGCCCGTGGACGCTCCTCCAATCCCATTCACCGTTTGGCCTACACCCGCTTGATACAGGTCAATGGACGCAGCCCGGACCTTTTAAAACTTGAGTCTTACGACTGTGCGGCATTTCTCTACACTCTCTTGAAAGGCGGATTTCGGACCCGCTACCATCTGGGCATAACCGCATTGGCAGCAAAATCCTATGACGGACTTTCAGGTCCAGTTTCTTGGAACGGGGAGGGGACGATGGGACGGACCTACACTCTCTTCCGATTTTCTGGAGGGGACTGGAAGCCAATTTCAACCCAATCGATCTCTTTCAGGATCGATCAGCCATAAGCATTTTCCTGGGAGATCAAAAAATTGGATCATTTTCATTTCAATGCAGGGATGGGTTGGTTACGCCAAGTGGGGTCCCAGATCCTGATTATCGGCCTTCCGTTGCTTCTGGCCGTGACTCTTCATGAAGTGGCTCATGGGATAGTGGCCGACAAACTTGGGGATCAGACCGCCCGCTTTATGGGAAGACTGACCCTGAACCCATTGGCCCATGTAGATCCATTCGGAACCATCCTCCTTCCCCTGATCCTCATTCTTCTCCACACAGGATTTTTGTTTGGGTACGCGAAGCCGGTTCCGATCATTGAAAAAAACCTTGGGAGCCCCAGAAGGGATATGATGCTGGTCGCAGCGGCCGGCCCCCTCTCCAATTTACTCCAGGCCTTCGTATACATGTCGCTTCTCCACACCCTATTGTCCCGACCTGTCTCCGTATCCGCGGCAGGAGGGATCATGGCCCTTTTGGCACAAATTTTCCGAATGGGAATAGATATCAACATCGTTCTGTTCGTCTTCAACCTTTTGCCTCTCCCACCCCTTGACGGAGGAAGGGTCGTTTCCGGCCTCTTGCCCGTGGAATGGGCCAAAAAATTTTCATATATCGAACCTTATGGAGTTCTCATCGTCATGGGATTGATCATCCTTGATCCGTATCTTGGAGTCATGTCTCGGTTCGTGTGGCCTGTCATGGGGGGGCTTTCCTCATGGATCTTATCCCTTGCAACATCCTGAACAGTCCAACCTTCAAGGAGGGTAAGTGGACCCGACGTCAGAGCCGATCATCCGACGCATCGTAAGTGGCATTCAGCCTTCCGGACGGCTTCATTTGGGAAACTACATGGGGGCGGTCAGAAATTGGATCACTCTTCAGGAAGAGCATGAGTGTTTCTTTTTCATTGCGGACTGGCATGCGCTTTCGACGAACTATGAAAATACGGCCATGTTGAGAGGATACGCCAAGGAGATGCTCCTGGATTGGCTTTCCCTGGGTCTCGATCCAAAGAAATGCACGCTGTTTCAGCAGTCCCATGTTGTAGAACATGCGGAGCTTTATCTCCTCCTGGGAATGATGACGCCGGTTGCCTGGCTCCTGAGAAATCCGTCCTACAAGGACCAGATGGTGCAAATCGAACATCGGGATTTGGCAATGTATGGATTTTTAGGATATCCGGTTCTCCAGACTGCGGACATCGTTCTTTATCGTCCGAGCCATGTTCCGGTGGGACAGGACCAGGTTCCCCATTTGGAGTTGGCCCGGGAGATCGTCCGGCGCTTCAATTCCCTTTATGGGGAGGTCTTTCCTGAACCCCTGCCTCTTTTGACGGAGACTCCGAAGCTTGCGGGTCTTGATGGGCGCAAAATGAGCAAGAGTTACGACAACTGTATTTTTGTCTCCGATCCCCCTGACGCCGTTTGGGAAAAGCTTCGGACAATGAAGACAGACGAGCGTCGAAAGCGAAGGAATGATCCTGGGAATCCCGAGGACTGCCCGGTCTTCTCCTTGCATGAGGTGTTTACGGCGCTTCCGGTCAGGCAACAAATTGATAGAGACTGCCGGACCGCATCCATTGGTTGTATCGATTGCAAGAAGATCCTGCTGGAAGGAGTCGAGGCTCTTCTCTCTCCTGCGCGGGAAAAACGGAAGGAGCTTGAGAGCAAGCCGGGAATTCTGAGGGAAATTATCGGGAAGGGATGCGTTAAGGCGGCCGCTGAAGCCGACAAGACGATGGAGCTGGTTCGTGAGGCGATGAAAATTTCCTGATACAGACACTCCGGAACGCTTCATCCTCCGGGTCGACAGACTTAACGACCGACGGTTTTCATCATTTCTTCAGAATATCGCTCTCCTGCGGCAACGCCCGGAGGAAACGCCTGGGCAAGCCTGACCACATCGAAGAAGGGAATGGTGCGCTTGAGAGTTTCTGCATTTTCCTCTAGATGGCTGATGGTTTTGGCTCCCGGAATGGGAACAATATCGGGTCCTTGAGCATAGATCCAGGCCAGGGCGACCTGTGCCGGGGTCATTTTTTGTTTTGTCGCCACTTCCTCGAGCACTTCCAGCAGAGCACGATTTTTTTCAAAATTCTCTTTTTGAAAGCGGGGCGTCCGAGGCCGGTAATCCCCTGGAGGAAGATCCTCGAGGGATCGGATACGCGAGGTCAGGAATCCGCGTCCGAGAGGGCTGTAAGGGACAAACCCGATACCAAGCTGGCGGCATGCCGGTAGGATTTCGATCTCAGGATCCCGGGTCCAAAGGGAATACTCGCTTTGAACAGCTGCGATTGGATGGACCCGATGCGCTCTGCGGAGGGTTTCAGGCCCGGGCTCGGAAAGTCCGACAAAGCGGACCTTTCCTTCTTGGACGAGATCGGCCATCGCTCCAACCGTCTCTTCGATCGGGACCGTGGGATCAACACGGTGCTGGTAATATAAGTCGATCGTCTCGATTCCAAGACGTCGAAGGGAGGCTTCACAGGATTTGCGAACATAATCCGGATGTCCATTCACGCCCCGTTTTGACGGATCCGAGGAATCGCGGACAATCCCGAACTTCGTGGCAAGGATGACTTGTGGCCTTTTATCCGCAATGGCCTTGCCCAAAAGCTCTTCGTTCACGCCGTGCCCGTAGATATCGGCCGTGTCGAAGAATGTGATTCCCAATTCGATGGCGCGATGGATGGTGGCGATCGATTCGTTTTGGTCTGCCGTTCCGTAAAACTCCGACATTCCCATGCAACCCAGACCCATAGCGGAAACCTTGAGGCCGCTTCGCCCCAGATAGCGCTCTTCCATGCTTCGAGTCCACCCCGCCTTTCGGCGTTGAAAGGTCGTTAATGTTTGAATGAGGCACCGAATGGCATTATGCTAACACAGGTGATAATTCGGGACAAACAGGCGGTGTTTTTGTTTCCGCCCAAAAATTGAGGGAGATTCTTGAATGTTTCCCGACCCTCCAATTCCGGGGCGCTTTAGACTTTTCCTCATGCGGCACGGGCACCTTGAGAACTCTGACAACGGGTCCATCAATGGACAATTTGATGTTTCGCTCTCGCCTGTTGGCCAGCGTCAAATGGAACTTCGTGCAAAACAGTTGGCCGGGATTCAAGCGACGCTCTTGATTTCAAGCACTCTTTTGCGAACCAAACAAAGCCTGGAGCCATTTGCGAGAACCCGTCCCGATATTGCCCCGCTCTCCCTGGAGGGGTTCAAGGAACGTTCCTTTGGGTCCTGGGAGGGGAAGACAAGGCGTGAAATCTCGGAGGAAGATCCGAAGGGATTCGTGCGCTGGCAGGAGCTCGATTTATCCTTTGCTCCCGACGGGGGGGAAAGTCTTCTCAATTTTAAAGATCGGATCAATCGGGCCATGGAAGATCTCATTCTGGAAAAAGGCTACGGCCATAATGCCATTCTGATCGCACATTCGGGGGTCAACCGAATTCTTTTGCTCGATGCGCTTGGGGCGGATCTTTCCCGCTACTTTCGGCTGACACAGGCCTACGGCGCCTTGAACGTCATAGATTATACCGAGGGAGGAGAGCCGACCGTTCTTCTCATGAACCATCCTCCCGAAGATGTTTTATGAATCACCGAGGGTTGGTCGTGGCCGGATTGGGATCCGGCTCAGGAAAGACGATCACCACCATGGCCCTTCTTGCAGGGTTGCTGGAAAAAAATTATCGCGTTCACCCGTTCAAGTGTGGCCCTGATTTTATTGATCCCCGCCATCACGAATGGATTACGGGGACGCCAGCGGGCAATCTTGACCTTTTTTTTACAGACCCCCAAGCGCTTCGCGAGCGCTTTGACCGTATGATCGAGGGTTCCCCAGGAGGAGTCGTCGAGGGCGTCATGGGGATTTTTGATGGATCAGAACGCGGAACATCCACGTACGATATCGCCCGATCCCTCGAACTTCCGGTCATCTTGGTTCTTTCTGCCCAAGGCATGGCTGAGACTGTGGCCGCGGTGGTTAAAGGGATTCTTTCCCATCGGCAGCCCATGAATGTTCTGGGCATCATCGCGACCCGGACGGGTTCAGAGCGACATCGCTCCCTCATTTCCGACGCATTGGAGGCGGAGTCGCTGCCCCCCCTTTTAGGGGTGCTTCCCAGAAATGACTCATTGTCTCTTCCTGAAAGATATCTGGGACTCGCATATCCAGGTGAGCAGGGGGATGAGAAAACCCGGCTTTTCCGGGAATCCCTCTTTGCCGCAACCAAAGGGTTTGACTGGGACCGGATTCTGACGGCCTTCGGGGACCCCTCTCGGGACGAATCCGGACGAGAGGATCGCCCGGAGGACACGCAAGGTTTTTATCACTCCACGCGTCAAAGGGTCCAGGCATTTTATTCGAATGCGCCCACACGCCGTTCCCGGAGAACCTTGCGTGTCGGCGTCGCGCTGGACGAGGCCTTCTGGTTTTATTACCCTGAAAATTGGGAATCCTTTTCCCGTGCAGGAATTCAGATAGAGTTTTATTCTCCTCTTCGGGATCGCTCCCTTCCGAAGGGGTGCCACGGTCTCTACCTGGGCGGGGGGTATCCCGAACGGTACTTTGCGGAACTCGCCGAAAATATTCCTTTTCTGAAGGAAATGCGGTCGTTTTGTCTTTCCGGAGGCCCTGTCTATGCCGAGTGCGGCGGGATGCTTTACCTGACCGAGGGTCCATTGCAACAGGACAATGATCCGTCCTCCCTCGTCGGGTTCTTTCCATTCCGGTACTCCCTCGGAGAACGCCTCAAGCGTTTGGGATATGCCGAACTTGAAGCCTCGTCAGGATTTTTCACCGGATCCCGCGGGTCCATTCGAGGTCATCTGTTCCATTACAGCCGGCTGACGGGGGAGGGGACGGTTATTGATTCAGCCTTTCGACACACGGCGGACAACCGTCCGGAGGGTTTTACCAGGAACGGGGTCGTCGCCTCTTATGCACATTTGTATTTTCCCTCCAATGATTCATGGATGGAGGCCTGGGCGGAGGCCCTCAAACAAAATAGCTGATGCCTGCTGAATCTGAAAGGACGTGAATAAATGGGAATCAATGTCCTGTTGATTTCGAAAAAGCCCGACAAATCCCTGGAGGGAATTCGTTCCATGCTTGGGGGACGGGGCGGATTTGATCGAGTGTGTCTGTTCCCCCTGAACAGGGGGGTGGCAGGACTTTCTGACCTCTGGAAGGAAGAGGCCCTGGAGGAGGGGGAGATTGCCGTTGTCGTCGTCGATCCCGACCCGGCCTCTCTCATGGAAGAGTTCGAACAGCTCCGCTCGCGCGCCTCTTTGGACGCGGCCAACCTCCGGTTCATGTTCGGGTATCAGACACATTCCTCCTTCATTCGGGTCTTGGCCGATAGGATCCATGATCTTTTTCTTCCTCCTGACTCAGAGGTCCGCCAAGTCAGGCGCCTTCCGGAGGAAATCGAAGAGGAAAGCTTCAGAATCATTGATCAGCGCTTGTCGGGGATGTCCTTTGATTCCGGGTGGCATCAGGTTGTCCGAAGGGCCGTCCACGCTGTTGCGGATTTTGAGATGATCGATCTGATGGACCGTCATCCGGCGGCTTTGGAACGGGGGGTTGCCGCCATTCGGACGGGGGCCCCGCTGATCGTCGACGTCCAGATGGTTGAGTCCGGAATCAGTAAGCCCTTTCGGGAAAAGTTCAAAAACGACCTCGTGTGTCACATCGGCGATGAGGATGTTGCGGAGGAGGCCCGACGGATAGGGGAAACACGTTCGACCGTTGCCATGAAAAAAGCCCGGGCAAGAATGAATGGGGCCATTATCGCTGTTGGGAACGCCCCGACTGCCCTGTTTGAGGTTGACCGACTGATTCGCGAGGAAGGGATGCGCCCCGCCCTCGTGGTAGGGGTTCCCGTCGGATTCGTGGGAGCGCGGGAATCGAAGATCATCATTGCGCGACAGGACCAAGTTCCTTGGATCGTGACACGCGGCCCGAAGGGAGGCTCGACAGTGGCTGTGGCCATTGTCAACGCCCTTTTCCGCTTGGCCTGAGTCTTTCGGATCCGGTTGGACGCATGAAGCCCAGACCCCATAAATTCCTCGGGGATCCGTTGGGATTTCGTAGTGCCTTCGCCCCATGATCAGAACGGGCGCGATCGGGAATTCAGATAAGCGGAAGGGCTTCAAGCGCGTGTCGGATTGAAAAACGGGTCGATTTTTCATAAGATGTCGAGACACACAGAATTTCCAATCAAAAGAGGAAGGGCGAGCGTTGTCGGGTCATTCGAAGTGGGCCACAACCAAACACAAAAAAGCTCTCATAGATTCCAAGAGAGGCAAAGTCTTTACGCGGCTTTCAAAGGAAATATCGATCGCTGCACGTCTTGGGGGGGGTGATCCTGATGGCAACCCCCGTCTTCGGACCGCCATTTCAAAGGCGAGAGAAGAAAACATGCCGATGGACAACATCAAAAAAGCCATTCAAAAGGGAACCGGGGAAATCCCTGGGGCGGTCTATGAAGAATTGCAGTACGAAGGGCATGGGCCAAAAGGTGTCGCCATCCTCCTGAAGGTCACCACCGACAACAAAAACCGAACTCTTCCGGAGATCCGTTCCATTCTATCGAAAAATGGAGGCGCCCTGGGGGAAAACGGTTGCGTGTCCTGGATGTTTGATCAGAAAGGGCTGATCACCACACCCGTTTCCGGAGTCTCGGAAGACCGTCTTATGGAAATCGTCCTGAACGCGGGCGGGGAAGATGTGCGCCAGGAGGACGACTCCTTTGAGGTGGTCACTCAGCCCAAGGACTTTCACGCCGTTCTGGAGGCCATCCATAACGCGGGATTGTCGACCCCCTTTGCCGAGGTGACGATGATTCCTCAAGTGACCGTCCCTCTGGAAGGGAAAGATGCACAGACCATGGTCCGCCTCATGGAGGCCCTCGAGGACCATGATGATGTCCAGCATGCCTACGCGAACTTCGACATTCCCTCCGAGGTGCTCGAATCCCTCTCCCAGGAACCATAAGCCACCCGATGACTCCTCCTGATAAACCCCACGACATTTCAAGCTTGCGCGAAGCAATCGATGGCATCGACCAAAAGATCGTCTCCCTTCTCCGCGACCGGGCGAAAATCGCCCATCAGGTTGGAGCCTTCAAGAAGGAACGGGGACTCCCGTTTCACGTCATCTCTCGGGAACAGGAGATTTTTGATCGTCTGGAAAATGTGGACATCGCCCCTTTCCCGCGTCCGGTCCTGAAGCATATTTTCCGGGAGATCCTCTCCGCCTGTCTTTCCTTGGAAGAGCCGCTTGTCGTCGCATATCTCGGTCCTCCGGCCTCCTATACCCATCAAGCCTCCCTCAAATACTTCGGGACCTCCTCCAGACATTTGTCGATGTCCACGGTTCGGGAAGTCTTTCGATGCGTGGAACGCAAGGAAGCGACCTATGGGGTCGTTCCCATCGAAAATTCCACGGAAGGAATGGTGAATTACACGTTGGACACACTTGTGGAAACGGATCTCAAGATCAACGGTGAGGTGGTTCTTCCGATCCATCACTGCCTCCTGAGCCGAGCGGAGGAGATCAGCCATATCCGGACCGTGTTCGCCCATCCACAATCATTGGCCCAATGCCGCGGGTTCCTTTCCCACTATTTGCCCAATGTGCCGACGGTCGAGACCACAAGCAATACCCGCGCGGTCGAATTGGCTCTTCAGGACGAACTGCAATCCGCCGCGATTGCCGGGGAAATGGCCGCTGAAGTCTACAATATGCCGATCATGAGACGTCATATCGAAGACCAGCAGGACAACCAGACACGCTTTCTTGTCATCGGGGAAGGCATTCCCGATCCCACCTCTCATGACCAGACCTCGCTCATGGTGTCCATCATAGATCGCGTCGGCGCCCTCTCCTCCATTCTGGAGCTTATCGCGGTTCACAACGTGAACTTGACCCGTCTTGAAAGTCGGCCCTCCAAGAAAAAGGCCTGGGACTATATCTTTTTCATGGATCTGGAGGGGCACCAGAAAGATCCGCACATTCAGACGTTGCTGGGAAAATTACAAGCCCTTTGTCCTTATGTTAAGATTTTAGGATCTTATCCGGTTTCAGAACAAAAAAGACGGTCTGGACATGGACAGGGGACCCCTCCCGCCGGAGACCGGGGCTAATATTTAGTTGGGAATTCTTGAAGGAGAAGCCATGATCATCGTAATGAAGCCCGATGCGACACCTCAGGATCTTGAACGCGTTTCTGACGCCATCAAGGCAAAGGGGTTGGGCGTCAATATATCAAGGGGCAAGGAGCGCACTGTCGTCGGGGCGATCGGGGATGAGCGAATTTTAACGGAAATTCCTTTGGGCGCTTTTCAGGGAGTGGAATCGGTGCATAAAATTTTACAACCCTTCAAGCTCGTAAGCCGGGAATTCCGAAAGCAGGACACGGTGATCACGTTTCCCAACGGCGTGGTCCTCGGTGGACCGGAAATTCAGGTCATGGCCGGTCCATGCGCGGTGGAGTCCGAGGATCAGTTACTCTATGTGGCGGAACGCGTGAAAAAAGCCGGCGCCAAGATTCTTCGCGGAGGGGCCTTCAAACCCCGCACGAGCCCCTATACATTTCAGGGACTCGGTGAGGAGGGATTACTCCATCTCGCCAAAGCCCGCGAAAAAACCGGGCTTCTCATCATCACCGAACTCATGGATCCACGAGATCTTCCTGCAATGATGAAATACACCGACATCATTCAGATAGGGGCGCGGAATATGCAGAATTTTCGTCTCCTGTCGGATGTCGGCGAGGTGAGCAAACCCGTTCTGCTGAAGCGGGGACTCTCCGCGACGATCAAGGAATTTCTCATGGCTGCCGAATACATCGCCTCGCGCGGCAATCAGGAAATTATTCTTTGTGAACGGGGGATCAGAACCTTTGAAACGATGACGAGAAACACCCTCGACTTGAATGCCGTTCCGGTCCTCAAGAGTTTGACCCATCTGCCGGTGCTTGTTGATCCGAGCCATGGAACCGGGCGTTGGGATCTCGTGATTCCGATGGCTAGGGCTGGCGTCGCTGCAGGGTGTGATGCCCTGATGATCGAAGTCCATAATAATCCCGAACAGGCCTTTTCTGACGGAGAAGAATCGCTCATCCCAGACAAGTTCGACAACCTTATGTCCGAAGTGCGAAAAGTTGCATCCGCCGTCGGACGGTTTGTGGCCTGATGCCCCCTGGGGACTTTCCCTTCAGGAAGGTCGCCATCCTTGGTACAGGGTTGATGGGAGGATCGTTCGCCGGAGCCCTGAAGGGCCTTCCTTCCCCACCGGAAATTCTCGGGACCTCCCGTGATCCAGAAGATGCTTCCGGGGCCCTTTCCCGAGGATGGGTCGATCATGTATTCGCCCGGAACGACCTGGCGGTCGTCGAGGCCGACCTTGTTGTTCTCGCGGTCCCTCCCAAAACCGTACCGGACGTCTGGGAAGAAATTGCAGGGGCCATCTCTCCGTCCGCCATCCTCACCGATCTTTCATCGGTAAAGGCTCATCTTTTCGAACAATATCAAATGCGATTTCAAACTCTTCTTCCAAGATACACGAGTTCCCATCCGATGGCGGGAAGCGAGCGTTCTGGAATTTCCGCCGCCAGGCCGGATCTTTTTTCAGGCCGTACCGTTTTTTTGACTCCCTTCGGGTCGGACAGGGCATCGACGGAGTCCCTCGAAGTCTTATGGACCTCCCTGGGGGCGAAAACATTCACCGTGACCCCAAAGGACCATGACGGAATTGTTGCTCATATCAGTCATCTTCCGCATGTCATTTCCTACTGTCTTCTGAATCTTGCCGAAAAGGTCCGGGTAGAAAACCGGTATCCGGGGTTTGACTGGAAGCTCCAAAAAGGGGGAAGCTTTTCCGATATTCTGAGGATTGCCCGGAGTTCCCCGGAATTGTGGGCGGATATATTTTCGCAAAACGAAGGGGCAATATTAGAGGCGATGGATCAGTTCGAACGAGAAATTGCCGAGTTTCGAACCGTCCTTCGTCATCAAGGTGCCCCGGGGATGGCGCGTCTTCTTTCTTCATGGACCTTACCCCTCTCAGACCTGAAATCGCCATGATCCTAGAGGAAAATAAGGGCGGGGCCCTTCATGGAACCTATCGGGTGATTCGCGGACACTCCGTTTCCGGGGTTGTTCGGCCACCGGGAGACAAATCGATTTCCCATCGGGCCGTGATTTTTGGAAGTATTGCCGAAGGGAGAACGGAGATTTCGGGGTTTCTCAATTCAGCCGACTGTGAGGGGACCCTTCGAGCGTTTGAATCGATGGGCGTCAGGGTGGATCGACAATCGCCGCATCAAATGGTGCTTGAAAGTCCCGGGAGGTTGAATCTCCTCGAACCGAATGATGTCCTCGATTTCGGAAATTCAGGGACCGCCGTTCGACTTATGACGGGACTTTTTGCCGGAATTCCGGGATTTCGGGTGGTGACCGGAGACGAAAGCCTGAGGTCACGGCCGATGCGTCGGATCACCGAACCATTGAAACGGATGGGAGCCGATCTCGATGGGCGTGAGGATGGAAGTCTTCTTCCCCTTGCGGTTCGCGGGGGAACACTCAACCCAATCGTCTATGAGAACCTTCATCGGTCCGCACAGGTCAAGTCGGCCCTTTTATTGGCGGGGCTGGGAGCGGACGGCCCGACCACAGTGATCGAACCTGATCCCTCCAGAGATCACACGGAACGTCTTCTTCCCAGATTCGGAGGCCGCCTTGAAAAGGTTGGATCTCATGTGACCGTGTGGCCTTCCCATCTGACCGGAACGGACATTTCTGTTCCGGGAGACATTTCGTCCGCGTCCTTTTTTGTGGCTCTCTCGCTCCTTATTCCAGACTCCCATTTAGTTCTCGAAAACGTTGGCCTTAACCCCACTCGGACAGCATTCATCGAACTCCTCTTACGGATGGGTGCGAAAATTGAGGTTGTTTCAAATCCGGAGGGGGAAAATGGGGAGCCGTTCGGAAATCTTGATATCCGTTTCTCGGAGTTGAAAGGATGCACCGTTCCGCTTGAAATCATCCCTTCATTGATCGATGAAATTCCGATCTTGGCCGCATTGGCTGCCTTTGCATGGGGAACCACCGAAATTCGGGGAGCAGCGGAACTTCGCGTCAAGGAATCGGACCGGATTTCGGCGATGGTTTCTGCCCTTCGGGCCGTGGGCATCGAAGTGGAAGAATTTCCAGACGGCTTGGCCATCATGGGGGAAGGCCCCGACCGGGCCCTTCGCGGAGGACGGATCGACAGCCGGCACGATCATCGCATTGCAATGGCGATGGCGGTGCTCGGAACCAGACTTCCTCCCGGAGAATCTCTTCTTATCACCGGGACGGACTTTGTCGATACCTCTTTCCCGGATTTTTCAGCCCTCTTTAACGGTGTTGTCCGCTGATGTCCCACCGGATTGAATCGGTCGCCATCGATGGTCCGGCAAGTTCTGGAAAATCCACGTTGGCCCGTGAAGTTGCGCACCATCTGGGGTTTGTGTTCGTCGATACGGGGTCCCTTTACAGAACCGTGGCCTTGGCTCTTTTATCGGATCAAAACTCCCCCTTCAACGAAGAAAATCCTAAGATCCAGAAAACTCTGTCGAATTTGAATATTTCTGTCATTCCCAGCCCCTCAGGAGCCCGAATCACCATGAGCGGGCTTGATGTGACCACCCATCTCCGAACCGAAGAAGTCGGGGCAGTGGCCTCGAGGATATCGGCGTGGCCGTCTGTGCGGAAGGCGCTTTTTGATCTTCAGAGGTCGATGGCGCTAAAAGGAAAAATCGTGATGGACGGAAGGGATATCGGAACCGTCATCATGCCGGAAGCGCGTTTAAAGATCTTTCTGGAGGCTGACCCCACGGTACGGGCCAGAAGACGCGTGGATGACCTGAGGCAGCGGGGAATACATGCGTCCTACGAGACTGTTTTGGCAGACATTCTTGAGCGGGACCGCCGCGATCGAGAGCGTCCGATCGCTCCGCTTGTGGCCGCCAAGGATGCCCTCCACCTTGACACCACCCACCTTACCATTGATGAGGCTGTTCGTTGGATCGTCGATCGGTACTGAATATTCCTCCTCCGGGATCCATTTCCGGGAAATGGTTTTACCAAAGTGCCAGAGCTTTGCTCGGATGCATCCTTCGGATATGGCTTCCGACCACCATCCGTGGAGAGGAAAACATTCCTGGAACCGGGGGGGCGATTGTGGCGTCAAACCATCTGTCCCTTCTCGATGTCCCATTATTGGGATACGCCATAGGCAGAGAATCAAGATTTCCCGCAAAACCGGAGCTTTTTTCCCATCCATTGTTGGCCAATGTTCTTATGTCCCTTGGAGGGTTCCCGATCACCCGGGGAGAAGCCGACCGCAAAGCGCTGACCTTTTCCGAGAAAGTCTTGCGAGAGGGGGGAATTCTCGCGATTTTCCCCGAGGGATCTCGTTCGCGCGATGGGTCCCTTCAGCCCTTCCACAGGGGAGTGGCCATGTTGGCAATGGGATTGGGAGTTCCCATCATTCCGGCCGCAATCACCGGTAGCGACCGGAGTCTTCCGGTCGGACATTTTTTTCCTAAGGCGTCCAGAATCGAAATCGCTTTTGGTGCCCCCGAATGGCCGCTGCCCGTTCCTTCAGACCCCCAATCGCGAAAAGAGGAAAGCCTCCGTTTGACCCAGTGTGTCTTTCAACGGATCGAGTCTCTCCGGGCACCTTCCGACGGCTAGGCTTTAAAGGATCGGCGCTTCTTGCAGGGGACAACCGGGTGGGAGAGAAGGGTGTATGACAGCTCTCCCTTAAGATCTTTGCGGGATTTTCTTCTGAAGGTATCCATGGCGCATAACGGAATTTCAGCTCCATCTCTCCGGGTTCCACAACATTGACACCCAGCGCATCCCGGAAACCCGACGTCCTTTCAGCCTTCCCCATCCTCTTTAAGGAATTGCTGAGAATCGAAGGAATGACACGGGAAAAAATCGGGATTTCGATGACCTTCTCCGATGGAAAAGATGGGTCGATCCAGTGGAACGTTCGAGGGATGCGCGCGGGGATTTTTTCGGTGCGGATCGTCCCGGGAAAGAAACCCGAAATTGCGCTGCGTTTCAATGTTGGAATTCTCAGGATGGTCGGAGAAGAGGCCTTTCGGTCCACCCTTGCCCACGAATACGCCCATGCCATTGTCTATCGAATGGTCGGGAGAAAAAAGAAATCCGGGTCTTCTTCAGAAGAGACCCGTCCGCACGGAAGCATATGGCGAAATCTCATGATCCTTTATGGGCATCCTCCAATCCGTTGCCATGATTATCCCGCACTTCCCGTTCATGCGAGAAGGACCTTCAACTATCGGTGTGGAGATTGTCGGCAAGAATTCCGGCTTGGAGTTGTCCGCCATGAACGGCTCAAAAAAAAACCCGGGTATCTTGTGTGTGGAAAATGCCGTGGAAATTTGCGTCACGAGCCAAACGGCACTTCGTGATCCCCTCCATCGTATTCCCGGGGTTTGGCATGCCAAAGAAGGGTGGCAATGCAGGCGGAGAGAAAACGTGAACGCGGCGGATCGCTTCTCGATGTCAGGATCACCGGAACACTCGCCCCCAATATGATGCCGGCCAAGGTGGCCCCCGCCAAATATTCCAAGTCCTTGGCTAAGATGTTTCCGGAAACCAGATCGGGAAGCAGTAAAATATCTGCAGACCCTGACACGGGACTGGAAATCCCTTTTGTTTTGGCGGCCTCTTGAGAGATGGCATTATCGAAGGCAAGGGGCCCGTCCACGATCGCCCCTTTGATTTGACCGCGATCGGCCATTTTGGCCAGGCATGCGGCATCAATGGTGGAGGATATTCGCGGATTGACCGTTTCTACGGCAGAAAGGGCGGCCACCTTAGGTTCCTGAATTCCGAGACAATGGGCCATGTCGATGGCATTTTGAAGAATTTGGGCTTTGGCTTCAAGGTCGGGAGCGATATTCATGGCGGCATCCGTTATGAACAGGAATCGCCCATAGGTTGACAACTCTGCCATATAAACATGGGAAAGCCTTTTTTTTCTCCGGAGCCCTTCAAGAATCGGATGCAGGAATGTGTCGCTATGGGAGTGCCCTTTCATTAATATCTGAATCCCTCCCTCTTTAACCAATCCCACCCCCATTCGCGCGGCGTCTTCGTCCGAATGCGCAGGAACGACAGGAATCTCCTGGGAAAGGCCGATCTCCGAAGAGATCTTTTGAATTTGGGAAGGATTTCCAATAAGGATGGGAGAAACGATTTTTTCCATTGCGAGAAGAGCAACGCCCTCCAAAACTGAACGTTCTCCGGCATCGACGACAGCCATGGTGAGAGGGGGGAACCGGCGGGCTCTATCGGCCAGAGAGTCAAATAAGGGAGTGCTCACATCGGCCTCCAGGAGGTATCGGGCGAGTGGAAACGCATTTTTTCGGCCCCAGGAACAATAATTCCGGTACAAATTATGCCATATGGAGCCCTTATGGTGGAAATGGTCCGGCCATCTTTCTGGAGATAAAATAACGGGGGGTTTTGAGAAAAATCTCTCTAAATCCTCAGGCTTTCTGGGGGCCGCCCGAAGGTAAGGATGGCGATTGATCTTCTTGTCATCCCATCCCTTCATGGTGTAAAGTTTAACGGTTTGGATGTGGAAAACCTGGTCCCGTTCGAATTTGGGGACGCTATGGAAACAAATTCCTGGCCCCTCTGATTCCGGCGGTCTGATCTTCGCCTGTCATGCGTCTGCTCTCCTTATCGGGGGAAGGATCTGACAGGATCGGCATTGGCATGGTCTGGTTGACCCATGCACGTCATTTTTCCCAAACCTTCCAGTTTGGAATCACCCTGATTCAAGGAGAAAGTTTTAGATGAAGAAACAATACCTCTTGGCTCCCGGTCCCACTCCCGTTCCTCCGGAGGTTCTTCTGGCGATGTCCGCGCCAATGATTCACCATCGTTCCCCCGATTTTATTCCTGTCATCCAGAAGGTGCGGTCCGGACTCAAGTGGCTTTTCCAAACGAAACAGGAAGTGATTACCGTCGCTGGAAGCGGGACGGCAGGCATGGAAGCCTCCATGACGAATTTTTTGAGTCCTGGAGATAAGGTCATCGCGGTCAATGGAGGAAAATTTGGGGAGCGCTGGCTCAAGATCGCCAAAGCCTACGGAATTACGGCGATTGAAGTCTCGGTCCCTTGGGGTGATTCGGTCGATGTGTCTCACGTCGAGAGGATTTTATCGGAAGACCCTTCCATCAAGGCTGTGTATGTTCAGGCGAGCGAAACCTCGACGGGGGTCTGGCATGATATCGAGTCATTGGCGCGCATCACCGCCGGCCGTGAGAAGACAATCCTTGTGGTCGATGCCATCACCGCCCTTGGAGTGGTCAATATTCCGATGGATCAGTGGGGGATCGATGTCCTGATCACCGGATCTCAAAAAGCCCTCATGCTACCTCCGGGCCTTGCCTGCATCGGGGTGTCGGAAAAAGCATGGAGCTTGAACCAAGCCTCGAAATGCCCAAAATTCTACCTCGACCTTAAGCGCGAAAAAGACAATATTCTTAAAGATTCAAATGCCTGGACACCTGCAGTTTCTCTATGGATCGGGCTGGAAAAGGCTCTCGAATTGATGCAAAAGGAGGGGCTCGAGAACGTGTTCGCGCGCCATCGGCTCTTGGCTCGGGCGACCAGGGAAGGGGTCAAGGGATTCGGTCTCTCCATTTTTGCCCGCCAAACTCCTTCAGATGCTCTGACAGCGATAGTTGCTCCGGAAGGGTTCGATGGGGAGGCGATCTATAAGAACCTTCGAAGCCAGTATGGGATCACTGGCGCCGGAGGACAGGACCAACTCAAGGGGAAGGTGTTCCGTGTCTCCCACATGGGGTACGCCGACACTTTTGATGTGATCACTGCAATCAGCGGGATTGAAATGGTCCTGGCCCGCATGGGCTATAAAAGCGCTCCATTGGGTGCCGGTGTCGCAAGGGCTCAGGAAGTTTTGATTCAAGGATAATAGGTTTCGGTGCAGGGGCCTTTTTGCCGAATCAACCAAAAATTGACATGTCGACTGCGGAGGGTGTGTTGAGTACAGGGCCAGTCCGGATTCTTGTAAGCGACCCAATTTCAGAGGAAGGTCTGGATATCTTCAGGAATGCGGGCTTTGAAGTCACGGTAAAGACGAAGTTGTCCCCTGAAGAGCTTAAAAAAGAGCTGGCCTCTTATGATGGGTTGGTAATCCGTAGCGGGACAAAGGTCACTGCTGATGTCCTCGAGGGGGCGACCCGACTTAAAGTGATAGGCCGTGCCGGTGCCGGCTTGGACAACGTGGATCTGACCGCTGCGACAAACCGGGGGATCGTCGTGATGAATACCCCCGGGGGCAATACCATTACAACGGCAGAGCATACGGTGTCGATGATGATGTCCATGGTTCGGAAGATTCCCCAGGCCAATGCGTCGAACCGGGCCGGGAAATGGGAAAAGTCAAAATTCATGGGGATGGAGTTGTCCCACAAGACCCTTGGAATTCTCGGAATGGGAAAGATCGGATCCCATGTCGCGCATGTCGCTCAAGGGTTATTGATGAACGTGGTGGCGTACGATCCCTTCCTGACTCCGGAAATGGCTGAAAAACAGGGGGTGACCCCTGTGTCTTTGGAAGAGCTTTTCACCCGCTCGGACGTGATTACCGTTCATACTCCCCTGACGCCTGAAACCACCAACCTCATTTCCCGTTCCACCATTGAAAAAATGAAGAAGGGGGTTTATATCGTCAACTGCGCTCGTGGGGGTGTGGTCAATGAAGAGGACCTTGCCGAAGCACTGAAAAGCGGTCAGGTGGCGGGTGCGGCCTTCGATGTTTTTACCCAGGAACCTCCTTCACCGGACCATCCGCTTCTGAAAATCGATTCCTTCATTTCCACCCCCCATATCGGTGCGGCGACCAAGGAAGCCCAGGAAAACGTCGCCTTGGCAGTGGCGGATCAGATGGTCGACTACCTTGCCAGGGGCATCATTCGATACGCGGCCAATCTTCCCTCCATCCCGCCTGAGGATGCTGGTCGGGTTGCTCCGTACCAACACCTGGCCGAAGTGATGGGGTCCATCCTTTCCCAGATCGCAAAGGAGCCGATTTCAAAAATTTCGGTCGAATTCAGTGGAGAGGCCGCCTCACTTCCGACATCCATCATCACAATTTCCGCACTCAAGGGCATTCTTTCCCCCATTCTTGATACAAGAGTGAACGAAGTAAACGCTCCGATGCTTGCGAAGGAGAGGGGACTTGAGGTGGTCGAGTCGAAGTCCACCCAGCAAGGCGATTACGTGGGCCTTTTAACGCTGCGCGCGACGACGGCCCATGGAGTTCACCACATCGCCGGGTCAATTTTCCAGAAGAAGGATTTTCGAATCGTGTCCTTGGACAATCTTCCGGTCGAGGTGATTCCTGATCCGGTCATGCTCTATTTAACCAATCAGGATCAGCCTGGCGTCGTCGGACTTGTTGGGACCCTTCTCGGATCTCATGGAGTCAATATCTCGAGAATGCAATTCGGGAGGGATCATCCAGGCGGAAAGGCCCTTTCCATGATCGGACTCGATACCGAACCGGCGATGTCTGTCATCGAGGAAATTCGTAAAAATTCGAAGGTGATCTCCCTTAAGCTTCTTCGAATCCCGTCTCTCATGAGATAGCAGGTCTCCGAGGTCGATGGACAAGAGAAAAAAAGGGTCCGAAGCATCCCTTCGGACCCCATCGAAGACGACTCCAACAGGTGTTGCGCCCGTGTTTTCCCAGGCCGCCCGGTTTCGGCGCGACACGACCGATCGGTTGCTCAATCTCTTCTCCCTTTGGGGATATCGGGAAATTATTCTCCCTTCCTTTGAGTATCTGGACGCAATTTCTCCAGGGATTGATCCAGGTCTCTTGACGAAGCTTTATTTGATGCAGGATCGTGGCTCGGGACAAGTCCTGGTGCTTCGGCCCGATGCAACGGCCCAGATTGCTCGATTGACCACCCAGTCCTTTAGGGATCATCAGCTTCCTCTGAGATTTTGCTATAGCACCTCGGTCTTTCGTGACGAAAACCATCCGGCATCCCTTCACCGGGAACTCCAGCAGACGGGGTTGGAGCTTCTTGGGGATTCCTCTGTCGCCGCAGATGCAGAAATTTTGGAGCTTTGCCTGTCCGGAACGAAAATATTTCCCTTAAAAAACCCGCTCCTTGTTCTTTCCCATGCGGGATTTCAGGAAGCCATTCTGCGGTTATGGACAACCGATCCCTCAGCATTGAGGGAGCTGCGCCCTGTTTTTCATTCCCGAAACCCGGATCGCATGCTTTCAATGCTTCCAATGCCAAGAAAAAATTCTGCCAAATTTATTTCGAGAATGATGGAAGGGACATATTCGGTCCGCGACGCAAGGTCGGAGTTAAATTCGCTTCGATCCGAGGAAGGCTCCGCATTGTCGGAGGATTTAAATCGCTTCCTTTCCCTTCTGGAGTCGATCGATCAGTCTCCCCATGGAAAATCGATTCGCGTTGACTTTGCCTTAACCCCACCCGGACCTTATTATTCCGGGATGTTTTTTCAGGTG
This sequence comes from Nitrospirota bacterium, assembly GCA_027314645.1. Lineage (GTDB taxonomy): Bacteria > Nitrospirota > Leptospirillia > Leptospirillales > Leptospirillaceae > UBA4572. The sequence goes on from DAHVAL010000005.1 coordinate 47,347, forward strand.
TATGGGGAAGAGTCTCCCACGCATCTGGCCTCCGGAGGGCGTTATGATCGCTTGGGCAAATCGTTTGGGCACGAGATCCCTGCCGTGGGGTTTGCCTACCATATCACGCATATCGAGGAAGCAATCAGAAAGCGTGAAATGCCGCAAGAAAAACCGGTCCTCGTTTTGGCCTGCTACAGACCAGACGAGTATGTGGCGGTTGAGAAGTTTGCACAGGCTCTTCGCCTGGAAGAATGCCCCGTCATGACCGCTCCGGATCCCTCCACGATGAGCGGAGCCTCCCTTTCGCCTTCCGAAATTCTTTCGGAACATCGAGAGATTGCGGCGATCGTTTTTTTTGACCCGCTCAAGAAACAGTGGGCTCTTATCGGGCGAAAGAAGACCATTCGAACCGCTTCGACGCTTTCCGAGATCTCTGCGGCGATCCTCTCCGGCGAAATCCGGTGATGTGTCCATGAAACCCCGTTCGCAAAACGCTTCCCGTAAGAATCTTCCTCAAACCATCGAGGCGGAAAAATCCCTCCTTGGATCGATTCTTCTCAACAATGAAGTTCTGATCACCATCGGAGACATGGTTCAGGACGAGGATTTCCTCCTCGAGTCCAATCGCCGGATCTATATGGCGATGAAAGAGATGGCCGATCTCCACATTCCGATAGACAGCCTCACCCTTTCGGATTTTCTGGTAAAGAAAGAGTGGGCAGGCATCACTGGAGCCCCGGAAAACATCTATGAACTCTCCGAGATTGTACCGACTGCGGCCAATGCGATTCACTACGCCCGCTTGATTGTTGAAAAAGGGATATTCAGGAAGCTTATCCTGGTTTCGGAGGAAATCGCTCAAAAAGGGTACGATTCAACCCTCGACCCCGACGAAATCCTGGACTATGCGGAAAGAAAGATCATGGATGTGGGCGCTCGCCGCTCTCGTTCAGAATTTGTCCAGATCGGCGATCTTTCTTACCTGGATTCTCAGTTCAAACGGTTGGAAGATTTGAAAAACCGGGAAGTCAAGGATATTGTGACCGGGCTTCCAAGCGGATTTGTCGATCTCGATCATCTGACGACAGGATTCAATCCTTCCGAATTGATTATTGTGGCGGGCCGGCCTGCGATGGGAAAGACGGCGTTTGTCCTTTCGATCGCCCAGCATATTGCCTTCGACCTTCGAAAGCCTGTAGGGATCTTCAGTCTGGAAATGCCGAAAGAGCAACTGTTTTTACGACTCATCAGCTCGCAGGCCCGAGTCAATTCAAAAAATCTTCGGACCGGCCACCTGAATTCGGAAGAATGGGACAGCGTCATGCAGGCCTTTGGAGACGCCAGCGAGGTTCCAATTTTTATTGACGACTCCGGGGATCTGACGATCTTCGAACTTCGGACACGTGCTCGGCGGCTCAAAAAGCAAAAAAAAGACCTGGCCCTCATAGCCGTCGATTATCTCCAGCTTGTGAAGGGCTCTCAACGGACCGATAATCGTGAACAGGAAATTTCAGAAATCTCGCGATCCCTCAAGGCATTAGCCAAGGAACTCAACATTCCTATCATCGCGCTCGCCCAGCTTTCCCGTGCGGTTGAAAATCGTCCCGGTCTCAAAAAACCAACCTTGTCGGATTTAAGGGAATCGGGGGCGATCGAGCAGGATGCCGATATTGTCATTTTCATTTACAGAGACGAAGTTTATCATCCGGACAATCTGGACTCTAAAGGAAAGGCCGAGGTTATCATCGGAAAACAGCGAAACGGACCCATCGGCTCGATCATGCTGTCCTTTCAGGGGTACTGCACCCGTTTTGAGAATCTTGCGGTCGGATACGATGACATCGGCCCGGAGGGATTTGGATGAACATATTGCTCGTCCGACACGCCGAAGCGGAGGATGATCCATTTCCGGAGGTGCTTCGGCCGCTGACCCAAAGGGGAAGGAAATCGGCACGGGGCCTGGCAAAGAAAATTCTTTCGATGGATCTTCAAATCGACAACATTGTTTCCAGCCCCCTGACCCGGGCTGTTCAAACGTCGGAAATCCTGCTTCAAGCATTTCGAAAACATCATTCGGTCCGTCATGTGGAATGTCGGATGGAATTGGCCTCGGACTTTCTTCCGGATTCCTTTGCACGCGAAACGTTTTTTTCTTTTTTGTCAGACTATTTTCCCGGCACGCTACTCCTTGTCGGCCACGAACCCGAACTCTTGACTCTGGCCCATTGGATCTCACCTGAAAAATTCCCTAAAAACAATGGATCAGGGCTCAGAAAAGCCAATGCCCTTTTTTTTGAATGGGACCCGGGGAGTGGGGGACATTTTCATGGACGGATCTCCCCGATCAACTAATCTGGTCAGCCCTTTAAACACGCCGAAAAAACCCGATTCCCCATCTTGCAATTTGACGATTTTAGGTGTATACATTGATCGATCAAGACAATGGGTGCGGGGACCATGTGCCATAATTAACTCCTTCATGCTTTTTGTGTAGAAGGTTCCCTTGCGCTGCCCGTTAGTCGATGTGTAGGTATCGATCTGTTCCGTGGGTATCCTAGGACCCTGGGCAGACCTTCCGAAGGAGGACACTTTGTTGCACAAAGGACAGCAGGGCAAAAAGATGACAGAAATGACGTCTCCGAAAAAAGCATTGGTGGCTCTTGGAGTCACGGCAGGTCTGCTTGTCGGAATGGCTGGTCATGCGGGGGCGGCAAGCGTTTCAACCATCGCTGGCGCCTTCCATGAGCGCGGCGCGGTGGACGGAACCGGAAACCAGGTCCGTTTCGCATTTATCCAGGGCATAGTTGCCGCTCCGGATGGAACGCTCTATGTGGCCGACTCAGGAAACGACATGATCCGGAAGGTGAATCTGACCGGGGGATCTGCCAAAGTCGTCACCATCGCTGGCGCCGATCATCATGCGCGGTGGCGTGATGGGGTCGGAACGGCGGCTCGTTTCAACAATCCAGAAGGGCTCGCCATTTCTCCGGATGGGAAAACCCTTTACGTTGCCGATTCCAGAAACAACAGAATCCGAAAGATGGACCTTGCGTCAAATGCCGTGGGGACCATTGCCGGCCGGGCATTTCCGGGATCGAACGATGGAGTGGGAACTTCAGCTGGGTTTAACAGCCCAAAGGGGCTTGCTATTTCGCCAGATGGAAAGACCCTTTATGTCTCGGATACCGGCAACAACATGATCCGGAAGCTTGATGTCGCAACTGGAACCGTGTCAACCGTTGCCGGCAAGGGCGCCTTGTCCTGGGGATCCGATGACGGCATCGGAATTGCCGCCAGCTTTAGAGAGCCCCGTGGCTTGGCCATTACTCCGGACGGATCGATTCTTTACGTTGCCGATACGACCAACAACTTGATCCGGAAGATTATTCTTGCCACAAATGCTGTTTCAACGCTTGCCGGTCACCCCGGTTTTCCTGGGACGGAAGATGGGGCAGGAAGTTCCGCCTTTTTCAATCAGCCTGTTTCCATCGCGCTAAGCGGAAACACCCTTTTCGTGGGTGACTCCTCCAATGCCGCAATTCGGGCGATTGATCTTTCCAGCAATGCCGTTACAACCGTCGCTGGTGCGATGAAATATACCGGTGGTATTCCCGTTTCCGGAAAGACCGACGGAGATATCTCGGAAGCCCAATTCCAGTATACAGGAGCGATGGTATTTGCGAATGGAGTCCTTTACATTTCGGATACCTCGGCGCAAACAATCCGGATGCTCAAATTGTAAAAAAGGCACTCCGCACTCAAAGATCTTAAAAGGGAGCCGAAAGGCTCCCTTTTTTTTATGCGGCGTTTTCTGGGTAACTGAATTTCATGATTGATTTTCTGTTTTCTGATTATCCCTGTCTTCTATTGTAAATACTTCTTTTATGGTTGACTTCTCGAAAATGGCTCTATAATCTTAACCCATACTTCCTGATTGAAATACTTTTAAACAAGAGAAGTTCATGGCCGAATCCCATCCTCCCATTCCGGTCGAATCCATCGCCTCCCGAATCTTCCTCATCCGCGGTCAGAAAGTCATGCTGGATTCCGACCTAGCTGAACTGTACGGGGTTTCCACCAGTCGTTTGAATGAGCAGGTTCGCAGAAACATCGACCGTTTCCCGAACGATTTCATGTTTCAGATGACAGACTTGGAATTTTCGAACTTGAAATCGCAAATTGCGACATCAAGTTGGGGCGGCCGCCGGAAACTCCCGCTGGTGTTCAACGAATGGGACGGGGTTACAGCTTTGACGTGCTCCGGTCCCGGATCCTCTTCGTACGGCATGGAGCTCATAAGATGAACCCATTCAGGAGGCCAGGCTTTCCAAAAAAGCCTGTTCTTGAGGACGATGGAATGGATTACAGGTTAACATCCTACGGGATGTCATCAACAGAATTCGAACCGGAGGAAATCAGTCTTGGAGTGGATACATCAACACTCCTGGACCTGATCGAGAAAGGGGAAGTCTGATTCGAAATCAATCACAGAATTCAGATACCCCTTTTTCTTTAATGGGGGCAAATTCCGCAATTGCAGGAACAGGAAGAACCATCGACACGACCGCCCTTCAAGGACTCCCGGGTGAGCGTTGCCAAAGCCTCGATAAATGAATCCTGGGTATTCAAGGCAGAGGCGCGCTCAAAGTGCAGGATGTGGGACGCCCGGGCAAGATCCCTGTAGGTGATATCCATTTCAAACAGGGTTTCCTGATGATCTGACACAAAACTTACGGGAACGAGCACGAGGTTCACGCAACGATGTCTCACCGCAAGCTCTTTGATCGTCTGTTTCGTTTCTGGTCCGAGCCATTTGAGCGGTCCCACCCGGCTTTGATAGGCCAAATGAATGTGAAACTGGCGATCAGGCCGTTCATTTTTAAGAAATTTTGTGACCTGCTGAACGGTCGATTCTGTATCCTTCTGATACGGATCTCCCTGGGTGATTCGATTTTTGGGAATGCCATGGGCCGAAAATACTATGTTCACCGGGTGACCGTTGTCCGGAATTTTGTCCATGGCATTGATGACCGTTTCCCCAAGAGCTTTGATGTATGGGAGAAAATTGGGCCAGGACGGGATGACATGAATGTTTTCGGTGGGAAGGTCGAGTGTCCCGGTCAGGTGGGCTTTGTATTCTCTGAAGGACGATCGGGTGGTCGTGGTGGATCTTTGGGGGTAGAGGGGCAATAACACAACATGATCCGGCTGGAAGGATAAAAGGTCGGGTATGGCCTCGGAGAGTCTCGGAGGGGCGTAACGCATGGCGATCCAGACACGAAAGACAAATTCGGGCGAATTTGCATTAAGGCTTTTTTCGAGCAGCCGGGCTTGATCTTCTGTGATCGATCTTAAAGGAGAGCCGCCGCCGATCGCCTGATAATAGCCCCTGCTCTTGGGGGCTCTTTTCCTGGCGATGAAACCGGGCAGAAACTTCCCCAAGATCGGAGGAAGCTTCATGATGTCCGGATCTGAAAAGAGATTGATCAGAAATGGCTCGACATCATTGAGGGTTTCCGGTCCCCCCATGTTAAAAAGCAGCACTCCGACTTTCTTTTTGACCTCGTCCAACTGCATTCCTCGTGTTGCAGGTGTTCTTCTTCCCTAAGTGGGGCCTTCCGTTTCAATCCTCTCACTCCTTCGAATCGGGGTCAATCCGCTCCGTCCATCCAAAGGACTCTCCGCCTTGGTTTTCGTTCGCTTCCTTTGCATGGACCGAAGATCGGGGAGAATCACAGCCGGAAGGGGTTGTTCGGAGGGACTGGAAAAGAAAGAGGTGTCCTTCGGAAATAGGGGGGCTCGACCGCTCCGATCGAATCACCCTTTTCCACGATTCCTCCTCTAAACGCGGTTCATGGAGGAGATCAGCCCGACTCCCACCAGAAAAACGGCAATATTCGCCAACCAGGCGGCAAGGAGAGGAGGGATCACCTCCCCGCGACCCAAAGCCAGTCCCATAGAATAAAGGGTCCAATAGGCAAGTGAGAGGAGGAGGGCGACTCCGAATCCGCGCGCAATACCCACCTGTCGTCCTTCCCTGATCCCAAACGGAATGGCAAATAGCACCATCAAGAATGAAGCGGCCGAAAAGGCGATGATGCCGTCCCGGATCACCGTGAAGTTGGTGTGCGGAAGTCCGTTGGCTTTCATCAGGCTGATATAGCGTCCCAACTGGAAATAAGTCAGGTGGGAAAGGTGCGTCTTACGAATGAAGAAGTCGTCGGGGCGGCGGTCTAAGGGAAATGAAAGTGTGTTAAAGGGGGAGCTTGAAAGAGTCCCGTCAGAATTGAAAACAGTCCGCTCTCCTTGATGAAATGTCCACGTTCCATTCTCGTAGAGGAGCAATGAGGCCGTAATGGACCAATGAAGTTCGGAGTGTCTGTTTCGATGGAAAATTGTGACCCCAGACAGGGTCCGCCCGCCGTCACGAATCTTGGCTATTCTGAAAATCTCCCGGGATCCGTGCCGGAACCATACGTTCTTCCGGACGGTACTGGACCAGTCTTTCCCCTGATTGATTCGTTCGCTCAAAATGATATCGGTCATCTGATAAGAGTGGGGCACCACCCAAAGATTCAAGGCAAGTTCCACTCCGGAAAGGAGAAGGCCGACTAAAATGATTGGAAAGGTGGCTTTTCTCAGGCTGATCCCTGCGGCCTTGATGGCGGTGATTTCATGATTTTTTGACGCGATTCCCAAGGTGAGAATTGTGGCGAGAAGGGCCGACATCGGAATGACTCTGAATCCGACTTCGATGCTTCGCCAGGCAAAGAATTCTCCCATCAGGCTCCACGGGGCGTGATGGGAGAGAAAATTCTTAATTTTTTCCACGGAATCAATCACAAGATAAATCGCTTCCAGGGAGGCCAGGGAGAGAAAATAAATCTTCAGGTATTCCCTTAAAATATGGCGGGTGAGGATTTTCATCCCTTTCCCCTCCGGAAGATGGTTCGAAATGAGATCCGTGGAAGATGGGATCGGATATCCACCTCTCGGAAGACCATCACGAGCAGGACGGTCATGAGGATTGCAAGGACGATGTCCGGGGCGACCGCCGCGATGGAAGGAGAAAATATTCCTTTCGCCACCATTAGATCGTCTATTGTGTTCATCATGTAGAAGAGGATGATCGTAATGGTCGCGAAAACAAATCCCGCCAGACGGCCTGAACGCATGGTGTAAATCCCGTAAGGGATTCCGAGGAATGCGAAGAAAAAGCAGGAAAAAGGATACGTATAATTTTTGTACTGGTCTTCGAGGGACCGAAAGAGGGCCGGGTCAGGGTTGGGAGATCTTCGGATTTCCCTTTTTATCTCTGGAATGCTTTTGACCTGGACATGGTCGTCCGAATGGCGACCAAGAATTGTCAGATCGTAGGATTCGAATCGAATATATTGGAGGGCGTCCCCCCGTTGAAGAAGGGTCCCCTGCGACAGCTTGAGCCGGAGTCCCGAGGGATGGCGTTCGTTTAGCAGATCTCCTGACCGCGAAAAAATGACCGTGTTCTGGCTGGGATTTTTCCCTTTCTGATAGATGAATACGCCTTCCAGATGGGAAAGCGTCGGCATCCGCTCGACGTAAATGATGAATTGTCCCATGAAATCGTTAAACGATTGGGGCTTGATGGCTAAGGAAAGCTTTTTCTGGAACACTCGGACCAGGAGGTCCTGAAGCGATAGCCCCTGCGTTTCCATCGCTTTCAGAGAGAGGTAGAAGTTCGATCCGAACCCGATGGCGGCAAAGAGGAAGAGGGGCAAAAGGAGACGGGAAAGAGATATCCCAGAAGCTTTGAAGGCGATGATTTCCCCGTCCGAAGCGAGACGGTGAAAGGTGGCTGTTGACGCGGTGAGGACAGAGACGGGGATGACCATACTGAGAAACTGGGGGAAAATCATTGAAAGCAGCCGAAACACCGTTTCAATGGATAAGCCCTTGTTGACAAGGAGATTCATGATCGTCAGGGCTTGTTGGGTCAATAACAGAATAACGAGGACGAACAGACTCAGGAAGAACGGGGTCAGGAGTTCAAAAAATACGTATCGATGGATGATTTTCATAAATGACCCCTGGTGGAAGACCTTGTCCTCAAACCTGAAATTTTATCACAAGAACTTTCCTTTTTTCCTGAACGGTCGAATTTTTGAGGAAAGGTTCGGGGAAAGTTCCCTTGAATCCCCTGGGACATTGATGGGGATTGTCCCGTCTTATGCTGATTACATGGCCCTCTTGTAGTAAAATGAACCTCAAGGTCATCCATTTTTGACAGGAGGAAGTTTTGGCGCACCTTTTTGATCATCGGCATGTATCCAAGCTCCATGATCCGGAGCGTGTCACATTCCAAGACCCATCCAAACTTTTTCCCTTGGTTCGCCCATTTGCAAAGGGGGATTCGGCGGAGATCGGTTCCGGATCAGGCTATTTCTTTTTTCCGCTCTGCGAATTTCTGGCGGGGCGAGGCACATGTTATGCCATCGAACTCCAGCCTGAAATGCTCGCTCATTTTGAGGATCAACGAAAACGACTGGAAAAGGCTCTTCCGATAAAAACCCTCCTCGGACCGGCGGACCATATCGACCGTCCCGATCATTCGCTCGAGCTCGTCTGGATGGTCAATGTCTTCCATGAACTCTCCCATCCGAAGGAGATCCTGCAAGACATTTACCGGGTGCTGGTCCCCTCCGGGCAAATGCTCGTCGTCGACTGGAAAAAAGAAGACACTCCCGTCGGGCCTCCTGTCGATGAGCGTGCGTCGGAGGTTTCTCTGTACGATCACCTGATATCCGCAGGGTTTACGAGAATTCGTTCCCATGATATCTATCCCTACCATTATGTGGTCGAAGCGTTGAAAGACTGATGGAGAAAAAAGGGGCTGCCGCTCCCCCGCGGAGCGGTCGAGAAATCCTGGTGGGTATTCCTTGGCTTGCAAGGGCCATCGACAAAGGGAGGATGCTGCTCGAAGACCGGATCGGGGACTATGTGTTTCCCTGTGCCATTGACGAGGAAATTTTGAGAATCCTGGGACTCACGGACGGCGAGTTCCTGGAGATTCTGAAAGGGTCCCGGGACGATGCGGAGGTGCTTCGAGCCCTTTCATGGCGGGTCTCCTCTCTCGGAGCCGGGGAATGGATTCGCCTGGATGCATTTCTTGTTCGCTATAGCCGGCTCCTGGATGAACAGGACCGTGAAGAGGGACGATCCAAGCGGGTGACCGAAATTTCTTGAAGATGAAGAGAAAGGGATCAATTGAGCGACGATCTTGAACCTACGACCCATACATATTTTATCAGGACCTTTGGGTGCCAGATGAATGTCCATGATTCCGAGAGAATGGCGGGACTTATGGCGGAAGCGGGATACAAGGCGGTCGATAACCCGGCCCACGCCTCTGTGATTCTGGTCAATACATGCACCGTCCGGGACAAAGCGGATCAGAAGGCCCTTTCCGATTTGGGGCGGCTCAGGCAGCACAAAAAAGAAAACGACGGGGTGATCCTTGCCGTCACCGGATGCATGGCCGAACGCGAGCAGGAGAATCTTCACCGTCTCATGCCGGAGATCGATTTGATCGCGGGGCCATCACAGGTCAGAAATATTGTTCCCATGCTCAAGGATGTGACTCCGGGGAAGGGGGTCCGCCTTGGAAAGCTCTATTCCCTCCCGGAGATGACGACGCCTCCTGCGGTGCGGCCGGAAGGGGTCTGCGCCCTCGTGACCGTTCAGGAAGGATGCGACAAATCCTGTGCCTATTGTGTTGTTCCCCGGACACGGGGACCCGAGAGAAGCCGTCCCGTGTCCGCCATCTTTGAAGAAGTTTCGGGCCTGGTGGCGGCCGGATATCGGGAGGTCACGTTATTAGGTCAGAATGTGAACGCCTTTGGAAAAAACTCCGGACACGGGGACTCGTTTGGGGATCTGCTTCGGGCGTTAAACGGGATTGACGGCCTTCTCAGGATCCGATTTACGACCTCTCATCCCAACGACGTCGATGAGGGAATGATCAAAGCGATGGCGGAGTGTCCCAAGGTCATGCCCCATCTTCATCTTCCGATTCAATCAGGATCGGACGCGATGCTTGCGCGCATGGAAAGGGGGTATACGGTTGCCGAATACCGCATGTGGATCACCCGGCTTCGGGCGGCGCTTCCCCATGTCGCGGTGACCACCGACCTCATCGTGGGATTTTGTGGGGAAACCGCCCGGGATTTCGAGGAGACTCTGTCGATTGTGGACGAATGCAATTTTGACGGGGCATTTTGCTTCATCTATTCTCCCCGTCCAGGCACCCCTGCCCACAAATGGGAGGACATTCCCCCAAGAGAGCTCTCCGTCGAACGGTTTCATCGTCTCGACGAACGATTGAATGCTCTGGTTCTATCGAAAAATCAGGAAAGAGTTGGAAAAATCGAGGAAGTCCTTGTCGAACGATACGATTCTTCCCAAAAGCGAATTTCAGGAAGATCCCCTCAATTTCGCCACATTCGAGCGGTCATTGACGATCACTCCTTGTCCCCCTCCCCAGGCGACCTGGTTTCCATCAAGATAGAGACCTGCACCAAAGCGGGCCTGGAAGGCAAGATCATCGAAAAATCTCTCCTTGCTTGACCATTCTGTCAAGGAGATCCCGATGGTCGCTGACCGTCATTAAAGAGGGAGAAGGGGAAAAAAGCCGGCCATTCGCTTTGTCAAGGAATCCCGCCGACCGCTCCTCCGGATTTTTTTTGAAGTGACACGTTGAATCCAGCGTTGGGATTTGTCCAGGTCTCGCGTTCAAAAATCTGATGAGGAATTGGCCCCGGCATCGAGTTTCAGAAGGCCGGCCGATGGCGGCACCTCCCGCAATTTCTTCCAGACCGACAAGAGGACAAGCCGGTCTCCCGGCATGAGGGGGAGGCGGGGACCGAGTTCCACAGAAAGGTTTCCCCTCAAGGCCGTCAGAGGGATCGACCCTTCGGAGGCGGCCGTTTTTCGTATGTCGTTGATCGACTGCCCCAGGTAGGGGGAATCATGGGTGATCATGATGGTCTGTGGGAAAACAACCTGCCGGGAAAGATCTTCCTGAAGAAGGGCCAGAAGGCCGGAGGTTTCTCGGTCTTCAAGGTACTCCATCCAGTCCCTCAAATACGATTCGAGAGATTCGTTCTCCCTGATCTTGTCCATTAAAAGCATCATTTTCGGATGTTGGGTCTCTGTATTCGGCCAGTAATTCTGAAGGTCGGTTTCGACCGAAAATTCCCCCAAACGCGCCATCAAATAGGCTTTTTGACGGACGACCCGTCGAACCCTGAGCCACACCCTGAACCATTCGATACGAGGAAAGACCACGGCACGCAATTGCGCCAATGTTTCCTCGATCATGGTCCATGCACTTCTCATCGGAGGAGAAACAGGATTCTTTCCTGATCCAGACTGAAGAATCTTCATCAGCGAACCTCGATTGCGTTTTTAGGTTCTTCTGACCGGAGACTCAGGGAATTTTTCGGTCGAACAACCCGTGCTGGACACGTTCTTCCTGGGAGAAGGGAATCGGATAGTTTCCATCGAAGCAGGCTTTGCAGAATGTCACGGTTGGCCCTCCACCCTCTTCCCGGAGTGATTCTCTGAAGGCGACCTCTTCTTCCATCGCTTGGATGGAGAGGTAGGCCAGGGAGTCCGCCTTGATGTAGCGCCGAATTTCTTCCAGAGAATGAGAGGACGCGATCAGTTCCCCCCTGTTCGGGGTGTCGATTCCATAGAAACATGGAAAAAGGATGGGCGCCGAAGAAATCCTCAGGTGGACTTCCTTTGCGCCCGCCTCCCTGAGCATGGACACAATTTTCCGGCTGGTTGTTCCTCGCACCAGGGAATCATCGATGACGACCACCCTTTTTCCGGCAAGAAGTTCCGGAACGGCGTTGAGCTTGATCTTGACTCCGAAATGGCGAATGGATTGCTGTGGTTCGATGAATGTTCGGCCTACATAATGATTTCGGATCAAGCCCATATCGAGTGGAATCCCGGATTGCTCAGAATATCCGAAGGCAGGAGCCAGTCCGGAATCAGGGACAGGAATGACGAGGTCGGCTTCGACCGGTGCATCGAGCGCCAAACGCCTTCCAAGCCGTTTTCGCGCCTGGTAGACAGGTGTTCCGAAGACGACGCTGTCTGGACGGGCGAAATAGATGAGTTCGAAGATGCATGCGGCGGAGGGAATCCTCGGGAAGAGCCGGAAATGTTCGAGGCCGGACTCGGAGATGACGACCATTTCTCCCGGTTCCACATCCCGTACGTATTTGGCCCCTATCAGGTCGAAGGCGCAGGATTCCGACGCCAATAGATAGGAATCGCCAAGTTTTCCTATCGAAAGAGGCCGAAAACCGTGGGGGTCCCTGATCCCGATGAGTGCGTGCGGGAGAAGAGCCAGAAGAGAGTAGGACCCTTTGACCGAGGCAAGGGCCGATTCCATCCGTGCAACAATATTTTCTCCCCGGCTTCGGGCAATCATGTGGACCAACACTTCGGTATCCACGTCGGTGGTGAAAAGGGCCCCTTCCTCCTCAAGGTTTTTTCTGAGCTCTTGGGCGTTCGTCAAATTTCCATTATGGACCAGCGCCATCGAGGCTTCACTGAAATAGGCGGAGAGAGGCTGAAGGTTCCGCTGGGAGTCAGATCCCGCCGTTGAATAACGATTGTGGCCGATCGCCGACCGGCCTTTAAGTTCTGCGATGACGGGTTCCTTAAAATACTCGGAAACGAGGCCTTCACCTTTGCGGATGATCATTCGGCTCTCGTCCATAGAAGCAATTCCGCAGCCTTCCTGACCTCTATGTTGGAGTGCGTACAGTCCCAAATACGTCATGTTTCCTGCCTCGGGATGATTGAAGATCCCGAAAACTGCACAGTGCTCCTTCAATTTGTCAAAGGGGGTATCCGGGGTGTCAGATTCCGGCACCGAGTCCATCAGGGAAGGTCCTCCATTTGGTCTGTCAGAGAGCCAAAGAATCGTCTCTTGAGTTGAACCGGCGAATCCGAAATCTCCTTAGAGCGGCCGTCCTTGTCTTGATAGCGGATATTCCATAGATGCGTGGCCGTTATTCCGATCCTTTGAAATGGGACGCCGAATTCAAGGGATGTGCGCAGGATGGAATCCGAGTTTTCCGGATCATAGGCCACCAACATCCGACCTGCGGCCTCGGAAAAAAATGTCTGGAGAGGATCTTCAAGGCGTTGAAGTTTTAATGCCACTCCTAACGTTTCATCGCCCGCCACGAGTTGAAGGAGAGAACGAAGGAACCCGCCCCTTCCAATCGCCCGCGTCGCCCGGAGGCGTCGATCGGCCAGCAAGGTGCTCATGAACGTCTGAAGGCCTTCAAGTGCCTCCCAATCGATTCCAGGAACGGGGGGGGCGGATTGGTCTTGGAGAATCCAGTCGAGATAGGAGCCTCCAAGGGACAGATCTCTCGTCGACCCCGCCAACCCCAAATAGAGGCCAGGGTGGGAGACTTTTCCGGGAACCACAGTCCTTTTGTCCCGTACCAGACCGCATGTGGCAAGAATAGGGGTGGGAGGAATGGACAGTCCATCGGTCTCATTATAAAAGCTGACATTTCCCGACACGACAGGGATTCCAAAGCGCTTTGCAGCATCAGAAATGCCAGTCACCGCCAGAATGAAATCCGACATGGTATCGGGACGTTCAGGGTTCCCGAAGTTAAGGCAGTCCGTCAACCCGATCGGCCATGCCCCAACGGCAGCAAGGTCGGTGACTGTTTTTGCGACCAGAAGCATGGCGCCCCTAGCCGGGTCCCGTGTGAGAGGATGAGAAAATCCTGACAATGCGATCGCCACGGCGTGTTCTTCCGCTCGAATGTCTATGACCGCGACGTCATGCCCCGGCGGCAAGAGCGTTCTGGTTCCGACTTCAAAGTCAAATTGACGGAATATCCAGTCAGCAGATCCGCCATTTGGATGGTCGAGAAGAAGATGAAACAACGCCGCGATCGAGTGACTCCCTCCTTCGGACGGCGGAAAGGCAAGGGATGGCGATAAGAGAGAGGTTCGGGAATCGGAGGGGCGGTCATAGAGAGGGGCATCGTCTGTGAGGTATTTGACGGGAATCTCGGCAAAAACGTCTTCCTCTTTTTTAACTCTAAAAACAGGCTCGGGAATCACGCGCCCTACAACAGTTCCCGACACTTGGCTCTCCTGGGCAATGTCCAGAATTTTGTTGACGCGGGATTCCTCGACAAGAAGAAGCATCCGCTCTTGAGATTCCGATAGGAGAACCTCCCAAGGCTCCATGGAGTTGTCCCGAAGGGGAACCTTGGCGACGTCGATTTCGATGCCCAGCTCGGCTTTCGAGGCCATTTCAACGGATGAGCTTGTCAAACCGGCGGCCCCCATGTCTTGAATGGCTTCTGCCAGTCCTTCCCGAATGATCCTGAGCGTTGCCTCCATCACCTTTTTCCCGACAAAAGGATCGGCGACCTGCACCTGTGGACGAAGATCAGAATCGCTCCCCGAAAAGCTTCGGGACGCCATGGAGGCCCCGGACACACCATCGCGGCCGGTTTTATTCCCTAAGTAAACAGCCAGGAGGGGTTTTTGAGGAGGAACAGAGCTCATGATCCCGTCTTCGTCGACGACACCCAGGGCAAAGGCGTTGACCAGGATATTTTTGGAATACCGTTCATCAAACCAAATCTCCCCCCCCACCGTGGGAACCCCGATCGAGTTTCCATAAGATGCGATTCCCGAGACGACTCGACGAAATAATGTCATCTGGCGGGGTTGACGAAGCGACCCAAAAACGAGGCTGTTCGTCAACGCAACGGGCCGGGCTCCCATGGCAAAAATATCCCGCAAGATCCCTCCGACACCGGTGGCCGCTCCCTGGAAAGGTTCGATATAGCTTGGATGATTGTGGCTTTCCATTTTAAACGCAATGCCCTTGCCGGATGTCACCCGGACGACGCCGGCGTTTTCTCCCGGCCCCATGAGGACACGCGGACCCTTTGAAGCAAACTTTCTTAAATGGATTCGGCTTGATTTATAGCTGCAGTGCTCACTCCATAAGGCAGAAAAAACCGCCTCTTCGGTGATGTTGGGGTCCCGGCCCAGGAGGCTCTTGATGCGCTCCATTTCTTGAGCGGGGATTCGAAATCGGGAAGGGGTCGACGTGGTCATCGGTTCTTTCGTTAAGGGTCAAGAAGTCGAAGCGGATGAATGAAGAAGCTGGCGTTCAAGGAATAAGGAAAGAGATTGAAAAAAGAGGAGACCGTCCGGCTTTCCAAAGAGGGCGCGGACTCTCCTTTCCGGGTGGGGCATCAGGCCTACGACGTTTCCCCGTTTATTGACGACGCCTGCGATCTCCCTTAAGGATCCGTTCGGGTTCCTGGCATAACGGACGAGGACCTGAGCGTTCTCCTCCAGTTCATGAAGCTGGTCAGGATCAAGAAAATAGCGTCCTTCCTGATGAGCGATCGGAAGGGTCAGGGGAGTCCCTGGTTCGAAGAGACTCGTAAAAGGGGTATGGCAGTTTTCGATCACAAGGGACTCTTCTCTGCAAAGGAATGTCCGCCCGCTGTTTTGGAGAAGGGTGCCGGGAAGAAGTCCTGCTTCTGTCAGGATCTGAAATCCATTACAGATCCCAAGGATAGGAACTCCCGCAGCGGCCAAGTCACCAACCAACTCCATCACGGGAGATTTCGCGGCGATCGAACCGGTTCGCAGATAGTCTCCATAGGAAAATCCGCCAGGAAGAATCACTGCCTCAAGATCCGGCACCCGTCGGTCCCGATGGGAGAGGAAAACAGGGGTGAGATTCGGAATCGATTCGACGGCTTCCCAGGTATCGAGGTCGCAATTTGTTCCTGGAAATTGGACGATTCCAACGCGATGAAGTGGAGGCATCGAGAATCCTGATTGGGGATGATGTGGTCGCCTGCGAAGACAAAGACAGAAACAGGAAAAAGACCCACCAACTCCATTCCTTGAAAAAACGGACCTGCAACCGGATGGATTTTATGGGTTTTTGTATTCTTTAAACATAACAGATCATCCCCCGTAGATCAATCATCGGCTTAGCTCCCTCAAGGATATTCGTTTGGAATTTTCTTTGGAGGCACGAATCCATGCTTTTTACAGAAATCCAGGGTAAAAGAGTTTTTGTGGGAACGTGACTCGCGATAAGACCATTCAGCCTTCACCAAGTCAGAGCCTCTTTGGGTTATGGCGAATTCACGAATTGACGTAGACGTGGAGAGGGTGATAGATTCATGATTAATTGGTCAATCAGTCAATGATATCTCCTTAACATATGGACTTGCGGACCTTCGAAGAGGATGAGAGGCTCTGATCTGGTGGAAACACTCAACAATCTTCCCGATGTTCACCATGGATCCCTTCGATTGTCGGGCATGTCATCCAAAAACAGATTGTTCCGGACTCCCGTTCTTTCTATAAATATCATATATCGGTTGATTGGCTTCGTGATCGCGTTCTCCCTTTTATACCATGGCAAAGCCTTGGGGGCCTCCGCTCCTCCGGCCTCCTCCCCCCCTTCGACATCTTCAGCTTCTCCTCCGCCTTCTCCCTCATCTCCTTCGCCCCAGGAGGATACGAACGAGGCAGGGACAGACACCTTTGCTTCACAGACGGGGAAGTTCGGTCTCTCCCTCATGTTTCAATACAATGTGCTTCAGACACCGGCTCCCATCCTTCTTTTTCAAAATGCCGTAGGAGGATTGGGGGAGCTGTCGTACGGGATTTCAAATGGAATAAGGATTCTCGCCGGAGGAGGGTATATGTTCAATTCCCCTCATGTTTCTCCCCCTTTGCAACGGGTCGTGAGTCCCCTTTCGAGTGGACCCTCCAACCAGTACGCTCAAGCCTATGCCGGAATCAAGCTCGAATTCACCCGATGGTTCCCATCGATGATACGCTACCAGCCTTGGTTTCCCTACCTCCGGGCTGACTCCGGCGGTGTTTTTGCGAGCATTTCTGACGCAGGCCCTCAAACCGGCCATCCCAACGGCCTGATGGAAGATCTCGGATTCGGGATTGAAGGCCGCCCAAGGGCCATACCCATGGCATTTTTCGGGGAAATTCGATCTCAATGGCTTTTTATGGGGCCGCAGGTCATTACGGTCGTTCCTGTTTTTGCCGGGACGACCTTCTTCTTTTAGGGAAGCCCCATGGAGGTAAGATTGTTGGAATCGAGATCTGATCCCTTCCGGCGCTATAAGGGTTCTCGCCAATCGACTCCATTCGCGGTGTTGTGGATTCTTCTCTTTTTCTTGATGCCCCCCCTCATCGCGGAGTCCGCCGATAACAAAGAGTCGGACGGGTATTTTCCATTTTCTAAAAAGACTCCGGATTTCGTCATCCCGGTGCATATGACCTTGCTGGAAGCCATGGAGATCACCATTCAGCACCACCCTCAATACCGGCAAATGGTCCATACGGCGGAAGCGAATAAAGAAATCATTGGAGAAGCCCTCTCTAATTATTTTCCCCATCTTTCCGCTGGAGCGGGATACAATTATGAAACGGGGAATTTTGTGATCACGCCCGGCATTCCCCCTTTCTTCATCACCCAATTGGCCGGCATTCCAAACTCCAATGAAACATACAATTTTTATCAAGCCTCCTTTAATCTGACTCAGACGATCTTTACGTTTGGACAGAGAATTACCCAGGTCCGCCAGGCAAAATATGCTTACCGGGCCTCCAAGGATCAGGCTCGGTGGACTCTCCTGAATCTTCTCTCCACTGTGGAAACAGCCTATGATACGTTCGCAGAAGATCTTCTTCTGGTCGAGGCCGCTAAAAAAACTGTGGAGGACTACAAGGCTCAGCTTCAGGTCGCAGAGGCGGAGTTTCAGATCGGGATGGCGGCAAAGTTTGATGTCCTGAATGCCCGCGTGAACCTTTCCAATTCCCAGCTCAATCTCATCACGGCACGGAATAATGTCTCCACCGCCCGGGTGGCGTTAAATAATGCGATGGGGATTGAGAGCAATGTGGCCTATACCGTCGACACCATCCTCTCATTCCAAAAGTTTTCTGCGGATTACGACCAATTGATCCAAAAGGCCCTCAAGACCCGTCCGGACCTTTCTTCGGCCATCAACAACAAAAAAGCGGATCTGCAAAATGAGCGCTATTATGAAAGCACCTATATGCCCTCTATCGGGATGATCGGGAGCTATACCTATGCGAGCATTTTTTTTCCACTGACCTATAACTGGACCGTGGGGGCGACAATTTCAATTCCGATTTTTTCTGGATTCCTTACGGTCCATCAAGAGCGTCAGGCGCAAAAAACGACTCTTGCAGCGCGGGATGCCGAGGATAATGTGCGCGTCGGCATTGTCGCGTCAATCAAGCAGGATATCTATAATCTCAACACTGCACTGGAAAGAATTCGAACGACGAAGGATCTTCTCAGCCAGGCGAAGGAAAGCCTTCGTCTCGCGGCAGGTCAGTACCAAGTTGGGGTAGGGAGTGCCGTGGCCTTGACCCAGGCGGAGGCTGACCTTGCGGCAGCAAGGGCCCAGTGGGTCCAGGCCGTCTATGGGTACAAGATCGCAAGGGCGACGTTGATCAGGGATGCCGGACTCGATCCCATGGTTGAAGTAAAACGGCGTCTCAATCGAGAGGAGCAGGGAAAGTGAACCGACGTGCATCTCGTCTGGCAGTCTTCTTGGGGATACTATTATTGATCGGCCTTATCGCTGTGAGGCTCGTTCATCATCACGTCAAGACCACCCCCCCGCGAGCAAAGAAGTTCTCCACGGAAGTCGTCGGAACGGTCCCTGCGCAGATAGGGGACATCTCCGAGATCATCACCCTCACTGCAGACATTCAGCCGATAAACCAAGCCGCCATCTATGCCCAGGTGAGCGGGTATTTGGACGAAATCACCGTCAGAAGGGGATATCACGTCAAAAAAGGTCAGCTTTTGGCGCGCATTAACGATACGACCCTTCGGGCCCAATACAACCAGGCCCGCGCAAATCGTGATTATATGTGCTTGAATGCAAAGAGATACAAGGCTCTCCTGGCAAAAAACCTTGTGTCAAAAGATTCCTTCGACCTCGCGTCTTCCCAATGCCTGCAAGCCCAGGCCTCCGTCGATTATTCAAGAAAAATGCTCGCTTATGCCAATATCGTGGCCCCGTTTGACGGGTATATTTTTAATCGGATGGTCGACCCTGGGGCGACCATCCCCGCGACTACCGCGGCTCTTTCGGCCAATTCAAATCCGCTTTTTACCGTCGTTGACACCCATATTGTCAAGATCGTGGTCAACGTGCCAGAACGAGACATTCGCTATCTTCGCATCGGGCTTCCCGTGGAGGTCATGGTTGATGCTTTTCCAGGCCAAAGGTTTTCCGGAAAAATTACGCGCATGAACCCCGCCCTCGATATCTCGACGCGGACGTTGGCGATCGAGATCGACATGCCGAACAATTCAGAAGTGTTGAAGCCTGGAATGTTCGCCAAAGCCATCCTGAATTTGGCAACCCACTCCAATGTCGTTCTTATCCCCAAAGAGGCGATCATCTCCCGACAGAATAAGACGTGGGTCTACGTGGTGGACGCCAAGAATACGGCCCATAAAAAATTTGTGAGCGTCGGGTTCCTCGGCAAGAAGCTTGCCGAAATTAAAATCGGAATCCAGAAGGGAGAAATTGTGGTGGCCGCAGGCCAGGAGCACCTCGAAGATGGAGACCCTGTCCAGTCCCGTCCTCTTTCACAAAATAACAATGGCTATTGATCCCTTTTGGTGTGGGAAGGCATCCTGATTTATGTGGCTGACGCGACTGGCCCTTAAAAATCCGATCGCAGTCTTCATGATGTCGATGCTTCTCGTCCTTTTGGGCTCCCAATCGGTCAATCGGATTCCCATCGATCTTTTCCCAAACCTTGCGGTTCCGGTGTTGATCGTCGGAACCATCTATCCGGGCGCCTCCCCCATCGATGTTGAGCGGAGCGTCACCTACCCCCTGGAAAAAACCCTCGCCACCATTGATGATGTGAGTCACATTCAATCCCAATCCCGGATGGGGGTCTCCTCGATTCAAGTGTGGTTCAACTGGGGAAAAGATCTGAACGGGGGGTTAGTTCAGGCCGTTCAAAAGATCTCCCAGATTCAGAATCAACTTCCTCCGGGAATCCAGCAGCCCTTCATCCTCAAATTTGATATCGCCAATATTCCGGTCGTTTCGCTCACCGTATCAAATCCGGCGATGAACCAGATCCAGCTCTATGATCTCGCCTACAACACGATCGAGCCCCAGCTCGAGCAGCTTCCCAATGTGTCTCAGGCCACGGTCAACGGAGGCAAGGTCCGACAAATTAACATCAACGTCAATCCTCGGGAGCTCTTGGCGCGCAATCTTTCAATGATCCAGGTGGTCAATGCGGTCAATCAGGCCAATCTGATTTTGCCTTCCGGAGACATAAAGATCGGATCCAAAGATTACAATTTGTTCACAAACAACCAGATATCGGAGAATTTGGTCGAAGTCCTTCGAAACGTTCCAGTCGCCACCCAAAATACTCCCGACGGAAGGACCGTTCCCGTTTTTGTCAAAGATTTCGCTCGCGTTGCGGATTCGGCTGAAACACAAACCAATCTCGTGAGGGTCAACGGCGAAAACGCGGTCTACTTGGCGGTCAATAAACAGCCAGGATCAAACACCGTCGCTGTTGTCGATGCCGTTAGAAAGTCCATTCCCAATTTAAGAGGGATTCCTCCCGGAGTTCACCTCGACACTTTTTTCGATCAATCCACCTATATCCGGCAATCCATCAAGGGCCTCTATCATGAATCCATTCAAGGGGCCGTTCTGGCGGTCATCGTCATTCTCCTTTTTCTTGGAAGCCTCAGAGCCACTTTCATTATCGGTATCGCCATCCCGTTGTCTGCCCTTGTGGCCTTGATATTTCTTTTTTTCAACAATCAAACCCTGAATATTTTCACTTTTGGCGGATTAGCCTTGGGAATCGGGCGCCTGGTCGATGATTCGATCGTGGAACTCGAAAATATTTTTCGGCATTTTTCCCTGGGAGAAGAATCGCGGCCTGTCGCGCTTCTTTCAGCAGCACGGGAAGTGGCCATGCCTATTTTTGCATCGACCATCACCACTGTGATCGTCTTTCTGCCGATTGTTTTTATGAAGGGAATTGCACGCTTATTGTTCACTCCAATGGCATTGACGATTACCTTTGCACTCTTTGCCTCTTTTTTTGTCTCTCGAACGGTGACGCCTCTCCTGTGTTACAAGTTTCTAAAATCGTCGACTCCGGGGGAGCCTCATCAGGAAAATTTTCTCATCCGGCTCTTTCACAGGACCGAGATCCAATATCGCCGTTTTTTAACCTTTTCCCTGCATCACCGGAAAAAAGTCTATCTTGCTCTCGGATCGCTTTTTCTTTTCTCACTTCCCCTGATCAAGGGAATCGGGACGGAATTCTTTCCCGCACCGGATGAAAGTCAATTCACCGTCAATATTCAGGAACCTCCCGGAACCCGAATCGAGATCACCACCCAAACCGCAAAAGTGATCGAAGACCTCATCCGAAGGACGCTTCCCAAGAATGAAATTCGACTCATCGCGTCAAACATCGGCTTGAGGAGCACTGCGGGAAGGGGGACAAACGGGGCTGCCTCTGTGTTTACGAACAATACCGGCCCGGATACGGGGTTTGTCCAGGTGAATTTGGTCGATCCCGACAAGCGTTCAGAAACATCCGAACAAGCGATGGATCGGGTCCGAACCGTGATCGATGGAAAATTTCCAGGGATTGGCATTTATTTCATGCCCGGGGGACTGATCGAAAGAATTATCAATTTCGGCTATCAAGGCATCATCAATTTGGAGATTTACGGCTATGACCTGAAGGATGGGGAAAATTTGGCCTATCGGCTTGCACGGGGCATGAAGGGAATCCCCGGAGTGGGGGATGTTCAGGTTCTTCCCAACGACTTTCATTACCCGACTTATAACGTCAAGATTGATCGGGTGAAGGCGCGCATGGTCGGTCTGTCTGTCTCTGACATCGCCTCAACCGTCCTGTGGAGCTTTGTGGGAAATGAGAATAATCCATCGATCTACACCGATCCGAAGACCGGGAATGAGTACAACATCATTGTCCAGTTCGACCGCCCTTTCAGACATTCTTTTGAAGACCTTCAAAATGTATTTCTGACCAATCCGAACGGCAACCCGATCCTTCTTCGGAATATCGCGACGATCGAAAAAGGGACCTCTCCCAATGAAGTCGATCGGAAATACATGACGCGATTGATCACAATCACGGCAAATCCGGTGGGGAGGCCTCTAGGAGACATCGCGAAAGATCTCGCAACCTTGATAAAAAAAACCCGGCTTCCCGAGGGATTTTCCGTGAAAGTGGCGGGGCAAATTGCGGAACAGAGGGGAACGTTTCTCTCCCTTTTCGTCGCTCTTTTGTCTTCGGTGTTTCTGGTTTATATGGTTCTCGCAATTCAATTCCGGTCGCTCCTGGACCCGTTTATCATTATGTTTACCGTTCCCTTGGGACTGACTGGAGTGATTTGGATGTTTTTTCTCACCGGCACAAATTTCTCCTCGATTGCCTTCATGGGGGTGATCGTGACAGGAGGAATCGCCGTCAGTAATGGGGTTCTTCTTGTTGACTATACGAACAAACTTGTGCGGGAATGGCGTCTTCCATTGGAGGAAGCGGTTGTTAAAGGAGGAATGACACGTCTGCGGCCGGTCCTGATGACGAGCATTGCCACAATAACGGGACTTTTACCAATGGCGATCGGATTGGAGGTGGGGAGTTCAAACAGCATGCCGCTTGCGAGGGCCGTGATCGGGGGATTAACCTTTGCCACAGTCTTTACGCTGATTCTTATCCCGCTCCTTTACTACACACTGCACGGCTGGCGAGACGCAAAGCCCAGAAAGGGGATGGCTTTTCCCACTCCACAGGAGTGGGAGGAGATTGCTCCCACTCAGGTCACAAAATCCTAGAAAAAAATTTACTTTCGGTCGTTAGCCCAGGTATCAGGCCAGCCTGAGCCAAGAATTTGGAGGGCAACGTAATTGATCGTAAGGGAATGCCGGTCCTCATCATCCCGGGTGTAGGCCACAAGCGAACAAGGGTAGGAGACTTCGGGGATAGAGAGACCAATTAATTCGCCACTTTCAATTTCATGCTTGAAAAGGCTGGCAGGAAAGATCCCGACTCCAAATCCGGAAAGCAACGCTTTTCGAATAAAGTCGGTATCGGATGTTTCGATGCCCGGTTTGACATTTAGTTTGAGGGACGTAAGCTTTTCGTCGAGTTCCTTCCGAAGAAAGCTGTTCTTGGGCGGAAGAAGAACGGGAAAGGACTCAAGAAGCCGTAAATCCCGGCGCCATTTATCCTTGGGAAGTCCAGGCGACCCAAGGACCAAGGTGTTTGTTTTTTCGACAACCATTTCAAGAGTTCCAGGTCCCGGAAGGGGAGTCGGATCCTTGTCCATTTTGTAGAACATAATGATATCGGCCTGCTTTTTTTCAAACTCCGTGATGAGCTTTCCTTCCGCTGCTTGAAAAACCTTGATGGGAACCCTTTTCTGAAAAGTTCCATGCAAATAGTGCTGCAAATATTTTTCCCGTTCTGGACGCACTCCGAATCCTGTCCCGAGATGCATAGGATCTGTTTTGGTGAGTGGAGTAAAGGAATGGAGGAGTGTTTGTGAGCGGTCGACACGTGATATGATTTCAAGAGCCAAATCTCGAAACCGAAATCCCGCTTGACTTAAATAAACACGCCGACCAAGCCGATTGAAAAGGCTGACTCCGAGTTCCTTTTCAAGAAGCTGGATCTGAGTGCTGACGGCTGGTTGTGTGACGGAAAGGATTCTGGATGCCTTCGTAAAGTTCAAAGACTCGCTGACTACAAGAAAGGTGTGGATCTGGGAGAGGGTCATGCCGCATCCTTCCATCGGCTTATAATTTCAATGATTCATTGGGGTGACTCCAGAAGACAGTCCGGAGTTTCTTCTAGGGTCGAGTATAATATTCTTTGTCTATTAAATTCAATAATCTCTTTTTTTAATAATTTTATATTTATCGAAAAAAGACTCCGGGGAGAGAAAGATTTGAAGTTTTACGCCATACGCTTTTTATCTCTTTCTCTCGTGGTGATATCTATCCTTATTTATATTTTTTTTCTAGACCAGGGCAAGCATCTCGTTTTTGCACAAGATAACTTAACACAGATCATCCCAGACCATCCTCCAGATCGACCTTTTGAATTGACCCTTCGAAAAGCGCTTAAAATCGCCCTCAGAACCTATCCAGGGCTCGGAGCTGCCCAACAGGGGGTCCTTGCATCCAAAGCGGGGATCGGAGTCGCGCAAAGCCAGTATTATCCAACGCTCTCAGGCTCCTCCACGTATACGCGGGAAACCGGGAACTTCGGTCCTCAGCCGGGATTCCCATTCACGATTCCAGCATCCCCGGTCTCCTATGATTTTTATCAAGCCCAGCTCACCCTTTCGGAAACCCTTTTTTCATTCGGTCGAAGGCTCTCACAAGTCAGGCAAAATAAACACCTCTTCAACGCGAGTCGCAGCCAATATAGTCGAACTCTCCAGGATACGGTTCTCAATGTAGAAAAGGCTTTTTTTGCAGTTCTCAAGGATCAAAAACTGATCCATGTCGACAATTTGACGATTGCCGACTATAAGATCCAGGAAAATGTGGCGGAAATCCGCTACAAGGATGGGGTGGCCACTTCCTACGATGTCATGAATGCCAGGGTCAACCTTTCAAATGCTTTGTTGACAAAGGTGACCGACTCCAACCAGCTCAGGGTGGATCGTCTGTCGCTCGACCGGGCGATGGGAGTGATCTCCAATAGTCCTTACAGGGTCGTTCCTCTTCCGACCCTTCCGGTGCCTTCCCTGCTCCCCGATAATGCCGTTGCCCTCGCCCTCCATAACCGGCCGGACCTTGCGCAAATCACACAACAAGCCTTGGCCCAGAAACAGGTTGTCAAGTTCAATCAGGCCCAATTCTTCCCCACGGTCCAAATGGTCGGAGCTTACAGCTTCGACAGTGAGTTTTTTCCTCTTGTGTATAACTGGTCCGCAGCGGCCACCGTGACAGTCCCGATCTTTAACGGATTTCAGTTTGTGCATCAGGTCCAGCAATCTCGCGCTCAAATGAAGCAGACGTTGTTTCAAAGGGAAGACCTTCGTCAGCAGACGATCATTGAAGTGAAGGCTGACATCTACAATATTCGAACCTATCTTCAGAAGATTTCCCAGGACAAAGAATTGGTCAAACAAGCGGAACAAAATCTTTATCTGGTCGAAAATCAGTTTCGGGTCGGAACGGGAACCTCTGTGGCCGTGACTCAAGCAGCACGGGATCTCACGGCGGCCCGAGCCACCTATGTTCGTGACCAAGCCGACCTGGGGGTGGCCATTTCGCAACTCAAACATGATGAAGGGATCAACCTCGATCCGGTCACCCATCATTTACCCCCCAAGGACCTCCCATGAAGGGGAAGATTGGCCTGATGTTATATTCTTTTGGGCTGATATTCGTTTTTTCCACCGCAGCCTACGCCGAATCTCCCCCCTCCATGCCCGTTCCGCAGTCTCCTGGCCTTCCCCCTGTCAAGGAAACAAACGGAGGAGACGAAACACAGAGATGGCGTGTTTCGGCAACCTATAGTTTGTATTTGCTACCTGGGGGGGGGCTTTCCAAATATCTTGACCAGGCATTGGGGATTGGGGGAGAGTTATCATGGAGATTGGGGAACCTCC
This sequence comes from Nitrospirota bacterium, assembly GCA_027314645.1. Lineage (GTDB taxonomy): Bacteria > Nitrospirota > Leptospirillia > Leptospirillales > Leptospirillaceae > UBA4572. The sequence goes on from DAHVAL010000005.1 coordinate 73,130, forward strand.
CCGAGAATGAGGCTAATATTCCATGGAAATCGCATATTCGATTATTGGGAGATTTTTCGTATTTTCAGATGACCCCGGGGCCGACGCTTGCTGCATCGCTTTCCTCTTCCGGAAGCTTCAATCTTTTCAACTCTAGTTCTTCGAGCCCCACTGGACCCCTTCCAAACTCTGCCAGTATCACCGGATTCATTCTTCGGGCGGGGGTGGCATGGGATATTCCGGAGGTGACACCGCTCCCATGGGGCCTTCGCCGGGTGATCGTTCCTTATGTGAGGCTCGACGTTGGGGGAGTGGATTGGGCGGTGTCCAACATTCCTGGTCTTTCAGGCCACCCGTATGGGGGTCTTTTGGACGCAGGAGCCGGCCTTTCTTTAAATATCCCCGGGTTCCCCATGGGTGTGTTCGGAGAAATTGATCCCACAGCCATCTCCGCCTCAGGGAATATCATGACGATCGTCCCTATCGTGGCCGGGATCACGGTGAGGTTCTAAGACACCCTATCAACACTTATTTATTGATGGAGAGGCGCATGAACGAGAGCAACCCCGAAAAACACGTCGGGCCAGAAAAGTCCGGTCAGAAACTCAATATTCCCCGCTCCTTTCTTATTTTAGGCGGAGGATCGATTCTTGTTATGGCGGGAGTGGTGATTTACACTATCTTTTTCTATCTCACTCTTCCGAATCATCATGACCTCGACACTTCAGGACACTCCATTCGGCATGTCCCTCTTCCGGTCCCACCGAACACCTTTCTTCCGTCGGGAGGAGGTAACGCCGTCGATTACTTTGAGAAGCCCGCCTTTCGGGTAAAGGTGGAAAATCTTGCAAAAACCCGAACGGGATTTGATGCTTCGCTGACTTTGACAGCAAAGACCAACGGTCAGAATAATACCGGACTGTCCTTCGCAGTCATCGGGACTCCCCGTTGGGTGGATGCAAACCGGAATTCCGGGGAAGGGAGCGCCTCCCTCTCCACCGGGACCGTCTTCCGGGATGGAAAGTCCGATTCCTTTAAAATTCATTTTTCCCGGATGCCCACAGGGCCACGCTTTGACCTCTATATCGGGCTGGTTGGAACGCGTGGAATCAAAGGCGACCGCTTCCTGATTCACTTCTCCAATTTAACGACCCCGGTTCGTTCTTCCTGATGGACAATTCAAGCCAAGAAATTCTGGTGGCCCGAGAAGTTTCCAAACGTTATGACGTCGAATCACCATGGGCGGTCGACAAAGTCACCCTTTCTCTCGGAAAAGGGGAAGTTGTCTCGATCGTCGGTCCGAATGGAGCGGGTAAGTCGACACTTATCCAAATGATGCTTGGATTGCTCGTTCCCGACTCAGGAGAAATACACATTTTCGGGACCAATGTTGCGACGCACCGACGCCTCGTGTCTCACAGGATCAACTATGCATCGACGGATCTCAGTCTCCCGTATTCTCTGACGGTTCGAGAAAATCTTATGGCGTATGGTCTCATTTACAATCTCACACACATTCGAAGGCGGATCGACAGTCTCTTGGAACTCATGGGGCTCGAGAAATTCGCCTCGATTCAAGTCGGTCGCCTTTCGACAGGACAAGTGGCCCGCATGGGAATCGCCAAAGCCTTAATCAACGATCCGGACCTTCTCTTTCTTGACGAACCAACCGCGACCTTGGATCCTGAAGTTTCTGCCCAGTTGCGGCAGACTCTCAAAGGAATGGTTCAGGAGAGGGGGATGACTCTTCTTTACACCTCCCACAATATGAGGGAGGTCGAGCGATTTTCCGACCGTCTTTACCTGATGCATAGAGGCCGCCTCGTTGCGGAAGGGACCGTTCCGGTTCTCATAAAACGGTTTGACACGGAAGATCTTGAAGCCCTTTTCCTTCGGATGGTGGGGCAGGAGGGAAATTTAGATGGATAACACCTCTCGACACGTTCCCCTTCTTGCATGGAGACCGATCGTCGGAATCCTTTATCGCCAAATTGTTCTCTACCGACGCTCCCTGCCACGGTGGATGGAAATTTTTTACTGGCCCCTTCTCGATCTTCTCGTCTGGGGATTTTTGACGCTCTACCTGAAGAAAATGCCCTCTTTCATGCCTTCCGCCGTCACATCCCTTCTTGGAGCATTGCTTCTTTGGGACCTGCTTTACCGTGCCCAGCAAGGGATATCAGTGATGTTTCTCGAGGAGATATGGTCAAGGAACCTCGTTCACCTCCTTGTGGCTCCCGTCACTCCGTTCCACATCATCGGCGGAGCCATCCTCTCGAGCGTTGCCAAAGTTCTCCTTTCCTCTTCCGTCGCCGCAACAATCGCCTACTTCCTTTTTTCGTTTCGGATATTCTCTTTGGGGCTTGATCTCCTCTTTTTCGTGCTGTCACTTTTGATGATGGGGTGGGCTCTGGGGATTTTGACCACTGCCGTCATCCTAAGATTCGGGCAGGAGGCGGAGGTCCTGGCATGGGGAGTCATTTTTCTCTTTCAGCCATTTTCGGCGGTATTCAATCCTGTAGCGGTGCTCCCTCCGATCGCGGCGAAAATAACGTATTTCGTTCCGGCTTCCTATGTGTTCGAGGGGATGAGAAGTGTCCTCATCCATGGGTTCCTTCCTCTTCGAGATCTCTTCATGGCATTTATGCTTGATTTTTGTTATGTGATCGTGGCACTGATCGTGTATGTTCGAGTCATCAATCGATCTCGGCAAAAAGGATTCCACCTCAAGCTTGGAGCCTGATCGGGAAGATTTTTCTGGTCAACGGATGTTTGACTCCTCGTTCTAGCCGGAAGGATAATGAAACATGGCGAAACGTCCCGTTATAGAAACTCACATCGAAGCCATTATTCAAGAAACTCCCCGGGTTTCCACTTTCAGGCTCAAACTTCCCAAAGAGTCCGATTTTTTCTTTAAAGCCGGACAATTCGTAATGGCTTCCATCCCGGACTTCATAAATGAAAGGGACCGGCCCGTCAGAAGGGCTTATTCCATCTCCTCCTCACCACTGGATCTTGAAAGGAATTATCTCGAACTCACCATTACACGGGTAGGAGAGGGGGGATACTTCTCCAATCGAATCCATTCCTCGAAAGAAGGGGATCTGGTTCAAATCGAGGGTCCCTACGGAAACGCCTTTACCTTAAAGGAGGAGAATCCATCCCCGCACTTATTTATTGGGGCTGGGAGCGGTATTGCACCCCTTCGTGCCATGATCCGCACTCTTCTTGGAGAGGTCTCTCCTCCAAAGATCAACGTGATCTATGGATTTAGAAAGACGGAAGACTTCATATTCGAACAGGAGTTTCTCACGTACAAAGAATCCAACGCGGGATTTTCGATGACCGTCATCCATTCCCGTCCGGAACCAGGGTGGAATGGGCTATCCGGAAGGGTCCCCGACGTTCTGCCAACGCTTTTGCCTCGATACAAGGGGGAGGTGACCTACATTTGTGGTCATCCGGAAATGGTTTCTGGGACAGTGAGCTACTTGAAGAGCGCCGGATATCCTGAAGAATCGGTGCATAAGGAGCAATGGTAAGACCCTTTTGGAGGTCCTCCAGAACGTCAATGACTGACAATCCCTTTACTCCCCTTGAAGACCCTTCGCAGGTCAAGCCTTCGCCTCCATCCAATAAAAATTGGCGATGGACGGCCGGGGCCATTATGGTCCTGATCGGTCTTGTTCCGCTCCTTGTTTTGCTCGTTTTTTACTATAGAGGAGTCGCGGTGACCTATTACATGACCCGCAATCCCCTCCAACCTTCATCTCTCAGAATGGCGCGCTCCATCGAAACCGTCCTCATTGGAAACATGCGCGACTTGTCTGCCGTCGCTGAAACGATCCACTGGACAGGACGCACTCCCCCGTCCGCGGAACAGATCCGCAAGTTACTTGGAAAATCGATTCAGGGAGGGGATTTGTCCAATTTTTCGGGGTTGGTTGTGATTGATCGCCAAGAAAAAATTGTCGCCCGAATGGATCGAAGAGACATCGACCCCTTCGTCGACCACGCGCGATCGATGGCGCTGGATTTGTTTGCGACTGGAGGGCAGGCCGAGTTTTTTCCCATTGTCGTCCCTGCATCCTCCTCCTCTTCCGTTTACCTGATGGTTGCGGTCCCGACATCGGCCAAATCGAAAAATTCTGGCGGGGTCCTTGCTGGACTGATGAACCTCTCCAGGCTTTTGAAACCCGCAATGCCGGCCCCGAGAATTCACGGGACTCCGGGACGCTCCTACCTTTTGTCCGGAGACGGAGTTATTTTGGCGACATCCGACTCCAGGATGATCGGAAAAAATTTTCTCACCCAAAATAGAAGTGAGGTGCTCAAAAGATTCAATTCCGGAAAATCCGGGTCCTTTTCCGAGGTGGTCGGAGGAACCCCAAATCGGTACGGATCGACGCTTCTGGGAAAAATTACGGGATTGGCGCCTTTTCCCTGGATTGCTGTTCTTGAAGCTCCAAAAGCGGCGATCGATCAAGAAGTGTCCCGGGCACGCCTCAATATGAATCTGATCGTCTTTCTTCTCGTTCCCGCCTTTATCATCATTATTTTCCTAATTCTTTACAAAAGTCTCCGCTCCTCATAAACAATTAAGATAAGATGAGAAATGGTTTCTTTAATTGTTTTACAGTTTAACGATAGAATGATATTAAAAGAAAAAATGCAAATCTCAATTTTCTTGACACCTGACTTATTCATTGGTAGTATTCGGAGAGCTGGAACTGGCCGGGTGGTTCAAATTTTCCAATAACACGGAGCTTTTTGCCCTCTCTTGAAAATTTTGATATAAGATTTTCAAGAGAGGGCGAAAACTTTGAATCCCTGGAGCGGATTCCGATCCCCGCCAATATATGGAGGGGTTGGGTCACTGGTAAAACGCCGAGTTTTCCAGTGTTCGAAATGGCCATTCGGCATAAAAGGAGGTGATTCCAACGATGAAATCAGAAAAAATGAAAGTCTTCGCGACGGTTGGGTCCATCTTGACCGGTTTAGTCCTTTCTTCTGCAGTCATTCTTCTTCCCGTTCAGGGCGCAATTGCGGACAATGCAGCTCCTAAAGCCGCTCCCAAAGCCGCTGCGAAGGCACCAGCCAAGAAGCACATGAAGAAGGCTATGAAAAAGCATCATGCGCCTTCTGCTGAATGGAAGAAGGTTCAGAACGCTCTCATCGCTAAGGGAGCAAAGATCAAGGCTGATGGCTATCCTGGTCGTGCGACCAAAAAAGCCATTTTAGACTTCCAGAAAAAGAACAAGCTTAAGACGACTGGAAAGCTTGACCCGGCCACCAAAAAGGCTCTTGGCATTTAAGCTGTTCTTGTCAGTCGGCTTTTTTGAAGAGGGACTTCGGTCCCTCTTTTTTTTTGAGGATTCCCCCCCATGATTCGAATCCAGTCGGGACGTCTTAAAGGAAAATCCCTCCCTCTTCCCGATCCTAAGCTTGTTCGTCCCACCAGTTCCAAAGTCCGGACCGCCATCTTGAACATTCTGCAAAAAGATATAGCGGGCTCAGTATTTTGGGATCTTTGTGCCGGGTCAGGAGCGATGGGGATTGAAGCCTACTCCCGAGGGGCTTCCCATGTCCTCTTTATGGATAAGAATCCTTTTCTTATCAAAAATCTTGAACATTGGATTTATCAAGAGATTCCCCAGCACGCCAGGCATTTTTCCTTTATGGCGGGCGACGCATCCAAAATCTCTCAATCTCGAGGCAGTGTCTTGCCGCCCGCCATCATTTTCTTGGATCCTCCTTACCAATATGCCAATTGGGCGGATCTCTTGAATGGAGTAGCCAAAAATGATATATTGGGAGCCAATTTCCTGCTCGTTTTAGAATATCACCACAAGGATATCCTCCCATGGGAGGAACTCCCTGATTGGGGTTGTAAGATATTGTCTCACCACATTTATGGGGAAACCGGCGTGAGTCTCCTCGTTCCATCGGTCCGATGATACGCAGAGCGGTCTACCCCGGAACCTTCGATCCGGTGACGAATGGTCATCTTGACATGCTTCACCGAGGATTGGTTCTTTTTGACGAGATCATCATCGGAGTCGCTGACAGCCCAAGAAAGTCCCCTCTATTTTCCCTCGAGGAACGGATCGACCTTCTTCGTTCGGTCATCCCTTATCCTCCCCCTCAAGTGAGCGTCAAAGGATTCAACAATCTTCTTGTTCATTTTGTGCGGGACGAAAAGGCCCTTTGCATCCTTCGAGGTGTCCGAGCCGTGTCGGATTTCGATTATGAGCTAAGGATGGCGTTGATCAATCAGAACCTTGACCGAACAATTGAAACGGTTTTTCTTATGCCTTCCGAAAATTATATGTTCATTACCTCGACGATGATTCGGGAGATCGCCGAGCTGAACGGGGATCTTTCACTCTTTGTTCCAGCGCAAGTCGAGCAGGCCCTGAAAACTAAATATTTCCGGAGACCCAAAGAATGAAACCTCCTCTCCAAGATTTGCTGGCCTCGAGACTTTCTCTTCTGAAACCCTCTCCGACCCTTTTGCTTGCCGCACGGGCCAGAGAATTGAAAATGCAGGGGATAGATGTTCTCGATTTCTCTGGAGGCGAGCCCGATTTCGACACGCCCGATCCGATCAAGCATGCAGCCATCCAGGCACTGGAAGAAGGGTTCACAAAATATACGGCCGTGGGAGGAATTCCTGAACTTAAGGAGGCAATCAAAGAGAAATTCCTGAGGGACCAAGGGCTGGAGTTCCACCCTCGTTCCATTGTGGTCTCCAATGGAGCGAAACATTCCCTGTTCCAAATTTTTCAGGTGCTGGTCAATCCCGGGGATCAGGTTCTCCTCCCGACTCCCGCATGGGTCTCATACCCGGATCAGATTCTTTTGAACCAAGGAGATCCGGTTTTTATCAACTGCAGAGAAGAGGACGGATTTCGTATCGATCCCGATGCCCTGAGGGAAATCCTCACTCCGCGAACAAAGATTCTCGTGTTAAATTCCCCCAATAATCCGACCGGTGCCATCATCGACAAGAAGCGTCTTGAACGGATCGGAGAGATTGTTCTCCAGAACAATCTCTTGGTCATTTCAGATGAAATTTACGAAAAGATCAATTATTCCAATGATCCAGTCCCGTCGATTGCGACGATCGATAAATCCGTTGGAGACAGAACCATCATCGTCAATGGAGTTTCCAAGACCTACGCAATGACGGGTTGGCGGATCGGATATGCAGCCGGACCTCGGGAAATCATGGAAGCCATTGATGCGGTTCAAAGCCAGACATCATCGAATCCCAATTCGATTGCGCAGAAGGCCGCCGTCTTTGCAATCCGTTCTGGGGAGCAATATTTTGAGCCAATGCTGGCAGAATACAGAAGGCGGAGAGATTGGGTCGTGGGAGCCTTTAACCACATCAAAGGCATTCGGTGCATTGCCCCCGAAGGGGCGTTTTATGTGTTCCCGAATATTTCGGGGTTATTGGGACACTCGTATAAAGGTGTTCCGATCCAGACCGCGTATGAACTCGCAGAATTTTTCCTCGATGTCGCACGTGTGGCCATGGTCCCCGGAACACCGTTTGGAAGCCCTGTTCATATGCGGATGTCCTATGCTGCGTCCCTCTCCTCTCTTCAAGAAGGATTAAAGAGAATCGCTGATGCGGTCTCGCTTCTTGAATAGCGGCTTGATTGGATCAGGATTTTTCGCTTTTGAACAGGGGGACGCTCATGGTCCAAAAATAATGAGCGTCGCGAATATTGACCTTTGATCATCAATAAGGAGCGAATGTATGCCCCTCTATGAATATTCCTGCAAAAAATGCAAAACCGTCATCGAAAAAATCCAAAAGTTTTCAGATCCCCCTCTCGAGGTATGCGAAAAGTGCGGTGGTCCGCTTGTGAAACTGATGGGAAGTCCGGCCCTCCAGTTCAAGGGTTCCGGATTCTATATCACCGATTATGCGAAAAAGGGCAGGCAGGGAGAGTCCGGGGAAGGGGAGTCGAAAACATCTCAAACGCAGGGGGCGGGAACAACGGAGTCTTCCGCATCAGGGTCAACGTCCTCTTCGACCCCTTCCTCTCCTCCGTCCACCCCCTCCACGTCCTCTTCCCCGTCCCCCGCTCCCTCATCAACCTAGGCGATGAGGCCATTTGAATCAGAAATGATTTGACCATCGTCCATTGTGATGTGGCGGGTTGCTATTTTAGCCAGGACTTCATTGTGGGTGGCGACGAGGCAGGTCATACCCTGTTTTTGGGAAAGTTCACGAAGCAAGGTAAAGACTTCAAGACTCGAATGAGAATCCAGGTTTCCTGTCGGCTCATCCGCAAGAAGAAGGAACGGCTTCATAATCAACGCTCTCGCCACAGCGACACGCTGCTGTTCTCCTCCAGAAAGTTCGGACGGTTTATGGTCGAGACGCTTTTCAAGACCCACCTCCATCAGGAGCGCTTTCGCACGTTCGCGGGCGTCTTTACTTTCCCGTGAAATCCATAAAGGCATCAATACATTTTCGAGCGCGGTAAATTCTGGCAGTAAATGATGAAATTGGAAGATGAATCCGATTTTCGTATTGCGAAAGGAAGCCAGATCGCGGTCGGAATACTCAAGGACAGATTGGCCATCATAAAGGATTTTTCCTGAAGTCGGCCGATCAAGGGTTCCCAAAAGATGCAAGAGCGTGGATTTTCCGGCGCCTGATGGTCCAGTCAGAACTGTGAAAGTTCCAGAGGGCAATGTGGTGGAAAGGTTCTTCAGCACATTGATGGTCCGATCGGCCCGTTGGTAGGATCGGGACAGATTTTTTACCTCAACCGCCATTCCTCCCATCACTCATACCTCAACGCATCGACGGGTTCAAGCCTGGCGGCCTGTCGAGATGGATAGATCGTGGCCAGAAAACTGATCCCGACGGCCGAAATGGCAACCGAAAGCACATCCCTCGCTCGAATGATCACAGGAATATGGCTGACAAAGTACACATCATTGGGAAGGGTATAATAATGCTCGAGAAGATAGGTGATCAGGTACCCAAGGGGAATCCCAAGAATTGTACCGGCAAATCCGATCAGGATCCCGTCCAAAATAAAAATATGCATGATTTGACGATGGGTGGCTCCCATCGTCTTGAGAATCGCAATCTCCTTGGCCTTGTCGATGACGATCATCGAAAGCGTGCTGACAATATTGAAGGAAGCCACAAGGATAATTAAAATGAGAATAATGAACATGACCATTTTTTCAAGCATGAGCGCCGAAAAAAGATTTTTATTCATCTCAAGCCAGGACCTGGCCCAATAGGGGAACCCCAATCGGGACCCGATTCGATGAGCCATATTGGTCGCCGAAAAAATGTCATGCACCCTGATCTCGATTCCAGAGACACTTCCTGCCGAAATCCCCAAAAACCGGGCCGCCTGATTGATTTCGAGCAAGGCCAACGTATTGTCATACTCATACAGTCCGGATTTAAACACCCCCGCGACCTTGAAGTGACGAATCTTGGGAATCATTCCGAAGGCCGATGGCGTTCCGGTGGGGCTGATGAGATCCACGGAATCTCCGGTATCGACATTAAGGCGGTCCGCCAAATCAGACCCAATGATGATCCCGGGATAGGCCCCTTTTTCCGTGTGTTCGAGGTCAGAGAGATTCCCTTCAACCATGTATTGGGAAATCCTGCTGACGTTCCGTTCTCTCGCAGGATCAATTCCCCGAAGAACGGCTCCTGAAACAATTTTGTTCGCGGAAATCATCGCCTGTCCTACGATGAATGGGGCCATGGCCTTTATGCCCGGCTCTGCGGCGATCTCTTTTTCGATGTGTTCCGGATCCGGAATCGGAATGGCTCTTCCGTCGGTCAGCACGATATGGGAATTGACCCCCAGGATTTTTGAACGAAGCTTATGCTGAAATCCGGTCATGACCCCGAGTGTGGCCATGAGCGCGGCGACCCCAACGGTCACTCCCGCGATGGAAATCACCGTGTTGAGGGAAAGACGAAACCCTTGGTGGTGGGAGGATCGGAGGTATCGAAGTGCGACCCGGAATTCGAAAAGGAAGGTCATGCTTCAGGCCGAAGTAGGGGAAACAAAAGCACATCCCGGATCGAGGTCCGATTCGTGAGAAGCATGACCAGACGGTCGATCCCGATTCCTTCTCCTGCGGTGGGAGGAAGGCCAAACTCCAATGCGCGGACATAGTCGTAATCGGGAGGCGGAGCTTCCAGATCGCCCGAGAGACGTGATTCCTGCTGGGAAAGGAATCGTCTGAGCTGTTCATCGGGATCATTAAGCTCATTAAACCCGTTCGCCAACTCCAGCCCTCCGACAAAAAGCTCGAAACGATCTGTGATTTCCGGATCGGCCTGGGACGATCTCGCCAATGGAGAAATTGCCTTAGGATACCCGATTACAAAGGTTGGTTGAATCAAGACAGGCTCAACGGCCAGCTCAAAGAGCGTATTTAAAAGGTCAGCGACGAATGGTTTTCCTGGGCGCGCTTCCGGGATTGGAAGATTCTTTGAGCGCAGGACCTCGATAAGACGTTCGTTGTTGAAATAGTCTTCGGGTGAAAGATTAAAGGCGTCCCCGATTGCTTCAAGGTATGAAATCCGGCGAAACGGATGAGCGAGGGATATCCGATGCTCCCCGAACTGAATTTCCGTGGATCCATGAATTTCCATGGCCAAAGAGGATAGAAGGGACTCTGTGAGAGACATCAGATCCTCGTAGGAGGCGTAGGCCGCATAGAACTCCATCATCGTAAATTCAGGATTGTGTCGGGTGCTCACTCCTTCGTTTCTAAAGTTTCTGTTGATTTCATAGACACGGGTCATTCCACCCACGATAAGGCGTTTCAGGTAGAGTTCGGGGGCGATTCGAAGATAGAGTTCCATATCCAGGGCGTTATGGTGGGTGGAAAAAGGCCGGGCGAGGGCCCCCCCTGGCGTGGGCTGCATCATCGGGGTTTCAACTTCGATGAATCCGTGCCGGTCCATGAAGGTCCGAATAAAGCGAACGATCATGGATCGTGTGACGAAAATATGATGGGTGTCCGGGGTGACGATCAAATCAACATATCGTTGCCGGTAGCGCGCCTCTTGATCCGAGAGACCGTGCCACTTGTCGGGGAGGGGGCGCACGGATTTGGCCAGGAGAACAAGGGATGTGACCGAGAGAGTGGGCTCTCCAGTTTTAGTAAAAAAGAACACGCCTTCGGCGCCTACGATGTCTCCAAGATCCAGAGAATCGGCGAGGTCGGCGTAATCCTCACCAAGAAGATCTGCGCGAACATAAATCTGAAACCGATGACTTTCATCCTGAACAGTGGCGAAAAAGGCCTTGCCGAATTTTCTGAACAAGACGATCCGGCCTGCGATCCGGGCCGTTGGAGCCGGCTCGATTAATGTGTCAGGGGTGAGCCTCTCCGTTCTTTTTTTCAGGGATTCGATCGATTCGCGATTTGGAAAGGGGGCCCCATAGGGATCGATTCCCCGCAGGAGAAGCTGGTCGCGCTTTTGTCGGCGAACCCGCTCATGCTCGCTCTGCTCAAGAGGACCGGAGGTGGGAAGATTCTTTTTGGAGTTCAACGGGTCGATCCAGCCTTCATCCTTAAGTGTTGGGAAGAGATTCTTGTCCAAGATGGTGAGAGAGGTCTTCGGGGGAAAACACCCCCTTCTCCGTGATGATGGCGGTGATGTACCGAGCTGGAGTCACATCAAAAGCAGGATTATAAACGGAAATTCCGTCCGGAGCGATTTGTACCTCTCCGGAATGGGTCACTTCGCGCGAGGACCTTTCCTCAATGGGAATGGATCGGCCGGTAGGCGTGGCGGGATCAATCGTCGAGAAAGGGGCGGCGACATAAAAAGGAATTCCGTGTTCTTTCGCCAGTACGGCCAACCCATAAGTCCCGATCTTGTTTGCGGTATCGCCATTTGCAGCAATTCGGTCGGCACCGACAATGACAGCATTGATTTTTCCTTGAGCCATCACCATCGCCGCCATCGAATCGGTAATCAAGGTGACGGGGATGTTATCCTCGGAGAGTTCATATGCGGTGAGTCGTGCGCCCTGGAGGTAGGGGCGGGTTTCATCCGCATAAACCTTGATCTTTTTCCCGGCCTCTACGGCTCCCCGGATAACGCCCAACGCTGTCCCGTACCCGCCCGTCGCAAGAGCGCCGGCATTGCAGTGTGTCAGAACGGTCGCCGACTCGGGAAGAAGCGTTTGCCCAAAGGACCCGATTTTCCGATTTCGTTCGATGTCGTCCTCTTTGATGGCTTGTGCTTCCAGAAAGAGGGCGTCTGTCCGATATCTGGGGGCCTCGTCAGCGATTTCCGCCCAAATTTTTTTCATGCGGGCGAGAGCCCAGAAGAGATTGACCGCTGTGGGACGCGTCGCGGCAATCACCCGTTCCATCTTTTCCATTTCGGAAAGAAAGCTTTTGGGGTCCACAATGGACTCCAATTCCTGCGCACCCAGCGCAATGCCAAAGGCGGCGGAAATTCCAATCGCTGGGGCTCCCCGTACGACCATGTCCCGAATCGCATCCGCCATTTCCTGGTGTGTGCGGCATACGACAAAGACCTCCCGGGACGGCAACACCCTTTGGTCGATGAGATGAACTTCGACTCCCTCGTTGTCCTTTTTTTTAGTCCAGACAGTTTCGACCATAGTTCCCATTCATCATTGGAGGCGGAGAATGTCCTCATTCCACCGCCCGTTGGTTAATTTTATCCTCCCCCCGGGAGAACCTTATTTGGAAGGGACAATCGGGGCAGGAGAAGTGGTGGCCGGAGGAGTGATCCCGTTTTTCATCAAAAATGGTTCAGATTCCGCAGCCCATGGAGAGTTAGGAAATTCCTTGACCAGCTTCTTGTAATTGATGATCGCCAATGCAGGCTGATTCAGGGTCTCATAGATCTTGCCGATATTATACAAGGCCGCATCTGCAAGAATTTTCTCTGGAAAGGCGATGACTTTTTGAAACATGGCAAGGGCTTGATCATACTGGCGGGAAGACATGAGAGTCACCCCCATGCTCTCGTAATAGAAGGGAAGGAGCTTCATGTTCCCGGCATTCCTGTCCAATCCAAGATGAAGCCAATCCAAGGCTTTTGCTGTGTTGCCGGGAGACTGAATATTTTCGATCGACGCCAGAAACAGGGGGGCGATCCGCGATGAATTCGTATCCTTGTATTTCTCCATCACCTCTTGAAAATATTTTTTTGCCTCGGCCAACTCCGGCCCATTGGTCTGTTGACCTTTTGAAAAGAGCTGTTCGGCCTTGGTTTCGAGAGCCGCCCCTTCGGATTCCATCTTGGATTTATCTGAATGAATATGATAAACAACCCCGATTCCGATCAGGAGAACAAGGAGGATTGCCCCAATGAATCCCCAGGCATTTTTCGATTTCATTCCCCCTGAAAATGAGGAAAATCGAGGAGGCGATGAAGGAGCGTGAGGGGGAGGGGGAGTGTTGTCCTGAACCGTCTTTTTACGAATGCGATAAGCCATGAGAGTCCTTTCAAAGAAATTATTCGGCGTTGTCCAGGACAAAATAGAGATTTTCCGGTAACGGCGGACGGTGGTCTCGAATTTGGTCGAGAAGCTTCACCGTCCTGCTTGTATTCATATCCGAAAACCAAAATCCTTCCGGATACAAGGCCACCATAGGACCGGACTCGCACTGCTTGAGACACCCCATCTTAGTGACAAGGAGTGTCGATAGACCCGGCGTCTGATCCCGTATGTTTTGAGCCAGGATCTTCAGGTCTTCACTTCCCTTTCCCATACACTTGTTTCCGGTGCAAAAAAGCAAGTGATGATCGATGGGAATCTTTTTATTCATATGAACCCGTATCCCATTCTAATAAGATTCAGGCCAGCGTCCTATCCGACAAAATGGTCATATTTATAGGTTGGAACACGATCCTTTCCCGATTTCCGGGAATCTCCAAGGTGGGTTTTCACAAGGTCTGGAAAATGGTGGAGCAAGGATTGCACCATGTAGGCAGAGGCTGTGATCAAACCGCAATTTCCCCGTCCTTTGATCATGTCCGCTATTTTACGGATCCGGTCAATTGTTTCGATGGTTCCCTGTCCGCTTTCAACCAGGTCCAGCAGCCCGGCTAACGACTCCGTTCCAAGGCGACAAGGGGGACACTGGCCGCAGGACCCCGTTTCGTAAAATGAGGCAAATTCCCGAGAGGTGGCGACTGGGCAATCATTTGACCCGAGGACAATGATGCCGGCTGACCCGAGACCTGTTCCTTTGGCTCGAAGGGAATCATAATCGAGCGGGGTGTCGATATCCTTCGCAGGGAGTATTCCAAAAGAAGGGCCCCCGGTAAAAAAGCATTGGAAAGTCTCACCGGGAAGAGGACCTCCCGCATAGTCTTCAAGGAGACGCCGAAGGGAGAACCCAAGGGGCAATTCGACCAACACGGGTTTGGCGACCGATCCCGAAACCGTAAACACCATTGTTCCAGGGCTTTTCTGGGTTCCGCGCTTGCGAAACCATGCAGGTCCTTCCCTGAGTATTCGGGCGACATGGGCAAAAGTTTCGATATTGTTCACCACAGTCGGTTTATTGTAAAGGCCCATTTCGGTCGGATAATAGGGCGGTTTCGGGCGGGGACGCGGAGGACGGCCTTCCAGGGCTTCGAGCAGGGCGGTTTCTTCCCCAGCGATATAGGCGGATGGACCGACAAAGATTTGAAGATTGAGTGAAAATGAGGAGCCTAATATATTTTCACCCAGGAATCCTGCTGACAGGGCTTCCTGGTGCGCCCTCCGAAGGATCCTGATTCCTTCAGAAAAGTTATCCTTTACAAAAAGATGTGCCTGAGACGCCCCCACGGCATACGCGGCAATGATGATCCCCTCTATAATCTGGTGAGGAGTCCGTGAAATCAGGAAATGATCCTTATGGCTTCCCGGTTCGCCTTCGCTCCCGTTGGCAACAACATAGCGCACCGGAACCCGGTGGTGGGCGACCTTTTCCCATTTGAGGGCGGTCGGGAATCCGGAACCCCCACGTCCCCGAAGTCCGGAGAGTTTGACCTCTTCAACCACATCATCCTGAGAAAGTCCCGACAAAACCCGTCGGAGTCCCCGGTAACCTCCCACCTTTTCATAGGCGGAAAGGGAAGGGTCGGCGATCAGATCGGATCGAGTGAGGACCGGATCGGGACCTTCCATAACATGCATGTCCATCTTCAGAACCTTACCTGGTTAGCCATGGTCGAACACGATAAGCGGAGAAGAGACCCCATAACGTCGACTCTCTCTATCATTCCATTGATGGACGCGAGTTTTTCATCTCCACTAGGCACGCAAAGGGACCTCCAGCCCAGATATAAATTCCATTATGGTCTGGATTGTGTGTCAGTGGAGACCGCACCCAAGCGGTTGATCTTTAGGGGAAGAGCGTTCCTCCCTCCGCGTGGTGGTAAAATCAGAATTTCTGCGGAAAAAAATTCTCCAAACTATGAAATAATACTGAAGATTCAAGCTTTTTTCAATATCTCCTCGATTTTACAGGGCCGCTTCAAGGCGTCCTCTCTGCCCCTTAAGTCCGATCCATCAATGTGGAAGAGATGGTGTTGTATTAGGTCTTTTCAGCGGGAGGAGAGAGGTTGTTTTTCCGGCTTGCTGTGAATTGAAAATCCGGAGACTCATGGTTCATCGGATTGCCGGAGAGACGGGACAAAAGATTCCTCGCATGGAGCTTCGCTTCGGTGACATGGGTTCCAAAGACGGTAAAATGGCCCATTTTACGGCCTGGACGGGCGTGTTTCTTTCCATAGAGATACAGCTTTGCCGAAGGGTGCTCCAAGATGCCCTGAAGATCGGGAGGGGATTGATCCGTCCAGAGATGTCCCAGGAGGTTTCCCATGGCGCAAGGAGAGAGGAGGTCCGTTCGCGCAAGAGGAATCCCTGTCAGCACTCTCACGTGTTGATCGAACTGGCTTGATTGGCAGGCATCGATTGTATAATGCCCGCTGTTGTGAGGGCGTGGAGCCAGCTCGTTGACATACAGCCCCCCCTCCTTTCCCAGGAAAAACTCAACGGAAAGAACACCGACATAGTCCAGACGGTTGGCAATGTTTGCCGCTGTTTTTTTGATCAGTTCCGAAAGTTCCAGGGGGATATCCGCCGGAACCGCGGAGATATGAAGAATTCCCGATTCGTGAATGTTTTCTGCAACTGGATAAAACGCCATTTCCCCGTCATGACTCCGTGCAAGCACGATGGAATACTCCGCCTGAAGGTCTAAGCGTTTCTCAAGAACGAACGGACCGGTCGTATTTATAAGAATTCTGGATAATTCCTCATAAGATGAAACGGACCACTGGCCCTTTCCGTCATATCCTTCCCGGCTGGCCTTAAGAATGCCCGGAAGCAAGGGATGCAGTTTAAAGTCGGCTGGAGAGGATTCGCCCGGAAGGGTCAAAAATGGAGCGGTTGGAAATCCATTGTCTCTTAGAAAGGATTTTTCAAGGATTCGGTCCTGGCACGTTGCGACAGAATGGGAAGAAGGACGAACAGTCAATGCTTGTTCAAGCACGGCAAGTGAATCAGCGGGAACATTTTCAAATTCGGTGGTGACCGCATGGCAAGAGGCGGTCAGATCTGCGAGGAGTTCCGGATCCGAATAAGATCCAATAATCTTCCGGTCTGCAATGGAAAAGGCAGGAGCATCGGGATCTGGATCGACCACTGTGGTCTTAAATCCCATTCTTTTGGCAGACAACGAGAACATTAATCCCAGTTGCCCCCCGCCAAGCACCCCTAACATACTTCCCGGCAGAATCACCGGCGACCTTTCTTAGGCTGGAGGAAGGGTCATCTTGCGAACTTGTTCCACAAGGCCTTCCCGATATATTTGTAGCTTTTTGAAAAGGCCGCTGTCCGTGCCAGCGAGCATTGACACGGCAAACAACGCTGCATTTGTGGCCCCTGAATTTCCGATTGCAAAGGTCGCAACGGGAATCCCTTTTGGCATTTGGAC
Source organism: Nitrospirota bacterium (assembly GCA_027314645.1). GTDB lineage: Bacteria > Nitrospirota > Leptospirillia > Leptospirillales > Leptospirillaceae > UBA4572. Next base: position 90,107 of record DAHVAL010000005.1, read on the forward strand.
GATTGAGTAGAGAGAATCAAGTCCCCCGAGATGCGTTGTTGGCACCGGAACCCCGAGGACCGGAAGGGGAGTGAGGGCCGCCACCATTCCAGGGAGATGAGCCGCGCCACCCGCACCGGCAATGATGAGGGCGAGTCCCCGATTTTTTGCAGCCTGAGCATATTCCGCCATTTCCAAGGGGGTCCGATGGGCTGAGACAACCTTGCATTCATGAGGGATTGAAAACTCCTGAAGGATGTCCGCCGCACTCTTCATGGTATCCCAGTCACTCTGACTACCCATAATAATCCCGACAATAGGGGGAGCATTCATGATCGGTGGCTCCAATCGAGGATTAATTTTTTGGACACGCGGAACAACCCCGTGATGAAAAGATCAATTTCCGGTCCCTAGGCTTCCTGAATCAGCGTCTCCCCGGCAAGGATAAAAAGATCGGAATTCCGGAGACCGCCGATAAACACGCGATCACCTCCGGCATTCGTCAGAATCAAGGTTGGACGAACTGTGACACCCTCCCGCTCCGCCTTCTCCCGGTCATCGTTCAACGCGGTAAAGGCACGACCGGAACGAAGCATTTCCTCAATTTTTTTCGGATCAAGTTCCAAAGAGGCGGCAACTTTAAGAAGGAGAGAATGATTTCCGATATTCTGTCCCTCCAGGAAGGCCATTTGACGCATCCGCGAAAGAAGGGCTCCTCCCTTTTCAGGATCGGAAAGCAGGGCGGCTTCTACAAACAAACAGCACTCTTCGCTTGAAGGGGGGGCCTGTTCATTTTCCCACACCTTGCTCTCCATCGTCACTCCCGTTGCCCGGGACACCTTGAGAATTTTTGGAGCAAAATCCTTTTGGGCTGCCAAGCCATGATCCCTAAGAAATTGATCGATGTTGCAATAGAGGGGGAAAAGGCGATGACGAAATGAAAGTGTTTCTCCAAAATGCCGGCGGAACGTTTCGATGGGGCCTTCGGCCGCATAACTCCAGGAACAGAACGGATCGGTATACCATTCGGCGAAAAGGACTGGGTCCATTATTTAGTTCCCTCTTGGGCGGCGTGGGGGTTTTGGGCGGACTGTTTCTGAATATTTTCCACTTTTTTCAGCAGTTCCTGCGCCTCGAGGATATACTTTTTAGCTTCATCATTGGAAGGGTCGATTGCAAGAGCCCACTTCCATAATCGGATCGCCTTATGGAGATGCTGGTGTCGAAAGGCCACGAGACCCCCGCGTATTTTTGCCTCACGGATCGCGAAAACGCGCTTGGTCATCTCCTTGGCCGTCTTGTTTGACGGGTTATAGTCAAGGGATTGGGCGGCCAATTTTAAGGATTCGTTGTATCGGCGACCCCAGAAGCGGCGGGAGGATAAATGAGCATAGGACGATGAAATCATCGGATTAAAGGAGAGGCGCTTGTATGGCTGAAGAAGATTCATCGTCTGAATCGCAAGTTTTTCCTGATTCGCATTGATCTCATGATGGAGAATCCATGTCAGCTCTTTTGGGGTCAGAACCAAAAGGAGATCCCGATATCGATCCGGACTTTTATTCTTAAATTCCAGGAGAAGACCGAAAGCGGCCAATTTGTCCTCTTTTTCCAATCCTGACCGGATGATCTGGGATTGGCGGTCAAGACTCCAATCCTTGATTAAAGCAATAAGGGCTTCACGTTTCTTGGTGTCCTTGATGGATTGGGACAATTCGAGCGCTTTTTTTTCATTCCCCCCAAGAAGAGCCTGCACCGCGAGTGAAGAAGAGTAATCGGCACGTTGGGCCGAAGAAGCCGAGGGGGAATTCTGATGAGGGAGAAAAGCACATCCAGAGAATATTAGGCAAGAAATAACGGCGAGTCCAAAGTATCGGGTCCATCTCTTGGGGAGCAACAGGAATCGGTCATGCGCGGGAATAAACATCGCCAGATAAGTTTTCTCCTGAAAATCATTAAAGAACATGAACGAGGATAGGTTCTTCGAGGCCTTTAGGAGTGACCAACCTCGTAGTCTTTTTGAACCCCGAATAATCGACAGAAAGGCGCTTCCAAAGGATATCCGAGACTAAAATTTCCCCAGGCCCCGCCTCTTCTTGTATGCGGTAGGCGATATTGACCGGACCTCCGACTACAGTATACTCCATGCGAGTCTTGGATCCTATGTGGCCAACAACGCCCTCTCCGATATGGAGGCCAAGCCCGAATTGAACAAACGGGAGTCCGTCCCTTTCTCTTCTATCGGAAAGGCTCTGGATCTTCTCGCGGATCGACAAGGCGCAGGAAATCGCCTGATCCGGGTGTGATTCCGAAAACTGTGGAATCCCGAAGACGATCATAATCCCGTCTCCCATGATATTGTTGACGGATCCGTGATGGACAAAAATTTCGTCAATGAAGGAATTGAAATAATCATTTAAAATCTGAATGACTTCTTCCGAAGGAAGTTTGTTGGAAAGGTATGTAAAGTTCCGGATATCCGCAAAGACAAGAATTACTTCCTGACGGATTCCCCCCAAATGGATCAGCTCAGGATGGTTGATCAAATGTTCAGCAACCTCCCGGGACACGTATCTCACCAGAGCCTTTTCAAGGCGCTCTTTGTGTTCCATTTCCAGCGCCATCCTGTTGAAAGCATTGACAAGATCTCCCGTTTCATCCTGAAGAACTGGAACTTCCACCTTCTGAAAGTCTCCCTCCATAATTCGTTCCGTCGCATCCCTCAATGATCGGATCGGGCGGGAAATGTATACTGAGAGAAACAACGATCCTAGAAACGCCAATAACAGGCTTTCGCCGCCTAAGATCAGGAAAGAGCGATTGATCCGGGCGCGCACTGCTTCAAACGGGGCATCCGAAAGAACCAGAACCACTTTTCCAAGGGCGACCCCCTGAAAGGAGATGTCCGCGGACAGAAGATTCAGATGGCGGTCCTGGACATGCCGGAACGTGATTCCTTCTTGGATGGGCTCTCCCGCGCCAAGTGGTTCTTTGGCAGAATCCCCGTAGTCTCCCAAATTTAAGGTGCTATCATTCTCTATGAGTCCCTGGAGTCGACCTTCCCGGTTATAGACATAGACGCCAAGAACACCCGGCGAATGTTCAAAAACCCCGAGATGGTCCTCAAGGGAGAGCCGGTCATTCTTAAGGAGGGGGAGAGAAAGGGATCGAGTAAGCTCTAAAAGAAGCAACTGGTTGTCTTTTTTAATCTGAATTTTCGTCTGGCGCAGGATTTGATGCTCAAGAAGCACATACCCGAAGCCTAGGGAGAGCGACAAAACCAGAATCGAAAGAATTAGAATTTTATAAAATAGGGAAAGTCTCAAAAAATCTCCATCGGGATGGCCCCATAAGAAGCACCACCTCAAGGATCAAGAAAATCGGCTATAGGCCGAAGAGTTTTGTGAAATAATCACTTCATTCTAGGGAATGGAAAGTGACAATGTCAAAATGACGACCGCAAGAATCTTCCTGTCAGCAATCATTCTTCTCCTTTTATTACTGGGAGGCAGAGGGAACAGCCTTGAGGCCGGGGGTCCGCTCCGGCCTTTTTCCGCGTCCTTGAGCAGGCCTGTGAGCGTTGAGGATCTCAAACATTCGGAAGAATATTTGAGGAATGATCTCGGCTTGGAGGAACCTTCCAAAAACCCAGCAAAACCATTGTGGAAACGCTCGTTCGAAAACCATCCGATCCTCGTCCTTTTCAGTGGATTCACATTCCTGGGAGGCATCATCGCCTTCATCATCATCTCCAGAAATCAATCCAGAATGGTTTCAAGCAGCCTCGAGAAAATCCGGCAAAATGAACGGGAGGGACAAATCGGCCCCCCCATTCCCATTAAGACGGTTCAGCTCCTTTTCCGCCGCGAGGAAGAGGGATTTAGAAAATTGCCGAATTTCCCTCCTGAAAAAGCCTTAAAAAAAGTGGACGACGTTTTGGGAACCCTTCGACAGGTTCTTGGAGCTGGAATGAAAGACAGCAGGCTTTCCCTGTATCGCTATGTCGACCAGAAGGAGGAGTTTCGAATCTGCGGATTCAGCCGAGGAGAGAACTTCAAAATACTGTCTCCGTCGAATTTCCCTCCAAAAGAGGTGTTCGGCCTTCCAATCAGAATCCTGAGCCCGATGCGGGAAGAAGGATCAAAAATATCCCAGCAGAAACGTTGGGGCTTTCCATTCGTGTCCAATTCCGGGGAATATTGCTTTCTCCTCCTTGAAATGACCTCGGGCAACCCCCCTGAAAATTGGTCGGATTATGTCGAAACCTCCATGGACCTGCTCAAGGCCCTGGTTTCGCGCAAGAGCCCCCTACGGGAAGATGCGTCGCTTTCGACCGTGGACGCGTTCGGATCCCTTGACTACAGGGCCACAATGAACCGGCTTCTGGAAGAGTGGGGGAGGAGCAAGAAGCTTGGAATTCCATTCTCGGTGATTGCCCTTCGCGTCGAGGAATACGAAAATATCGAGCAATATTATGGAATCACCCAGATCGAGACGGCCTGGGGACTCCTCACGAAGTCCATCAAAGAAATCCTGAGACCCACCGATTGGATCATGCGGCCGCAAAAGGATCTTCTGCTGGTTCAGGTCATGGAGTCGGGTGTTCAAGAAGGAATCGGAGTGATGAATCGAATCGTAGCAACCCTCTCACGATATCGTCGATCTAAAAAATTAGAAAAAGGACTCCATTACAGAGGGGTGCTCATATACCATTCCCCCGACTCCAAGCTCTCCTTGCCAGGCTTTTTTGATCAAATTCTTCAGACGCTGGACGGCAAAAGCGATTTCGAAGGAACCTATTTTTACTGCTAGGCAGACGACTATTCCGGGTCAAACCAGTGGGAGAGAACATTCTGAAATTTCGCGGCATCAGGGATCCTGATGTTTCGGAAGAGGGAACGTGAAAAGGCTATATCCCGCTGAGCCAAAGCGGTTCGTCCAAGAGCGGATTCGATGCCGGATGCGGCGAACATAGACCTTGCAGATTCACGGAAATGCCCCAAGCCCGCTTCGGCAAGGGAGATCCCTTCAAGGTCATAGGCCATGCCTGCATGATTTCGCAATTTTTCATCCAATTTTAGGGCCTCACCGAACTCTTTCCGTGCCGTTTCATAGGCTCCGGAAAGATAATAATTTCGGCCAATACCCGCCCAATCGGTCGCGATCGAAAGAGAATCGTCCAGTTGCAAATCTCGTGTAAGGGCTTCCTTAAAGAGCGGTACGGCTCCCTTATAGTCCTTTCTTGCCGAAGCACGGATTCCTTCAACCTGATAGAGGCGTGCCTCGAGACGGGTATAAGTTCTTGAACCTTTGGGCAAGGACTCAATCACACGATGAGCTTCAGAAATCCAAGGACCTTCGGTTCCTGCCGGGGCCATTTCGGCTGCAAGAATCAAGGTCTCCGCCCTTCTATCCGGGTAATCGCTGACGCCTTCAAGGACAAGGGCCCGGTCGACCCAAATCTTCGCAGCGGCTCCACGACCCAGCAGATAAGAAAGCCTTGAAAGGCGGTTCATATCGTCGATGGTGCTCGGGTAATCATTGGAAAGCTGGTGCATTTTGAGGGCATTTTTGACGGAGGCAAGGGCCTCTCTCGGGTGGTTCTTCATCAGAAGTTCTTCGGCACTGGTGAGTTGCTCCATGGCCTTCGCCCGGGTAGGGTGAGGACTGGGGGCTCCGGCGCACCCTGAAACCCATAAAAAGAGAAGAATTGCGCCCACACGCGAGCGAAATGGCCTCTGGGTCATTGAGACCCTCCGTTTTTCTTTTCCGGAACGAGACTTTTTCCGCGCTCGACAGGCTCAAGAGAGGAAATGGGCGGGGGAGGGGGCGGTATTAGCGACCTGACCGGCCAGCTTTGTTTGATTCCATTTAAAATTGCTTGAGTCGTATCCAGCGTTTCGTCGGCTGTCGTCAAGACCGTGGTGGTCTTTTTGGTAATTTCCGGGAGGGCCGGAGAGGCCTTCTTGACATCATCGACCACCGACTGCAATTGGCGGACAAGTCGAGGCAAATCCCCGGCGACATTTTTGATGTGTTCCGATGTCTTCCTGATATTGACAGCGGTGGTCTGAAGTTCGTCATAAATTTCCTGCTTCTTGAGGATCGCCCCAATGGTTCCTTTTCCGCGATCGATGGAACTCGAAAGATCGGCAATATTTCGAACGATCCTCTGGAGATCGATGATGGTCGGATTCAATTTGGCCATGATTTGCTCAAAGGTGAGCGGAGTCTCTGTCCTGAGGCGCGCTTTGTCTTGAATTTCCGGCAGCCATGGGGTTCCGATGCTGATCCGAAGGGACACATCCCCCGAGATGATCCCTGATTTTTTAATCGTGACGAAGGAATCCTTCCGAACCATATTTTGATATTTTCGTAGGATTTTCATCGATACCTTGATCTGGTTCAACTTTGTAAAATCGATCTGATCGACCTCACCCACCTCAAGTCCCGCCAATTTGACGGGAGTTCCCGGAACAATCCCATAGGATTGGTCCAGGATCGTATAGAGATGAAATCTTCGGGCGAAGACATGCTGATTAACGGCGATTTCGTAAAGTCCAAAAATAAACCCGATCAAAGGAATGAGAAGAAAAATTCCTGCCAATTGCTCGATCCGTTTTTCCCCCGCCCGATGGACATAATGAAGTTTCATGAAACCTCGCGCATGCCACCGGAATCCAAACGGTAACGATGGCTAAAAAGTGAAGGGTTTTCCATATTCTTCCGGGAAAAAACCAGAATGGTTTTTTCCTTTTCATCGTTGATCTTGGCAAGTTGGGCCCAAAGGATCTCAACCCCATCATCGTCCAATCCCTCAAAAGGATCGTCGAGAATGAGGAGATCCGGATTGTTTATGAGAGCCCGAACAAACCCGATCTTTTTGACCTGATCCAGATTCAGCTCAGATGGGTACTTCGTCAGGAGATCCTTGATCCGGAACTCATCGAGATACGGTTCGAGAAGCCGGCGGACCCGATCCATCGAATCGAATTGGCCGAATCGGACGGGAAGTGCAATATTTTGAAGCACGGTCAAGTTTTGTATGAGAATCCCCGCATCTGGAAGAATGCCGATTTTTTTCCTGACAAAGGATAGAAGCGGCGCAGATGGGTTATCCATGTCCCGTCCAAAGGCGTAGTATGATCCGTCCCATAGGTAAAGTAGTCCAAGAAGAGTTTTCACAAGGGCGGATTTTCCCACACCGCAGGGGCCCGAAACAAGCACATGCTGGCATCGGGTGACACGGAAATTCAAGGAGGCGAAGAGGGGATTCTCCCATTCATAGCCGATTTTAGCATCCTGAAGTTCGATCAATGTGTCCAATTTACGCCATCGATGAAAAAATAAGGTAGAGGCTCAGCATTATCGTGCAAAGAGAAAGCGCACTCACGAGAGCGGAAGTCGTCTCCCTTGGAACATCCGCAGGGGAATTACCAACCCGTAATCCATGGTACACGCTCACCGAGGAAATGATCAGACCATAAAATAGCCCTTCGATGACCGGAAGCACAAGGTCCGACAGCTTAATGCTTTCCTCGATCATTCTTGCAAGAGTCGCGATCGGCATCGAAAGACCCATCAGAGCCATCGCAAATCCGCCCGCCATGGCAATGAGGCCGAAATAGAACGTCAATGCGATATTTGAAATAACAATCCCGACAAGGCGCGGAGTGACCAGGAAGTGGGAGAGATTGACTCCCAGCATTTCTATCGTATCCAGCTCTCCGGATACCCGCATGTTTCCTATCTCCACAGCCAATCCCGAGATTGAACGGGCAGTGACAATCAGCGCGGTGGCGAATGGTCCGACAATTCCGAAAATGATGTGAAGAACAATGAGCCCGATGAGGTTTTGAATGCCTAGTTTTGGAAGTTCGATCCCCGTTTCAGCGACAACCCCTGCACCCACCAGCAGCGCCACCGTCGTCACAATGGGCAACGCTGAAAGTCCCGCATTGACGATGGGCTGGAGAAAAAAATGGAGGATCAGCCTTCTTGTGATCACAAGGAGGCCGAGGTCGTACAGACTGGTGAGGATGATCTGCACAAGATCCCTGAAATACTGAAAGAGTCGGACAGGGCTGATTGACTGGAGAATGTTGATTTCAGACCTCTAACGCAAAATATTCAATGACTCATCCATCATCCGCCATTTTCGGTGCAGCCGGTCTTTCATGGCTGATTCATCTCTTCTGTTGTCTCGCCCGTGAGCGCTTGCAAGAAGGCGATCAATTCTTTTTTTTCGGTGATCGAAAGATGGAGCGGAACAAGAAGAATGTCCTTTGTTGCGTAAGGAGAGCGTCCCCCTCCCTTATTGTAGAAATCAACGACCTGTCCAAGAGTTTTGAAGACGCCGTCATGCATATAGGGAGCGGTCAAGGCAATGTTCCGCAGGGAAGGAGTTCGGAATTTTCCTTTATCCCTGGGATTATGGGTCACCGCATACCGGCCAACGTCAGCGGGAAGGGGGCCGGTCTGCGGAACACCCAAATTATGATAGACCTGATCGGATAAAAGGGCACCGGAATGACACAATACGCAACGGGCCTTTCCTTTAAACAGGACCAATCCTTTCATTTGTTTGGAGGAAAGAGCGCTCTTATTGCCCATCAAGAATTTATCGTAGGGAGAATTCGGAGTGACGAGAGTGCGTTCATAGGCAGCGATCGCTTCCGCAATGCTATCGCTCGAAACATCTCCTCCGAAAACATCTTGGAAAGTTTGATGATAATAAGGGATTTTTCGAAGGCGCTCAACCACAGCCTGGGTGTTTGGATTTGCCATTTCAACCGGATTGGTGAGAGGACCGAGGGCTTGCTCCTCGAGACTGCCCGCTCGACCATCCCAGAATTGAAGGTTCATATAGGCGGCATTGAGGACGGGTGGCGCATTTCTCCCGCCCCGCTTTCCCCCAACCCCAATGGAAAAAGGCTTCGGGTCGGCATAGCCCACCTTTGGCATATGGCAAAAGGCGCAACTGATGGCACCGTTGACAGACAGTTTCGGATCAAAGAAGAGCTTTTTCCCCAACGCGACCTTTGCAGGCGTTTCAAGGTTCGATAGAGGGATTGGAGGAACCGGAGGCAACGGAACAAGCGGTTGGGCAAACGCCAATCCACCGAAAAAAACCAGGAAGCTCGCACTTGCACTCAAAGTACGGAAAAGCATCTTCAGACCCCCATCATTATCTTTAGCAGCAAGGTTCGAAGCATAAACGCAATGTTTCCGAAATCCTAGCATAGATTAGATTGGATCCAAAAGGGATAACTCGATGAGAAATACTATTGAAATCGAAAGTCCGGCATTTTTTTCTTAGTTTAGTTTACATAATATACATTATTTGCGATTTAAAAAGAGAAACCTCCCCCCCCAAGTGTTTCATCCCTAAAACAATTTCTTCCCTTCTGATGAACCCAAGACAGGTGAAGGGGATTTATCCCACCACATGGATCATGATGGCGGGGCTTCTTTATCTGATCACGGTCTATTCCATGTCCCAGTCGGTCGAGGTGTTTCATGTCACCGGGTTGAACGAAGCCCTGCTCACCTGGTGGAATGCCCATAACCAGCTTGGAATCTGGATCACCCCGATCTCCATCGGGATCGCCATGTACCTCATTCCGAAGCTGTCGGGAAACCCGCTTTACAGCCACAAGCTGGCACATCTGACCTTCTGGGGGCTCTTCGCCTTCTACTCCACCCCCGGGGCTCATCACATGATGGGAGCGCCCATTCCCGAGTGGCTCAAGTCTTTCGCTTCGGTGTCCGGGGTGCTGATTCTGGTGCCAGGCATGTCCTTTATCGCCAACGCCCTTTTCACCATGCAGGGCAAGTGGAAACTTTTCGTTGAAGTGCCGGCCCTCCGCTGGGCGATCACCGGAACCCTGATGGGCATTCCCCTCTTTTTCCAGGGCGGATTCCAGCAGACCCGGGCGATCAACTGGTACATTCATGGGACCCACTGGATCGTGGCCCATGCCCATCTGGCGCTTCTGGGCTTCTCCTCATTCATTGAGATCGGGGCCATGTACTACGGCCTTGAACGCCTCCTGAAGCGGAGATTCAACCCGACCCTCGAGCTCTATCACTACTGGCTCATGACCATCGGGTTCATCATGTTCTGGACCTCGCTCACGGCCGCTGGACTGATCCAGGCCGCCGCGAAGGTGTACGAGATTCCCTATGTCGCCTCCATTCAGGCCACGCATCCCTACATGGTGGCGCGTTCGTGGGGTGGCGCAATGATCATCACGGGTCAATGGATCTTTCTCTACAACCTCTACCGGACGGCGACAGCTCCGGCAGCCAAGGCTGTTCCCTACGAAGCCAA
>DAHVAL010000060.1 GCA_027314645.1 Nitrospirota bacterium
GGGTCGAGTCGGTGAGATACTGTTCCACCGCCGGCCAGTTCGTCTTGGCAAGTTCCATTGGATCCTCCACTTCCCACGCGAATCGTTTTCCGCCCCTATCTTAACATACTCCACCGCGTTTGGACGAGGAACGCAAATCGGGGGTCTTGCCCAGCGCTCCGGTGAGGGTCATGGTTCGTCCCCTCCTTGAGGCTGCGGGGGAAGGCCTCATGGAAACCCTTCCCCCGCTCAATGCTTCCCCTCTGCTCGGTCTTGACCCTTGGAAGATCCCTTGGTCCCCCACGCTCCCCTCCTGCCCGGGACCATTGAAGAACCATAATCTGTTATGAACGAGAAGGGGGAGTGATTCCGGCTGCCCGGAATTTCTGGGAAGAATCGTCCTGTCAGGCGGATCCAATCATTCCTCGCAGGAAAATGACCTTCTGCCCGAGAAGGCTCCCTCCTTCTGGGAGGGGCCACACCTGTAAAGACGGGTTTTCTACCACGAACGCGAGGATTCGGAACGGACCTTGAGAAAAGAAAAGGCAGGGGTCCCCTGCCTTCCTCTTTTAAGTTGAAGACACGAGAGTCGACGAGAGGCGAATTCCGGCTATCGGGCCCGGCTATTGGTTTTGAGCTTCTTGATCGCCGCAGAAAGCTTGTCGAATTTTTCCGGAGTGTCGTC
>DAHVAL010000061.1 GCA_027314645.1 Nitrospirota bacterium
GACCTGGTCATGGTCAAGCCCGCCGGCCCCTATCTCGACATCATCCGCCAGGTGCGCGATGCGGTGCGGGTGCCGGTGGTGGCCTACCAGGTGAGCGGGGAGTTCAGTCTGATCAAGGCGGCCGCCGAGCGCGGCTGGATCGATGAGCGCGCGGCGGCCATGGAGACCCTCACCGGCATTCATCGCGCCGGCGCCGACCTGATCATCACCTACTACGCGCCGCAGGTGGCGCGCTGGCTCGGCGCATGAGTGCCGGCACGCCGGTCTTTCTCGCCGCCTGCCGGCGCGAGCCCGTGCCCTACACGCCCATCTGGATCATGCGCCAGGCGGGACGCTATCTGCCGGAGTACCGCGAGGTGCGCGCCAAAGTCTCGTTCGAGACGCTGACCCGCACGCCGCAGCTCGCCGCGGAAGTGACGCTGCAGCCGCTGCGGCGCTTTGCCCTCGATGCGGCCATTCTCTTCAGCGACATCATGACTCCGTTGCAGGGCATGGGCGTCGAGCTGACGTTCGAGCCCGGCCCGGTGGTGCGCGAGCCGATCCGCAGCGATGCGGCCATCGAGGCACTGCGGCCGCTCTCGCCCGAGC
>DAHVAL010000062.1 GCA_027314645.1 Nitrospirota bacterium
GCAGGTTGATCCAGACGATCGCCGAGCAGGCGGCGGATGGCGACATAGAACACCGGGATCAGAAGCAATCCAAATGCAGTCGCGAACAGCATGCCGCCGACGACGCCGGTGCCGATTTCATGCCGTGACACGGCGCCTGCGCCGGTCGACAGGACCAGCGGCAGCACGCCCAGCATGAATGCAAACGAGGTCATCAGAATGGGTCGCAAGCGCAGCCGGGCCGCTGCAGTGACAGCATCGAACAGGGAAGCTCCGGAAGCTTGGCTTTGGACGGCGAACTCGACGATCAGAATCGCGTTCTTCGCGGCAAGACCGATGACGGTGACCAGGCCGATCTTGAAGTAGATGTCGTTGGGTATGTCCCGCAGCATGCAGAAGGTGATCATGCCGAGCAGTCCGAGCGGCACCACGAGCAGGACCGCGACCGGGATCGACCAGCTTTCATAGAGCGCGGCCAGTCCCAGGAACACCACGACCACCGACAGCAGGAGCAATTTGCTCGCCGAGCTCCCCGAGAGCAGTTCCTGGTACGACTGGCCGGTCCAATCGGCATCGTACCCGCGCGGCAGGGACTTATGGATGA
>DAHVAL010000063.1 GCA_027314645.1 Nitrospirota bacterium
GGGCGCGCAGACGGGGGTCTTTCTGCGCGCAGCCCAGTGCGCCATGAGCCGTGATCTTGCCAGCCGGGAGCACTCTGGCCCGGTGCCGGGTGTGCCAGGCCCGGATTCGGTACGGTGACCAGATGACCACCGGGCGGATGGAGGCGTTCAGCGACGGCGTGATCGCCATCTTGATCACCGTCATGGTGCTCGAGCTGCCGATTCCGCATGGCACCGCTTGGGCGGCGCTGCGCCCTGCCGCGCCGGTCCTGCTGACCTACCTGATGAGCTTTGCCTACCTCGGCATCTACTGGAACAACCACCACCACATGCTGCAGGCTACCGCCAGGGTGAGCGGATTGATCTTGTGGGCTAACCTGCACCTGCTGTTCTGGCTTTCCCTGATCCCGTTTACCACGGCATGGCTGGGCGAGAACCATTTCGCGGCAACGCCCGCGGCCTGCTACGGCATCGTTCTGCTTACCGCCGCACTCGCCTACTACGGGCTGCAGAGGGCCATCATCCGTGACCAGGGAACCCGGTCAGTTGTCGCCACCGCCGTCGGCCGCGTGGTCAAAGGGAAACTGTCGCCGCTGCTGTAC
>DAHVAL010000064.1 GCA_027314645.1 Nitrospirota bacterium
TCGGATTCGTCACCTCGCTGAAACTCTCTTACCCAGACGTTCTTTCGGGAACACCTTACCTGAATTTCGGGCACATTAGGCCGGTCCATGTTCTGACGGTGATCTACGCCTGGATCTCAATGGCCTTCGCGGCCGCCATGTATTACATGACCCCTCTTCTCTGCGGAACAAGGCTCTGGAGCGAGCGGCTGGGCGTCATGAATATCTGGCTCTGGAACATCGGCATCATGGTAGGAGACGTATCACTCGATCTGGGGATGAGTTCGGGACGTGAATATTCCGACTTCGCCTGGCCGATCGACATCTACATCATCGCCTTCCTTCTGATCCCCCTGGGGGTAAACCTCTGGATGACGGTGTTGAACCGCACGGTGAGAGGCATCTATCCCACCACCTGGATCATGATGGCCGCGCTGCTCTATATTGTGACCACCTACTCCATGTCCCAGTCGGTCGAGGTCTTCCATGTGACGGGACTCAACGAGGCCCTTTTGACCTGGTGGAATGCGCACAACCAGCTCGGCATCTGGATCACACCGGTGTCGATCGCC
>DAHVAL010000065.1 GCA_027314645.1 Nitrospirota bacterium
GCCGCCCGGATCGAAGGATCCAAATCCTTTGCAAAAGGGCTCATGCAGCGTGTTGGAATTCCGACCGCTGAATGGGCGAATGCGGGGGGGAGGGAGGAGGCCGATGCGCTGAAAAAACGCTGGGGATTCCCCCTGGTTCTGAAGGCCGACGGTCTCGCCCAGGGAAAAGGGGTCACCGTGGTTCGGACCGAGGGTGAGTGGAGTGAGGCCCTCACCCGGTATTTTGATAAAAAAGATATTCCGGGAGCCGAGACCGTGTTGGTGGAAAAAGGGTTGTCCGGTCCGGAGGTTTCGTTCATTGTGGCGACCGATGGAAGACGCTTCCTCCCGTTTCCCACCGCTCGGGATTTCAAGAGGATTTTCGATGGCGACAGAGGCCCGAATACGGGTGGGATGGGGGCGTTCACTCCGGTCTCCGGATGGACGTCCAAGGATCAGGAACGAGCCTGCGACATCATTGAACGATGTCTTTGGGGGCTTTCTAAAAATGGAACCCCCTTTTCAGGGTTTCTCTATGCCGGTC
>DAHVAL010000066.1 GCA_027314645.1 Nitrospirota bacterium
GCCGCCCGGATCGAAGGATCCAAATCCTTTGCAAAAGGGCTCATGCAGCGTGTTGGAATTCCGACCGCTGAATGGGCAAATGCGGGGGGGAGGGAGGAGGCCGATGCGCTGAAAAAACGCTGGGGATTCCCCCTGGTTCTCAAGGCCGACGGTCTCGCCCAAGGCAAAGGGGTCACCGTGGTTCGGACCGAGGATGAGTGGGGTGAGGCCCTCGCCCGGTATTTTGATAGAAAAGATATTCCGGGAGCCGAGACCGTGTTGGTGGAAAAAGGCTTGTCCGGTCCGGAGGTGTCGTTCATTGTGGCGACCGATGGAAAACGCTTCCTCCCGTTTCCCACCGCTCGGGATTTCAAGAGAATTTTCGATGGCGACAGAGGCCCGAATACGGGTGGGATGGGGGCGTTCACTCCGGTCTCCGGGTGGACGTCCAAGGATCAGGAACGAGGCTGCGACATCATTGAACGATGTCTTTGGGGGCTTTCTAAAAATGGAACCCCCTTTTCAGGGTTTCTCTATGCCGGTC
>DAHVAL010000067.1 GCA_027314645.1 Nitrospirota bacterium
GATGGCGATCTCATCACACAGCAGCTCCGCCTCCTCCATGTAATGGGTGGTGAGGATGATGGTCTTGTGCTGCGCCTTGATCGACTCGACCAGCGCCCAGAAGTTGCGCCGCGCCTGGGGATCGAGCCCGGTGGTCGGCTCATCGAGGAACAGCACCGCAGGGTCGTTCACCAGCGCGATCGCGAGCAGCAGCCGCTGCAGCTGCCCGCCGGAGAGCTTGCGGTTGTCCCGCTCGGCGAGCGCCTCGAGCGAGCAGAGCTTGAGCAGCTCATCGATGTCGCGCCCGTGCGCGTAGAGCCCGTGGAACATCGCCAGACTCTGTCGCACGGTGAGGAAGTTCTGCAGCGCCGTCGCCTGAAAGAGAATGCCCGCCGCCTCGCGGAAGCGCTCCCCGAGCGGCTCACCGCGGTAGCGCACCTCGCCGGCGGTCGGCGTGAGGATCCCTTCCATGATCTCGATGGTGGTGGTCTTGCCCGCCCCGTTCGGACCGAGCAGTCCGAAGCACATCCCCTCCGGCACG
>DAHVAL010000068.1 GCA_027314645.1 Nitrospirota bacterium
TGAACCACCCGTTGTCCGAAAAGATTCCCCGAGGAGGCCGCTTCGAAAAAATCGTGGACGGAGGCGGTGGTTGAAAAACCCAACCGACGCTCTTCCTTTTGATACCGGTATCGGACCGACTCCCCGAAGGAACTGTCGATGATTTGAAGAAGGGCATTTCTGCGGGCCGTCTGAACCGCCAGGGGAATGTCGTCTCCTTGGCCGAATCCGACAGCCCGATAGGATTCCTTGGAGGAGGGCAGCGAGGTCACCCACTCAGGAAGCGTCCCCTCCCGGTCGGTTCCTTCCGGAGACGCCGACGAACAGGCGGAGACCCCCAGAACTCCGACGATAAAAAGTCCGACCAGGACCGATTTCCCCATTTGGCCTCCCCCTCCCTCCTTCCCCCCGGCCCCATGGACCTTTCGGAGCCTTCCGACAGGTACAGACTAACAGAGAAAATCCAAAAATGTTATCCTGTGGCAATTGCCCCGCGTCGAATCCTTCCGGGAGAGCTATGCC
>DAHVAL010000069.1 GCA_027314645.1 Nitrospirota bacterium
GGCATAGCTCTCCCGGAAGGATTCGACGCGGGGCAATTGCCACAGGATAACATTTTTGGATTTTCTCTGTTAGTCTGGACCTGTCGGAAGGCTCCGAAAGGTCCATGGGGCCGGGGGGAGGAGGGAGGGGGAGGCCAAATGGGGAAATCGGTCCTGGTCGGACTTTTTATCGTCGCAGTTCTGGGGTTCTCCGCCTGTTCGTCGGCGTCTCCGGAAGGAAACGACCGGGTGGGGACTCTTCCTGAGTGGGTGACCTCACTGCCGACCTCCAAGGACTCCTATCGGGCGGTCGGATTCGGGCAAGGAGACGACATTCCCCTGGCGGTTCAGACGGCACGCAGAAATGCCCTTCTTCAAATCATCGACAGTTCGTTCGGGGAGTCGGTCCGATACCGCTATCAAAAGGAAGAGCGTCGGCTGGGATTTTCAACCACCGCCTCCGTCCACGATTTTTTCGAAGCGGCCTCCTCGGGGAATCTTTTCGGACAACGGGTGGTTCA
>DAHVAL010000006.1:0-245 GCA_027314645.1 Nitrospirota bacterium
GACCGCAGAAACGGCCTCCCGGATTGACGCATACCAAGTGCGGGTTTTCAGTCTGTCCAGTTCCGTTTTGTGCGGGCGACCGGGACCGTCTCTCATTGGGGGGCCAGAAATTCCAGTTATTGGTCGTTTTTGCCAGCAAACAGTTGGATTAAGTTTAGCACGAATCAAAAAGAACGATTCCGACCGTTCCAAAAATCAAAAACAGAAAGATGAGGCTGTCGTACGAGGAGAGAAGGGGAGTTCAG
>DAHVAL010000006.1:255-91684 GCA_027314645.1 Nitrospirota bacterium
TCAGCGTTCCCGATCTTTTTCGAAGTTCTCGGCGTTTCCTCGATACCCCAGGGATGAAGGATCCATGGCCCAGCGACAAACCGATTCCCAAACCCGTTTGAGCCGATCCCAAGGTTCTGTCGCCTTAAAGGGCGTTCAGAATGGGAAGGACGGCACAAAGGCGGGCCTCATGCCAGAACCACCTCCAGAGTTGGTGCCTTTTCTGGAGGCGCTGGCGGAACTCCTCGCCCTGCAGTTTCTTCGCGAGGAAGCTTGGGATCATGGGCGAAATGGGTGTGTCGAGCCGCTGAACACAGGGGAGAACACAGCTGCGACACACCTGAGACACAGGATCGACACAAGGGGAACACAGGGTCCAGCACCGGGAGAACCCAAACGAAGCCACCCGTACAAAGGAGAAAACAATGATCGACATCTTTGCGAACGAGCGTCTGGAGAACCGGCTCTGGGAGATCCTGGAGCGTTCCGATCCCCGTGACCGGGTCTATGTCTACCGGCTGGATGAAGAAGACCGACCCCGGTTTCCGGCGCTCTTCAAGGGCGAACCGTTCCCCGATCTGATGGAATACTTAAGGGATGAACACGGGGGAGGAGAATTCCGGATCATGATCCGGCGCTCGGACAAAATGATTCTTGCCGGTCGGATCGGGGTTGGTCCTCCTCCGAGGTCCGGCCGCGTCTCCTGAAAGAGGAACCGGGGGGAACAACGGGTCGTGGAGTTCAGGGAGAGCCTGGGTCACACCGGATTCCGCCGCTCGGTCCGGTTGTGTGGGAGGTCGGGATTCGCGGGAATGCGTGATTTACTCCCCCTGCGGATCCCGCTACCATGAGCGAGAAGAGATCCGGTTGAACCCCGCCTGCAGTTGTCTTACAGGAGGTCCTGTGATGAAAGCCGCCATCTACGCCCGCAAATCGACCGACGACAACGACCGCCAGGAAGAGAGCAAGTCCGTCACCCGCCAGGTGGAACGGGCCACGGCCTATGCCGAGGCGAAGGGCTGGATCGTCTCGAAAGAAAACATTTATATCGACGACGGAATTTCCGGGGCGGAGTTTCAGAACCGTCCCGGCTTTCTCCGCCTCCTGACCCACCTCAAAAAATTTGATGTCTTGATTATGAGCGAGCCGTCGCGCTTGGGTCGGGACATGTTGCGCAATGCCTACCACGTGGGAGAGATCCTCGATGCCGGGGTGCGGATTTTCTATTACCTCACGGATGAGGAGGAGAAAGCCGAAACCCCGGAGCAGAAGATCATGCTGACGCTCAAATCCTATGCTTCCGAGGTGGAGCGCCAGAAAGCCAGCCAGCGGTCACGCGATGCCCTGGAGCGTAAGGCGCAAAGAGGCTGCAACACCGGCGGACGGGTTTACGGCTATGACAATGTCTGGGTCTACCCCGACGGGCGGCGGGTGATTGCCCCGTCCGGCCAGAAAGACGACGGGAAATCGCAGACGGAGTACCAGATCAACGAACCGGAAGCCGAGATTGTCCGGACAATCTTTCGCATGTACGCGGACGGACGGGGAGTGGGGACCATTGCCCGAACCTTGAACGGGGATCCCCGCCACCGGGAAAAATCCCTCCATTACTTCGATGGCCGGACACCGCCTTCTCCCTGGAAAGGGACGGGTTCCTGGTCCCCCTCCTCTGTCCGGGCGATTCTCCACAATGTCCGTTATACGGGCACGATTCCCTTCGGAAAACATCGAAAAATGTACAAACGGGGGACCGAGACACGGGTCAAGCAGGAGGAGTATCTCCTGATCGAGGCTCCCCACTTGCGCATCGTTCCGGACTCCCTCTGGAAGGAGGTCCGGTTGCGCCAGGAAGCCGAGAGGAAGACCTATCTCCTTCACACGAACGGGCAACGGTGGGGCGTTCCGGGTGTCGCCCGGGAGAGCCAGTACCTGTTGACCGGCCTGGCGCGTTGTGCCGGCTGCGGCGCCAACATCACCGTGGTCGGGGGCAAGAGCGGTTTTCCCGGCAAGCGTTGGACGATCCATTACTATGGGTGCTCATGGCATCAGAACCGGGGATCGACGGTCTGTTCGAATGACCATCGGGAACGGATGCCGGTCGTGGATGGAGCTGTTCTGGATGCCATCGAACGCCAGGTCCTCACTCCCGAAGCGATGGCCTATACCATCCAAAAGGCGGTTCGGTTGGTGATGGAGAAACAGCAGCAGAATCCGGAGAGATCGCTGTCGATTCAAGGCGAAATCAAAAAACAGCGGGAAGAGTTGGACCGGTTTCTCTCACTGATTGCGGATGGCAACGCTCCAGAGAGTGTTTTGGCCGAGATCGGCAAGCGTGAAAGACACCTCGCGTTTCTGGAAAAGGGCCTGCAAGAGCTTCAACTTCCGATTCCCGGTGAGGGTGATCTGAGACGGATTGAAAAGAAATTACAGGAAGGAATCGGGCGGTTCAGGGAACTGATGGCTGGCGATATCCCGCGTGCGCGTCAGGCCATCAGGAAACTTCTGGCGGAACCGCTCACGTTTATCCCGGTGGTGGTTGAAGGCCGGAAGACTTATACCTTTGAAGGCCGGATGCGGATCGGACCGCTATTTTCAGGAGAAGAACAGGCAGAAGATGCGGGTGATATGGAATTGGCGTCCCCAACGGGATTCGAACCCGTGTTACCGCCGTGAAAGGGCGATGTCCTAGGCCGGCTAGACGATGGGGACTTTGGAAGGCGAAAACCAAACCATAATGCCTTAAGCATCCCTCAGCTGTCAACCGTCCCGTGGACTTTCTAGGCCGTCACACATGAAAATACGGGAAGAGATTTCCTTACGGAAATACAGTGGGGAGTTTTTCCCGAGGGGTCTGCGAAAGAAGAAGATTGGCCCGGTCTTTTTCGGAAACGATTCCCTCCTTGATCGGCCAATCGATCCCGATCTGGGGATCGTTCCAGAGAATACCCCCCTCATCATCCGGGTCATAGAAATCGGTGCATTTGTACAGAAAGTCCGCGTTTTCGCTGATGACCTGAAACCCGTGGGCGAATCCTTCCGGAATGTACATCATCAGATGATTTTCCTCAGAAAGGACGGTCCCGAACCACCGGCCAAAGGTGGGAGACCCAGACCTTAAATCCACCGCCACATCGAACACCGCTCCCGCCACGACCCGCACGAGTTTCCCCTGGCCATGCCTTCTCTGATAATGAAGCCCCCTGGTCACTCCATGGGCCGACCGGGAATGGTTGTCCTGGACGAAAAGCTGGGGCAAATCAATCCTGGCGAAGGTCTTGGCATGAAAGCTCTCCATAAAAAATCCCCGGGCATCCCCGTGCACCTTCGGAGAAAGCACCTTCAAACCCTGAAGGAAGGTCTCCTTTATTTCCACTCCCCCTCCTCCATCGCCACCAGGTCCCGAAGATAGACGCCGTACCCGTTTTTCAGGGTCTCGGCCATGCGAAGGATCTCGTCCTTTCCGATATACCCCATCCGGAAGGCGATCTCTTCCGGACAGGCGACCATGATTCCCTGGCGACGCTCGATCACTTCCATAAAAACGGCCGCTTCCAGAAGAGAATCATGGGTCCCGGTGTCGAACCAGGCCGTCCCTCGTCCCAAATTGCTGACCGAGAGCCGTCCTTCGGACAAATACAACCGGTTCAGGTCGGTGATTTCAAGCTCCCCGCGGTCCGAGGGAGAAAGCGACTTCGCACGCGCGACCACCGTTTGGTCATAAAAATAGAGGCCCGGGACGGCGTACTTCGAGGGAGGCTTCTTGGGCTTTTCCACGATGTCTATTACCTGGCCGTCAGGTCCGAAGGCCAACACCCCGTAGCGCTCCGGGTCCCGGATCGGAACCCCGAAAATCCTGGCTCCCTCTTGGATGGCCGCGGCATCCTTCAAGGTTCCCGAAAGGCCATGGCCGTAGAAGATATTGTCTCCCAAGCCCAGACAGACAGGACTTCCCCCGATGAATTTCTCGCCAATCAAAAACGCCTGGGCCAATCCTTCGGGACGAGGCTGCACCGCATACGAAAGGCTGATTCCCCACTGGTGCCCGTCCCCCAGAAGGCGCTCGAAGAGGGGCGTATCCTCCGGGGTCGAGATGAGGAGAATGTTCCGGATCCCGGCCAGCATGAGGGTTGTCAGGGAATAATAGATCATGGGCTTGTTGTAAACCGGCATCAACTGTTTGCTCACGGCCCGCGTCAGCGGATAGAGCCGGGTGCCCGATCCGCCCGCAAGAAGAATTCCTCTCACGCGCGTCCCCCTTTCTCCTGGCGGCCGACCCCTTGCCTTGTCCCGTCGTAACGCCCCCGGAGGCTTCTCCACCAAGGGCGGTTTTCCAAATACCACCGGACTGTCAGCTCCAAGGCCTCCTCGAAGGAATGGGACGGACGCCATCCCAATTCCGAACGGATTTTGGCGGCGTCGATCTCATAGCGCCGGTCATGGCCCGGCCGATCCGGGACAGAGGCGACAAGCTCGGCATAGGACCCGCTCTTTCTCGGACTCAGGCGGTCGAGAATGTGGGTGATCCGGGCAATCACCTCCCGGTTCGATCGGGGGTTATGGGCCCCGATGGCGTAGGTTTCCCCCGCCCGGCCCCTTTCGAAGACCCTCCGGACTCCTTCGCAATGATCGGGGGCGAAGATCCAATCGCGAATATTCCTTCCGTCCCCGTAGAGGGGGATTGGCCGCTCTTCGAGCGCCGACAGGATCACCGTCGGAATCAGCTTTTCAGGAAACTGCCAGGGTCCGTAATTATTGGAGCAATTCGTGGTCACCACCGGAAGGCCGTAGGTGTGGAAGTAGGCCCGGACCAAATGATCGGAGGCCGCCTTGGAAGCGGCATAGGGAGAATTCGGCGCATAGGGAGTCTTTTCTGTAAATGGGGGATCGTCCTCCCCGAGCGACCCGTACACCTCGTCCGTGGACACATGCAGAAACCGGAAAGGGCGATCCCGCCCCGCCCCCTTCACATACCTCAGGGCTTCATCGAGAAGGATGAAGGTTCCTGTCACGTTGGTATC
The DNA here is from genome assembly GCA_027314645.1 of Nitrospirota bacterium. GTDB lineage: Bacteria > Nitrospirota > Leptospirillia > Leptospirillales > Leptospirillaceae > UBA4572. The sequence goes on from DAHVAL010000006.1 coordinate 5,253, forward strand.
AATGAACTCCGCAGGATTCTCGATCGAGCGGTCGACATGGCTTTCCGCGGCAAAGTGAAAGAGTCCGGTGGGTTGGACGGTGGCAAACAGGTCCCGGACCGCCTTGCGGTCCCGGATGTCTCCATGGACAAGGAGATGGCCCGGGTCATTTTTCAGGCTGTCGAGATTGGCGAGATTGCCGGCATAGGTGAGGAGGTCGAAGGTCACCACAGGGACCCGTCCCTCCCTCCGAACGGCGTGGACAAAATTCGAGCCGATAAATCCCGCCCCTCCTGTCACGATCCACCGTTCCTCTTCCGGGCGAGGATCCTGTTTTTCCAAGGCTCATCCCCTATTCGTTCCAGGCATGCGTTTCACGGGTTCGAAAGGATCATTCCCATAACTTGCCATGATAACGGATTCCCGGCTCCATGAACAGGTGCGGCAATCGGGGGGCCCACCCAACCCCTGTCCCCTTGGAGGACGGAGAAAGAACGAGTATGATTTGTGGTCAGTGACCATTGTTCCCTACATTCCAACCCCAAAGGATCGATGGATAAAAATCGGTTGCAACAGCATGTCGGCTGGTTTCGGGAAGCCTCCCCTTACATTCACCGGTTCCGTGGGGAGACCTTTGTCATCGCCCTCGATGGATCCCTTCTTCGGGGCGGGCATATGCGCCATCTCGCCCATGACATCGCCCTTCTCTCAAGTCTGGGAATCCGCCTGGTCCTCGTCCATGGGGCGTCGCCCCAGATCGATGCCGCAGCGGGAGAGAAAAACGTCGTCACAGATCGGAGCGGAGCGCGCCGAATCACCCCCCCGGATCTTCTCCCCCTTCTGATGGAATTGGTGGGACGCCTCCGGTTCGAAATCGAGGCGGCCCTCTCCCAGGGGACGGACGCCACACCCATGTCCGGAGCCCGCTTGAGGGTGGTGAGCGGAAATTTCGTCATCGGCCGTCCCCTCGGGGTCATCGACGGAGTCGACCTTTTGTATACCGGCACCGTCCGGCGCATCGAGTCGGAGGCCATTTGCCGACACCTCGACGCCGGAGATCTGGTGCTCCTCTCCCCCCTGGCATTCTCTCCCACGGGAGAGGTCTTCAACATTCTGGCCGTCGAGGTCGCCTCCCAGACGGCCATCGCGCTGGAGGCCTCAAAGCTCATCGTCTTGGGAGAGTCCCCCGAAATACGGAACGATGTCGGCGAGACCCTCCGTCAACTCACCCTCCCGGAAGCCCGCGCGATTTCCACCGTTGGGACTGTGCCCCTCGGCCAGCTTTTGGCGGCGGTGGAGCAAGGGGTCCCGCGTCTGCACCTGCTCGACGGGACATCCGACGGAGCCCTTCTCCTCGAACTTTTCACAAGGGACGGGATCGGAACCCTGATTTCCCGGGATCCCTTCGAACACATCCGGAAGGCCGGACTCGATGACCTGGTGGATATCCTCGGCATCATCCGCCCCCTGGAGGATGCGGGGGTCCTGGTCAAACGGCCGCGCGAACGCATCGAGATGGAACTCGATCATTTCATCGTGACCGAACGCGACCGAACCGTCATCGGGTGTGTGTCGCTCACACCCTACCCGTCCGAAGAATCGGCCGAAATGGCGTGTCTTGCGATTCTTCCCGACTACCAGGGAAAGGGGCGGGGAGAGCAGCTTCTCGCCTGGTGCAAAAAAGAATCCATGAAGCGGGAGCTCAGGCGGATCTTCGTCCTGACAACTCAATCGTCGCGCTGGTTTATAGAGCGGGGATTCCGGAAGGGAGGGATTGACGACCTTCCCCAGGAGCGCCGGTCCCACTACGACCCTGAACGAAACAGCCAGGTCCTGGTTCTCGACCTGTTCAATTAAAGATCGATGACTTGACGCTCCTCCTCACGTCTGCGGCAGGTGTCCCCCCTCACCCCTCTCCTCACTCCTCCTTTGCCGCTCCGAGGTCTTCCCGGAGAAGATCGATCAGGGCCCCTTCCGAAGGGCGGAGCACTCTTCCTTTCCGGATCAGAATCCCGAGCTCCCGCGATTCCCCGAAACGCCGGATCGGACGCGCCGCAATTTCGGGAAATCGCGGGGACAGACCCGCAAGAAGCCTCCGAGGAAGAATCGACACTCCAAGCCACATCGCCACGCCCGCGGCGATATCCTCGAGCGTGGCAAGCTCGATCACGCGCTTCGGGGAAATCCTCTGGCGCCGTAGGGCGCGTTCGATCAGCGCCCGGGTCGTCGAGGTCGAAGGGGGAAGGACCAACGCCCGCTCCGAAAGGTCTCCAAGAGAGACCGTGTCTCCTTGGGCCAGGGAATCTTCCGAAAAAAGGGCCGCCTCGAAGGTATCCCGCCACAAGGGAATGCGGCGAAGCCCCTCCGAGCGGGAGGGGAGGGTGGCCACCCCCAAATCCAGACGACCTTCCCGGACCTGCCGCGCGATAAGCTCCGAGGACCCGCATTCAAAATCGATCTGGACGTCCGGGAATCGCGCCCGAAATGTGCGTACCGGAGCCGCGAGCCCATGGGAGGCCACGTAATGGCTGCTTCCCAATGAGAGACGATGGCGGTCCGCTCCGGCCACATCCCGGACACGTGTGAGGCCTTCGTCCACCGCCCTCAGAATCTGATCCGTCTCCTTGAGAAGCGCTTCCCCTGCGGCCGTGAGCCTCACCCCCCGTCCGAACCGCTCAAACAGCCGGGTCCCCACTTCCCGGGAGAGGATGGCCATCTGGCGTGTCACGGCCGGCTGGGTCATGTTCCGCTCTTCGGCCGCACGATGCATTCCCCCGTGAGTGGCAACGGACCAGAATGTTTTCAGATAATCGAGGGTCAGGTCATTTTTGATCATTTTTATCTATCATTTTAATTAAATTGTTTCAATTTACTTATCGATATTCATTATCTAAAATTTCCCCCATAGGTTCAAGGGAGGCGGAAGAGCACCCCTCTGCGGATCTCTTCCCGAATCTGTTAAAATGGGGGAACAATGGGACCGGATGCGATCAAGACCCCCTTCAGGAGAGCACCATGCCAAAGACGATCATCGAGAAAATATGGGATGACCACATCGTGTCGGAGGAGAAAGGGACGGTCCTTCTCTATATCGACCGCCAACTCGTCCATGAAGTCACCAGCCCTCAGGCGTTCGAAGGCCTCAGAATCTCAGGCCGGAAGGTCCGGCGACCGGATTTGACCTTTGCCGTTCCCGATCACAACGTCCCGACCACCGACCGCTCCCACGGGATCCCCGATCCGGTCAGCGCTCTCCAGGTCGATACCCTCTCCCATAACGCCCGGGAGTTCGGGATCACCTACTTCTCCATGAACGACCCCCGGCAGGGGATCGTTCATGTGATCGCTCCCGAACAGGGTCTCACTCTCCCCGGACTGACGATCGTCTGCGGAGACAGCCACACCGCGACGCACGGAGCCTTCGGCGCTTTGGCCTTCGGAATCGGAACTTCGGAGGTGGAACATGTGCTGGCCACCCAGACGCTCCCCCAGACGCGCCCCAAAACCATGGACATTCGGCTCCAGGGAACCCCTCCTCCCGGGGTGACGCCCAAGGATCTCATCCTTGCCGTCATCGGAAGGATCGGAACGGCCGGCGGAACCGGCCATGTTCTCGAATTTACCGGAGAGGCGGTGAAGGCGCTCACGATGGAAGGGCGCATGACCCTCTGCAACATGGCCATCGAAGCGGGAGCACGGGCCGGCCTCATCGCTCCGGATGAGGTGACCTTCGCCTACCTGAAGGGACGGCCTTACGCCCCCAAGGGGACTCTGTGGGATCGGGCGCTTGCGGCATGGAGAACTCTTCCCTCCGACCCCGGAGCCGCCTATGACCGGTCTGTGACGATCGAGGTCTCGCATCTTGCGCCGCAAGTCACCTGGGGGACCAACCCCGGCCAGGTCATTGGGGTCGACGGGCGGGTCCCGGACCCGGAGAGCTTTTCAGACCCGACGGCAAAGGACTCCGCGAGGAAGGCCCTTTCCTACATGGGGCTCACTCCCGGAACCCCGATCACGGACATCCCCGTGACGCGGATCTTCATCGGCTCCTGCACCAATGGGAGGATCGAGGACCTACGGGCTGCCGCCGCGATCGTCAAAGGCAAAAAGGTGGCGAAGGGGGTGAGCGCAATGGTCGTTCCCGGGTCGGGTCTTGTCCGCCAGCAGGCCGAACAGGAAAACCTCCATCGCATCTTTCAAGACGCCGGGCTTGAATGGCGCGAGCCCGGATGTTCGATGTGTCTGGGCATGAATCCCGATCAACTTGCCCCATTCGAGCGGTGTGCGTCCACCTCGAACCGGAACTTTGAAGGACGCCAGGGAAAGAACGGCCGAACCCATCTCGTCAGCCCCGAGATGGCGGCAGCAGCGGCGCTCGCCGGACACTTCGTCGACATACGCACCCTTTCCCTGGCCTGACACAACCCAAGGAGCCCCACCCATGGAACCTTTCGTGACTCTTTCCGCAATTGTGGCCCCGCTCGACCGGGCTAACGTGGATACCGACGCCATCATCCCCAAGCAATTTTTAAAGACGATCCGCCGGACCGGGTTGGGTGTCAGTCTCTTCTACGACTGGCGGTACAAGGACGCGCCCTCGGATGGGCGGACGGACGGCCTCGTGCCGGACTCTTCGTTCGTCCTGAACAATCCCCTGTACCGCGGAGCCCGCATACTTCTGGCCCGGGAAAACTTTGGATGCGGCTCATCGAGGGAACATGCTCCCTGGGCCCTTCTGGACTATGGATTCCGCGCCATCATCGCGCCGTCCTTTGCCGACATCTTTTACAACAACTGCTTCAAAAACGGGATTCTTCCCGTGGTCCTCCCCGCAAAAGTCGTCGACGCCATGTTTTCCGAAGTGGCCGCGAACCCGGGATACCGGTTGACCATCGATCTCCCCGGCCAGAAAGTCCGCACCCCGTCCGGCCTCTCCACCGCATTTGACATCGACCCGGTCCGGAAATCGCACCTTCTGGAGGGGCTCGATGAAATCGGGCTTGCCCTCAAGAAGGACTCGGAAATAGGGGCCTACGAAAGGAAATGGGACGCATCCTCTCCCTGGATCCGCCCCCTCCTGCCCGCATGAACGACGGGGATATGCCGACAGAGGCATCCGGGAGTTCCGGCGGGTCCCCGATTGTGCGGGGGCTTCTCCTCGCAGCGCTTCTGGTGGGCGCCGGAACCATGCTTTTGTCCTATGTGGACCCGCTTCTCTGGGCGGCGATTCTTGCGTTCGCAACCTACCCGTTCTTGACTTTCCTCCGGCGTTATGTCCGAAGGCCGCTCCTTTCCTCCCTCCTGATGACCGTTCTGGTCCTGACGCTTGTTCTTGTCCCCCTTCTCTCATTCGCCGTTCCTCTCACCAAGGAGATCCTCTCGGAAGTGGCACGGCTAAGGAGTTTTCTTGCAAACCCGAAAGCCGAGCTTCCCTCCTGGATCGCCCACATTCCCGCCCTCGGTCCCCGGATCGAACAGGCCTACCAGAATTTCAGGGCGCACACCCCGAGCCTGTCCATCTACATGGACCGTCTCCAGTCCGACCTCCTGACAGTCGGGGGCCGGCTGTTCGCCCTGATGAACGACGTGGGGAAAATCGCCGTGAAGACTCTGGTGCTCCTCCTGGGCCTTTTCAGTTTTTATCTCAAGGGACCGGAAATATGGCAGGGAATTCGCACGATTTTGAAACATTGGGGGGGCCCCGGAGTCGAGGAGCCGCTCGATCAGATCGCTCCCGTCACCCGAGGGGTCGTCTACGGAATGGTCTTTACCGCTTTGGCTCAGGCGATCTTCGCCGGAGCGGGCTTCGCTTTCGCGGGAATCCCCGGAGCCCTTCTCCTCACATTGCTGCTCTTCTTCCTCGCCCTTTTTCCGATGGGGGCTCTCGCCGTGTGGCTCCCCGCCTCCATTACCTTATTGGTCCAAGGGCGCACAATGGCCTTCATCCTTTTTCTTCTGTGGAATGCTGTCGTGGTCGGGGGAATGGAAAACGTGATCAAGCCGATCTTTATCGGCCGATCTTCGGAGTTGCCGTTTATTCTGATCCTTCTCGGGGTCTTGGGAGGGATCGAAGCCTTCGGAATCATCGGCCTCTTTATTGGACCGGTCCTCCTTGCCATCCTTCAGACCATCTGGCAGGAAGGGATCAGGGTAGGCGAAAAGGCGGAACCGAAGCCCTAAGGCGCAAAGGACCGGCTTACGCGGCCAATGGCCGCGTGGCCGGACCCCGGAGATTGGCAAGGGGCGTTCCCTCAAATGTGGCCCCTTCCATTCGAGGGAACGCCTGATCAGGGGGCGGGGGTCTTTCGGGCCGATCGCGTTTTCGGGGGATTGTTCCGGGAATTTCGACTCTTCGCCTTGGAAAAGAAAACCGATATCAGTTCGTCCATCGACTCCACCAGATGAATTTTCAAGTCCCTCCTGACTTCCTCTGGGAGGTCCGCGATGTCTTTGGCATTTTTCTCGGGGAGATAGACGGTCTTGATGCCGGCCTCTCTGGCGCCGATCAGTTTTTCCTTGATTCCCCCGACCGGAAGAACGCGCCCCGACAGAGAGATCTCTCCCGTCATCGCGACCGTTGACGGTACGGCGATTCCCGTCGCCAAGGACAGGATCGTCGTCGTAATGGTGATGCCCGCCGACGGTCCGTCCTTGGGGATCGCCCCTCCAGGGACGTGAATGTGGATCTCGTTCTTCGCAAAAAAGGACGCCGGAATGTCCAACTGTTCGCTTCGCGATTGGGCAAAGGACAGGGCCGCCCGAGCCGATTCCCTCATGACATCCCCCAGCTGCCCGGTCAGGATGAATCCTTTCGACCCCGGAATCGCGACGGATTCGACAAAAAGAACCTCGCCGCCGTTCGGCGTCCAGGCAAGCCCCGTCACAAGACCGGGCCGGATCTTTTCAAGACGCGTCTCGGGTTCGATGTATTCGTTTCCAAGGTAGGAGGCCAGATTATTCGGGCGAACGAGGACCCGTCGCTTCTGTTTTTGGGTGGATCTCGCCCGGACAACCTTCCGGAGAATCGTCATTATCTTGCGGTCGAGGCTCCGGACCCCGGCCTCCCGGGTGTATTCCCGAATGATTTTTTTGAGGGTGCTGTCGGGGAGTTCAAACTCCTTTGACGTGAGCGAGAGATCAGTAATGGCCCGGGGGATCAGGTAGTTCCGGGCGATGTGAAGCTTTTCCTCCCAGGTGTACCCCGCAAGCCGGATCAAATCCATCCGGTCCAGGAGAGGCGGAGGAATGGTTTGAGGCACATTGGCCGTGGTGATAAAGAACACCCGGGATAGATCAAAGGCCAGATCGAGATAATGATCACGAAAATCCTTGTTTTGAGCCGAATCAAGCACTTCTAGCAGGGCGGCCGAAGGATCTCCCCGATAGTCGGCGCCCACCTTGTCGATCTCGTCGAGCATGAACACAGGGTTCTTCGTTTGGGCCTTTCTGAGACCGGCGATGATCCGGCCAGGCATTGCGCCGACATACGTCCTCCGGTGCCCCCGAATTTCCGCTTCATCCCGGACGCCGCCCAAGGAGATCCGAACGAACTCCCGGCCCATGGCCCGGGCGATCGACTGTCCCAAGGTGGTCTTTCCCACCCCGGGCGGACCCAGGAAACACAGGATCGGCCCTTTCCCCTCTCCCGTCTTCTTTCTCGCCAAGACCGCCAATTCGTCAAGAATCCGCTCTTTGACCTTCTCGAGATCATAGTGATCGGCGTCCAGAATCCGCCGGGCCTCCTCGAGATCGAACACTTCGGGAGACTCCTTTCCCCAGGGAAGGTCGAGAACGACATCAAGGTAGGTCCGGATCACCTGGGCCTCCTGGGATTGGCCTCCCGCCCGAACGAGACGGGAGATCTCCCGCATGACCTCCTTTTTTGCCTCCTCGGACAGTCCGATTTCCTCCGCCTTCTGCCGATACCGGACCACCTCCTCATCGCCTTCCTCTCCAACCCCAAGTTCCTTTTGGATGGCCTTCATCTGCTCCCTCAGGAAAAAATCCCTCTGGGACTTCTGGACTTCATCGGCGATCTTGGACTTGATCTTCCCCCCCAGTTCCTGGATTTCGATTTCCTTCACCAGATCCCGGGCGATCAACATAAGCTTTTCATCGAGAGTCGGGGCTTCGAGGACCGATTGGCGATCCTCAAGGGGGAGCCGGAGAAAGGTCGCGATCAGGTAGCAGAGATGGAAGGGGTTTTCGACGTTAAGCGTCATCGTTTCGAACTCGTCCGGAAGATAGGAGGCCAGGGTCCCCAATTTTTTTGCCTGGCCCAGGATGGTCCGGAGAAGCGCTTCGGTCGTGTCGTCTTTTGCCAGAACCTCCGGAAACTCCGAAATCCGCGCTCTCGGAAAGGGCGCATCGGAAATCTCCTCTTCGATCCGAACGCGCCGGATTCCCTGCACCATGATGGCGATTCCTCCCGCGGGGATTCGAAGAAGCTTGTGGATCACCACCATGGTCCCGACCCGATAATGGGCCCGTGAATGGGATTCCCGCTCAGGGGCCGGAGCCCCGGATCCGAAAAACTCTTCGGCTTCGGCCTCCGAGAGGATTCCTGATTCGGGGGTTTCGCCTTCGCCGCCCTCTTTCTGGCCGGCCACGCACACCAAGGTCTTGGGCTCCCGGTTCATCGCATCGTCGATGGCGGCCATGGCCTTTGGATCATGGAATGCGATCGAGGCGAGAATATGGGGAAAGACCACCGTGTCCGAAAGCACGACATAGGGGGAATCGGAGGGAATTTTAATGGGATCGTCCGCCACTACTGTCCCCCCTCGGAAAAGGTGATCGGCACGCTCAGCTTCTGCTTCGGTTTCCTGGCCACGATGATCCGGAGAAAGCCCGAGGTGTATTCCGCCCGGACCGGTCGCCCTTCGATCCCGTCACGGAGCAGGAAGACCCGCTCGAATTCTCCGTAGTTAATCTCCATCTGAATGAAATTTTTCTTTTTTTGCGGCTCATAGGTTTTGGATTCGTCCTTTCGCATGCCCCGGACGATCAATCGATTCCCTTCGACGATGATCGAAATTTCGTCTTTCTGGACCCCCGCGAGGTCCATCTTGATGACCGTTTCCTCGTCGGTTTCGTAGATGTCGGTCATCGGAGACCACCGCCCGTCCCCTGCGGCCTTGAAAACGATATCGGGCCACATCCCTTTCGAGAGGGCGCCTTCCAGTTGCCAGAAAAAGCGTTCCATATCGTGCGGCTTCACCTGTCGGTCTCCTTGGGTTGGTGTCAACGACTACTTCTTAATGTATCCCCAATCTCGTCCCGAGGAAAGGGCGGAATGCACTTCCACGGGCCGCTCCTCTCTACTCCCTGAGTCCGCGCTGACGCTGCAGGTCGAAGAGCCGTTTGATCTCGGTCACGGTGGTGGCATCTTCGGGCCCCTTGTCCTCCCTCGGCCCCGACACCATCCGGGGAAACCGGAGGGCATATCCTTCCTCTTCCCCTTCGGTCCGGCCCGCCATGTGAACCGGAGACCGCGTCAACTCGTCGGCAAGAACCGTGACGACATACTTGGGAACGACCCAGAAATCCGGGACAAGCCCCGACCGAACTCCCTGCAAAGGCCCATTTGTCCGAAGTTCATCCAGCATTTCCCGAAGTTCTTTCCACTTTTCTTCAGTCAATCCCGAGCCGATCCGAGCGATCGAAAGAAATTCTCCGGTGGCCGGATCAAACACGGCCCCCAGTACGGCCCCGATCCCCAACTTAGTCCGCAGCCCCTTTCCCCGGTAGTAGCCGATCAGGACCAGGTCCACGGTATCGGACAGAGCGCCTTTGTAGGAGCGCTTCAGCTTGATCCAATTGAAATTCCGTGATCCTGCCGTATATACCCCGTCAAGCCGCTTGGCGATGATCCCCTCGAAGCCCTCTTCCACCACTTCGTCAAAGAAAAGGTCCACTTCATGAGGATCTGAGGTGACGATCAACCGGGACGCTCCAAAAACATGCTCGGGGGGGACCTCCCGTTCGGAAAGCTTTCTCCGGTGGGCGGGAAAGAGGCTCTCGAGGCGCCGGCGGCGCTCAGAAAACGGCTGATCCATCACCGCTTCCCCATCGAGGAAAAGGAGGTCGAAGACGAGGCATTTGAGAGGAATTTCCTCGGATTTTTCTAAGATGTTGTGCTTGCGCTTACGAGTGATGGTCACCTGAAACGGATGGTAGGAATCGTTTTCTGCATCGTATCCCAATGCCTCCCCTTCAAAAATGGCCGTCCTGCGGCCGAGCAGAGCACGGGCTTCCCGGGCCAGCTCAGGAAACATGCCGGTCGTTTCTTCGAGATTTCGGGAAAAAATGCGGACAGATGTCCCGTCACAATGAATTTGACAACGAAATCCGTCGTATTTCGACTCCACAGCCGCTTTCCCCAGCTTTTCGATAATTTCGGCCCCCGATCCAAGGCGTTCGCAGAGGGCCATCCGGATCGGGAATCCGACGGAGGGACGGATGTGATCGAGTCCCACAAGGCCTTCCTTCCGGAGCATTTCTCCCACCCGTCCAAGGTCCGAGCAGAGATTGTAGGCATCCTCGACTTTTTGCCGGACGGCTTTCATTTCCGCTTTCCATCCGACGGTATCCTCCAAAGGAGTTTCGATGAGGGTCCGGGCCAGCGCATCCACGATGGTCGAGTCTCCCACGCCAAGTCTAAGCCGGCCCATGACAAAACGGGCCAGGTATCGCGCCGAAAGGGGCGAGAGCGAAAGGAACAGATCCGCCAGCCGGGAGATTTTCTCTTCCTGGGAGCCCGATCCCGCTTGCTTCGCGATCACGAGAAGCGCGGCATGAATCTCTCCAAGTCCCATCTTCCCCATGCCTGTGCCCATGTTCAGGCGTTCCGCGAGGATCCCGGGATCCCCGGACTCCGCAAGGAGGTCGCCAAGCCGACTCCGGAGGGCGGGGTCTTTCCCGGACTCCTCCAAGGCTTTCTCCATGGCCCGAAGAAGGAGCCGGGAGGCCATCCCCATCGGTGCTCCCACAAAGGGGGGATACAACTGTCCCTGAACCATATAGAGCGCCGGAGGAGTTTCGGAGGGGGAGAGCTCCCTTAGGAGGGAGGCCAGTTGAGAGGCCAGCTCAAGGCGCCCGGAAATGGTTTCCATTCGGGCGAGATATTCCGAAAATGTGTCAAATTTCAAAAGCTCCTCCCGAATCTGGCCCAATCCTGCAAGAAGTTTCCGGTGGTTTTAACTCCCGGGAAGGGATGGTGTATGATATTCATTGTAGAGAAAAAGTACGACCTCCCGGAATTGCTTGAAAAGGAGCCCACATGTCGGTTATTTCCCGAACCCGTATATCTATTCTCCCCTTGTCCCTGGGGGTGCTTTTCCTTGTGGCCTTTTCGGGATGCGCCTTCAACTTCGGGGACCGTACGATCGGAGGGACCGATTCGGGAACACAGGCCCAGCTGGATGCCCAGTCCTCCCCGCCGGCAGTCAGTCCGGCCGCCGAGGCCCTGACCTCTGGAGCCGCCCCGCTCGGAAATACCGGCCCCCTCGGCCTCGCCCCGCTGGGAAGCGATCAGAGCCCCCAGTCCCAACTGATGAGAGAAGGGACCCTTGGGTATATTCTGGACCACCTGTTCGGGGGACCCAATCCGCGCATTTCCCGGGAATTCCTCCCCCCCTCCACCTACGGAACAACCACCGCTGGCGGCGTTCCCGGAGGCCTCTGGCCCGGCAATTGGTGGATACAAGGGCAGGGAGGCGGATACAATCTGGTCCACCTCCCCTGAGGCCGGTCTTTCGTCCGGAACAGGAAGCTATTTGGTTTTCGGAGGGGACGGAGCAGCGGGCTTCGGAGACTCGAGAGCCTGTGTCGCAAGAACGTGCGTCCATTCAGCCTTCGCCTCATCCCACTGCGCTTGATTCAGGATGGTCTGGACACGGTAGAGACTTTTGATGGCATGATAGGTCAGCTCTCCGCGAAGGTTGCTGATTTCCTCAATCGCCGGCTTGACCTTGGCCATATCGATCGGATATTTTTCAACCTCGACGCTCAAGAGTTGTGCATTTCTCGCAATTCTCCGGCCTACCTCCTGACTCTTGCCTTTGAAATCGCCCTGAACCTGCCTCAGGGCTGCAATCTGACCCGATGACAGTTTGAGGCTTTTTTCCTGTGCCGGAATCCAGGTCAGGAACAGGGCCGTCGACACGACGCTGGACCGAAAGGCGCTCAGATCACCCGCATGGGTTGAAAGAGGACATTGAAGAGCTATCAGTCCCGAGAGAAACGAACCAATAAGCAGCCCAATCACCTCACCTGGAAAACGGGAGCGCTGTCTTAATCGATCTCGCCGAAGGTTGGTCACTGACGAACTCCCCTCTGAATTGTTTTTTGGCAACACCCCGGAACCACCTGTTCCCGGGCCCGTTCATTATCTTTCAATTACTCCACGAAATCCATCTCATGGCAAAGAAATCGCTGAATTTCGTCCGCGTTGCGGCCCTTCTTCGTCCATGTTAATCTCCCCTCATGCCACCCTTGACCACCCCCTCCCCCGCCTCTTTTCCCAAGCCCCTCCGGCCGATCCTTTCCTTCGGCCTGTTTCTTGTCACCGGCATAGGATTCGGTCTCCTGTTTGACCGAACGTCTCTGTCGACGCCCTTTTTCTGGGTCATCTTTTTCCTGCTCCTTCCGTTCTTCCTCCAAAAACCCTCCTCCTCCCGCCGGGGGTTCGCCGAAGGCATGGCGTTCGGCCTTGCGGCCAATTTTCTGGGAATCCGGTGGCTTTTGGTCACCATGGAGGACTACGGGCATCTCCCTGCCCTGCCCTCCTATGGGGGCCTGATCCTTTTTGCCGCCTACCTCGCCCTGTTCCCTGCACTTTTTAGAATGGCCACCGCCCGTCTCGCTCTTTGGACCGACGCCGGACACCTCCGGGCAAGGGCCCTTTTGGTCGCTCCCGCTCTTTGGATCATCACCGAAGCCGGTCGCACCGAAATTTTGACAGGATTCCCATGGAACCCCCTCGGATCCCTTCTGTTCGGCCACCAGGCGCTTGTTCTTCCGGCACAGATCGTGGGAGCGACGGGCCTTTCCTTCCTGATCGTCGCGGGGGCAGTCCTTCTGGCCCGATTCTTCGAAGGGATTGTCTGGAGAGCCGATCTTCGACCCACCGGAGCCACGGCCGCCGCAAGGGGAGGCGCCCTTTTCCTATTCTTCCTCGCATGGGTTCTGAGCGGAAAGTATCTCGAGAGCGAAGGAGCCCGTCTCCCTTCCTCCTTTTTCCCGGTCGCCCTCATCCAGGGAAACATCCCGCCCGACCAGAAATGGTCCCTCGAACACATCAAGGCGGATTTCAGGATCTACCGGAATCTTAGCCAGAAAGCGGTCTCCCAGGGAGCCCGCCTTCTGGTGTGGCCCGAGACAGCCTTGCCGGTCTTTTACGATTCCCTCCATCCCGTTCTTTCCAGAGAAATCGCGGCCATGTTGTTCCCGAAGACCTTTCTATTGACCGGCGCGATCGGCCGGATCCCCGATCCGACCCAACCGATGGGACTTTCCTTCACCAACGCCGCCATCCTCATCTCCCCCGACGGCCATCTTGCATCCGATTACGTCAAACAGCATTTGGTTCCCTTTGGAGAATATCTTCCTCTCCCGGAGATTTTCGGATGGCTCCGGCCCCTTATCGGAGTCGCGGGAGACATGGCCCGGGGACACACCCCTGGGAAATTTTCGGTCTCTCCCCGCCTTTCCATTTCTCCGCTGATCTGCTACGAAGCCCTTTATCCGTCACTGGTCCGCAAAAATCTTGAACACAGCACCATGATCGCCGTCATTTCGGACGACGCCTGGTTTGGCCGGACCAGTGCCCCCTATCAGCTTTTCCGGGAATCGGCCATGCGATCCGTTGAAAACGGGGTTCCCATGCTCCGAGCTGCGAACACGGGACTTTCAGGGGTTGTCCTTTCGAACGGACAGGTTCTTGTGACCGGTCCCCTGTTTTCCCCCGCTCTTCTACAGGCGTCGGTTCCCTTATCCCGAGAGCCCACTTTCTACCGAACCCATGGGGAATGGGTGCTCAAGGGAGTCCTCCTGGGACTCCTGTTCTGGAGGGCGCTTCTTCCTCTCCTCCCTCGAAAGGGGCGTTCGCTCCCTGGTCCCTGAATTCGGCCGATCCTTGCGAATCGCTCCCTCTCCTTGTGTACAAAAGACGCCTTTGGTAGGATCAAGGGTTAAATAACAACATTATTTTGAAAGGAATTTACGTGACGCCAGGCCCTATCGACATTCAGGGATTGAGGGACGAATACCAATCGAACAAAGAGCGGCTGGACCAGCTCAGGAGGCATCTTTGACCCCGAAAGACTCACCCTGACGCTCGAACAGCTTGAGGCCCAAACCGCCGATCCTGATTTCTGGAAAAATTCGGAGCGGGCCACCCGCCTCCTTCGAGACAAGCGCCGGATTGAAAAAAGACGCGACCTCATCCATGAACTCAAGGAGGAGGAGGAGGAAATCGCTTCCCTGCTCGACATGGGGGACGACCCCGATTTTCTGGCCGAGGCCGCGCAGTCCATTCCCATGTTTGTCCAGAAAATAGATCAGCTTGAACTCGAGGAAATCCTTTCCGACGAATTCGCGGACAATCCCGCCATCCTGGAAATTCACCCCGGTGCGGGGGGGACCGAATCCCAGGACTGGGCTCAGATGTTGATGCGCATGTATCTGCGGTGGGGTGAAGCACGGGGTCTGGAGCCAGAGGTCATTGACCTCTTGGGGGGAGATGAGGCGGGCATTAAGAGTGTCACGATCAGGCTCAGGGGGGAAAACGCCTTTGGATTGCTTCAGGGGGAAAGCGGGGTGCACCGTCTCGTCCGAATTTCCCCGTTCGACGCGGCCAAACGGCGCCATACCTCTTTCGCGTCGGTATTCGTCTATCCCGAGATCGAGAACGACGTCACGGTCGAGATTCGGGATGAAGACATCCGGATCGATACCTTCCGCGCCTCTTCGGCGGGAGGCCAGCATGTCAACAAGACCTCCTCCGCGGTCCGCCTGACTCATATTCCGACCGGGATCGTCATTTCAAGCCAGAATGAGCGCTCCCAGATCCAGAACCGTGAAACAGCCTTCAAGGTGCTGAAGGCCCGCCTCTTCGAAATCGAACGTCAAAAGAAAAAGGAGGCCCTCGACCAGATTTCGGGGGCGGGAAGCAAGAAGGAAAACGCCTGGGGCAGCCAGATCCGGTCCTATGTCCTTCAACCCTACCAGATCGTGAAGGACCATCGGACCGGAATCGAAACCTCGCGGGTCGAGGAAATCCTGGACGGGAAGATCGATCTTTTCATCAGGGGATATTTGATGGCGCGGTGGGAAGGGAAGCTTTTTGCCGGCCAGACGGAAGATCTCCCCGGTGTTTAGGACGAGTTCGGAGTGGACCCCCAGGGGGCTTCCTTCATGAAGAGGTCGAGGACCCCGGTAAATCCTCGGGCAGTCCAGGCGTTCGTGCGAAGAACTTCCTTTCGGGCCATGACCTCCAGCACCTCCACGCGTTCGTCCTGGAACCAGGTCATCAAGGACTGGTAAAGGGCTTCCCCGACCCCGCGCGCCCGATATTCCGGAAGAACATACCAATGCAGAATCGTCCCCGCACGACGCGGCTCTCCATACAGCCTGTCATACACCGATCCCAGGATGAATCCCGAAGGAGAGGGAACGGACGGAAGCAGGGAAAGGTAGGCGTGGTAATGGTCCGGCTGGGTGAGCATCCGGCCGAAGGCAGTTTCGGCTCTGCGGCGTCCATGGGGTCCCACCGTAAAGAAGGGAGGGTTTTCTTCCTCCATAAGGCGCGCCCAGAATTCGGCCATGGCCGCAAGATCATCGAGGCCCGCCGCCACGATTTTCCCCGCTCCCCCCTCCGTCGTCGCGACGGAATTACCCCCGCTCATCGCGGCCTCCTCTCACCCCGAACATTGATCGCGCCCCTGACCCCGCCTCCGGTCAGGAAAACCATACCAAAACCCCAGGCTTGACTCCAGCATCCAAATTGGAAACCATAGAGGGTCTGGAATGCTTTTGGCAATTCTTGCGATTCCCTTCCACCCTATCAGTCAAGGACGGGTCCAGTGGCATTCTTTTCAAGAGGCGATCAAACCAGCTGGTCTGCGGCCTTCCAGAGTTTCATCAAGCAGATCGTAGCCATGGTCCTTCTCGCCGTTGTTCTATTGACGGGGGCCGGTTTCTACGGAGCCCACGAGCTCACCGTTCGAAGTTTTCAGAAAAAGCTCGTCGACAGCAGTCATCTGCTGAAAATCGGGACCTACCCGACCTTTAATGAGGCCCTGGGCACGCTGGAACGCCGTGTTCCGGGCACCCTCAAGATCTACCCCTACTCGACCGATACGACCGTATGGTTCGGGAGGCTGGCCCTTTTGGGGGCCGCCTTTCCCGATGCCAGGGGCGTCATCAGAAAAGAGGCCTCCGGATATACCCTATATGAGGAGGATTGACTCAAAGATCCCCGGAATCCTTTCCGGAGCAGGGCATTCGTGATAAGATCTCAAGAAGAAACGACCTCGGCCGAAACCGACCATTCCAAGAACGGGGGGCTAGATCGCCATGCCCATAGAGATCCCTCTTTTTCCGCTTCCGAACGTGGTCCTTTTTCCCAAGACCCTTCGACCACTCCACATCTTTGAGCCCCGGTACCGCAAGATGATCGAGGCGGCCCTGGAAGGTGAACACCTTGTCGGGATGACCCTTCTCAAGGATGGCTGGGAGGAACAGTATGAACAGTCTCCTCCCGTGGAACGAAGGGGCACCCTCGGAAAGATCGTCCAGAGCAACCGGCTTCCGGACGGCCGTTACTATGTCACTCTTCTCGGAATCTCCACTTTCGACATTGAGGAAGAATTGGGACATGGGCCCTGGCGAACGGCCCTTGTGTCCGTCCTTCGCCCCGAGCACCGCTGGCCCCTGGCCCAGTCCGACCTTGATCGGATCCGTTCCGTGGTCAATGACGTGTTGCAGCAATGGGACCTTGCCTCCGAACTAGCCTGGATCCAGGAGTCGGCGCGGGATCCGATTTCCCTGCTTCACCACTGGTCGGCATTCCTTCCTTTCACCGCTTCGGAACGGCAGTTCCTGCTCGAATCCCCCGATATTCGCACCCAAGCGGGTCGTCTTTATGATATTTTGCTGTTCAAGAAGGTCGCATTCGAGACGGATTTGACGCAGGAGGACGAAAAGCACGGAGCCGGCGACCTCTTCTTCGATGTCTGACCTTCCCGCCTGGGAGCAGGTTCTGGCTGGTCCGAACACCGCCTTTCGCCTGATCTGCCCTCAAGGACGTCCTCCGTTTCTCTTTCCTGTCCATTCCCCCCGGAAGGTCATGCCGGAATCCCTGTTGGGGCGCGCCGCTCAGATGGAGGCGGTTCGGCGAAACCTTTGGGGCTTTTCCCAGAACCTTCCTCCCTTGCCCACACTATTGTACGGTCACAGGGGGACGGGAAAAACCTCTCTTGTAATGGCTCTCTGGAACGAATGGACCCGCCAAAGAGACCGTCAATCTTTAAGTCTTCTTCAAGCCGACAAGGACAGCATCGACTATCTGCCGCCCCTGATCGACCTCCTGTCCACCCTCCCGAACAATTATCTCCTCCTCCTCGACGATCTGGCCTTCTCCGAAGAGGACGACGGTTTCAGGAAGCTCAAGGCGCTCCTCGACGGTGGAATCATGGCGAGCCCGGACAACGTCGGGCTGGTTGTCACGTCAAATATCCGTCACCTGGTGTCGGAATCCCGCCTCCATGCCTCGGATTCCATCCATCCCGAGGAGAGCCGGGACGACGCTCTTGCCCTGCATGACCGTTTCGGTCTCACCCTGTTCTTCGACGAACCCGATCTAAACGGATATTTTCATCTCGTCCTCAACAAGGCCCTGTCGGCAGGACTCATCTCTCATATTCCGGAAGACTGGCCTTCCCGTTGGGACGCCTGGCAAGAGAAATCCCGGGAAGCGCTTCTGGAGCCCGAAACCCCGGAGATTCGGATCCTGATGCACGCCCTCCGATTTTCGAGGGAACGGGCCTCCCGCTCCGGACGGACCTCCCAACAGTTTGTCGACCTGCTTCGTCGCAACATGCTCTGACCCATGGACCCTGACGCGGCTCCTGTCTCCCTCACGTCTTTGCCCAGGACGTCTCCGGCCTTTCATTGACCCATAAAAACAATGTGGTTTATAATAGGAAGATAAACTCTTTGAAAAAGTGAGGGGAACTGATGTTGCAAAATGACCTTCCCATGGGGCTGACATTTGATGACGTCATCCTCGTGCCCCAATTTTCCGACTTCCTTCCTGCAGAGACCGACACCAGCATAGAGCTTGCCCCGGGAATCCAGCTGAATATCCCGATCCTTTCTTCCGCCATGGACACTGTGACAGAGGCCAGGCTCGCCATCGCCCTGGCTCGGGAAGGAGGCATCGGCGTCATCCACCGTGCCCTCTCCCCGGAGGATCAGGCCCACGAAGTGGACAAGGTCAAGAAATCGGAATCTGGAATGATCACCGACCCGATCACCATCGATCCCGATGAGTCCATCGGGAAGGCCCTGGATCTGATGCAGACCTTTCGTATCTCCGGCATTCCCGTCGTCAAGAACCGGAAGCTGCTCGGGATCGTGACCAACCGCGACCTCCGCTTCGAGACGATTCTCACCCGAAAAGTCTCCGAGGTCATGACATCCAAGAATCTGATCACTGCTCCGATCGGAACGACCCTCGAAGCCGCAAAAAAACTGTTCCAGGAATTCCACATCGAAAAGCTTCCCGTGGTGGATGAACGGAACGAACTTGCGGGACTGATCACCATCAAGGATATCGAGAAAAAGATCAAATATCCAAATTCCGCCAAGGATTCCAGGGGCCGCCTCCTCGTGGCGGCGGCGATCGGGGTCGGGGAACCCGCCTTCGAACGGGCCCAGCATCTCGCCCGGGCCCAGGTGGACATCTTGGTGATCGACACCGCTCACGGCCATTCGGCGGGCGTTCTCAAGATGATTAGTACCATCAGGGACGCCTGGCCCACCCTCCCCATCATGGCAGGGAATATCGCCACGAAAGAAGGGGCCTGGTCCCTGATAGACGCCGGGGCGAATCTCCTTAAGGTCGGCGTCGGCCCCGGGTCCATCTGCACCACAAGGATCGTGGCCGGCGCGGGCGTCCCCCAGCTGACCGCCATTTCTGAGGTGTACCAGGTGGCCCGCGAGGCGAATGTGCCTGTCATTGCTGACGGGGGGATCAAATATTCCGGGGATATCGTGAAGGCTCTCGCCGCCGGGGCTTCGGCCGTCATGCTGGGCTCCCTGTTCGCCGGCACGGAGGAGTCTCCGGGCGAGACCATCCTTTATCAGGGGCGTTCCTACAAGACCTACCGGGGAATGGGATCGATCGGTGCCATGGAACGCGGGGGAGGTGACCGCTACAACCAACCGTCCGGATCGAAAAAATGGGTTCCCGAAGGAATCGAAGGACGCGTTCCCCATAAAGGAAAGCTTTCCGACCTGATCTACCAGCTGTCAGGGGGTCTTCGTTCCGGAATGGGATATTGCGGGTGCCGGACCATTCGCGAGCTCCAGGATCATTCCAAGTTCCTTCGCATCTCTCCTGCAGGGTTGAGGGAGAGCCACGTCCATGATGTGATCATCACCAAGGAAGCCCCGAACTATCGCCGTGAGTGGGATGAATCCTGACCCAACAACCTTCGGACCCTCATAAGAAAGAACGTTTTCCGTGCCAATCGACCCGGTTTTGATCCTTGATTTCGGCTCTCAGCTCACCCAGAACATCGCCCGGCGGATTCGTGAGATGGAAATATACGCCGAAATTTTGCCAGCCACTGTTCCCGCCCACACAGTTATTGCCAAAAAACCGCGGGCCCTCATTTTTTCTGGAGGCCCTTCATCCGTTTACGAACCCGGCGCCCCAAACCTCGATCCTTCTTTGCTTGATCTCGGCATCCCTGTCCTCGGCATCTGCTATGGAATGCAGATCATCGCCCATGTCGCCGGGGGACGGGTCGAACGTGCCAAGGTCCGCGAGTATGGAGTTCACCTCTTTTCACCCTCGGCGTCCGCCTCCCCCCTCTGGAATGTCTTTAGACCCGCCTCCCCGGTCTTGATGAGTCATGGAGACTGGATCGAAAAGCTTCCGGCGGGCTTCACCGCCTCGGGAAGCACGGAAACCACCCCCATTGCCGCGATGGAGGACAAGAAGCGCAGGATCTACGGGGTCCAGTTTCACCCGGAAGTGACCCAAACGGAGGCCGGGGTAAAATTTCTCCGCGCTTTCCTCGCCGAGGTATGTCAAATCTCTCCGAACTGGACGATCAAAGGGTACCTCGACCGCCACATCGAAGAGATCCGCACGACCGTGGGCAATGATCACCTCGTTTGTGCCCTGTCGGGGGGGATCGATTCGACGGTCACCTCCCTCCTGTGCCACCGTGCCCTGGGATCACGCTTTCACGCGATCTTTGTCGACAATGGCCTCCTAAGGAAGGGAGAACTCGAGTCCCTGCGCCATGATCTGGGAACGCTGGGCATCCCTCTCGATGTGGCCGACGCGCGGGACCTTTTCCTCCGGCGTCTCCAGGGGGTCTCCGATCCCGAGAGAAAACGAAAAATCATTGGAAAGGCCTTTATCGACATTTTCAGCAAGGAGGCCAAAAAGCGCGGGATAATTCGATTCCTGGCCCAGGGAACCCTCTATCCGGATGTCATCGAAAGCGTGTCCTCCTTTGGAGGTCCGTCCACTGTCATCAAGTCTCACCACAATGTGGGGGGACTTCCCGCCCGCATGCCCTTTAAGCTCGTGGAGCCCCTTCGGGAGCTTTTCAAGGACGAGGTCCGGCGCCTTGGCCGTGAATTGGGCCTTCCGGAGCATTTCGTCTCCCGTCAGCCCTTCCCCGGCCCCGGTCTCGCCATACGGATTCTCGGGTCCGTCACCAAAGAGCGCCTGGAGATCCTCAGGGAGGCCGACGCGATCGTCCGTGAGGAGATCGAGCAATCCTCTTTTTTGCCGGAACTCTGGCAATATTTTGCCGTTCTTCTTCCCGTTAAGTCGGTCGGGGTCATGGGCGATGCCAGAACCTACGAACATGTCGTGGCGGTGAGGACGGTGCGCTCCGTGGACGGGATGACCGCCGACGTCCATCCTCTCTCGCCGGATCTTCTCGGACGGATCTCCCATCGGATCATTGCCTCGGTGGAGGGCATCAACCGTGTCGTGTTCGATATCTCCCCGAAACCTCCCGCCACGATCGAATGGGAGTAGAAAACGCTATGAACAACGATGATTTCACCAAGCCGACCACCAAAGGGGCCTCAGCTAAACCAGGTCCACAATCCTCTCCCGCTCCGGAGACCGACGACACGCGAGACGGCGACGGATTGGTCCGCCTCCACAAACTCCTGGCGCACCGGGGCATCGCCTCCCGTCGAAAATGCGAACAACTGATCGCGTCGGGTCTGGTTTCAGTCAATGGAACCGTCGTCACAGAGCCAGGATCCCGCGTCAACCCCGACACGGACCGCATCCTGGTCGAAGGAAAATCTCTTCCGCGGGAAACGGAGTCCTTTCTTTTCCTTTTCTATAAACCGCGGGGAGTGGTCTCCACCCTGCACGACCCCGAAGGACGGCCGACGCTTCGCGAGTTTTTCCCGGCGATTGACCCCCTGCTTCACATTGGCCGGCTCGACTTCCAGACCGAAGGGGCGCTCCTCCTTACGAACAATGGAGACCTGTCTCAGCGCATCCTTCATCCACGCTATGCCATCCCCCGCACCTACCTTGTGAAGATCCAGGGAAGGGTGTCCCCGGACCACGCCGAACGTATCTCCGCGGGAGGGGTCCGGCTCGATGGACGTCCTGTCACGCCCTTGGAATTCTTCCTCGAACGCACGACCGACAGCAACGCATGGTATCGGATCACCCTGACAGAGGGACGAAACAGGGAGGTCCGCCGCCTCTTCGAGGCGCTCAATTATTTCGTCCTCAAATTGGTCAGAACCGCCATCGGCCCGTTGACTCTTGCGGGACTCGAGCCGGGAGAGTACCGCCCTGTCTCCCCCTCCGAAATTCGTTCCCTCCTGGCTGGAGACCGGCCGGCTCATCTTCCCAAAACCTTGGACTCCCGGCATCGGGCAGCCCCCCCGACCGGATCGGGAACACGCCGTGAGATGCGGCCGGTCCGGAAAAAAGAATACGTCCCCGCCTCTTCTCCGGATCGCAAGGGCGATCGGGGCGAGCCACGGGAAAAGGTCCGCTCCGGAGAACGGGATCGGCCTTATAGATCGGGCGAAGGAAAGGACCGGGAGAGAAAGAATTCCCTCCCCCGCCATACATCCTCTCGTCCTTCGCGTTTCTCCCGGTCTGGCAGGTCTGAGCAGACATCCGCCGAGCCGCCGAGATTCCGGGGGAAAGAACG
The DNA here is from genome assembly GCA_027314645.1 of Nitrospirota bacterium. GTDB lineage: Bacteria > Nitrospirota > Leptospirillia > Leptospirillales > Leptospirillaceae > UBA4572. Next base: position 27,677 of record DAHVAL010000006.1, read on the forward strand.
TCAGTGGGGGTCTCCCGAGGAGGGCCGCAAAGGGAAATCCTCGAACCCGACCTCCGCTCCCCGCTCCGAGGAACGGGCGCCCATGCCTCGAAGATCCGGGAACGCCCGCTCCAAAAGCACTTTCCAGGCCCCTCCCCGGCCACGAAAAATGAAAGGGGAAACCGATCGATCCTCCCCTCCGGGACCGAAGGCCCCCCGATCCGGACACCGGAAGCCTGGTTCATCCAGGAAACCTCCCCGATGACGCCTCCTCCCGGTCGACAGGATTCGTCTCACGGCGGCGGGCCGGCTTCCAGGCGATGCCGTGCTGCTCTGGATTGACTCCCATGCACTTTGCACACCCCGGAGGAACGGGAGGCATGGGGGCGCTCGTTCTTCGAACCCCTGGCCCCCAATGCCTGAAGCCCGGGTATCGTCGGAGAACCTAACCCGGACTTGCCGACCGGTCCGACCTGGGAACGCGTCCCTCCTTCGATCTGATCCATATGGATGAAAGCAGGCTTCCCGGTCACACGGCCCCGTCTTCAATGTGACACCTGATCTGCTAGAATGCTCCATGCTTCGAATGACCCGTGACCTCGGACACTCTTTTGAGAGGACCTTTGATGTACCGTTCACACTTCATCGCCGATCTTTACCAATTTTCCCCCGGGACCGTTGTGACTGTGGCAGGGTGGGTCCATGCCGTCCGGGACCACGGAGGCTTGCTGTTCATTGAACTCCGCGACCGTTCCGGGAGGATTCAATGCGTGATCGATGCCCACCAGAACCCGGTGATGGAAAACATGGCAAAAATGCTCCGGGATGAATGGGTCATCTCCATCCACGGATCCCTCAACAATCGGCCCGAAGGCACTGTGAACGAAGAAGTGGCCGGGGGAAATCTCGAAATTCGCGTGTCGTCCCTGAGGGTTCTGAATTCCAGCCAAACCCCGCCCTTCCCGGTCGACGACACCAAGGGGGTGTCCGAGACACTCCGCCTCACCTATCGCTATCTCGACATGCGCTCCCCCTTCCTTCTGGAGGCCTTGCGCCTCCGCTCCGAATTGACGACCCTGATCCGCAATGAGATGGTCGCCCATCAATTCTGGGAAATCGAGACGCCGCTGTTGACCCGGTCGACCCCGGAAGGCGCACGCGACTTTCTGGTCCCCTCACGACTCGAACGCGGCGCATTTTACGCTCTTCCCCAATCCCCCCAGCTCTTCAAGCAACTTCTCATGGTAGGGGGGATCGATCGGTACTTCCAGGTGGCCCGATGCTTCCGCGACGAAGATCTCCGGGCCGACCGCCAACCCGAGTTTACCCAGGTCGATATCGAAGCCTCTTTTTTGAACCGGGATCAATTTCTGGGGATCATCGAGAACCTTTTCTGTGCAATCTTCAGAAAATTCAAGAATACGGAACTCTCCCGGCCGTTCATGCGTCTCACGCACGCCGAGGCCATGGAAAAATACGGAAGCGACAAACCGGACCTCCGGTTCGGCCTTCCCATTGTGGATATCTCCGCCATTGCCCAAAACACCTCCTTTGCCGTCTTCACCCAAACTCTGGGGAGCGGGGGAACGGTCAGGGGGCTCCGATTCCCGGGGGGAGCCTCCCGGAGCCGAAAGGAAGTGGAAGATCTCACCTTGTGGGCCCAGGGACAGGGAGCCAAGGGGCTCGCCTGGATCAAGGCCGAAGCATCCGGATTTTCAAGCCCCATTTTAAAGTTCATCCCCGAACCTCTCCAGAAGGAGATCGCAGAGGCGATGGGCGCCGAACATGGGGATCTTCTTCTCTTTATCGCCGACACCCTCCCCCAGACCTTGAAAATCTTGGGTCTTTTGCGATCCCACGTCGCGCGCCTCGCGAATTTGATCGACCCGACCCGCATGGAATTGCTTTGGGTGATCGATTTTCCGCTCCTTGAATGGAATCCGGACGAGAAACGGTTCGAGGCGGTCCACCATCCTTTTACCGCCCCCCATCCGGACGATCTGGCGATCCTTTCGGATACCCCCGAGTTGGCGCGGTCCCTTGCGTATGATCTTGTCCTCAATGGGACGGAGGTGGGAGGCGGCAGCATCAGGAACCACGAGATCGAGCTTCAAAAGCGGGTGTTCGATTTGATCGGGATGACGGAGGAGGAAGCGAAACGGCGGTTCGGGTTCCTGCTTGAGGCTCTGTCCTTCGGGGCTCCTCCCCACGGAGGAATGGCCGTTGGCCTTGATCGGCTGGCGATGATCCTCTTGGGCCGCGACTCGATCCGCGACGTCATGGCCTTCCCAAAGACGCAAAAAGGAACCTGTCTCTTGACAGCTGCCCCCGCTCCGGTCGATCCGGGGCAGCTTCGGGATCTGGGGCTCAAATTAAGCTAGGAGGAATTTACGGGATCTCATCCTCGATCCCGTATTTCATCATCCGGTAGCGCAACTGGCGAGGGGTGATGCCAAGAGCGCGGGCGGCGCGTGTTTTCACATATCCATAGCGCCTCAGGACCGCTTCGATCTGTTCCTTTTCGAGGGTTGAAACGGCCCCGATCAGTCCTTCCTCCTTTTCTCCGGCCTGGGAAGCCGGGCGACGGAGTTCCTCACCTCTCCACCGTCTCATTTCCGTCGGCTCTTCCAACCCGGCCATGCCCGCCCGTCCCCCCTCGGGCATTTCCGGTCTGGGATAGAGCGTGATGGCGCGGTCCAAGTCCTTACGGGTAATGATGGACCCATGGGCCATGACCACCAGGCGCTCCATCATATTTTCCAGCTCCCTGACATTTCCAGGCCAATCATAGGCCACAAGCAACTCCATCGCTCCAGGATCGACAGTGACGGTCCGCGCATTGTCGCGATTGAAGCGCTCAAGGAAATGCCCGACCAGAAGGGGGATGTCCTCTTTCCTCTGCCGAAGGGGAGGGAGAAAAAGGGGAACGACATTGAGGCGATAATAGAGGTCCTCCCGAAACTGATTTCGCCGGATCATCTCTTCGAGGTTCCGGTTGGTCGCCGCGATGATGCGGACATCCACGGGAATGACGCGGTTTCCCCCGATCCGTTCCACCGATCTTTCCTGAAGGACACGAAGCAGCTTGACCTGGACCGAGGGGGAGATCTCTCCCACCTCATCGAGGAAAATCGTGCCTGAGTCTGCCGCTTCGAATTTGCCGGGACGGGCGATGTGCGCTCCGGTAAAGGCGCCTTTTTCATGGCCGAAAAGCTGGCTTTCGAGCAATGTTTCCGGGATGGCGGCGCAATTGATCTGCACGAAGGGTTTCTTTGCCCGTGGACTCAGGAAATGGATGGCCTTCCCGACCACCTCCTTCCCGGTTCCGCTTTCTCCCTGTATCAGCACAGTCGCCCGGCTCGCCGCCACTTGATGGACCGACTCGGCGATCTGGTTCATCACCTTTGACCGACCGATCCATCCATCAATGGCGTAACGGTCCTTCAAGGCGTGCTCCAGCCTGTGGGTCTCGTCGATCAGCCTCTGGTTCTCCTCAGAGAACTTCTGACGCAACAGAACCGCCTGGACGATCGTCGACCCGATGATTGAAAGGACGCGCTTGTCCTCTTCGAGATCCCTCTCCTCTTCCGACAGATCGCAATCGGCGGAAAGGACCCCGAGTTTCATGCCCTGGAAGATCAGCGGAACGGCGATAAAGGCCATTTTCCTTCGGGAGACGCCCTTACGAGCCCCACTCCTGTTCAAAAATCGCGGTTCGGCATCGATGTCGGGAACAATGATCGGAAGTCCGGTCGAAAGCACTGTGCCGGTGATGCCCTCACCGATCTTGAATCGCCCTTTTTTCTTCTCTTCCTCGGACATCCCAAAGGCCAGCTCGGTCATCAACTCGTTGGTGTCCCCCTTCAGGAGGAGGATCGCCCCCCGGTGAAGATTGAGCTGGGTATCCATGATTCCGAGAATATGATTCAGGGCCGAATCCAAATCCGGGGAACTCGCAAGCTCCCGGCTGATTTCAAAAAATGCGGTCAGCTCCCGAATGATTTTCTGTTCGTGATTCATGGGCTCAACTTTAAAAAAAGGGCCTGAACAGCGTGTCCAGGCCCCGTGTGTCGTTCTGGACCCGGGCAAAACGCGCCTGGGTCCGATTTGCTGAAAACGTCCGGTGTCCTACACGTCAAAATAAAGATGAAACTCGTGAGGATGGGGACGGAGGCGAATGGCGTCGACTTCACACTTCGTTTTCAATTCGAGCCAGGTGTTGATCACCTCGGGAGTAAACACTCCCCCCTTCAAAAGGAAGTCCTGGTCCTTTTCGAGGGCGGCCAAGGCCGCGTCGAGGCTTCCCGGCATCTGCTTGATTTTCTTCTTTTCACGGTCGGACAGCTCGTAAAGATCCTTGTCGAGCGGAGCCGGCGGCTCAAGTTTCCGCTCGATGCCGTCGAGGCCAGCCATCAGGCACGCCGCAAAGGTGAGGTATGGGTTGCTCGAGGGATCGGGGGTTCTGAATTCGATCCGCTTTGCCTTCTCGCTCTTGGAATACATCGGGATGCGCACGCAGGCCGACCGATTCCTCTTGGAATACATCAGGTTGATCGGGGCCTCATAACCCGGCACAAGCCGGCGGTAGGAATTGGTGGTCGGGGCGATGAAGGCCAGAAGGGCCGGCGCATGGTGGATCAGGCCGCCGATGTAATGCCGGCAGAGTTCGGAGGTGTCCCCGTACCCGCCTTTCTGGTAGAAGAGGTTCTTTCCCGCCTTCCAGAGACTCTGGTGGACATGCATCCCCGTTCCGTTATCCTGGAAAAGGGGTTTAGGCATGAATGTGGCTGTTTTGCCGTACTTGATGGCCGTATTCTTGACCACGTACTTGTACTTCATCACGTTGTCGGCCATTTTGGTCAGCGTGTCAAAACGCATGGCGATTTCGCATTGGCCTCCGGTGGCGACCTCATGATGATGGGCGTCGCAACGGATTCCGATTTGTTCCATCGTGAGAACCATTTCCGACCGGAGATCCATCAAGGTATCGGTCGGGGGAACGGGGAAGTACCCTTCCTTGTGCCGGACCTTGTACCCCAGGTTGGGTTCCTCTTCCCGTCCGGTGTTCCAGATCCCTTCGATCGAGTCCACCGAATAGTGGGAAAAATTGGAGCCGGTGCCGTACCGGACATCATCGAAGACGAAAAATTCACACTCCGGTCCCCAATAGGAGATGTCGGCAACTTTTTTGAGATAGTTTTCCGCTTTCTGGGCGATGTATCTGGGATCTTTCTGGTAACTCTCTCCGGTAACGGGATCCTTGACGTTGACGATCATCGAAAGAGTCGGCGATTGCGTGAAGGGATCGAGGAAGGCCGACTTGGGGTCGGGAATGAGGAGCATGTCCGACTCATTGATGGTCTGGAACCCCCGGATGCTCGAACCGTCAAATCCAAAGCCTTCTTCGAAGAGCTCCTCAGACAGCTGATGGGCGGTCATGGAATAGTGCTGAAGGGTTCCGAGGAGATCGGCAAATTTGAAGTCGACGATCTGAACATTGTTTTTCTTGGCGTACTCCAAAACTTCTTTCGGGGTCATTCTGATTGTCTCCTTTGTAGGGTTGTTAAAGGGGCCGTCATGCTGGTTGCCGCAGCCCGAAACACAAAAAAAGGGCGTCTCCATGATGGATCATGAAGACGCCCTTGTCTTCGCGCATATTTTTTCCCTGCCCTCGGGAAGCCGGATTTCATTCCGAATTGCTGTCAGGGAGAGAGATTACACATTGGAGAAAAAAAACGCAAGATGCGGGGTAAATATTCCCCGACTTTCCCTTCTTGATGTCCTTTTTTTATAAAAACAGGGAAAAAACCCGGTCATTTTCGACATCGGTGCCCACTAGGTGAAAAGAGAGGCCCTTTTGGTTAAAATCAAAAGAAGGAGGGAGGAGGCCAATCCTTCCACTCCGATCGGCCCAGGCCGGAAAAGAGGTCCCATTGAAAAAAGTCCAGGTTCTTGTCATCGGCGCGGGTTCAGCAGGTCGTTATGCCGCACGGGAAGCGGCCCGGCTCGGGAAAAAGGTGCTCCTGGCCTCCCCGCCGCCCTTCGGAGGACTGTGCATCCTTAAAGGGTGCATGCCGTCCAAGGCGCTCCTCCGTTCTGCCCATATCCTGTACGAGACCAAGTCCGAACTCAACGCGCTGGGGCTCGGGCTCTCCGGAACCGTCACCGCCGATCTTCCGTCCGTCATCCGGATGAAAAACGAAATGATCGCCGAAATGGCCGATTCCGCTCGAACCAGTGTGGACGGAGTTCCGGGAATCACGCTCGTCGAAGAGCCGGTCACCTTTCTCTCTTTGGAGTCGGCCCTGGTCGGGAAGGAGGCCGTCCACTTCGAACGGGCCGTGATCGCGACGGGATCGTTGCCGAAAATCCCAACCATCCCGGGTCTGTCGCAAGATTCGGTGCTCACCTCTGACGACATTCTGGAACTCGAAAAGCTCCCGGAATCGATGATCGTTCTCGGGGCCGGTCCGGTCGGACTTGAGCTCGGGCAATACCTTTCCATGCTGGGGGTTCGCGTCACCATCGTCGAACTCGCGTCCGGGTGGAGCCCGGACCTCGACCCCCGCATTGTCTCAGGCTATCTCGACTCCCTTGAGAGGCGCGGACTGGCCCTCCAGCTGGGCTTCCGGACGGAAAGGGTCCTCCAGTGCTCCGGCAAAATGACCCTTGTGGGGGAGGTGGGCGGCTCCGGACAACGCGAGCTCACTGCCGAGCGGATTATGGCCGCCACGGGACGTTATCCGGATGTGGACCGTCTGAACCTTCAATCCGCAGGCGTCGAGCTCACCCGCCACCAGGCTGTCCACGTCGATCCCTGGCTCCGGACCTCCAATCCCCGCATCTTCGCCGCAGGAGACGTCACGGGAGCCCTCCCTGTCCTCAACCTGGCCACCTATCATGGAGAGGTCGCAGGATACAACGCTGCGTCGGAAATCCCGAAGAAGGCGGAAGACAGGGCCGTTCCCACGGCGATTTTCACCGAACCAGAGTTTGCACGGGTCGGTCTTTCCGAGAGACAGGCCCACCAGCGCCACCTCCCGGTTCTGACCGGATATCTTCCGTTTTCAGACCTCGGCAAGGCCATCGTCAACCGCCAGACCGATGGCGCACTCAAGATCATCGCAAATCGCCTGACGCGGGAAATTGTCGGGGCGGAAATGTATGGCCCTGGGGCTTCCGACCTGATCCACCTTCTGACGGTCTCCATCGGCCTTTCCGCCACAATCGACCAGTACCAGAGAATTCTCCACATTCATCCGACCATGGCAGAAATCGTCAAATACGTGGTCGACGAAATGGCCGGGGCTCTCTGACCTCTCCACCGGATGGTCACGAATCTCCGGACTTACCGATTCCGATCATGTCCTTAGGAAAATCTATATTTTTTGAAGTATTCCTGTGTTAGCCTAAACAAGATGGGAAATTCCCGACGGGTCAATAATTTATCTAATCCACCATTGAGGGTCGATAATAAGGGCGCCATGATCAATGATTCCACACCTCCGATATGCCGGATTCTCCTCGTTCGGCCTGTGGGCATGTCTCCGGACCGATGGGATGCGATCGTTCAGACCATGATGGCGCTTTCAGACCAGAATGTCGTCCTGGCCGGCGTGGTGGATCCTCACCCCACCCAGGACATTCTGATCGTTGCCGAGATGGACGGGATTCCGATTGTCTCCACCATTAAAGACATACCCGAGGGCTCCTTTACGCACCTTGTCCTAGAGGACAGCCATCCCGACGTCCTTTCGTCCGCAGGACCCCCATGGCCCCGCATCTCGTTTCCCGTCATCACGCTTTTGTCGGAACAAGTCTCCTCGAAGAATTATCTGATGGCCGTATTGACCCGGTACCGGGCCTTCGCTCAGAGCCTGACCAATCTCATCCCCCTCGAACGCTCCCTTCCCTACGAGTCATTGATCTGCAACTCTCTTCGCCCCCTTCTGTCGGCCCCCGCCGTTGCCTACTGCGAAGCGAGGACACGAAGCCGATCGGTCTACATCAGGACGTCCGACCCGGAAGATTATTTCCATCAGGACAGCTCCTTCCCGCTGACCGAGGCGGTCCGGGCCATCCTTCAAACCCGGGACCGGTATTTCGATGAACTCGACCCCGAAAAAACCGGAATTTTGCATCTTCCCCAGACCGGGGCAACTAAAGTCATCATCTTTAAACTGGTTCAAGAGGCCGCCCCAATCATTCCCTTTCTCATGATCTTTCCCCCTCCCTTTCCTGCGGACAACCACATTCCCGAAATGGAATTTCAGAACGCGCTCGAGCTTTCCGCGCCGGTGCTTGAAACCAGCCATGCCCTATTTGCCCATCGAATCGCCTTAAAAAGGAAATCCGAGCACGACCCCCTGACAAAAATCCTGAACCGGGATTCGATGGAGGCCTTTCTTTCCTTTGCCTTCCAGAATGCCCGATCCAATCGGGAGTCCCTCTCCATCCTGATGATGGATATCGACCACTTCAAGCAGGTCAACGATACTTACGGGCACGGGGTGGGAGATTCGGTCCTGGTCGATGTCACCTCCGCCATCGGAAAAACCTTGAGGTCCGGAGACGGGTTCGGACGGTATGGAGGAGAGGAATTCATCGTCATCCTTCCCGGCCTCGGAAAATCCCGGGCCATTTTGATCGGGGAAAGAATCCGGAATTCCGTCAAGCGGCTCATTCACCCGTTGGCCGGCAAAATCACGATCAGCATCGGAATCGCCTCCTATCCCGAAGACGTTGCACGGGAATCGGAACTCATTCCATTGGCGGACCAGATGATGTATGAAGCGAAGCGCAACGGACGGGACAGGGTGCAGGCCCGCTAGGGCTTGGGGCCAGGGCAATGTCCTTCGTTTTGGCTTTCAAAATGCTTGAATTCCAGACTGTACCGAAGGACCTGTTGGACATAGCGTCTTTGGGCCTCCCCCGTTCGGCCTGAATATCGTCCGAGCATCTCCACCACATCCCCCCGCGAAAGCTTCAGGTCATAGGATACTATGTCCATTGCCATCCGCGTATTGACAGAAATCTCCATCAAATCCTCCCGACGGATCCGCCGAAGATTCCGGCCGTCCTTCTTCCGAAAGTACTTTTCCCAGAAGGGATAATGCACCTGAAAGAGTCCGTAGTCCTCTGACCCGGGGTTGAGGGCGGAGGGGTTGAAGGACGATTCCTCCTGCGCAAGCGCCACAAGGAGATAGAGCGGGAGACCGGTACGGCTTGAGGCCCACAGAAGCGACCTGCCGATCTTAAGCGCCACCGGAAATGGTTGGTGGGGACGACTGGCTTGCACAATGTAGCCGACGAGCGGGAGAAGGGAAGAACAGGGCTTGGATCCTCGGGCCCAAGGAAGGGTTCCCGAAACGCAAAGGATCGTCACAAAAAAAACGAGGCCCAACGAAACGACAGGGCCTCGCATCGTAAATTTCGTCCAGAAAATCTGCGTTAAACGGAAAAGGAGCTTCCGCATCCGCAGGAAGACTTGGCGTTCGGGTTCTTAATCGCAAACCCAGAGCCGTAGAGATTCTCGACGTAGTCAACCATCGCGCCGGAGAGAAGCGGATAGCTTTGGGAGTCGATAAAGAGCTTGACTCCGGACTCTTCGACGATCTGGTCCATTTCTCCGGGGGCTTCCTCGAAAGACATGCCATATTGGAATCCATGGCATCCTCCTCCGGACACATAGACGCGGAGTCCGTATCCCTCTTTATTTTCCGTTTTAAGGTATTCATTGACTTTTTCGACCGCTTTTTCGCTCAGGGTAATCATTGCTTTTATCCTCCTGCAGGAAACATATGAGCAGCGGGGGCGATGCCCCCGATGAGTGCATCCGGCAGACTACGAGTCCGCCGGCCTAGAACATCTTATGTTAGTGGTACGCCATGATCTTTCGGTTACGGCTTACAATAGGAGAAGGCCGATTCATCCGGTTCGTCAGGATGACAGAATCTACGATCTCTCCGCAAAGGAGGCAGCGCCACCCGCGAAAATTCAAATATCCAGAATCATCCTTGATGTCACTGAACTCTTCCTCGACCATTTTCCCGTGACAACGCTGGCAATCCATGTGATTCTCCTCCTTATGTCTTGGGGATGTAGTTCATCCCCCCAGGACCTATCAATAGATATGCAAGAAGGATGCCAGGTTTGACAAAATGTCAAGGAACTATTCGCCAAACAACTATTTTTTATTTTTCCCCTCTCTCTTGCGCCCTTTTTATCTTTCCAGTGTTCCCAAAAAATTGTCTCATTATGAATCACCCTTAATAAGAAGATTCAAAATGAAACACTCCATTATTTTTCCCTTAAACTCCGATCAGAAAATGGGAGAGCTCCGGCCCAAAAAAGTAAATCCCAAACACCACCAAAGCCGGGATCAGGACCACCAGCACAAAGAGAATGACCGTCACTGTTTTTTTGATGTTCAAAGGCCATCCTTCCCGGTTAGGGATCATTCTTTATAAGCGATGTGGCACACTTCATACGCCACCTCGCCTGCAGGAACACGAATCTGGATCGTTTCGCCCACCTTTCGGCCGACCAACGCCTTACCGACAGGAGAGGCCACGGAAATTCGGCCCCTCTTCAAATCGACCTCCTCCTGCCCGACGATGGTATAGACCTTTTCCTCTCCGGTCGAACCGTTTCGAAGGGACACCGTCGCGCCGAAGGTGACCCTCTCCCGATCCTGATGGGCCGAAGAAACGACGATCGCAGAAGAAAGCTTGGCCTCAAGCTCCTTGATGCGTCCTTCAATAAAGGACTGTTTCTCCTTGGCCGCATGGTACTCGGCGTTTTCAGAAAGATCGCCGTGTGCCCTTGCTTCTGCGATGTCCTGAATATTCTTGACGCGATCCACCTTCTTTAAACGGTTGAGTTCCACCTGAAGACGGGCATGTCCCTCCCGTGTCATCGGCGTTTGATTCATAAAAATTCCTCCTTTCGCATTCTCTTCTCCTTGAAGATCATCGAAGTCCTCTTCCTTGAACTTAGCCAAAGTTTCACGAGAGTTCAAGCCTTGCCGGATGGGTGAAGCGCCCGATGGAGGTCCTGGAGAGAGCGAATGGACTCAGAGGTTCCCTTTGTCCTTAGGGCGATGACGAGGGCCTTCGCCCCTTCGATCGTCGTGTAATAGGGGATATTACGAAGAAGGGTTTCCTGACGGATCGACAAGGAATCCTTCTGGGATTGCTTTCCCGAAACGGTATTGATCACCAACTGGATATTTCCGTCCTTGATGAGATCCACGATGTGCGGACGTCCTTCCTTGACCTTGTTGACCCGTTCGGAGGCAATCCCTTCCTCTTCGAGCTTCATGGCGGTCCCGGCGGTGGCAACGAGCTCGAATCCCAGGCTTATGAGGTCACGGGCCACCGACACCGTTTCTGCCTTATCCCGGTCGCTCACGCTCACGAACACCCGCCCCGTGACGGGAAGATCCATCCCCGAAGCAAGCTGGGCATCTTTGAAGGCCCCTCCAAAATCCCGGGAAATCCCCATGACCTCGCCCGTCGATTTCATTTCCGGACTCAGAAGTGTATCGACCCCCCGGAATCTGCGGAAGGGAAACACCGCTTCCTTGACAGAGGTGTAGGGAAGATCCGGCAAGGTCCGCCCGGAAAGGCCGAGCGAGGACAGGGTTTCCCCCATCATGAGGCGCATTGCCGCCTTCGGAAGAGAAAAGCCGATCGCCTTGGAGGTGAAGGGGACGGTACGGGAGGCCCGTGGATTCACCTCCAAGACATAGACTGTTTCATTTTGAACAGCAAACTGGATATTCATCAACCCCTTGACCCCGAGAGCTTTTCCCAGAACCATCGTCTGGCGGACAATGTCCCTCTGGACGTCTTCGGAAAGTGTCCGGGGCGGAATGAAGCAGGCCGAATCCCCCGAATGAATTCCCGCCTGTTCGATATGTTCGAGGATTCCCCCGATCGCGATCTCTTCCCCATCCCCGATCGCATCGACATCCACCTCGGTCGCATCCGAAAAAAAGGAATCGATGAGAAGCGGGAATCGAAAGTCGATCGAGGCGATCCGTTTGCGATAGTCGATCCAATCCTTTTCATCATAGAGGATCTCCATCGCTTCTCCGCCGAGCACATAGGAAGGCCGCACAAGAACAGGAAATCCGATCCGTTTTATTTCGTCGAACCCGTCCTCGAGATCGGAAACCAGCCCGCTTCGGGGCTGAAGCAGGCCCAACCGGTCAATCAGGTCCCTGAAACGCTCCCTGTTCTCCGCCAGGTCCGTCATCTCGAAGGTCGTCCCCAACAGCGGAACCCCTGCCTCATGAAGCCCTTTCATCAGCTTGAGGGGAGTCTGGCCCCCGAACTGAACCACCACCCCGCGGGGACGCTCCAGGGCGATGACGGACAGAACGTCCTCGATCGTGAGCGGGTCAAAATAAAGACGGTTCGATACATTGAAGTCGGTCGACACCGTTTCGGGATTGCAGTTCAGCATGGCGGCATCGATGCCCATCTCGCGAAGGGCCATCACCCCATGGACGCAGCAATAGTCGAATTCCACCCCCTGCCCGATTCTGTTCGGACCGGATCCCAGGATGAGAACAGAGTCCCGTCCCGAAGGCCCCCTTCCCCATTCGGGGCTCCCATGGTACGTGCCGTAAAGGTAAGGGGTGCGGGCGGCAAATTCCCCGGCACAGGTATCCACGGTCCTGAAATGAACCTCGACCCCCCGCCGAAGCCGCATCTCCCTCAAATCGCCTTCAGGAACCCCCAGCATCCTGGAGAGGGCGTGGTCCGAAAACCCGTTCTCCTTGAGAGCCCGAAAAAGATCATCCGGAAAAAGGGGAAGGGGCTCGCCACGAAAACGGTCGACCTCTTTCTCCAGCGCCAGGATCTCCGCAATTTCATGGAGGAACCACGGATCGAATCCTGTCCAGAGAGCGACCGACTCGGCCGGGATCCCCCTCCGGAGGGCCTCGGCGATCTGATGGATCCGCCGGTCCGAGGGAATCTTCAACAGACGGGCGATTTCATCGGGATCGTCCGGAAGGATCTCCGGCATGAGATGGTCCGTCCCATTTTCGAGGGACCGGAGGGCCTTCAGAAACGCTTCCCTGAAGTTCTGGCCGATGCCCATCACTTCTCCCACGGACTGCATCTGCGGTCCCAGGACGCGATCGGATTGCGGAAACTTCTCGAAGTGAAACCGCGGGATCTTCACGACCACGTAGTCGATGGACGGCTCGAAGGAGGCCGGGGTGCTTCCCGTAATTTCGTTATCGATCTCGTCGAGAGTGTAACCGATGGCGACCTTGGTGGCCACCCGGGCGATCGGGAATCCGGTCGCCTTGGACGCCAGCGCCGAGCTTCGCGACACCCGCGGATTCATTTCGATCACGACGAACCTTCCATCCTGAGGATTCACCGCAAACTGAACATTGGATCCGCCCGTTTCGACACCAACTTCCCGGAGGATCGTGATCGCCGCGTCCCTTAACGTCTGGAATTCACGGTCGGTCAGGGTCATGGCCGGAGCCACGGTAATGCTGTCGCCGGTATGGACCCCCATGGGATCGACGTTCTCGATGGAGCAGACGATGATGGCGTTGTCGTGTTTATCCCGGACCACCTCGAGCTCGAATTCTTTCCAGCCCAAAAGGGATTCCTCGACGAGGATCTCGCCGATCGGACTTTGTTCAATCCCGAAGAGCACGGCTTTGGAAAACTCGTCCCGATTGTAGACCACCGACTGGCCGGTCCCGCCAAGGGTGAAGGAAGGCCGGATCAGAACCGGAAAGGAAAGGTCGGAAAGCGCTTCGTTGGCCTCCGGCAGCGATTGAACGATAGAACTCTTCGGGACCGAAAATCCGATTCTCGCCATCGCCTCCTTGAACTTTCCCCGGTCCTCGGCCATTTCGATGGTTTCAAGAGAGCTGCCGAGAAGCTCGATCCCCAAGCGCTCCAATATGCCGTCCCTGGAGAGGGCAACGGCCAAATTGAGGGCCGTTTGCCCCCCCATGGTCGGAAGAATCGCATCGGGCTTTTCCTTTCGGAGGACCTCGGACACTCTTTCGACCGTCAACGGGACCATGTACGTCGAATCGGCCAAATCGGGATCGGTCATGATGGTGGCGGGGTTCGAATTCACGAGAGACACGCGGAACCCTTCCTCCTTCAGCACCTTAAGGGCTTGAGTCCCGGAATAATCAAACTCGCCGGCCTGACCGATCACGATCGGTCCGCTTCCGATGATCAGAATGTGGTGAAGATCACTTCTTCTTGGCACGCCTTCTCCTGCATTGGTTAAGTCCTTTCCTCTCCGCTCTCTTGATCAAGGTCCTGCACATAGCCTTCAAGAAGCCCCTCCGAGAAAAGGACCGCAAGCCCTTCGTCGTATTCCTTTTCGGTGATTTTTCTGGATAACGGTCCAGGCCGGGCTGCCCGATGGGCCGGAAAATACTGGGCCATGAGTGAAATAGCCGTTTTTTTTTCCCAAAGTGGCGCGAATGAACGCCCCTGTTTTTAAAAATCCCGAGATTCCCTCCGGAAGAAGCAAATGGCGAATCAAAATCCCCCTTTGCGCAATCCCTTCCTCGTCAAGACGGAGGGGCCCCACCTGCTCCGCCATGAGGCGGACGGCGTCACGGTTCCACTCCACATAGGAAGGGGCTTTCGAATAGCGCAGGGCGTGTGCGTTGTCGGAATACTTCATGTCGGGAAGATAGATGTCGATCAGACCGTCCAGCAACCGGATCATTTCGGGCGCATCGTAGCCGTTTGAATTGTAAACGACCGGAATCGAAAGCCCTTCCTGCTTGGCCAGGATCAACGCGTGGAGAATCTGGGGAACGACGTGGCTGGGCGTCACGAGGTTGATGTTGTGGGCCCCTCTCCTCTCGAGCGACACAAAGGTCTGCGCCAGCTCTTCCGGGGACGCTTCCCGGCCGTACCCGAAGGAGCTCAAGGGAAAATTCTGGCAAAAATCGCAGACGAGGTTGCAATAGGCAAAAAACACCGTTCCGGACCCCCTCGTCCCCGACAGACACGGTTCCTCCCCAAAGTGCAGGGTTGCGGAGGAAAGTCGGGAAAGAACCCCGGTGCGGCAGGTTCCCCTTTCCCCCTCAAGGCGATTGACTCCGCAATTTCGGGGACAGACCCGGCATGCCCGCAAGGCTTCGTACCCCTCTGCCACACGGGACCTGTCTTCTTCCGATCGGATTCCCGACAGACGCGATAGGACCTCCGTGGGGCTCACGGGTCCCTCCCCGCCATCATGTTCAAAAAAGCCCCAAAAATGTTCCGGGCGTCATGAGGTCCGGGAGCGGCTTCGGGGTGGAACTGGACCGAGTAAATCCGGCTTTCCCGAAACCATATCCCTTCCAGGGAGCGGTCGTAGAGGCTCTCAAAGGTTTTTGTCGCACCCGGGGGAAGCGAGGCGGCGTCCACGGCATAATTGTGATTTTGGGAGGTGATCAGAACCTTTCCCGAAATCCGGTCGAGGACCGGATGGTTGACCCCATGGTGACCGAAGGGGAGCTTGTACGTCCGGCCTCCTACAGCACGCGCAAGGATCTGGTGACCCAGGCAGATTCCAAACAGCGGAAGCCGGCCCACGAGTCCTCTGACCTCCGACACGATGGTGTCCAAAATCGCCGGATCCCCCGGGCCATTCGAGAGCACAACGCCGTCAGGGCGGTCTTCAAGGATCTGCTTTGCCCGGGTGTCCGGGGGGACTACGGTCACCTCGATCCCAAGATCGAGCAGATTCTGAATGATCGACCCTTTGGCACCGTAATCGACGAGGGTCACCCGGAAGGACATCGGGCCCGGGGGGACATAGGTTCGGGGGGTATGGGAGGCCACCTGTCGCACATAATCGGTGTCCGAGATCGAAGGAACCGCCCGGGCCGCCTCGACGAGGGCATCGCTGGAAAGATCGTCCGTCGTCAGAATCCCGCGAAGACTTCCCCGTTCACGTATTCTTAGGGTGAGCGCCCTCGTGTCGATCCCGGAAGCAGCCATCACCCCTTGCTCCTGAAAATAATCGGGAAGCGAGAGCTTCGAACGGTGACTTGAGGGATAATCCTTGATTTCTCGCCCCACGAACCCAGAAAGGTGCACCGCGCCGGACTCGGCATCCTCCCGGGCAATCCCTGTATTGCCGATCATCGGGGCGGTCATGACCACGATCTGTCCCGCATACGACGGGTCGGTCAACACTTCCTCGTATCCGGTCATGGCGGTATTGAAGACGAATTCCCCCCGAACCGTTCCGGAGACTCCCATCGACCGGCCGACCAGAACGGTCCCGTCTTCCATCGCCAGGGAAATCCGTCGCCGCCCCTCCCAATCACCCACAGAGGACTCCTTCCTTGTCGTAGACGATCCGGCCTCCCACGATTGTGGCCATCACCCTTCCCCACATCCGGCGTCCGGTGAAGGGGCTGTTCCGACTTTTCGAGCAGTACCCCGGTGTCCCGGCTTCCCAGCCATGCGAGAGGTCAAGAAGGACAAAATCGGCCTCTCCTCCGGGAATCAGGCGTCCGCGCGGAAGGCCAAAAAGGGTTGCAGGCCTTGTCGAAAGGCGGTAGATCAGCTCAGAGAGCGTCAGATGCCCTTCCCGGACAAGGTCGAAGGACAAGGAAAAAGCGGTTTCGAGACCGATGATCCCGAATGGGGCCCGATCGAACTCCTGCTCCTTTTCGTGGGAGGCATGGGGCGCATGGTCGGTGGCGATGACATCGATCGTTCCGTCCTTCAGTCCTTCGATGATCGCGAGGCGGTCCTCCTCATTCCTGAGCGGGGGATTCATCTTGGCATGAGTTCCGTGACAGCGGACCGCCTCATCGGTCAGGGCAAAATAGTGCGGACATGTTTCGGCCGTCACAGGAAGATGGCGTTTTTTTGCCTCCCGAATCATCCGGACGGCTCCGGCCGTTGAGAGATGGGCGACATGAAGGCGTCCTCCTGCGACCTCAAGGACGGACAAATCCCTGGCCACACACACCTCTTCCGACGCGTTGGGAATTCCCGCCAATCCCAATTCGGCAGAGACGCTCCCCTCATTCATGACGCCTTTGTCGGACAGGTTCAGATCCTCGCAATGATCAATGATCGGACGGTTGAAAAGGCGGGAGTATTCGAGGGCCCGGCGGAGCATCCTGGAGGTCGAAACCGGCTTCCCATCGTCGGAAAACGCGATGCACCCGGCATCCGACAGGCGGCCCATTTCCGTCATCTGCTCCCCCAAAAGCCCCCGGGTCACGGCCCCAATGGGATAGACCCGTGCCAGGGAGACATCCTGGGCTCTTTCCAGGATGGCCCGCGTCACATCCGCCGAATCGTTCACCGGATCGGTGTTGGCCATGACGCACACCGTTGTGAATCCCCCCGCCGCGGCCGCAAGGGATCCGGTCGCGATCGTTTCCTTGTACTCAAACCCCGGCTCCCTAAAATGGGCATGCAAATCAACGAAGCCCGGACATAGCAGCAGGCCTTCCCCGTTCACCTCCTGGACGGCTCCCGAGGCGGTGACCTCTCCCATGGAAGCGACGCGCCCGTCTTTTATCAGGACATTTCCAAATCCGGAGATCCCTTCGGCGGGATCGAAGAATTGGACGTTTTTAACGAAAAGGGTCCCTTCCCGTTGTTTCTTCACTCTTTTCCCCCCGTTTCCGAAGACGGCACTCCCATGGACGATTCTTCCGACCGTCCTCCCATCAGGAGGTACAGCACTGCCATTCTGACCGAGACCCCATATTCGACCTGGGACAGGATCGCAGAGGATTTCACGAAACACTCCTCCTCGGAAATCTCAACTCCTCTGTTCACGGGCCCCGGATGCATGACGAGGGGATCCGAAGCCGCCTTTTCCAGGATACGGGCGTTTAAGCCGTAAAGCCTCGCGTATTCCGACAGGGAGGGGATAAATCCCCCCGCGGCACGTTCAAGCTGGAGCCTCAGAGCCATGACAACATCGCAGCCGGCGATCCCTTCCTCAAGACGATGGAACACCGTCACCGGCCAGGAAGAAATTCCCGCGGGAATCAGCGTGGGGGGAGCCACGAGGCGAACCTGGGCCCCCATCCGCGTGAGGGTGGAAATATTTGAACGCGCGACTCGGCTGTGGAGAATATCCCCCACGATGGCCACCGTCAGCCCCTTGATCCGCCCCTTTCTCTTCCGGATGGTGAAAAGGTCGAGCAGGGCCTGGGTCGGATGTTGATGGCATCCGTCTCCTCCGTTGATCACATGACAGCGGACGCGATCTGCAACGAAGGCCGGGGCTCCCGAGGAAGGATGCCGGATCACGACCCCATCGGCCCCAAGAGCCTCGATTGTGCGGACGGTATCGATGAGACTCTCCCCCTTCGTCACGCTGCTCTGGGAAGGCGTGACATTGATCACGTCTGCGGAGAGTCGTTTTGCGGCGATTTCGAAGGAGGAACGCGTTCGCGTCGACGATTCGTAGAAGAGGTTGACGAGCGTTTTGCCCCGAAGGACCGGAACCTTCTTGACCGATTGATGCCCCACTTCCAGAAAGGATTCCGCCGTATCGAGGATCCCCGTCAGGACTTCGGGAGACATCGAGGACACGGAAAGAAGGTGGGGCCCGAAGGGAGGGCCACCCGTGGGCAGGAAATCATGAATCATGGAGGGCTCCAGAGGATTCTGAACGCGTCAGATAGATGGTTTCCTGCCCAGCGGTCAGATCCACTTCAACCTTTTCCTCAAGGGAGGTCGGAAGGTTCTTGCCGACGAAATCCGCCCGGATGGGAAGCTCACGATGACCTCTGTCGACCAGGACCGCGAGCATGATCCGGGACGGACGTCCGAAATCGATGAGAAAGTCTATTGCGGCGCGGACGGTCCGCCCCGTGAAGAGGACATCGTCCACCAGAAGAATCCTGCGGCCGTCCACAGGAAGAGGGAGGTGGCTCTGCCTGAGAAAGGGCATCTTCGATCCCCGGCCGGAAAGGTCGTCCCGATAGAGGGTCACGTCCACCGATCCAAGCGGAAGAGAGACGTTCTCGTAGGATTCGATGATCGACTGGAGGCGTCTTGCAAGAAGATCCCCGCCTTCGAGTATCCCGACGAGATAGAGATCCTTGGGTCCCTGGTTTTTTTCAAGAATTTCATGGGCCATTCGGTGGAGGATCCGCTCAATGCGGGGCGAATCAAGAAGAATGCGGGAAGATGAAACGGGCCCGGGAGGATCGGAAGACATCACGTCTCCCTCCTGTCCCGGAATGCGCAAATCACAGGCGCGAAGAGGTGGATAGAGAGGGAGTTTTTCATTCTGCCCCTTTCCGGGCTCACAGACCCGGACTTAAAGGAGTCCTCCCCTTCCCCGAATCCGGAGCAGGGGGATCAATCAGTGCGTTGAAGGAGTTGCCTGGGACACAGCGGCGGGAAGCGTCACCTTGGCGTTCTCTCGTTCCTTGAGTCCGTTGACCAAGCCCATCGAATGGAAGGAAGGTTTCACGAGCTTCGTCATATGGGTCGATCCATCGCCGTGAACCTCTGGGTAGACACAATAGTTCGCGAGAATGGTCGCTTGGGTGTCCTTGAAAAAATTCCCGTAAAATGGACCACCGGTCAAGATTCCTCCCGCCTTTTGGAGAAACCCTCTGTACATGTCGATATTCCGAGGGTAGATGGCGCCGCGCTCGATGTCGAAGTTCGGCTTTCCGAGGACAAGACTTTCTTTGTCCTGCTCCACGGTCCAGAGCCATTCCCTCACACCCTGGAGATTCGTGAACACGGCGGATTCGCGTGTCCAGGGATGCTCATTGATCGGCATGAAATAGGAGTAAAGGGATTTCAGTCCCGCCTCGGCCGAAAACATCCGCCTGGACCAGTCTTTTTTCCATCCCTCATATTCCGCGACCGGAATCTCCTTGCGTGCCAGCATGCCGTCCATTTCGGTGGCCAGTTGACGATACTGAGTGTAAATGGTCGTAAGGCTGGCCCTGACAGGGACGACGGGATAGCTCGGTTTTTCGTTGACGACCCACGCCCGTGCGGAACCCGGGGTTCCCCACAGGAAAAGAACGGAGAGCCCGACGAGAGAGAGGCTCCTGAGAGCGGACGAGGTGCGGAACAAACATTGAAGATTCATGGAACTCCCTCCGGCTAACGACACATGGAATTATTTTACCCCCGGGGTCGTCAAAGTGCAAAGGGGAGTTCAGAGGTGTTGAAAAAACGGAAGGAGCCGGTCGTAGCTTTCCCGAAGATCTTCCGGAACGACGCGGGTTTCATGGACCGTCGTCAAAAAATTCGTATCCCCTTCCCAACGGGGAAGGATATGGGAATGGAGATGGCCTGCGATCCCGGCACCGGCGGCATGCCCCACATTGATCCCCATATTGAATCCTCCCGGCTGGTAGACCTTTTGGATAATCCCTTCGCACTCTTTCAGAAGCTTTGTCATTTCGCACAGAGTGTCGGTGGGATAGTCCGACAAGGACGCTCCATGGGCGATAGGAACCACCATAAGGTGCCCGCTTGTGTAAGGGAAGGCGTTCATGACCACGTAGCAGAGGGATCCGCGGTGCAACACCAACCGATCCCTGGAAACTCCCTTTTCGGGAATTTCGCACAAGAGGCATCCCCCATTCGACGCCGTCCTGGATTCGCCACGGAGATATCGCATTCGCCAAGGAGCAAAGAGATGTTCCACCACCACTCTCCTTCTTAATTGCAGGCCCGGAAGTGCTCCCTCCTATTCCGTCACGGATTGACCAACCCCGCAGCTTCGTAATCTTTCAGGCGCGACAGGACGCAGTCCCTCCACTTCGCCGCAGAGTCCTTCCCCGCTGGTCCGGCCCCCCACTCAATGGAGAGCCGTCGGCCCGCGTCCCTGATGGCGATCGAAATGGCGACAGAAATATGAAACGCATTTCGGGTCGAATCGGAAAGCTTCTCCCCCCACTCAACCAGCGTCACCCGGGATTCGCGCCCATCGAGAAGGGAGTCGAGCAAGTCTTCAGGCTCTCCGGTCACCCTGTCCCAATCCGCGTGAAGGAAGGGCATCCGCACGCTCTTGCCCGGCTCCTCATAAAGCTGGAGGTAGAGAAAGGTAGGGCTGACCACGTTGGCCGAGATTCCAAGACCCCGGGCCACCCCTTTCGCGAAGGACGTCTTCCCTCCTCCGGTCGGCCCGGAGAGGAGAAGCAGCGTGCCGGATGGTGCCGTTTCCCCAAAAACCCGACCCACAACCATTGTGTCGGTGGTAGGAGGCAAATCCAGGGGATCCTCGAATCTAGTCGATAAGGTCATCGCCTGTCACAAGAAGATGCACGAGATCCTCCCGACCGACCACCCCCACAAGCCGACCGGATTCCAGAACTGGAAGAATATCCACATTCCCCAGTTGAAAAAGCCTGACCGCCTCCCGAATTGGCGCGTCTGGCCCAATAGTCGGCGCCTTCGGGTTATAGAGATCCCCGACCGATGTCGCCGAAATCCTCTCCAGGTCTTTCTTGAAGGACGAAGGAAGCTCCAGGGGAATCCAGGAATCGAACAGGGTCACCACCGTCGGAATGTGAAGCGGCTTTTCATGCCTGATAAGATCGTGCTGGCCGACCACCCCCAAAAACCTTCCGGACTCGTCCACCACCGGAGCGCCCCCGAAATGACGCGAGGTGAGAATATTCGCGAGTTCCCTGAGGGAGGTTCCTTTTTTGACGGTGACGATGTCTGTGACCATGATTTCCCTGACAATTTTTCCCAATGGAGTCTCCTGGATCTGGGGGTAAGGATCAGAAAACGATCGATGAGGCTCTAGCATCGTCCGATCCCCGACGAAAATCAAGAGGTTTTCATCGGTGGATCTGGCGCATGACGGCCCCGACGGAAAGAATCCCTATCCCGACTGGGATGGGGAGGAGCAGGGAGAGTGCCCGGGTGAGTCCGGCCTTTGAAGCGACTAGCCCGATCAATGTTGCGGACGGAAGATCCCCGAAAAGATGCCCGACAAAAAGGACCGATCCCAACACAGAGCCCCACATCAAGGCAGGAGTCTTCCTGAGAAGTCCCACCAGAACCGGGATATTGGATCCGAACAGGCCAAGACTTGCGATCAGGAGGCCTGCAAAGAGCACAGGCGTGGAGAAGGAAACGAGCACAATGAGGATTCCGAACAATGCCAAGCCTTGACTCCCTTCGAGCACCCAGTACAGGCCCTTGAAGTCGTCGACCGCAAGGCGGTCGCACAAGAATCCGGACACAAGAATCCCCAGAAACCCTCCGGTGATAAGCGCCAATCCCGTCAGGCTGCTGGCAGCGCTCAACGCGAGATGCTTCTCCCGCGTCAGAAAAAGGGAAATCCAGACGGACATCCCTCCCATGACAAAAAGATTCGTGCCCTCGACCGTCAAGAGGGAAAGAAGGCCCTTGTCCCGTCGGAACAGCGAGAACACCTCCCGGAAACCAACGGGGGAGGTCCCTTTGTCCGGAAACGGGAAGGTCACGAAGAAAAGAACCAGCCCAAGCAAGATTCCGGGAAGGACCGGGGTCATCAAGGCTGTCCGGAAAGAGGCGCGTGTTGCATGGGTGGCCAACACGAATCCGGCGGCCGCTCCGATAGGCATGGCGGAGAGAAACAGCGACAATTTCCTCCCGACCCCCTGTTTCACCCCCATTGATTGGGGACCGACGACAAAGAGCGCCGCCTCCCCGATTCCCGTCAGGGAACGCCCAAAAAAGAGAGTGACCACTCCATGCGCCCATGCGCAGATCAGGATTCCCCCCGAAAATACCAGAACTCCTCCCGCCAGCACCCGCCTCGGATGGATGCGATCGGAAAGAAATCCGGCAAGGGGAGCCGCAATCAGGTAAGAGAGGGTGAATGACGAGCCCAGGGCTCCAACGAGCGGATCGGACAGTTGAAAGGCGGGCGCCAGAACGGGAAGAAGCGCGGAAAAAAGTTGCCGATCAAGATAGTTGAGAAAGTTCGAGAAAAACAGGACGATCGGAACCAGAATCTGCATGGAGCAGCACCCTTCTTCCCCCCACTGTCAGGATCGGTCAAGCTTCAGTGACTGGTTCCGTCTTTTCGTGAATGCCATGGAACAGCTGCCGGTTCCGGAGCAGGTAAATCACAATGATGATATTGAGGATGAACGCGGCGAGTCTCCAGGTGGAAAAATGGGAATGCATCGCGTAAACTTCAAGGGGAATGAGGGCGGAAATTTCCAAAATGGTCATGTATTCGGCCCACCGGTACCGTCGGTGAAGGCCCCAGGCGACTGTAAAGTTCAGAAGCCCATAGGCGATCCCTCCCACCGAGATGATGATAAGCATGTTTGGCCCGATCAATCCGATCTTTCTGAACACCTGCCCCACCCAGGCATTGTCCACATCGATATTGAAGTTCTGGGCCCAATGGTACAGAAGATGATTCAGGCGGACCGGACCGAGGGAAAGCCCCCCCAGACCCATCAGAAAGGCAAGCATTCCCTTCGCAATGCGTTCAAGGATGATGTATTTTAAAAAAAGGGGGGACCTGCGAGAAATAATCATTGGGGCATTGTATCAGATGAGGAGCGGGAATGAATAGCCGAAATGCTGGAAAAAGCGTGGGGACGGGACGATTCTTTTTTCTATCGGCCCTTCTTTTCTATTTGCTGATTCCTTCGTTTTCGGAGCGAAACGCCCGTGCAGAGTCCGCTTCCCAAGGCGTGACGGTCACCTACCCCGATCACGTGGGGGCGGGCGAAGCCATTAAAATCCGGGTCCGATTTTCAACGCCCCCGCCAGCCCACCATTTTTATAAAATGGAGGTCATCGTCGATGGACAGCCCGTCGCATTGGTGGACATTTCAGAGGAAAGCGCCACCTGGATCACTGCTCCGGGACAGCAGGAAGGCCGCCATCAAATCGCCGTCATTTGGCGCAATCCCCCCGGTGGAACCCCGGAGAAAGTCCTCAAAGATCTTTCCGTCCTTCCCAAGGCCGCTTCCGGGACCGGCCACGGGAGTCCCTAATCAGATCTTCACTCTAGCTGAAAGGATTGCGAATGAAAAAACCCTGGATAAGGACCTTTTGCCGATCCGCTCTTTCCGGATCCAGGCTCTTTGTCGTTCTAATGGGCCTATTTTTTTCCGCCTGCAGTTCCTATGGACCGGCTCCTCCCATTCTCGTTCCTGACCCGTCCGTTCCTCCCCCGCAGGCGACGGGTGCCGCCCGGTCGCCCGAAATCATCCATGTCCTTCCAACACAGCTCCCGAAGGACATGGAAGACATCGGCACCCTCTTCAAAAATGACGGGTCCTATTCCCAACTCGTCTCAGAAAATCCTCTCGGACCGGTTCTTGATGCCATTCTGATCAAGGACCTTCGAGCGGGAGGAATTCAGGCCGTCCTCGCCCATGGGGCGCTTCCTCCGGATGCCCCAACGCTTCAGATCGTTGTCCAAACGTTCCAGGACAAAATCAAGGAAAATTTCCTCAACACTTCGCAGGAGGCGAAGGTTCGCATGGAAGCAACCCTGATCCTTCACCGTGGAACCACCACCCGGACCATTATGCGTTCTATGGAGCGCCGCAGTTCTCCCAAGCCGGTCATGTCCTTCAACAAAAATCTGGCTCCCCGCCTTCTGGGAAGCCTGTATTCAACAAGCATCCGTCAGGATCTTGTTCCATTCCTCCTTAACAAGATGGGAGAATCTCCTTGAAATCAGATGAACCCCTTTCCAACAGCCGCGCCCTCCTGTTCACGATCGGGGCCGCGGCCGGATTTTTCCTCCTTTTCATGGGACTTCCGTCGCCTCACACACGCTCCGTTCAACAGCCTGTGGAGACTCATGAAGGGGTGGGCGGAAAGGAACCTGCGGCAGTTCTTTTCGCCACACGCTGCACCCAGTGCCATGCCTTGCCGGCATTGACGCACCGTTCTCCCGGAGACTGGAGAATCCTCGTGCTTAAGATGAACCGTTACATGAAGCAGACGGGCCGTCGATCCCTGACGGACGAAGACGCCATGGAAGTTACACGTTTCATCGTCAGGAACCAGAAATAGACCGAATTCGATCGTTCTCTAGAGGGGAGGCCGGAGTCCTCCAAAGCGAAACCCGGCGAAGTCACCGGCCTCCACTCCCTTTCCCATCAGAAGAACCTTGAAGGTTCGTCCCATCCCCAATGGATGAAGGAGCGTCCCTGCCTGCATCGTTTCCTCTGGGGTGAGCCGGTCGGCGTTCGCCTCAAGCCAGTCTTGAAATCCAAGCCCCATAAGCCAGGACATCTGGTCGGTGTACCCGGCAAAGGCATAGCCCAGTCCCGCCAGGTTCGATGAGACTCTGGAGAAGTCGACGAATGCCGTCAGGTCGGATTCTCCCGGGGGCCCGTCGAGGAGATTCTCCGTAACCCGGTGCCCCCGATAGGCAAGAAGCGTTCCCCTTTTTCGTCTCTCGGAATAGAGTTCCTCCCGAATGTCCCCATAGTCGATCCAAAGCATAAACCCTCGGGAGAGCAGGCGGTCGAGGGCTCCGAGAACGACGGGAAGCTCAAGGCAAATCTCCATTTCCTGGCCAATCACAAGACCTGTTCCGGACAGCGCTTCAAGTTCGCGTCCAAGAGCTTCTGTTGACAAGGGACCCCATGTCTCTTCGAGGCCTTTCTCCGAACGATCGATATAACATTCCTCCCACCCATTTTGTCCCGAACGGAGCCGATGGACTGGAAGCGCGTCCAGAAATTCGTTCCCGAAGACCAGCCCTGCTCCGGGATTTGGAGAGGGGGATGTCGACTCAGGACCAATCCAGGTTGGGGGATGGGGTAGCCGTAAGCCCGAAAGGCGCTCCTTCTGACGCTCGGAAAGAATTCCTGGAAGCTCATAGAAAATGGGGACGAGGCGTTCATAAAGGCCAGGATTAGCCGTCTGGAAGATGGTTAATAGCGAGAGAGCGAGGGTCCCGTTGCCCGGACCCGCTTCAATCAGATAAAATGGATCAGGAAACCCCATCGCCTCGTCCAGTTCCATGATCTGAAGGGCCAATAGCGAGGCGAACGCAGGACTCCTTTCCGGAGCAGTAAAGAAATCGGCCCCTTCAAGACCGATCCGGGCGCGGGAGGTGTAATATCCGGACCCGGAATTTCCCAACGCTTGCTTCATGTATTCATAGAATGTGATCAAACCGCTCCTCCTTTACCCGGACCGTGAATGCTCTTTCGACTGCTGGCCATTTTCGCTGTTCTCTGGCTTGTTGGGAAAGTGGTTCGAAGGATTGTCGTCAGGCCGCACCACCACCCGACCCGACCTTCCCCACTCCCTCTGGTCCAGGACCCTGTCTGCGGCCTCTACATTGATCCTCAGGCCGCCCCCAAGTCTGTCCGATTGGGAGAAAAGACGGTCTATTTCTGCAGCGACCAATGTGCCGATGCCTTTCTTTCCAAAAAGGACTCCCTGACCGTCGATGCCTACGACCGGGCTCAAAAATGACCGTCGCCCGAGAGGATAAAGCGCTCTTGACGGTCCGGTCAAAATTGCCGGAATTTTTTGACCGCATTTCACCGAGCTCCCTCCTCATCGACCATTTTCACCATTTTCCGACCTCCTCCGAAGAACTCCCCCCCGGCGCTCTGATCGCACTGGGAAAGGCCGCGGGTGGTCTGACAATGGGATTGGCCGAGATTTTACGCATTCCCCCCGAAAGAACGATCACGGTCCTCCCATCAGGCTATCCCCCCCCGCGGACCGGCTATCCAACCCTTTTCGGTCCGCACCCGCTCCCAGACAATCAAAGCCTCCAGAACGCCGTCCTTCTTCAAAGGTTCATCGCCGCCCTTCCGGCACACACGCCGGTCGTGGTTGCGATTTCGGGGGGATCTTCAAGCCTAGTCGCCGACCCGGTGCCCCCCGTGACCCTCGCCGACAAGGCTCTTATTACAGAGGAACTGATGCACGCCGGAGCTCCGATCCAGGTCATTAATGCCGCGAGAATCCATCTCTCAACGATCAAAGGGGGCGGTCTCGCCTCTCTTCTCCACCCTCGCCCATGCAAAACCTACATCGTCTCTGACATTCCCGGAGCATCGGCCGGATTGGTCGGTTCCTCCCCCATGGAGTTCGTCGAAAGACATGGCCCCTCCATGCTTGAAACCCTCGGACTTTGGCTTGGCGACAGAATTCCTTCCTCGGTCCGACAGGCTCTCTCGACCCGGCATCCCGCGGGCGCACCGAAACCTCCTGCCTCCCCTTCCCCTCCTCCCACGGTCCTCGCAAGCTCGGAGACTCTCCTGGCAGTAGCTGAAAATGTGTTTTTAGCCCTCCCCGGATTATCCAGGCTTCCGCTTCATCGCCTCACGGGCGAACTCAGGGGGGAAGCAAGGGAAGCCGCTTCAGTTCTCGGCTCCCAAATTCTTTGGAACGCGCATCGGACCAGCACCGGATCAGTATGGCTTTGCGCGGGGGAAACCACGGTCCGGTTAGACGCCCCACCTCACGGCCAAGGGGGGCGCACCCTTGAACTTGGCCTTTCCCTGGCGCTCGAGTTGTCAGCGGTTCCGGCATTGGTCCTGAGCCTTGCGAGCGACGGCTGGGACGGAAATTCGGAACTCGCCGGAATGCTCGCCCGAACGCGGTTATTCGGCGACCCCCGTCTCGAACGAAAAGGCCGCGGGGCGCTTCTGGCCCATAATACCGCCCCCTTCCTAGACGAACTCGGGATGGGGATCAGGACCGGGCCGACCGGAACCAACCTCAACGACCTCTTGATGGTCATCGTATTCGATGAAGGAGAAACGTCCTGATGCGACAATCAAATCTTGCCGTCATGGGGATCATGGCTGGATGGATGCTCGTGCTTATTCTGGGTTCTTCCCGAGCTTTCGCCGACGCTCCACCGCCCGGCGCGGAGTACCCCGTCGTCTGGTGGGCCCAGAATCATGTGGCGGACTCCCTCCTCCTGTTCAGGTCGACCACCGCCGAGACCTTATTAACGGCCTGCAAAAGTGGAAAAATTGAAGGAGTGACTAGTGTCCAGCGCGCGTGGCGCGCTTTTTCCGAGAAGGGGCGGCTCACATTCTGCCGGAGCTACCCCGGCCAAACCCACTCCCTTTTGAGGCAAGCCCCTTATTTCATGGTCAGACCTCCGGGCGACCAAAGATAAAGGGGCGTCGGCCCCAGAGATTTCACCAACGTCGTCAGGGCTTCCTCTGAAAAAGCAGACCATCCGGGGGACGCCATCCCAAACAGGGACGCGGTCCCATCCCCGACCTGCTGATACCGGACAAGCTTCACCTTGGCGATGCCCAGCTTCTTTTTCAGATGGTCGACTAAATCCGACCGATAGCCGACCTGGTCGAGCAACCCTTCCCTCAGGGCTTGGGAGGCCGTGAAAATTCTTCCGTCGGCCAATCTTTTCAACTTGCCCTGGTCCATATTCCGATTATTTTGAACAACCTCCAGGAATTTTTTATAAAAATCCTGGACCATCCCCTCAAAGATCTGGCGGTCTTCCGGGGTCATTTTCCGGAGCGGCGACCCCATCTCTTTTTCCGGACCGGAGGCAATGGTGCGGTCGGTGACTCCCACTTTATTCATCAGTCCAACCACCCCGACATTGGCGATCAGGACGCCGATGCTTCCCACGACGCTTGTGGGATGCGCCCACACCTCTTCTGTTCCCATTGCCGTGTAGTAGGCGCCCGAGGCGCCCAAATCACCAAAGAAGGCGATGACGGGAATCCCTGTTTTTTTCCTGTAGAGCATGACTCTGTGATAGAGCCGGTCGGATGCCGTTACCGTTCCCCCCGGACTGTCGATCATCAGAACGACCGCCTTCACTTCCGGGTCTTTTTCTGCCTTCTGGAACTCTTTTTCCAAAAGGGCCACCTGATCCACCCTTCCCTCGAGAAAGGGCATTCCCTGTTTTTTCTGTTGGTCCCCAATAAAACCGCGGACAGGAAGGAAAAGAATTTTCGCCTGCGCGGCCGAAGGTTCGATTTTCTCCTCCAGCAACCCTTTCTCCTGAGGATAGAGATTGATCGTGAAACATCCGGTGAGCACCAGGAAGATCCCCGAGAACACGATGAGCCGGATCACTCCATTATCGGCGAAGCCTCTATGGTTATTCATGGTCTCTGTCGCCCTCCCCGGTTACCGGTAATTGGTGAATTGCAGATCGATCCCAAAATCATTGGATTTCAGCAGGGCGATGACCGCCTGGAGCTCGTCGCGCGATTTCCCGCTGACCCGGACACTGTCTCCTTGGATCTGGGGTTGAACCTTTATTTTGGATCCCTTGATTTCCTTCACGACCTCCTTCGAAATGTCCTGCGATAGCCCCTGCTTAAAGGCAATGCGTTGCCGCACGGTTCCTCCAAGTGCTACTTCGATCTTTTTTTTGTCGAGATTCTTAAGGGGGATTCCCCTTCGAACCAATTTCGAATCCAGAATGTCCCGTACAGCGGTCAATTTATGGTTATCCTTTGCGGAGACCACCAGTTCCTCCTTGTCCCATTCGATTTTCGACCCGCTGTCCTTCAGGTCGAATCGGGTTCCCAACTCTTTGAGGGCCTGATCCACGGCATTTTTTGCCTCCTGCATGTCGACCTTCGAGACGATATCGAATGATGATTCTGACGCCATGTCTCCTCCTTTTCCGATCAGTCGGCTTTCGTAAAAAGATAGATCGAGAGTGAACTCATCAATCCAAGGAAAATTCCCATTCCCAACAGGTCGGTCCAGACGGAAAAGAAATGAACCCCCGTCAGTGCATGACGCAACAGATCCACCCCATAGGTCATTGGATCGACCCTGGAGGCCTCTGACAGCCAATGAGGAAGACGGTCCAAGGGAAAAAGGGCCCCCGAGAGGAAGAACAGGGGGAGAATGATGAAATTCATCAGAACCATGAACCCCTGGCTCGACGTCATTCGCACCCCCAACAGGATCCCCACCGAGGTCTGGGTCAATCCGATCATGACCATGACTAAAAATGCCACCATCGTCCGTGAAAGGGAGGGATGCAGATGAAAGAATGGAATCAACACCAGAATCAGCGTTCCCTGGATGACGGAATTCGTGGCCCCTCCGAGGATTTTCCCAACGACGACCGCGGTTCTCGACAAAGGCGCGACAAGAACCTCCTTGAGAAATCCCACCTCCCGATCCCACACGATGGCCACCCCTGCAAACGAGGCGGTAAACAGGACACTCATCCCGACAATTCCGGGAAACAGGAATTCCTGGTATCCGAGGGGTCTTCCGGAATGTGTCACTCCCATGGCTCCCAGGCGCGGCGAAAGGCCGCCACCCAGAATGAACAAAAACAACAGGGGCTGAACGATGGATCCGATCAGACGGATACGGTCTCTCCATAATCGAATGACATCCCTGAGCCAAAGGGTGTAGACCCCTTGCAGATCACGCGTCAATCGATCAGCGAGCGGCCTCTTTTCATTCGGAAGGATCATCCCCCATTCTTCAAACGTTTTTTCCTGCATCTCGCCTCATCCTCCCCGAGAATCATTGGGGGTTGATTTTAGCCCGGTTCCGGTATACCGGATAAACACATCATCGAGATTTGGGCGTCTGACCGAAGCCTCCCGGATTGCGAATGGGAGGGCCTTGAGAAATTCCCAGGGGGATTTCCCCTCTCCCGGGAAAAGAAATGACAGGGACCCGTCCTCTTCTTCCCTGAGGGACGATGTGAGGGAAGGATAGCGCTCCAGGAGAAATTTTTTGAGTTGGCCTTTTTCTGAGACATGGAGATTGAGCACCTCCGGTCCCAGGCTTTTCTTCAATCGGTCCGGGGTGTCCATGGCCACGATCTGGCCCTGATTGATGATGGCGACGCGGTCAGAACCGTCGGCTTCTTCAAGATAATGCGTGGTCAAAAATACTGTCATTTGGACTTTCTTCCGGACCGTATGGATATATTCCCAGACATTGCGCCTGGAATGGGGATCAAGGCCCAGTGTGGGTTCGTCCAGAATAAGCAACCGGGGCGCGTGAACAAGGCCGCGGACGATTTCCAGACGCCTTTTCATGCCCCCCGAAAAGGTCCGAACGAGGTCATCCCTTCTGTCGGCCAGCCCCATGACTTCCATCAGAAAATTGGCCCTTTTCTTTCGCACCTCTTTGGAAATTCCGTAGAGACGCCCATGGAATTCAAGATTTTCCCAGGCGGTCAACCGATCATCCAGACTTGGGTCTTGAAAGATGATCCCAATTCTCTGCCGGACTTCATGGGGAAATCGCACGACATCGAGATTATCGATTTTGATGCGCCCTGCCGTCGGTGCTAAAAGGGCCACCATCATCCCGATCGTCGTCGATTTCCCCGCCCCATTCGGCCCCAGGAAGGAAAAAAATTCTCCCTCCCCCACCTTAAAGGAGATTCCGTCCACGGCCGCTCGAGGGCCTGCTCTTGTCGAGTAAACTTTGACCAGATTTTCTGCGTCTACCAAGGAATCCACCTTTTGAATGTGACTTCGATTTTACCTCACCTGTGGCAGCCAGGAAATCCCAAACAAAAAACGGCAGGATTCCTCCTGCCGTTTTTTGAAATCTCACGTTCATATGTCAAGGTTAATTCTGCATCGAGACCTTTTCGAGGCCCGGAACAACTGGTCCCTTATAGTTCGTAATGGGAATCGGAAGCGGGCGTCCGTTTTCTCGATCAAGGGGAAGATACTTTTGAGGAACCGTGATGATTGTCGGATCATCCAATCCCAGCACCCACGTTGTCAAAGCCGTCGTCTGAAGATCGGTCAAATGGAAGTTCGGCATGATCGTCGGGGGAACCTTAAATGCAGGAATTCCGGGAGAAATTTTCCTCGGATTCTTGAAATGCTCCCATTCCCATTCCCGTTCAGAATGGAGTCCTCCCACATGATTGAAGTCATGCACATTGTAGAAACCAAGCTCCGTCCTGCTTCCAAATCCCGACAGATCCGGGGCAAGCACCCCATGAAGGTTAAATTGGGTCATGGTATGGCAGGATCCGCATCCTTTCTGGGTGATGGTTTTTTTGGCCAGATTAAGGAACGGAGTCATCGGAGGATTCACCCCCGGCTTAAAGAGATCGGTGTGACACTTCAAACAAGAAGATTCGGCAAAAGCCCCGCGTTTTGGCTGATAGTTAAGAGTCACATTGAATCCGTGAGAATCCGCAACCGTTGTGGCGACGCCCTGGCCGTCGTGACAGACCGTACATCCAAATTTCTCGAACGGGTGTTTTCCGATGTACCCATCGAGGTCCGGATGAGAGGTAAACGGCTCCGGGGCGGTTTTGAACGAAGGAATTGCAATGCCCATGTGGCAGGTCATGCATCGGTCCGGCTTGTTCATGATCGGGTTCCAGATCTGAACAATGGTCAAAGTGGAATTCGCCAATTCCGGCTTATTCGTCACTTTGGCCAAAAGCTGATAGTACTGGCGCTGGTAGGTCATCCATTCAGGATGTCCATCCTTGTACATTTCTACAAAAAAGATCCCGAGCAAGAGAACGGTCGAAAGAAAAAAGAGCAAATAAATTTTCATTTTCATTCTTTTCGTCCCCTTTCCGTTGTCTGAGCAGATTTTCTCAGGGGATGACCATCCGGATAAAAGGACCCTTCCTGCCATTGGGCGAACCAGATCAAAAGGTAATAAAAGATGGCCGTGCCGACAATGAGAGTGACCGAGATTCCGAATCGGTAGGGATACCCGAAATATTCTTCAACCCAGGGTGCATTGAGCAATTGATGAAACTGGTCCATTGAACCTCCTTGTCCAGAATTCGGACAAAACTACTCTTCCCTACCCTTTAAGGAGGCAAAATACCGGGCGCCTCCTCTTCTCACCGAATTAAAAATTGATCCATGGAGTCACAAGTACATATTTGATGTTGAAGAGAAGTCTAAACACGATCTTTAAGGCCACACCCATCATGGACAGGAAAAAGAACATGAATGTGAGGTAGCGCCACAGCCCCATGGCTTTGTACATTGGTTTCCAGACAATCATGGGGATGATTGTCCACACGGCAAAATATCCGACAAAAAGGATATCTGTGATGAGCTTTCCAACTCCCTCACTGACATGAAACCAATTCATAAAGATGATGTGGAGCGGGATCAATGTCACAAGTGCTGGATTCATATGTTCGAGATGATTGCTCCAGGGCCAGTACCACTGCCAGTCAAGGCCTCGGAGATAGGTCCCAATGACGATCGTGACCCACCAGAGGGAAAACCCGAAAGCATAGTTAAACACGGCGAACTTACGTTCGGTGTAAGTATAGTATCCGACCCCCTTGGGATTGGTATCAAGATAGGGAAACAGCATCAAACCCAAGATAATCATCCCGGGAAGGACCACCCCGGCATACCATGGATCGAAGTAAACGAGAAGCTCCTGCAATCCGAGGAAGTACCAAGGAGCCCGCATCGGGTTTGGAGTCGTTGAAGGATCTGCCAGCGATCTGAGAGGGGCGTGTTCAAACTGGATGAGGACCATAAGCCCGACCGTGACAAGAATCGCACAAATAAATTCGATCATGAGAAGATTCGGCCAGACATTGACCGTATCCTCCGGCTCCTTTCGAATGATCGGAGCCGACTTCTTCATTAGTTCTACCAGCCCATAGGACTTTCGGGAGTCCCGGGGAAAGATTTCCCGGGTGACTTTTTCATCCATGCTGTCCCACCTCTCCGTTTTCTCTCGAATATCTGATTATCGGCAATATCTGGTTAATACTGTCTTCTAAATCTTCATAGTGGACCAGAGAAACCGTCTTTCCGAATCCGCCAAAAATGCACCGCGAGAAAGACCGTGACAACGAGGGGCAGAACCACGCAATGGAGCACGTAAAACCTGATAAGCGCATTTTGGCCCACCACCGTTCCCCCAAGCAGCATGAACATGATGTCGTTGGTCGGGAGAAATCCCAGCTGGGGACCCCACGGACCATTCTGCCCGATGAATGGGGTATAGGACGCCATCTTTGCACCCACGGTAACCGCCCAGTACGCCAACTGATCCCACGGAAGCAAATATCCGGTCCAGGAAAGGATCAGGGTATTGACCAACAACACCACCCCCACAACCCAGTTGAACTCCCGAGGGGCTTTATAGGCGCCGGTCAAAAAGACCCGGGTCATGTGAAGCCAAACGAAGAGGACCATCCCGTGAGCCGCGAACCGATGGAGATCGCGCATCAAGTTTCCACCAAAAATGACAAACTGGAGATCCTTGATGTTTCTGTAGGCCAGGCCGGTATAAGGAGTGTAGTAGAACATAAGCCAGATTCCAGTCAATGTCAGGATAATAAAAAGGAAGAGGGTAATCCCGCCCAGACAGAACGTATAGCGCATCCTCAGGGCGGACCTTCGGACCTTAACCGGATGGATATGGAGAAAAACATTCGTAAAAACTGCATAGGCCCGGTCCAAATCATTGTCCGGATATCCATGGCGAAAAATGGATTTAAAAATTTGGGACTCAACAATTCCGCTTTTGAGTTTTTGAAGCATCCTTCAAGCCCCTTCTACTAAAAGGATCATCCCCCGAAGTCCGGATTTTCTCCGGTACAGGAGAGGATGATCCTTGGTGGCTTATTTGACGACCATTTCACAAAACGAAATGGCGAACCGACGTGTACGATCGATCAAGGTCGTTTTTAGCAAAGGAGTCTGTTCGGTGCACACGAGCCTCCCGGAGGAGAACCATGGGTGATGTAATACGGTGAAATCTCCTTCACCTTCTCTTTTACCCACAATCCCTGTGCCGTTTGAACCGGATCCGGGTCGAGCCTGATCACGGTATTCACGATCAGTTCTCCATCAAGAGGATCCCGGGTGATCTGCCCCCTCCACAATGTCCTCGGGGCGGGGCCTCCACGCACATTGCCGTGGACGTCGTAAATTGATCCGTGGCATGGACAGCGGAACCGCTTCTGGTCCGGGAACCAGTTGGGAGTGCAGCCCAAGTGCCGGCAAATGGAAATCATATTGTAGATCCCCCGCATGTTTCTGACCACCCAAAACCGGCCCTTGAGCTTCCAGCGCTCATCGACCCCAAGACCATAGGTAGAAACATGGCCGATCTTGAAGACCGTCGGAGGTTCGTAAAGCACAGGGGGAAAAAGGAATTTATAGGTAGCATAGGCGGATCCGGCCATCGATGCCCCGACCAGCGACCAGCCTGCCGCCACCAGAAATTTTCTGCGACCTTTTTCGGATGGGCTTAATGTCGTCTCTTCAGGGTGGCCCACACCCGCCGTTGGATTTGTCATTGGAGCGTAACCTCCTCTTTAATTTCGAGATGTTCCATGGCTATTGCGCCGGTGGGACATCGTTTTGCGCAAAGCCCGCATCGAATACAGCGCATCCCATCCCATATCATTGCCGTCGACATTGAAAGAGTCTGTACGACTGGCGTCTCCAAATGTCCTGGGTGGATCTCGACGCCCGTAAAACTTTCAAGAAGCGGGGCAGTCTTTCCATGATCCAAATCGACATCCGTAAGAGGAACCATCTTGAGGGCATATTCCGGACAGACATCCACGCATCCGCCGCACAATACACATTTTTCCCCTTCAAATATGGGGTTCACATGGCACGTCAGGCATCGAGAAGCTTGGCTCCTTGCTTCCTCTTCGGTCATCGACATTTCTGCCAACTCGAAATTGGTTCTTCTGAAATCCGGATGCAGTAAATCCGGATTTTTTCTTTCGATTGTGTAGTACCCCTTCGTATTAAATTCCTCCGGCCAGATCGGGGAGGGATTCGGCCGATGAGAGACAGGGGTGGACACACCTGACTGCGTCTTCTCCACCTCTCCCTTTGAAAGGTAGGCGTGAACAGACTGGGCTGCTATTTGCCCTCCCGCAATAGCATCAATGAAAATCCTGGGACCGGTAACGATGTCTCCTGCGGCGAAGACTCCAGGAATTCCGGTATCCATGGTGTGGATGTTGGCCCGGATGATGCCGTTCCGGCCAACGATTCCCTCCATATCCTCCGACACATACGAAGTATCGATTGTTTGGCCGATGGCGAAGAGCACCGACGTCCCCGGGATGACGCTCACCGATCCCTCGTCAAAGGTCGGGGCGAATCGGCCCTGATCATCAAAGACCGAGAGGACTTTTTTGACCTCGAGTCCTTCCATGCGGCCATTGCTGCCAACGATCCTTTTCGTTCCGAGTCTGATCATAAACTCGGCACCCTCATGAAGGGCGTCTTCGACTTCCAGATCGTCCGCAGGCATTTCATCCCAGGTTTCAAGCGTGACAACCTTGACTTTTTCCACTCCGGGGACGCGAATGGCCGTCCGAATAACGTCCATGGCCACGTTCCCGGCCCCAACCACGATGGGGTGGGAACCTATCGGCACCGGATTGTGATGTTGATAGACAGAAATCAGGAATGGAAGGGCGGAATAGACCCCTTCGAGATCACGTCCCTCAAAAGGAATCTGACGGCTTCCCCAAGCCCCAGAGGCAAGGATAACCGCAGAAAAATCTTTCCTGAGGTCCTCCATTGTCACATCCGTCCCGACTTTCGTGTTTAACCGGGCTTCTATTCCCATGCTCATGATGGCCGCAATTTCGGCCTCAAACAACGCTCTGGGCAAACGGTATTCTGGGACGAGGTAAAAGAGACCCCCCAGACGATGCTGGGATTCGAATATGGTCACGCGGTATCCAAGGCGGGCCAGATCGTGGGCCGCCGTCAACCCGGCCGGTCCTCCTCCGATGACGGCCACCTTGGCACCAGTGGCCCGGCCATACGGAACTCCGGCTGCAGTGGAATACCGAAGAGTGGAAGCGGGATCTGAAACCGCTTCGGCCCCGAACTTCTCCGTCACGAATCTTTTCAGGGCCCTGATCGTGACAGGTTGATCGATATTTCCGCGAGTGCACGCCGTTTCGCAAGGGGCATTGCAAACCCATCCACAGACGGAAGCGAAGGGATTGGGACCTCTCGCGATAGCATAGGCTTTCTCATATTTTCCCTGGGCGATCGCCTGAACGTATCCCCCCGCATCGGTTCCTACGGGACACGCCTTGCGACACGCCACCTGGTCGGCATAGTACTGGTAATCTGGAATATGAAGCTTGTATTTCCCTTTCATCGTTCCTCCTCCGCACTGATAGAAATGCCCAGTCGGAAAGAGGGACACCAAGCTTGCGAAGCCTTAAGAACAACCTCTCGGCTCCCAGGGTTCCCTATCCGGTTAAAGATTGAGAATGATTTTCGAATTGAATTTGCAGTGGGGGGATTTTTACCATATCCAATAATGTGTGTCAAGAACCCGATTCTCGGATGTCACTGTTCTTTTCATATTTTGCCATGATTCAGCAGATTGAAGCTTTTGATAAATCCATGCTTCTTCTCTGTTGTTCCCTCATTCTTCCATGAAGGATCTCGACTTTACCCGTTCAACACTCTATGATCTTCTGGCAGACAAACTTCCATTAATCAACTGCCTCACCTCCATGGACCTGAACCGCGCGTGTCACCTTCCGAGGAGCGGGCTGATGCCTCACAACCTTTCCCTGCATACCGTCGGTATCTTGACGAAGCCACACCGTTCCTCCGAGGTCAGAAGTCTTCTTTCCTCTCTTATTCCCTGGTTTGAACACAGACAGCTGCGGGTCATGATGGACCGTGAAGCCATCCTCTCCATCGGAGACGGTCCCTGGAAAACTTATGATCGCGAAGAAATCGCTGCCAAGGCCGACCTTGTGATTGTCCTTGGTGGGGATGGAACCATCCTTTCCGCGGCACGGCTTATGACCTTGACCGGCAAGCCAATCCTCGGCATCAACCTTGGCACACTCGGATTTTTAGCGGAGGTTCCGAAGGAGGAGACCTTTCGTGTTCTCGAATCTGTCATGGAAGGGCATTTTGTGATCGAAAAACGGGCCATGGTCCGGGGAACGGTCATTCGAAACAACCAGAGTACCATCCTCGACCAGGAGGTCTTGAATGATGTGGTCATCAATAAAGGAACCACCGCCAGGATGATCGAGGTGGAAATTTTCTCCAATACCCATTTCGTTACGGATCTCAAAGGCGATGGGGTCATTTTTTCAACCGCTACCGGGTCCACGGCCTATTCGATGGCGGCGGGAGGCCCGATCCTTCATCCGGAGTCCGACGGAATCGTCATGACGCCCATCTGTCCCCATACCCTCACACAGCGTCCAATCGTCTTTCCGGGGACCGTTGTATTGGAAACCCTTGTCAAGTCCGGAGAGGCGAACATCCTCGTCACCTTCGACGGTCAGATCAGCGCTCCGCTCCAAAAAGGGGATGTCCTTCAAATCACGTTGTCAAAATCTTTTACCAGACTCCTTGTTTCTCCGGACAGAAACTACTTTGAAGTCTTACGCGACAAGTTAAAATGGGGAGGGGCATGACGGAATATAAAGAAAGCGGGGCCTTGGTCAAAAAGATCCGTGAAGAATCCCTCCAGGCCGGATTTCATCCCCGCGTTCTGGGACAGATCGAGACGCCGAAAGGCCCTGTTCCATTTCTGTCGCTCTCCCGCAAAATCAAAAGGCGGGCGCCCCGGGTCCTGATCGCGGCCGGAATCCATGGAGACGAACCCGCCGGACCCCACGCCGTTTTGGCGCTCCTCGAATCCTTTCCCGGGAAGTGGCCCGAACTCTCAGGGGTTCAAATCGAAATCGTCCCCCTTATCAATCCCAGCGGGTTCGACCTCAGGCAACGGACCAATGTCCATGGGGTCGACCTCAACAGAATGTTCGGTGCGGCCGCTCCCCCTCCCGAGATCCGGCTCCTCATGAACGATTACAGACGTCGACAGATCGATCTTTTTATCGATCTGCACGAGGACGTGGATACCCCAGGGTTTTACCTTTACGAGCTCGCTCCTTCGGAGGAAAGCGCTTTCGGCCCCCAAA
Organism: Nitrospirota bacterium; assembly: GCA_027314645.1. GTDB lineage: Bacteria > Nitrospirota > Leptospirillia > Leptospirillales > Leptospirillaceae > UBA4572. Next base: position 66,500 of record DAHVAL010000006.1, read on the forward strand.
TCATTTCGGACCTTCGAAAGGCCGGGCACCCCATCAACGATTCCTCCGTCATCGAAGGAATGCCTGCGTCCAGTGGGTTAATCCTCCGAACCACCCGACACCTTCCCCGATTTTTCAGAAAAGGGGCCCCGCAGGGGCTGTACCTGAAAAAGCTTGGGGCCCGCCGAACCCTCACCTTTGAAACCCCCCCGCGGCTTCCATTGGAGGATCGCGTCAACATGCATCTTCTCTCTCTTCGGACAGTCCTGACCAGCTGGAGTTTCTGAACCGCCTCTCAGGGAACAAGCGGCGGAGCGATGATATTGACTATGGGCGCAAGGGCGGCCACGCCGTTTAAGCTTATGGTGAATCCGAATCCCGTCTGAACGGGCAGAGGAGCGGGTTCATTCACAATGTAATACATGAACGCCCCCGACCAACATTGACCGTTGTAACCCAGATTGAAGGATTCCATCTGGGTCCCGGCCCCTGGCCCCTGCCCCAGATCATAGTAATAGGCCGCACCGAGGTAGAGCCCCATCTGGGTCGTGATCCCCAGATAGGGGACGATAAAACTTGTTCCGAACGGCTGATTGTATGTTTCAGTGACTTCATAGGGATTGAAAAAATTTCCCATGATCGGGATATTTCCGGCTCTCGCCGATGTCTGGGCCAACATGGCGGTGAGCATGACTGGCCCGGGCGCAAAGGCGGCTTGATTGAAGGAAATGGCTGAATCCTCGGTGACGACCGACTTTTGGACAAAATCGTAAAACCCTTCCGCAAAAAATGAAATGGGCTGCCCCGAAAGAATGTGGACCGACCCGTACACAGGTGCATAGGGAGATTGGATCGGGAGGAAGGGGTTGACGAGGTTCTCTCCTGCAAAAAACATGGGCACCAGGGACGGGCTGATGGTCTGATATTCATACGTCTCGGCAAACTTAAGGGACAACAATTCCTTGGGTCCGTCCGCCCCCGAATAGAAAAAGCGGTTTGTCAGGGCCAAGGTCGTCGCATTCATTCCAAGGAGGTTGTCCGAAAATCCGCTTTGGATGAACTGGGTTTCATTGTTCTGTGGGGCGTAATCGAAATCGGCGTCGAGTTGGATCTGGTGGGTGATGGTTCCTCCCCCAGACAACTGAAAATCCCGTTCGACCGTCGATTGGGCCCCGATCCCCGCATTCGGAACCGCCTGGGAAACCGGCCCAGCCGTCTGGTACCCCTGGCCGTAGGCGGTCGTGACCACGCCGACATGGGGGGTCAAAACAACGGCTCCATTTCCAAGATCATAGGAGGCGGAAAGTTGGGGGTAAATCAACCCCCGCTGAAAAATGACCGGTCCGCTTTCAATATCCGCCCCCGAAAGGAAGGCGGAAAAATACATCCCTGTCGCCCCCAGGTCGTAGTCAAAGACGTTTGCGCTGCCCTGAGGAAGTTTCGAGACCGTGGTATTGAGCCCGGGAAAGATGTCCTGGTTGTAGTCTGCGATCAGGTTGATTTCACTATTATCCTGATAATTGTTGACAAAAACCGTCGACAAGAGCTGCGGATTGAAGGACATCGTCGACCCCACGCTCATCAACTGGTAGAAATCCTGAGCGTTGACATAATTGATGTTCCCCATGATCGATATGTTGTCCGTATTGTAGGAATAGAGATCCGTCGTTGCAGCGATGTTTGTCTTTATGCCGATGGAGGGATCGTTGACCGCCTGGTTTGTGATATTGACCGACAGGTTCTGGTGATCGCTCATGGCCTGCCGGTAGGTGATTCCTTCTCCAAATCCGAAATTGGTCATTTCGTCGAAGGTGACCGCCAGGTCGTACGAGGGATCGACATTCCAGAAGAACGTATCGTAGAAGACCAATCCCTGAACGGAATTGAACTGAAGGAACGGAAAGAGAAATCCTGTTTTCTTCGAAGCAACGGGAAAGGAGAAATAGGGCATGTAGAGGGCGGGAATGTCTTTAAAATTGAGGGTGTTCCCGGTTCCGGCGAAGGAATCCCCCAAGGTCATATCGCCTGAATTCGTGGAGATATCCCACAACGGTTTTTCCCCTTCCGCGCAGGAACACGTCGTCACACTTCCCTTTTCAACATGGTAATGCTTATGGTCCTTCCGATGAATTTCCTCCCCCTTAATATGGTAGGTATAAAGAACCTGCGAGTAATTGAGGGAATAATATTGCTGGGTATCCACCTTCCCGTGATATATCACCGCTTCCCCGGAAAGAAGATTCGCCCGGATCCTGTCGCCCTTCATGATGGTGCGAGGTCCCTTGAAGATCACATGGCCGGCCCCCCACACGACGTTCGTCCCCTTATTGAGAATCAAAGAATCCGCCTTCATGGTCCACGGCGCCTTCGAAATAAAGGCGTGGCCGTTTGCATGAAGAAGGTTGGTTTTTTTGTTGAGGCGGATCCGGTCTGCCATGACCACCACCTTCCCCGATTCTGCCGGCTTTGAGGGTGGAGGGCCCGCGAACGCGGGGATCGCCGATGCGAGAAGAACCAGCAAAAAGGAGAGAAAGGGGAGAGCCATTTCAGCGCTCTTGAACACCTCCTGACCCTTCAAGAGAGGTCCGGCCCTGGCAGATCCCGCTCGTTCAGGGAAAAAAGAGGAGGATCTGACAAAGGGATCAACCGATCGCGGACCGCCCCGACAAGATAGAGGGATCCCGTCATCACGAGGATTCGCCCAGGCCGATCATTCGCCCAGGAAATCCCCTCCTGAAGAAGGGCCGCGCAGTCTCCTTCGCGCACAGGAGGGGAAGCCCCGGTCCTTTTGGCCCATTCATGCACCATTGCCGCCAAATTGCTAGAAGGAGCCCAGGCTCCATCGACAGGAAGCCCAGGATCCCTCCGTTCTGGAAAAGGAAAGAAGAAAGCTGATCCTTCCAGCGCCAAGTGCCCCAGCATGTCCTTCCAATCCTTTACAGCGTGAATCCCAACGAAAAAACCAATTTCGCAGCTGGATCCGAATCGATCCCTGAGGGAGGCGCACAACGCCCGAATGGCCGAGGGATTGTGGGCGCCGTCAAGGATAACCGGTGGATGTGCCATGACCTGTTCGAGGCGGCCCGGCATCTTAAGGGAAAGGAGTCCGTCCCGAATGGCCTGGAGAGGAACCGAAAGGTTGCTCCATTCAATCGCGGCCAAGGCTCCGGAAAGATTGCTCAACTGGTATGAAGGCGTCAACGAAGAAAACAGGTCCCTTGAGCCCCATCGCCCCCGGTAACGGAAAGGGCGCGGCTCCCCGTTTTGGTTGTCGGGGGAGGCCCATTCACCCTCAAAATCCCGGTGGTCCAACAAGGGAATGAATCCCATCTCCCGGGACCGTTCGATGAAACGCGCACGCAAGGAAGGATCCGTCAGCGTCGCCACAAAGGGACGGCCAGGCCTTCCAACCGCCACTTTCTCCTCAAAGATCCGTTCAATCCCCACCCCAAGAATTTCTTCGTGGTCCCGTTCAACCTGCGTCAGCACAGTCAGGCATGGATTTGCGGCTGTTGTTGCATCCCAACGCCCTCCCATCCCCGCTTCAAGGACCACAATCTGACAGGAGGCCTCTGCAAAAATCTGGAAGGCGGTTGCCGTCAAAAACTCAAAGAAGGTCAAATCAATATTGTGCCGGGTACACAGGTCGGCAAGGCCACGGACGTGTCCGGCAAAAGAAGATTCCGGAACCTTCTCCCCTGAGAGAAGAATTCTCTCTCGAACATCGGAGAGATGCGGAGAAGTATAGCGGCCGGTCCGATATCCGGCCGCCTGAAGAATCGAGTCGATGGCTGCGGCGGTGGAGCCTTTGCCGTTGGTGCCGACGATCTGGATCGTGACAGGGACATTTTCTGGGTGACCGAGGAGTTCAAGAACTGTGCGGATCCGGTCCAAGCCGGGGTTGATCCCGAATCGACCCAGTCGAGTAAGAATTTTCCCTACAGAGGGAGAATTCACCCCGTCTGGCTCCCCTGGCAAAGGGTTCCGGAATTCCGTCTGGCACCAAGATGACAGAGGAGTTGCCCCAGTGTCTCCTTGAGATGCTTTCTCGCGACGATCATGTCAACAAATCCGTGCTCCAGAAGAAATTCAGCCCGTTGGAATCCTTCCGGCAACTGCTGGCGAATGGTTTGTTCGATCACTCGTGGTCCTGCAAATCCGATCAATGCGCGGGGCTCCGCAATGATAACGTCTCCAAGCATGGCAAAACTCGCGGTGACGCCCCCAAAGGTCGGGTCGGTCAACACCGTCAGATAGGGGAGCCCGGCTTTCTTCAAGCTCCCGACCGCCGCCGAGGTGCGGGCCATCTGCATCAGGGAGAAAATTCCTTCCTGCATTCTGGCTCCCCCCGAGGCTGTCACCAGAATAAGCGGCCGACGTTTTTCGAGCGCCTTGTCGGCGGCTCGAACAACTTTTTCTCCGACGACCGATCCCATGGATCCCCCCATAAAGTGGAAGGAAAATACACCCAGGACGGACGGGATGGACATGATGCTGCATTCGCCCACCCGAATGGCGTCATCCAATCCGGTCTTCTTTTGGGCGGATCGCAATCGGTCGACATACCGCTGGCTGTCCGAAAAGTGAAGGGGATCGGAGGAGACGACCTCGGCGGCAAACTCTTCAAAGGTCCCGGGGTCCGCCAATTGTTCCAACCGCTCATCAAGGGTGATCGGGAAGTGATAGTTGCATTTCGGACAGACCTTCCCGGAGCGGTCCACCTCCTTGCGGTAAACGATCTGGCGGCAGTGATTGCACTTGATCCACAATCCCTCGGGAATCCGGATCTTTTTTTCTCCTTCGCCCGGATCGCTACCCGTCCCCGGCCCACGGTCGTCGTTTCCATTTTTTTCAAGCCAACCCGTTCGTTTTTTCTCTTTCATCCTTTTCCTTTCACCGCCGCCGAGAAGAATTCCTCGAAGGTCTCCTTCCACTTGGTCGGATTTTCTTCGTCCTGAACCAGTCTGCTCCCGACAATCACCCCATCGGCAAACTGCAGAATCTCTTCCACCATCGCTCCCGACGAGATCCCAAAACCCACGCATACCGGAAGTTGGGTCCATTCTTTCAGCATTCCGACGGTTCTGCGAGTCTCATCGGTCACATGAAGAGCGCTCCCCGTCGTTCCCATCAACCCGACATAATAAACGAACCCCCGGGATTCCTTGACAATGCGCCTGGCACGGTCCATTCCGGTCGTGGGGGAAACGAATCCCACGAGGTTGATCCCATGCTCACGAAAGACCTTTCGATAAAGAATCCCGTCCTCAAACGAAAGATCCGGAATGACCACGCCTTCAATGCAGCCGAGACGATGGGCCTCTCGGCAGAAGCGTGTCACGCCCATGTGGTGGAAGAGGTTGAAATAGGTCATCAGGTAAAGGGGGGGAAGCTGCTCCTCCGGAATCCCCGAAAGCCATGCCAAAATATTTTCCAGCGCCGTTTCATGACGCAAAGACCGTTGCGTCGCCTTTTGGATCACCGGACCATCGGCCGTCGGATCAGAGAAAGGAATCCCCAGCTCAACGGCAAATAGGCCTTTTTTGGCCGCCAATGCAAGGTATTCGGCGGTCGTTTCAAGGTCGGGATCTCCCGCGACAATGTATGGGATGAGCGGAGGGGGCGAAATCCCTCGTCGCCAACGTGGTAACGTCCGGGGAGATCGCGTCACGATGTGCCCTCTTTCTGTTCGAGGAGGCGGGAAACCTCCACGACGTCCTTGTCCCCACGGCCGGAGAGGTTGATGATGATCAGACGATCACGGGACATCGTCCGGGCAAGGCGCAATCCATAGGCGACGGCGTGCGAGCTCTCCAGGGCCGGAATGATCCCTTCCGTCCGGGAAAGAGTTTGAAAGGCTTCGAGCGCTTCGTCATCCCCCACCCAATCAAAGGATATCCGCCCGCTGTCCCGGAAATAGGACAATTCGGGTCCGACCGCTGAATAGTCAAGGCCTGCGGAAACCGAGTGCGTATTCTCGATCTGTCCATCAGGGTTCTGAAGAACATAGGTTCGGGTCCCCTGAAGCACCCCGATGGAGCCTCCGGCAAAGCGTGCCGCATGGTCTCCGGGAGAAATCGAACGGCCCCCTGCCTCAATCCCATACATGCGAACCGAGGGGTCATCGATGAAGGGATGAAAAAGCCCGATCGCATTGCTTCCCCCGCCCACACAGGCCACCAAGGCATCGGGCAAGCGCCCTTCCCGCGATAACATTTGCCGCCTCGCCTCCTGGCCGATCACGGATTGGAAGGTCCTGACCATCAGGGGAAACGGGTGGGGTCCAAAGGCCGTTCCCAAGAGGTAGTGCGTCGTCTGGACAGTTCGGGACCAGTCACGGAGCGCTTCACTGATGGCATCCTTGAGGGTTTTCCCCCCCAAGTCGACGGGACAGACTTCGGAGCCCAAGAGTTTCATGCGGAACACATTGAGCGCCTGGCGTCGAATGTCTTCCGACCCCATGTAAACCCGGCAATCGAACCCGAATCGTGCCGCAACGGTGGCCGTCGCCACCCCATGCTGTCCGGCGCCTGTCTCCGCAATCAGTCGCGTCTTTCCCATGCGTCTTGCAAGAAGCGCCTGTCCCACGGCATTTGTGATTTTGTGCGCTCCAGTATGGTTCAGGTCCTCTCTTTTGAGCCAGATGGCCGCTCCTCCCATTTCCTGGGTCAGGGATCGGGCAAAATAGAGCGGAGTCGGACGTCCCGAATAATCCGCAAGGATTTCCCGAAACTCTTTGCGAAAGGCAGACTCCCGCCAGGCTTTTTTAAAGGATCGGTCAAGGTCGAGCAGGGCGGACATCAGTGTTTCCGAGACGAATCGCCCGCCGAATTCCCCGAAATATCCCCGGACATCCGGAAGAGGGGATGTCCCCCTTCCTTGACGGGATTTGATGGCAGACTCTCCCTTCATGACCTTTTCTCCCACTCCCTGACGCGCTGAACAAAGTCCATGATTCGAGACGGATCCTTTTGCCCGGGCGCCTTCTCGACACCCGATGCGACGTCGACACCCGCAAGGGCCCCTTTTCTGAACATTTCCAGCACCTGTTCCACAGTTTCTGGGGAAAGTCCTCCCGAAAGAATCAGCGGAAGCGGACTCGGAACCGTGGAAAGACGCCGATAGTCCCAGGGAACTCCCGTCCCTCCGATCCCCTGATCCGAACGCCCTTCGACAAGAAGGCGGGAGGCGTGGGGAGGGACCGTCAAAGGCTCTTCCCCACTCCACCGAAGGGCATAGATCCAAGGACGTTCGAATTCCGATAATCTGCGGAGGCCTTCGTCATCGAGTGGCCCCCCGTGCCACTGGATCGTATCGACAGGAACCCGGTCAAGGATTCTGCGAATGTCCTTCCAGTCCGGATGAACCAGGACAGCCACCTTTTCCACGGCCGAAGAAACAGCGTCGCAGATGTCCTTCGCCTGATCGGGCGTCACAAAACGGGGAGAACTCTTCGAGAAAATCAGGCCCAGAGCATTCGCTCCGGCCCGCTCGACCACCCAGGCATCCTCCGGCCGGGTGATTCCGCATATCTTAACCCAAAGTCCCACAAAACTCCTTCAGCGCGTGACCGGGATCTTCGGCGGAAAGAAAGCTCTCCCCGACCAGAACACCGGAAAACCCGAGCGCACCCATGCGTTTATATTCGTCATTCGTCTTGAGGCCGCTTTCCGCTATTTTTCCCGTTTCCTCCGGAATCATCGCAGCCAATCGGGCCCCCCTCTCAAGGTCGATTTCGAGGGTATCGAGATCCCGATGGTTGATGCCGATAAGGTCGGCGCCAACCTCAAGAGCCGACAACACCTCTTCCTCCGTATGCGTTTCGACCAATGCCGCCATCCCCAAATCTCGAGCCAGACCGAGAAGGGCCCGCAGATCATTGCGGGAGAGGATCCTCACGATCAAGAGGACGATATCTGCCCCCGCACAACGACTTTCCCACACCTGGTAGGGAAGGAGGAGGAAATCTTTCCTCAGCAGGGGAAGGTCTAAACCGGCCATCCCTCGGACTGTCGTCAGATCCGAGAGGGCCCCCCCGAAAAATGGGGGGTCCGTGAGGATGGACAGGGCCGAAGCGCCCCCTTTTTTGTAGGACCCGGCCAAGGCGGCGGGATCGTAAGGATCCCGTATCACCCCTTTTGAGGGGCTCTTCCTTTTCATTTCCGCAATGATCCTGGGCTGCTTGATCCCAGGGGGCAACGCCTTAGGAAACGGCCTGACCGGCGGGGCGAGGGCCGCTTCCCTTTCCAGCACCTGCAAGGGTTTTTGAGCCTGCGACCGCTCCACCTCGGAACGCTTTGAATGAACGATCCGTTCAAGAAGGGTCATGTGGATTGAAGGTCCTTCCAGCGCTGGTAGATCGCCATGGCCGCCCCCGAATCGATCGCTTTTTTCCCGGCCTCCACTCCTTCCCGGAGGTCTGAGGCCTTGCCGGAAATCATGAAACCGGGAGCCGCCCCGGCCAACACCCAATGACGCAAGGGGCAATGGTCTCCCGACAACACCTTGAGGATCAGCGATGCGTTTATGTCCCTGTCTCCTCCCTTCGCCTCGGTCAAGGGAGAGGGATCGAGGCCGAAATCGCGCGCCGTTCTCTCGTGGCGCACTTTTTTGCCGCGGGAATAATGGAGGATGGTGGTCGTCGATGAAAGGTTCACCTCGTCAAGTCCGTCCCCAAAAATCGCCATCACTTCCTCGGAGCCTGTACTGGCGAGAACCTCCACCACCATATCCAGACGATCCCTGTCGTATACCCCGACCACTTGACGTTTCACCCGGGCGGGGTTGGCTAATGGACCAAGCAGATTGAAGAATGTCCGGATTCCCAGTTCCCGGCGAAGATTGGAAACGATCCTGAGAGTCGGATGGTAGAGAGGAGCAAAAAGAAAAGTCAAACCGAGGTCCCGATAAAGTCGGCCCGCCCCTTCCGGAGACATGTCGATTCGGAGTCCCATAGCCTCCAGCACATCGGCGGAGCCTGATTGACTGGAAATGGCGCGGTTGCCATGCTTGATCACCTTGACCCCGCCACCGGCCAGAACAAAGGCAACCGCCGTGGAAAGGTTCACCGTTCCCGACCGGTCCCCTCCGGTTCCGCAGACATCGATGGCATCCCCGGCATCCTGGGGAAAATGAACCTGGCGGGCCAACAGGGCGTCCACCGCCCCCGCCATCTCCTCCGCGGTTTCACCCTTGGAAAGGAGGGCTATGGTCATTCCGGACATCAGGATATCGGAGACCTTCCCATCCATGACCATCCCCATGACCTCTTGCATCTCCGACCGGGTGAGAGATTCCTTTCTGACAAGCGCGAGCAAGGCCTCCCGGATGATCATGCCCCCTTCTCCCTTACGGTGTCGTTGAACCTTCGGGCAAGGGCGATGAAATTTGAAAGGATCCTCTTGCCATGGGGGGTCAGGATCGACTCGGGGTGAAACTGGACCCCGCGCGTCGGAAATCGACGGTGGGCCAATGCCATGACCTCCCCCTCCTCCGTACGGGCCGTGACCTCCAACTCTTCGGGAAGGGTGCTTTCCAGAACGATCAGGGAATGGTAGCGGGTCGCCTCGAAGGGATTCGGGATTCCGGCAAACAGGTCGGATCCGTCATGGAGGACAGGGGAGGTTTTTCCATGCATCAGGCGAGGAGCCCGCACCACCGCCCCCCCAAACACCTCACCGATGGTCTGGTGGCCAAGACAGACACCCAGAATCGGGATGGATGGAGCCAGTTCTCTCACGATGTCCGGACAGATCCCCGAATCGGCCGGGGTTCCGGGTCCGGGAGAGAGCACAATGCCTTCGAGCCCCATGGGATCGATCTCCGAAAGCCGGATCCGGTCGTTCCGGAATACCTCCATCTCCACACCCAACTCCCAGAAATACTGCACAAGGTTGTAGGTGAAGGAGTCGTAATTATCGATCATCAAAAAAGCCATGGCCCCTCGCTCCCATGGGTAATTTCCAGGGCTCGGACCATGGCTTGCGCCTTGTCGAGTATTTCCTGATTTTCCCGTTCAGGGTTGCTGTCGGCAACAATGCCGGCGCCCGCCTGAAAGAATCCTCGATTTCCCGAAATAAACACTGAGCGGATCGCGATCGCCAGGTCGACATCCCCCGAAAAAGAGACAACGCCTACACACCCGGCATACGGACCTCTGCGAATCGGCTCGAGATCCTCGATAATTTCCATGGCGCGAATCTTGGGAGCTCCCGACAGGGTTCCCGCAGGATGAGCGGCGCGAATGACATCAAACCCGGTCTTATTATCGGCAAGCTCTCCCAACACATGGCTCACGATATGAATGACATGGGAGTAGTGTTCCAGGACCATCATCTCGGTGACCCTGACGCCTCCCTTTTTCGCAACGCGGCCCACATCGTTTCGCCCAAGATCCACAAGCATGACATGCTCGGCGCGCTCCTTCGGGTCTTCGAGAAGTCTTTTCGAACGCTTCTCATCTTCTTCGGGATCGCCTGAGCGACGAATGGTCCCGGCGATCGGGCGAAGGTCGACATTCTTCCCTGTCACCCTGACGAAGAGTTCGGGAGAGGAGCCCACCAACGCGTAGGTTCCATGCTCGATGAGGTAAAGATAGGGTGAGGGATTGATCGACCGAAGGACGCGATAGAGCGTCAGGGGGGACCCTTCCCAATCAAATTCGAACCGCCGGGAGAGAACAACCTGAAAGATGTCCCCTGCCCGGATGTGCTCCTTCGCCCTTTCGACCGACCGTTTGAAGGTCTCGGCGTCGGTGACCTCCCGCACCTCGAATTTTCCGGTCTTTTCAGAAAGTGAGGGCTTGGAATGTGGACGGGCGAGGAAAAGAGATTCCCAGAAGGACTGGATCCGGACCACGGCCTCGTCGTACAGGCGGGAAGGACTCCCGTCTTCTCGGTCCACCCAGCTGACGATCCGAATCCTCTGGAGGGCGTGATCGAAAATCACCATGATTTCAGGAATCACGAAATCCATATCGGGGAAGTCGTCCGCCCGGGGAAGTCTCTCAGGAAGCTCTTCAAAACACCGGACCATATCGTAGCCGAAATACCCCACGGCCCCTTGTCCAAAAAAAGGAATGCGTTCATCGACGAAGGCGTTGAGGGCGGACAGGGCGTCCGAAAAGCTATTTAAGAGATCCCCGGCCAGATGCGTCGACCTGACCTTTCGCCCGTCGAGGAATTTCTCCACAGTCAACCCATCCTTCAGAGTTCCCCGGAAGGAAAAGCGCACCCCTGACCCGACGAAAGAAAATCTTCCCCAACGGTCTCCGCCGGTGGCGCTTTCCAAAAGGAACCTCGGAGATGACGGCGGGAGGGCGGAATAGATTCCGGGGGGCGTGAGAAAGTCCGAGAGGGCTTCGCCAACGACAGGAACAAGCCGGTGCGCTTGGGCCCTTCTTTCAAACTCTCCGGAAGTTGTGGAGATGATCACAGATCATCCCCCTTCTCACGCAATCGTCTCCAGAGCGTGGAACGTCCGATTCCGAGAAGCCGGGCGGCCTCGGACATGTTTCCGTTGGTCTTTTCCATGGCCTTTTGGATCAAGGCGTCTTCCAAATTTTTGAGAGGTTGGGGGAGAGAAAGGATGGAATCGAGGAAAGGACGCTCTCCCGTAGGTGTCCAGAGATCGCGCGGGAGATCCTTGACGTCAATCATCCGGCCTGCCGCCAGAAGAACGGCATGCTCCATGATGTTCTGAAGTTCGCGGATATTTCCGGGATAGGAATGATTGAGGAGGACATCGAGGGCGGCTTGGGTAAGGCCTTCGATGTTCTTTCCGAATTCGGCGTTGTAGCGGGCCAAAAACGCCGAAACAAGCAGAGGGATGTCTTCTTTCCTTTCCCTCAAGGGGGGCAGGGAGAGCGGGACGACCCGGAGACGATAATAGAGGTCCTTACGGAATTCTCCGGCTTCGATGGCCTTCTTCAAATCCCTATTCGTCGCCGCGATCACGCGGACATCGACTTTGAGGGTTTTTGTCCCCCCCACCCGTTCGAACTCCTCTTCCTGGAGCACCCTCAGAAGCTTCACCTGCATTGCCGCTGAAATTTCCCCGATCTCGTCTAAGAACAGGGTGCCCCCAGACGCCATCTCAAACCGTCCCGGCTTGCTTGAGACCGCTCCCGTAAACGCTCCGCGCACGTGGCCGAACAACTCCGACTCCAGAACCCCTTCGGAAAGGGCGGCGCAGTTGACCTTGATGAAGGGCCCTTCCCGCCGGGGGCTGTTTTCGTGAATGGCATGGGCGACGAGTTCCTTTCCTGTCCCGCTTTCTCCTTCGATCAGCACGGTCGATTTGCTCTGGGCCACCACAGGGAGAAGTTCGAAGAGCTCCTTCATCCGATCGCTTTGACCGATGATTCTTCCGAAGGAATAGCGCCCTTTCAATTCCTCCCGAAGCTCGGCGATCTGCGTGACATCGTGAAAAATCTCGACCCCTCCGACGATCCGGTCTTCAGAATCGCGCAAAAGGGCTGTATTGACGCGCACCAGACGCGTTCTCTTGTGATGATCGGAAAGGGTGATCTCATAGTTTCGAAACGGCTCTCCCGTTTCGATGGTCTTTTCGAGAAGGCACCGGGCGCTGCAGACCGAAGTCCTCATGGCCTTTTGACAGTCCATCCCCGCGAAATCCCCTTCCCGCATTCCGAGAATCTCACGGGCCGCCCGATTCATATAGAGGATTTTCTTGTCGAGCCCTATCGCCACAACCCCTTCCTCGAGAGAATCCAGGATAATCGCCGGTCCGAAGGCGGAAAACGATCCGTCCGAGCGAACCAGTGATTGCGCAGACCCGTGGGACACAGCCTCGGCCCAGGAGGTGAGAACGGGCAGGAATGTTGGATTTTGATCGGGCATATCCACTGTACTCCGGCACAAAGACTATTGCTGAAAGATCGGGTCCTGTCCCCCTTGAGCCGAAGTCCGGATTTCGGGAATAAAGGACAGGGCGTCGGTCGGGCAATAGACCACACACATCCGACACCGGATGCAAAACGCACTATCAAGAAAATCCCCCGCGACAAAAGGGCTACCGAGGAAAAGAACCCCTGTAGGACAGGATTCCTCGCAACGGCCGCATGGTCCGGCATGCGCGCAGGACTCCTGATTCCAAAGAAGGGCTCCCTTCGCCACCGCCTTCACCAGAGGACCCTTTATCATACCATCCAACCTTCACATTCCCAAATCAGGGCGCGGGAAAGTCCGGGCTGCCCGTGATCCCCTTAAGGAGTCCTGCCCATCCCAACGCCACAAGGGTTTTCGAGTCCCGAATCTCTCCTGAACGGACCAATTCGGGGATCTCGCTCCAGGAATAGGAGAACGGGGGTTCGATCCATTCGTCCTCCTCGGGATGCGCTTCTCCCATTATGCCGCCCCGCGCCAGCACAATGTGGATCACCTCGTCACAAAACCCGGGAGTCGTCCATACGGACGTCATCTTTTCAAAAGTCGCCCCTGTAATTCCCGTTTCTTCCTTCAGCTCTCTCGCGGCCGCTTCGAAAAGATCCTCGCCCTCCTCGATCTTTCCCGCCGGAACTTCCAGGACGGAGGCCTCCACGGCAGGGCGAAACTGACGGATGAGCACCACCCGCCCGTCCCCAAGAACCGGAAGGATGGCCACCCCTTGCCCGAATCGAACCACTTCGAAAAAACGGGTTTGGGGAACGCCGGGGACTTCGATGAGATCCACGCCGATTCGACGACCCTTCCAAACGATCACCGCCCCTCCTTGATTGAATGTTGTTTGATTATATGCTATTTTCTGCACCCATGGTAGACAAACAGTACTCCCTGACTCCGGACAAACGAGGAGCCCTGACCAGCGGTTTTTTTCATGGGTCGGCCCTCCTTCTTTCAGGCATTCTTTCATACAGCTACTATTCCCACCACCAGGCAGCGACCCTTTGGTTCTATCTCTTTTTTGGATCTTTCTGGCTGGTTTTTTTTTCCGGGTTCACCTCCATCGTCAACCAATGCCTCCTTCTCTCTCCTCATTCCATCAAATCCATCAGGGTAAAAGAAAATTCCATCATCCTGGAATGGAAGAACGGAGATGCGGATGAGATCGTCCGGAAGTTTCAGTGCCACGGAAGTCGAACCATCCTGGGAATCTGGGGGCAAACCATCGACAAGCGAAGAGTTCAGGCCACCTTACGTCGGCGGTCCCTTCCTCCCGAAAAAGTCCAGGAACTTCTTGCCGACATAGAACGCCTCCAAAACCTCCCCAAGCAGACGGTCTAAACCCTTGCCTTCTCCTGACGACTCCCTTACCCTTTTTCAGGAGGGTATGATTGGAGGTCTTTTAAGCCCATGATCAGAGATCACGATTGATGGCACCGCGGGACACATCGCTCACAGGTCTGGCAAAACGCCATCCGCTCCTGACATCTGTGTTCGGATTCTGGGGCTTCGGGTATACCTTCATGGTGCCGAACCTGTTAGGCGGTCATTTTCTGTCCGCCTTCTTTCATGCGGTCGGCAATAACCCCTCAAAAGTTTTTCTCGGCTTCGGAGCTCTTTTTTTCATGGTTTTTCTCTTTGCCGGAGTCGTTCCCTTCGCATTATGGTACTTTGTGTGCAAAGCGCTCGAAAGCGGTGACGAATCGACCTCAAATACAGGGAACGGTTGAATCATGCACGGATTTCTTGGAACGAAAGCGGATTTCTGGTGGGATCTGACGATCACAAGTGAAACGGTCGTGTTTTCCTGTCTTTTTTTCGGGGCCTATCTCGGGAGAAAGCATCGAGGAACGGCTCATCACAATACCATGCTCCTCTCCACCATCCTGGTCGCGGGATGGTTTCTCATGTATCTTGCCCAGCAATACATTGTCGGGATCGTCGGGTTCGGCGGTCCGCAGATGGTCAAGTACATGGTGTACTACCCGATCATCATTTTTCATTCCCTAGTTTCCACCGCGGCTCTCATTCTGACGGGCGTGGTCGTGTTCAACGGATTTATGTCCACGGACGTCACAAACGGTCAGCGTGTTCTCAAGAAGAATCCTCTCGTCCACAGACGACTGGGATGGGTCACACTTCTGTCCTTCATCTTTTCAATCACCACAGCCGTTACGGTCTATGCCTTGCTTTTTGTGATCTATAATCCGGCCCGAACGCCCTCTTACGGCATAAAGTCCTCGATCGGCGCCCTTTCTGGCATCGGAGCGTTCGTCCTGATCGGTCTTCTCTCTCTTTTTTGGTATCTCGGAAGAAGCAGGACACGAACGGGCACCTGATCGGCCACCATGACCGGGTGTTCGTCATGTAAGGATTGGACCATGAGAACGGCAACCCGATCGGGTTGCCGTTTTTCGTGTGGGGGGAATCAGTAATACTCGACGGTGTCGATCCCTTTTCGGGAGACATAACTGAAGAAAAGATTGGACGGCAGTCCGTCACGGTGAAAGGTGTAAGGACTTTTCGGGAAGATGAGCCTCTTGACGATCGACCGGGAAGAATAGAAAGAACGCTGGACCCAATCGATCCCCTGTTCAACCTCCTCCTTCGTCATGTTCTTTGGGAGGAACATGCAGACATGTCCCGAAGAATATTGATCGGCCGTAGGGTCGACGACGCGATTTTCCAAATTGAGCCGTTCACGAAGAGGCGTCCCCTCCCGCGGAGAAACGATGCTGAAAAATGCGAGGGGAGCCCGGACTTTCTCCAGAAATTCCAGCGTGGCTGGAAATACATCCTTGGTATCGTGGTCGAGGCCGAACATCAGATTCAGAGAGTAGAACAGCCCTCTTCTTTCCATGGCTTTCAGAAGATTGATATAGTCCTTGACATGATTTTGCTTCTTATGAATCGCATTGAGATTTTCCTGATCGATGCTCTCCATCCCAATGTTTACGTGGATGCAGCCTGCAGCGATCGCAAGATCGAGAAGTTCCTCATCGTGGTTCGTGTTCAGGGTCCATAGGCAGCTCCACTTGATTCCGAGTGGCTTCAAAGCCTTGAAAAGCTCCCGGGCAAAAGCATGTTTCCCTGTCAATTGGTCATCAATGAACTGGAATTGGTTGATCCCCATGATCCGTTTCTGGGCGTCAATTTCTTCGACGATATCTTCAATCGGACGCATCCGATAGGCTCCGTCGTAAACAACGGGAACCTCACAGAAATCGCAATGATAGTTGCATCCCCGGGTGGCTTGAATCGGCATCATGTGAATCCGGTACCGGGAAAGATCCAAACATTCATAGCGGGGACGGGGGAGCGATTTCATGTCGCAGGGCTGTTCGGCCTTGTAAATCGACTTCAGCTTTCCCGCACGGACATCATCAAGCAACGGTTGCCACACATGCTCCGCCTCTCCGACCACCACACTGTCGGCGTGAACGAGGGTATCCGCGGGATGAAGCGTGGCGTGGAATCCCCCCATCACCACCGGAATCCTCCGCTCCCGGAATCTTTTTGAAATTTCATAGGCGCGTTGGGCCGATCCCGTTGTGGTTGTGATCGCGACAAGATCGAATTCCCCCTCGAAGGGAATTTTTTGAACCTTGTCGTCGATGACGGTCACCGCGTCCGTTCCAGGCGTCAGTCCCGCCAAATAGGCCGTCACCATGGTCATGATCAGGCGTTTTCTTGACTGTACGGGAATCCCAGAGAGCCGCATCAGAGTTGGCTGCACAATGAGTATCCGAAGACGTTTCCGATGCTCCATATCCCACTCCTTTCCAGAAATTCCTAATACGCTCCAAAATTGCAAAAAACTTAGCGATTGTGTATGGAATTAATTACTTCCAAATGATGCATTAAATATAAAACCCATTCGATTTGGAGTCAAACTAATTTTTTAAAGGAACGGGAAATAGGACAGTTCCCCGGGTTGGAGTATCCGGATTCTGCATGGACGATGGAGAGAAAAGTCAGTAA
The DNA here is from genome assembly GCA_027314645.1 of Nitrospirota bacterium. GTDB lineage: Bacteria > Nitrospirota > Leptospirillia > Leptospirillales > Leptospirillaceae > UBA4572. The sequence goes on from DAHVAL010000006.1 coordinate 83,362, forward strand.
ACTTGAAAACGGAAGAAAAATCGATTTTCCCTTTGCCCTCTCGACCGCTTTTTCCACACAATTTTTCAAGGAGGAACGATGAGCACCATTCTCAAGGAAGTTCTTTCCGCAAACCATGCCTATGCTCAAAAATTTGGCAAAAAAGGGGATCTCGCCCTTCCACCCGCCCGTCACTTTGCCATTCTGACCTGCATGGACGCCCGCATTGATCCGGCAAAAATGGCCGGCCTCTCCGAGGGGGATGCCCACGTGATCAGAAATGCCGGAGGAAGGGCCAGCGACGATGCCCTCCGCAGTCTCGTCATTTCCTACAAGCTTCTCGGGACGAAAGAATGGTTTGTGATCCACCACTCCGATTGTGGAATGATGCTTTTCGATGATGGCGTCATGACCTCTCTCCTGGAAAAAAGTCTCGAGACCGCAACAATTGGGGCCAAGGGATGGGAAGACCACGGAAAGGGGCCGGGGTCATCGGAAGGCGCCTATTTGAAATTCCTGACCTTCAAGGATCTGGCACGGTCGGTGGTCGAAGATGTCCGGCGCATTCGGAGATCCCCTCTTGTGCCTGGACGCATTCCCATATACGGGTTTTATTATGATGTCAAAACCGGAGCACTTGTGGAGGTTCCGGAAGCGATGAAGGCCGGAAAGTCCGTGTGATCAAGGAATGATTCGGGGCATTAAAAACGGGGGAATTCTCCGGGAAAATGCCGGAAAATCACCCCCGAATCCCCCTCCCCTTCCCGGATCTGGGGCCCATCCCTTTTTGGCAATGGTAAATTCTTCATCCCGTTCAGACGTCACGGAGGAAATCTGACCTCAATAAACCATCTTGGGGCCATATTTTCGAAGTCGGTTCGGACGTTTGATGGCAGATGGCTGGCCGAATCAAGAACAACAGGGGTCCCATCGATTCGTTTAAAAACCACCCAGTGCCAAAAATCCCTCCTGTTTTCTGAATAATGCGTGATGGAAAGAAGCGCCAGATCAGGCAACTCATCCCAGGACACGAACGGCGATTCACCCATTGAGGTTTCAACACCCGAGACAGAAAGCATTCGCCTCACATACTGGGTATCAGACCAAAGGGCCTGATCTGACGCATGAATCCCCATGGCATTGGCGATGTCCTTCATTTCTGCGTATGTCTTGCCCAAAATGGTGGCAGCCGATGCAATGCCGCACCCGGTTGCTTCTTCCTGGACCACTGGTTTCATATTCAATGTCCCCTTGCGGACAACACCGTGAATCCTTCGTCTTGAACCTTCGACACTTTTTCCAGATTCTGCCCCTTCACGTATTTGTTGCGAGTCAGCCTCTGCCATGGATTGTGGCCGGTGATGGCCTCGCCGCGCAGGAAATCCCTTCTCCTCTTCCAGGGCTCCCGGCCTTCTTTAAAGCACCACCTTCAGCTTACGGCCCCCGGTAATTTCGAAATCTTCTCGCTCGTAGAATACCAGGGTTTTTTCAAAGTGTGGAAGGGGGGGTGTTGTCACTTCCAGGCGTGTCCAGCCTTTCGATTTTCCGAACGCCTTTGCATACGACAGAAGGTGCCGCCCTATCTTGTGTGATCGGAACGGGGGTTTCACGTAAAGTTCCGGGATCGTGCCAAAGGCTCCTTCGGCATAAAGAGCATAGCTTTCATAGAGAGTGATAAATCCAACCGGATCGCGATTCTTGGTGCGAGCCAGGAAAACAAAGTACTTTTCATGGTCGAGATAGTCCTTGAGCCTTCCTGAGGTTTCTTCAAGATCGAAGTTGAACACAGGAGTATCAAGGATGTTCATAATTTCCCCCAGCAACGCACCGACCATCATGGCGATTTCCGGGGCTTCCCGGCCAGTGGCTCTTTTAATAAGGATGTCCGGGGTCATCCTCTTCCGCCCTGTATTCTAAATTTTCCCATAGGATTCCTGCCCCATCCGATCAAGGTTTCATGAAATCATTTCTTAGGAATCTCTAAATATTTATATCTTTTAATATTTGAGATCAACATTCACTCAAGAACATGTGTGCGCTCCGCTTACGGGCAGGACACGGTCACCCATCGACGGGATCGCCTTAAGCCGAATGAGCGAGCCCGGACGATCCCGAGAGAAACCGAGACATTGATCCGTTTTCTTTGGGGTTCCGGATTATGAAACCAGGGTTTGTGGTTCAACACACCCATGAAAGAGTCCATTGACTGGAATGCCTGGCCTCCGCGAAGATGAAAAATTTCCAACGCTTCTTGGGAGTGCAGCAGGGATGCTCGTTGAAGTTTCTGGGGGACTGACCTTACCCGGCTGTGATCGGGTTGAGGAGGGGATTGTTAATTTTTGTGGGATTTGGTGCGCCCGGGGCGAATTGAACGCCCAACCTACAGCTTAGAAGGCTGTTGCTCTATCCGATTGAGCTACGGGCGCGGAAAAAAGAAAACGGTGACGCTCCCTATAAGCAGGTCACCGTTTTTCATCCAACCCTAGTGGCACATCACGAAGCTGAAAGCATGTCGAACGGGGTGAACCATGTCATGAACCATGGGCAACGGAGCAAAAAGGAGAAGATAGAGGGTCACGGGGATCCAGAGGAAAAAACCCAGTGCCGACCATGCCTGCCACCAAGATACACGGGATCCGGCGTCAATTTCCAAACCTGCCATCTGTTCCGTCTTTGCTTCACTCATGAGTCGAACCTTTCGCTCTTTTTGATCAATTGTCCAGAAAAATGCCTAGACTCCTCGAGTCCCCTTCCAAGTTCCCATTTCCACCGGTTCACCGTCATGGCATCCTCGATCAAGAGGGGTCTCGTCATTGGATGCCACTGGCGCTACCATTCCCTTTGAAATAAGGTAATGCTCCACTTCCTCCCCGCTGACATCGGCCAGCATGACGCCGTCAATCTCAACGCAGGGAGAGAGGCGCTGTCCTGACTTGCGGACCATTTCTCCGTAGGCGTCCATGTCCCCAATGATATTGATGTCCTCGTAAGGAAGGTGGTGCTTTTCAAAGACGGCACGAACTCCCCGGCTCCACCCACACGTTGGCTTAAGATACGCTTTGATCGAGATATGTTGTTTATCATTCATGCAATTTTCCTTTCTATGTACCATTCAATCTTTCCTTGTTCTGAGACTGCCTGGATAGTGCATTTTATCTGATTTCCTCGCGTTGCTTCAAGAGATTGGGGAAAGGCTCACGGTTCGAACAGGAATGAGCGAAGGGAAAGAGAGCCCCACCGGAATCCTTCGACGGGGCACGTCACGTGCGCGGCGCCTTCGGCCGCGCCCAAGGCGACAAAAAGGGGCGCCAGGTGCTCAGTCGACGGATGGGCACGGGAGGGGTCGGGGCCCTTGCGCTCAAAGTCAAGAACGGCCTCCATGTTTCCGGTCTTGAGGGCGTCCTCGATCCACCGGTCGAATTCGACGGCCCACTTAAACGGGGCCGCCAAGGGGTCCGGATCAAGTTCAAAGAGATTGTGGGTGATCCCTCCACTCGCCAGAATCAATACTCCTTGGGCCCGCAACGGGGCCAACGCCTTCCCTAAGGCGTATAGCCTCCGGGGATCTAGTCCCGGGAGGGACATGCCCAACACTTTGATGTTTCCGGAAGGAAACATGCCCGAAAGCGGGACCCACATGCCGTGATCAAGGCCCCGGACGGCCATCCCGACGATATTTCCCAGGCCAACCTGAGACTCAATGGATCGTGCGAGATCGGGTGCAGGCAGGGCGCGATAGGTCATCCGATAAAAGCGTTCAGGAAATCCAAAAAAATCATAAATCAACGGAGTCGCCACCAGGGGGCCGATCGCAAGCTCACTGGTCACCCAGTGGGCGGAGAGAACGAGAATGGATTGGACGTTCGCGAGGGAGCGGCCCCATCGCAAAAGTTGGCTCATCCATTCCGTGTCTTCAACGGACACTGGAGCCCCGTGTGAAACAAATCCGACCGGCATGAGCTTCATCAGGGCGCTCCCGATTCAAGCCAGGACTCAAGGGAGACGAGCGTCATCCCGAAGTCTGTCACAAGGGCGTTGCGTTCCGCGACATTGTCGGAAAGGGCCATCCGGACCACATCGGGCGTCAAAGGCGGTCTGGGAAGAATCGATTCCAGAAGAAATCCGGAGGTCATCATCACGGCCACGGGAGTCGAAACGATGAGGGCTTTCAGATGGGCGCTCTTTCGGAGGGTTTCCATGAACTCCCGATAGGTATAGATACGAGGGCCTCCGGCTTCGTAGATCTTTCCGGCAGATCCCGGGTGTTCGGCCGCCAAGACCATCAACCTCGCGAGATCTCCTGCATAGACCGGCTGAATGCGCGCCGTCCCAGGACCAATCATGGGAAGAAGATGAAACGTCCGCCCCATCGCCAGAAACCGATTGACCGACTTGTCCAGCGCCCCGAACACCAGGGAGGGACGGACGACGGTGAACGGGATTCCCGATGCGGCAATCGCCTCTTCCGCCGCTTTTTTTGTCCTCAGGTAGGCGCTTGACGCTGTGGGGGAAGCTCCGATCGCGCTGAGGTGGACCAGCCTCTCGACCGACTTCCCTTCAAGGGCTTTCAGGGTGGCGAGAACGCCTTCGTGATGGATCGCCTCATAGGTCTGATCCCGGGATTCCGCCAGAATCCCGGGAAGGTAAAACACCGTGGAACATCCCGCGAGTCCTCGTTCGAGCGAAAGGAGACTCCTAACGTCGGCCTTCCTCCAGGACACTCCTTCCGGGAGACCGGTAGGCTCGGTTCTGGAGAGGACCCGGAGGGGTCGATCCGGATCGTTTTTCCTGAGCGCCGTGATCAGGGAGCGTCCCACCAGTCCGGTTCCACCGAGAATGCCGACAGTGTCCATTCCTGGAGTCCTCAATGGAGAGGCATCCCGACCCCTCCCAATTTCCTGAGCCCCTGGATCCCTCTGTCAAAGGCACGGGACCAGGCGGCGATTTCCGAGGGGTCGTTCCACCATCCCAGAGAAAGAACCACGGATCCTTGACCCTGCCGGGGGGAATACCCCAACGCGGTCAGAACATGGGAAACTTTGAGTGATTGGGAGGAACAGCTCGAGCCCGTGCCGACCACCACCTTCTCCCGTTCCATGAGAGAAAGGAGCGCTTGACCATCGGCCCCGGGAACCAGGAGATTCAGGATGCCCGGTCTCCGAACACTTTTATCGCCCACCATATGGACCATGGGAAATTTGGTATGGACTTCGTCGACGAGAAGGGTGTCCATCGTCACGAGCTTTTCCCGTTCCCGAACGAGATGACGAACGCCATGGTGGACCGCTCCCGCCATCGATTGGGCGAGAAACACCGGGACTGTTCCGCCTCTTCTCCCTTCCTCCTGAGCCCCTCCAAAAATAAGAGGCACCATTCGGATCCCCCGCCGGATGCCAAGAACGGCGATTCCCGCAGGTCCTCCGATCGCCGTCGAGGAAACGGAAATCAGGTCGAGCGGCCGGCCGGAAAAATTCGGTTCCTCCCACCCTTGCGATGCGGTAAAATCGGTATGAAAGATTCCTCCCCTGGATTTAACGAGGGCCCCGATCTGATCAATCGGCTGCAGATGACCGGTTTCAGGATTGGCACGCTGGACAGAGACCAACACCTTTCCGTCCGGCCAGTTCTTTTCCAAATCTCGAAGGTCGACCTGGCCATTTTTATCAAGCATCAGAAAGGAGACCTTCATTCCATGGGAGTCCCGCAATGCGGTTGCCGCATTGATCACGGACACATGTTCCAGGGGAGAGAGAAGAATGTGATCGGGAGAAGCCCCTCCCTGGAATCGCGTTCCTGTGAGCACCCAGGTATTGGCCTCTGACACCGAGGATACGAAGGCGAGCTCCGTATGGTCGCACCCCAGGTATTTCGCAACCTCTTCACGGGACCGTTCCAGGGTTTCAAAAGCATGAAGTCCGTCTTTGTGCCTCGCTGTCGCAACAACCGGGCTCTTTACAGCCTTCTCCAGGATTTCCTGGACACCCGGCCTTAAAAACGGGACCGAGTCGGCATGCATGGTGATCAAACCGATTCCTCCTTACAGGTTACGGCCCCCTTTGGGAAATCTTTCCAATTCATCGGCATTGGGATATGATACCACGGTATTTTTCAGGGATGTACCCTTGCCGGAACAAAAGGAATGCCTCATGAACAATGAACCGATTGAAACGATCCTCAAGGACACGCAAACCATTGCTGTCGTCGGCATCTCGGATAAGCTCGGCCGACCAAGCCTGACTGTTGGAAGCTACCTCAAGGACCACGGATACGAGGTCTTTCCCGTCAACCCCAATCTTTCCTCCGTGGCGCATGTTCCTTGTTTTCCGGACCTAAAGAGCCTTCCTGTCACTCCCGATTTGGTAGTGGTTTTTAGAAAGGCCACGGATATTCCCGATGTCGTCAGGGAGGCGGTGGCCACGGCGGTTCCAAAGATCTGGATTCAGGAAGGCCTCGTCAGCGAAGAAGGCTATCAAATGGCAGAAATCGCCGGAATGGCGGTGGCCATGGACAAGTGCATCATGAAAGAACACATGCGGCTGGTGAGAGAAGGCCTGATCGACAAAGAATCCCACTGATCAATCCCCCACCAATTGCCCGGATGCCGGTAATTATGATATAAGGTCAAGGTTGTCCCGCCCAAGAGGCGATGTAGCTCAGTCGGCAGAGCAGGTGAATCATAATCACTCGGTCGGGGGTTCGAATCCCTCCATCGCCACCATATTCCATAGCAACTTATCATTATTCCCTTCGATCATCTTTCTTCTCCGTCTATGGCCTGTCTATGGGCGGATAAAGATCCCCCTCCGAAATTCGCTCCCTCGCGCGTATCGTACTGGTCAAAAGCGAAAATTCGCGTTCTCAACCTGAAGTGGCGGCATTGAACGAGAGCCAACGGGTGATGGTATATTGTATTGCATTGAATCAACCGATGAACCAAAATGTATCCTTAATAGAGGATCTCTTAATATTTCGGAGGAATTATATGTCGGGAACCAAAATGCAGATTCAAATTTTTGGAAAAAACATTGATGTAACAGAACTTAAGATTGTGAAGCGAGAGAAAGAACCTTTAATTAGTGAATATGAGTTGGAGGATGGCTCAAGAATAAGAGTAACCACAATCATTAATTCCGTAGTAAAAATCGATGAAACTCTAGGCCCTGGTAGCCCCCCCGCTTATATTGTTTACCCCGCCCCATCCGTCACAGTCATTAAACCTCCCGCACCTGAAAAATCTTCAGCATCCAATTAGGACGAGAGGAAATTATGGCTATTGCAGAGAAAAAAATTAAAGATATTCAGGATAAAGTTACTGAGAGCTCGTTCGGTAATTTATATTCTTTTTTCCTGAATATCTCTCAATCGACAAACACAGAAACTCTCAACCAGTTCAGGGCGTTTTTAAATCAATATCTAGCCCAAGATTTCGGTAATAAAACTTTGTTTGGTTCCTTAAATATTATTGATCAAATTCTTAAGTCCCAGTCTCCCAAGCGTTTCCATTATATTTATAAAATCGATAGTAGTGAACAGAAGGAAATATTTTCATTTATAAATGAGCATGATTTAGAAACATCGCTGAGGTCCATCCCCCCGATAATATTCAATTATTTTTCCCCTCCTGATGATCATCCTTTGTCATTAAGGCTAATTCATGATGACGAAACAAATGATAAAACCTTGGTACTTTATATTCATAGTAAAAAGGATGTAAACAATTCAATGGTCCGTCTATGGAATTTTGATAATGATCCAAGAGTGGTTACCTTACTACAAAATAAAAACCTTTTAGTCGACCTTCTATTTGGGAAAAATGCCTTTTGATTGGATTGAATATCTCAAATTAGCCCATAGGCTCAATTCATTTGGGGGGGAGGCTGACAACCGATCAGCCATCAGTAGGGCCTATTATGCGGCTTTTTGCTTAAGTAGAAATTATGCTCTTGGTAAAAATATTCCTATACCAAGTGGACCCGCGGCCCACAAGGCAGTGATCACTTATTTTAATGGGGTTTCCGCAAATATATCTACAAATTTATCTAGGCTAAGAAAGGATAGAAATTACGCAGATTATAAAGATATTATCAATTTCAATCTGCACCTTACTGCCATTAAAGCCATTATTACCGCACAAAAAATAATCGCAGATCTCCGATCCCTGCCTTAACCTCGGATCAATTTAATAAAAAGCCCTCCGAAGAGGGCCTTTGGTGGTCAGGATGTGATGGACCATTCTTTTCTATCCTGATTACTTTAAAAAGCCTGTAAAAATCTTCTCTGTGGCTCATCACTGAAAAACCACACCCGCAATGCTCGATGAGGGATTTTTCACTATTTTCCTTCC
>DAHVAL010000007.1 GCA_027314645.1 Nitrospirota bacterium
CCTTGGTTCCAATCCCGTAAAGAAGCGACAGGGGAAGCGCCATCGGACCCAGGGGCTTCATTCACACTCTCTCCGGGAAGAGGGTTTCGAGAAAGGGCGAGAGCGCATCCAACGTCCTTTCAAGCGGTCCTCCGTTGGACTCGAAGAGTCTTCGGGCCCGGGCTCCCATGTCTTCCCGGCGGTCCCTGTCGTCCCAAAGAAGGGTCAGGGCCGTCTCCAGATCTCTCCCGTTCTCCACTTCGATGGCGGCTCCGGCCTCCATGAACCCCTCCGCGATATCCGCAATATGGTCCCGATAAGGGCCCCAGAGGACCGGTTTCCCATGGAACGCCGCTTCGACCGGGGAGTGGCCTCCCACGGGCACCAATGTCCCTCCCACGAAGACACAATCGGCCAGACCCGTCACTGCCCCAAGTTCCCCGTAAGTGTCAAGGATGTAAAGAATGTCCCCGGAACGTCCAGGGAGATTTCGAGACCCGGCATCGGGGAGGCCGCCCTCCCGTGACCTTAGGGAAATTTTGACAGAGGGGGGGAGATCGGACAAGAGCCCGGGGAGAACGTCAAGGTGACGCGGGGCAAGAATCAAGGAAATGGGGCGACCTTTCTCTCTGAAGGCGCGGGACACTCTGAGGAGTTCCCGGACTTCCCCGGGGTGGACGGAGCTTCCCAGAAGCCGGAGCGGCCCCCCGTTTGCCCGTTTTTCTCCGCCCTCCCCCAGCCAATCGAATATTCCTTTGGCCCGATCCGGAGAAAGAGCGGCGACCTCCACGTCCCATTTGAGATTCCCGGTGATTTTGAGGCGGTCCCCCAACACCCCCAACCCCTTGAAACGCTCTTCGTCCCGCTTGCTTTGGACCGTCACAAGGGACATCCCCCGAAGGAAGGGGCGGATAAAGAATCGAAGCCGTTTATACCGTCCATAGCTCCGGGAGGACAATCGCCCGTTTACGATGCCGTACGAGAGACCGAGGTCTTTCGCGGATGTCAGCATCGACGGCCAGATCTCGGTCTCGAAGAGCAGAATCCCCCGGATTCGGCGGCTCCGGAAAAAAGGGGTCCACAATCCCGGGAGGTCGATCGGGGCCAGTGAAACGGGAATGTTCGGATGCGCCTTTTCAAGGGCTTCCCTCCCCGTGACCGTCATTGTGGAAAGAAGGAGCGGAACCCGCTGGGACAAGGCCTCGATCAGACGGCTTGCCGCACGCGCTTCCCCCAACGAGGCCACATGAAAAAGAAGATATCCCCGCTCGATCAGGCGAACGCCCCCCAAGCCGAGCCGTTCGGAAAAATAAGGGCGCGCTTTTGGCCAGAAAAGATAGACGAAGAGGAAAATGGGAAGGAGAAAGGGCCAAAGGAGGATGTTGAGGATCTTCATTGGGACAACGCACTCGACTGGACGTGGCCTGAGCCGCAATCAAACCCCGCCATTGAAATGATTTGCCGGGCGATCTTTTGGGAGGCTCCCCCGTCCCCAAGAATGTCCCAGAGGGCGCGAAGATCCGTTTTGATCCCCTTCAACCTTTCAGGGTCGCCCAGAATTCGCTCGACCTCCCCTGCCATGTTTTCCGGGGAGGCCTGATCCTGGATCAGCTCGGGAACCACCGTGCGCCCCGACACAAGATTGACCATCCCGATCGCCGGAACCTTGACCAGAAGCCGAGCCAGCCGGTACGTCCCCTGATGCATCGCGTACACCACCACCATCGGGGTTCCGATGAGCCCCGTTTCAAGGGTGGCGGTCCCCGATGCGACAATGGCGCAATCTCCCGATCGCATCACCTCCCTAAATCGGTCATGGATGCGGACGGGGGGGGGATTGTCTCCCGCATGTTCTCCGAAGCCTGCCCGTTCTTCGATCTCCCGGAACATGGAGTCAGGAACCGAGGAAGACTCCGGAACAACGGCACGAAGATCGGGAAACGTGCGCCTCAGGAGGGAATAGCATCGCAGCATCCTGGGGTAGAGCCGCGAAACCTCTCCTTTCCGGCTTCCCGGTGCAAGGACAAGAACAGGAAATTCCCCTTCTCCCAGCATTTCGCGCTTTAATCGGGCTTTCTCCTCTTCCGGAGGAAATTCCGAATCCAGAAGAGGGTGACCGGCATAGGTCACGGGAATCCCGTGAGAGCGGTAGAAATCCGCTTCGAACGGGAAAATCACAAACATGTGATCCACCAGGCGGCGGATGGATTGAATCCTCCCCTTTCTCCATGCCCACAGCTGGGGACTGATGTAATAAAACACCCGAACCCCTTTTTTCTTGAGAGCCCGGGCAAGAATCAGATTGAAATCGGGAAAGTCGATCAGAATGACATCTTGGATTTGATGGGTCTGGATGGTGTCGAGCAGGATCCGATAGGCCCTGTACAGGTCGGAGAGCCGGGACGCAACTTCAAAAAACCCGATCACGCTGAGCTTCTCCATGGGAACGACGATCGTTGCTCCGGCTTTTTCGAGCGCCGGCCCTCCTGCGGCATAAGACATCAGCCCAGGGCAGGCCTGTCGCATCTCGGAAAGAAGATGCGCCCCGTGGTGATCTCCCGACGCCTCCCCTGCCACGAAAAGGACTTGTGGTCTCACGTCAAGGAATCGTTTCCTTTGAGGTCCCGGAACCTGGCAAGGCTTTCGGTCGCGAGGCGATTCACCTCAAGGGCCACTTCGAGCGCCTGGAAGGCTTCCTCCCCCGTCACAGGGGGAGGAAGATCCCCCAGGACCGCCGTGACAAAGGTGCCAAGCTCCCTTTTTAACGGCTCTTCGCCGTCGAAGGTTTTCTTTGAGCGCGAAATCTCCGGAATGGAGCCAGGGACGAGCTTGACAGAAGCCTGGGAGAGTTCCCGGGTATCGTAATTGAGGGAATAATAAAGACCTCTGCGGTCGAAGACTCGAATTTTCCGAAGCTTTTCGAGGGAAACCCGGCTGGAGGTCACCTGTGCCAGGCATCCATTTTCAAATTCAATCCAGGCGTTGGCAAGATCGACGTGCTCGGTGATGACGGGAGTGCCGACGACGCGCATGGTCGAAATTTTGGATCGGACCAGGGCCAGGATAATGTCGATGTCATGGATCATCAGATCCACGATGACCGGAACGTCATTGGCCCGGATCCCGAAGGGGGAAAGCCGTTGCGCTTCGATATAGGCGGGGCGGACGTCGGATTCGATCATGGCGATGATGCCGGGGTTGAAACGCTCGATGTGGCCCACCTGGAGGAAGGTCCCGGCATGGTGGACGGCGGTCAGGATCCGGGTCGCCGCTTCGACCGAATCCGCGATCGGCTTTTCAAGAAACAGTGGGATCTTCCTGCGCCCCAGCACGCGTTCCACCAGCGGGGCATGCGTGATGGTGGGCGTGACGATCGACAAGGCATCGGAGCGGTCGATCAAATCCTCGAGATCGGGGTAGACCGGAACCTTAAGCCGGGTCCCGATCTCCTCGGCCCGTCTTGAATCTGCGTCATGAATTCCGGAGAAGCGGACGCGAGGAAGCTCGCTCAACACTCGCGCGTGGTGCTGCCCGAGATACCCGACTCCCACAACCCCCACAGACAGCGTGTCACCCACCATATCCGACTCCAACAAGCGCTATCCCCGCCGCATTGGCGAGATCAATCGTTCTGTCACGATCGAACAAAAGCGTTTTTCCGGCTTCCACGGCAAGAACGGTGGACCCCGCTTCCTGCATGACACGGATGGTTTCCGGTCCGACGGAGGGAAGGTCAAATCTCAAATCCTGGTTGGGCTTGGCCACCTTCACCACCACCGTTCCAGGACCTGCGATGCGGCCTGCGCGCTTGATCGTTTCATCGGTCCCTTCGATCGCCTCGACCGCCACGACGACCTTTTCTCGGATCACCACACATTGCCCGATATCCGCCTCACCGATGATCCGTGACACGTCAAGGCCCACTCGGATATCCTCCCTCTCCCTTTCGGAGGGGGACCTCTTCGTGAGAACCCCTTCCGTCGCCGTTAACGTCGGAACAAGAAAGGTTGACGCCACGATCGTGATTCCTTCTTTTTCAAATTCATGGGCCAACGCCTTCAAGGCTTCATCATCATGGTAGCGGGCAAGCGTTCCGAGAATTTTCATCCCCTTCCAGTCCGGACGAAGCTCAAAGAGCTTTGGCTTGCGGATTCCCCCCACGAACGCGGCGTGATGAACGCCGTGTTTGTGGAATGTCTCAAAGATCGCTCCGACCTGCCCGAGGCGAACCCACCGGATGGAAAACCCAAGGGTTTCAACGGCCGGGTCGGTCTCACCTTCATGAGCCACGACAATCATGTTCAGTCCCGCGCGCTTAGCGGCCTCAAGAAATACGAAGGGAAAGGAGCCGTTTCCCGCAATCATCCCGACAGGTCCGATTTTTGCCCGTTCGGGGCTCATGGAGAGCTTCCATCCGGAACATGGTCTCCTTGATCCCGGGGCGGGGTCAACACTCCGCGTTCTGAGGATTCCACGAAGGAGAGGAGATGCTCGATCTCCGGAGTCATGGGAAGGCTCCCACGGACTCTTCCCGCCGCTTCGCTCATGGAAAGGCCCGAACGAAAAAGAATGTGATAGGCCTTCTTCAAAAGGGAAATCGCCTCCGGGCCGATCCGGTTCCGTCGGAGACCTTCATGATTGAGGCCATAGAGGAACGCCCGGTTTCCCGAAGCCCAAACGAAGGGGGGGACATCTTTTGGAACACCGCTCATCCCTCCGACCATGGCCAGTCGACCGATCCGGACGAACTGGTGGATCCCCGACAGCCCCCCGATGATGGCTCCGTCTTCGATGGTAATATGACCCGCGAGATTCGCCGAATTGGCCATGATGACGCGCGAACCGATGCGGCAGTCGTGTGCGACATGGCAATAGGCCATGAGAAGATTATGGTCGCCCAGGACGGTTTCCATCCCTCCTCCCTGGGTGCCCCGATGGATCGTCACCGATTCCCTGATCGTGTTGCCGGAACCGATAATCGTTCGTGCCGGCTCCCCCTGATACTTGAGGTCTTGAGGAGCCATCCCGATCGTGGTGAACGGATAGATGGTGTTGTTGGCTCCGAGGGTCGTATGCCCTTCGATGACCACATGGGAGATCAGCCGGGTGCCGACCCCAAGCCGGACATGTTCGCCAATGGTGCAATAGGGGCCGATGACGACACCCTGGTCCAAAACGGCTCCAGGAGCGACAATGGATGTCGGATGGACGACAATGGCCCCTTCGGAGTAATTTCCGGACTCTCCCTTCGACTTGTTTTTAAAACCCGCCATTCGCCCCTCCTTCCCCCTTTTTCCGGATCATGGCCAAAAGCGTCGCTTCACACACAAGTTGATCCGCCACATGAACGGTTCCCGCCATTCGCCAGGAATTCCCGCGAACCTTGAGTGTGGTCAGGGTCAAGGTCAGGGTGTCCCCGGGAAGGACTGGCTTTCTGAACCTGGCGTCGTCAATCCCCAGGAAAAAAGGGATATGGTCCTCTTTTTCCTGTCCGGAATAGATGGCCAGAATCCCACCAACCTGCGCCATGGCTTCTACAAGGAGCACTCCCGGCATCACGGGGGTTCCCGGGAAATGCCCCTGAAAAAATGGTTCATTGATGGTCACGTTTTTCAACGCCACGATCTTGTGGCCCGGATCGACGGAAATGACCCGGTCCACAAGGAGAAATGGATACCGATGCGGAAGAATCGAAAGAATTTCTCCTATTTCAATGGGTCCCATGGGCCTCCCCTTCGGAGTCGGATGGTGTGGATTGGGATGAGGGTTGTCCAAAAACGGCTTTTTCGAGGGATGAAATGCGCTTGACCAAAGAAGGCAAATGCTTGAGTGTTCCCTGAATCCGGAGCCATAATGAATGCGGGAGAGCCGGGCTTCCGGACACTCGGGATCCAGGCGTCAAGGTCTGGGCGACGCCTGATTGGGCCCCCACCATCGAGTCCGACCCGATTTCGATATGGCCGACGACCCCGACTTGCCCTGCGAGGATCACCCTGTCTCCAAGTTTCGTCGATCCCGATACACCGGTCTGAGACACGATCACGCAATCTCTTCCGGTCCTGACATTGTGGGCGATTTGGACCAGATTGTCGACCTTCGTTCCTCGCCCTATGAGGGTTTCTCCGAAGGTCGCCCGGTCGATCGTGACATTGGCCCCGATTTCCACATCATCCTCAAGAACCACCGTTCCCGTCTGAGGAATCCGGATTCTCCGTCCTTCAGGCCCTTCGGCATATCCAAACCCATCGGAGCCGATGACAGCCCCGCTTTGGACGATGACCCGGTCCCCCACCCTTACGCGGTCGAGGAGGGAGACCCGCGGATATAAGATGCAGTGGCGGCCGATCCGGACGTCGTCTCCGACGACGCATCCGGGATAGAGAAGGGTTCCCTCCCCGATCTCTGTTCGCGCGCCCACCACGCATCCCGCCCGGATTTCCACGTTCTCCTCTATCCGAGCCGAAGTATCAACCACCGACTGGGGGGAAATTCCATGCTGGGGGGTCGGAAGAGGAAAAAAATGCTGGAGAAGAAGGGCCATTGCAAGATAAGGAGATGGAACAACAATCTGGGGGATGGAGGCCTCGGGAAGGATTTCCGGGACAAGAATGGCCCCGGCCCGAAGGGCCGGAACCGCCTTCCTGTATTTTGGATTGGCAAGAAATGTCAGGTCGTGGGGACCGGCTTCGTTCATCGGGCGAAG
The DNA here is from genome assembly GCA_027314645.1 of Nitrospirota bacterium. Lineage (GTDB taxonomy): Bacteria > Nitrospirota > Leptospirillia > Leptospirillales > Leptospirillaceae > UBA4572. Next base: position 6,683 of record DAHVAL010000007.1, read on the forward strand.
AGAGCGGATCTCCTCCTTACCCTCGGAACCAACCAGCACTCCTCCCACTTGCTCGGCGATCTGTAAAAGAGTGATCAAGGGAGGTCCTTTCCTTTTTACAGGTCCGTCCCTATCAAGGGCTCGATTTCCCCTTTACTGGGTTACATGCTCATCGACATATTTGATGACCGACCTGGTGATGTCTGCATCGGGGTGGATATAAAGGAACCGGGGCGACACGAAGGGAGGAGGATAGGGTCCCAGCGGAACACGAAGGGGATGCTGGGCAATGATGACCCTGAATTCGTATTTCTTTCCAAGACTGATGGTCGCCGCGCTGACAGCGTCAAGAAATTTCCTGAATTCAACAAAGCTTTCAGAGGCGATCTGGGTTTGAACTTTCTGCTGGCGTTTTTGGAAATCCTGGACTTTTTTCTGGAATGCGATTTCTTTGGCTTTGAGCGCATCCTTACTGATCACGCCGACTTGCTGACGGATCTGGGCCTGTTCATCTTGCAGGGTTTTTTGCTCTTCCTTCATTTTCTTGACCCTGCGATCGGCGAAATGCTTGAGGTGGGTTTGAATGGCTTTTCCGAGAGTGGTGTTTTGGAATACCTGCTGAATATCGACTACGCCGACCTTATTCGTGGCCAGGGCGGGAGTCACCCCTGCGAGCATGATTCCTGCAACCAGTATTCCCGTAAATGCTTTACACGTGCGTGTCATCAAATCTCCTTTTCAATTGTTGAAAAAATCCGGCGATGGTCGAACATCCTCTCAGCACCCTGGGTGAACAATCAGCCACCATAGAGGGAGCCCATTTCAAAGTTGACCACCGGCCCAGGGTAGTTCCCCGGAAATCCCTGAGTGTAAGCATTGTTGGCCAAAGGCCACCCAAGATCAAGCGTTAGAGGGCCCATGGGAGAGTTCCAGAGGATTCCGATCCCAACCCCCGGCCAATTGAATCCGGAAAGGGAAAGAGGCTGCCCTGGAAGATATTCCCCCGAATTGTCGAAGAAGATATCTCCGTAGAACCCGTATTTTGCGAAAATGGGCCACACGTAGTCGGAGTTGAAAATCAGCTCCTTGTCTCCTCCGACCAGATATCCGAAGGGCATCGGACCTGCAAAGCCAAAGTTGTACCCCCGGTTCGAGTAAATACCGCCGACATAATACCGGTCCCAGACCGGGATAAAGCCGTCCGGGCCCAGGGGATTTTCGTATCCGACCGCCACATGAAAGGACAAGGTCGATTTCTCGGTGATCGGGATATAGAGCGTGGCGTTCCCCGTCGACTGATAAAACGCGGTGTCGCCGCCAAATGTCCCTCCGTAAACTCCGATGTTTCCCCACACATGGTAGCCGCTATGGGTAAACATGTAATTGTCCCTGCGGTCATAGGAAAATCCGATCGAGGGACCGCTCTGGGTCCAAAACCCGATCTGTTGGAGAAATGGCGCCAAGGCAGGTTCTTCCTGGGCCTGCTGGGGAGTGACGGCCACAAGAAAAATCTCCTCCGATTCCACCAACCAGGACACCGATGTGGAGAAATAATACCCGAACCGGCGGGTCAGACTCAATGAACCTCCGATCGCACTGTTCCAATAGGTGAAGTAATCCATGAAGGTGTCAAAGAAGGAGAGCGAGGCGGCTGTCGGGGTATCGAGGAAAAAAGGATCGGTGATTGTCGCCGAATACATCGTGATGAAACCGCCGAGTTCTCCGGAAAGGCTCACGGAATCGCCGGTTCCGAATACATTGTTCTGCGAGATCGTGGCCATCCCCATCACTCCGAACAGGGTGCTGTATCCGCCTCCGATCGAGAAGGTTCCCGTAGGCTTTTCCTTGACCTTGACATTGAGGTCGACCAGATTGTCTCCGACCTGCTGAGGGACGATCTGCACATTCTTGAAGAAATTCAGGTTATTGAGGTTCCGGTAGGAATTCTGGAGGGCCTGAGTGTCCATGATTCCCGCTTCCTGAACCGCAAGAACCCGCCTGATCACCTTATCACCGGTGAGCTCATTTCCGGCAATATTGATTTTCCGAATATGAACAAGTCCCCCTTCGGTGACGAGGAAGGTCAGAGCAACGGTTTTCTTGCGAACATTCGGAACGATCTGGGGGGTCACGATGGCGAAGGCGTACCCCTTGTGCCCGTATTTTTTGGTCAATGTGTTGATGTCGTCCTGGAGAAGTTTCCTCGAAAACACACTGTTAGGCTTCGTTTTGAGCCCCTTCAGGACATTCTTTTTGGAAAAAAGGCGGTTTCCGGAAATATCCACATGCGAAATGCGAAATTGATCTCCCTCGGTCAACGGAAAATTGATTTCCATGGTTTTCCGGTGATTGTGGAAAATTCTTTTCGGCTCTCCCACCGCGACATTGATATACCCGTGATTCAAGTAAAAATCCCGAAGCCGCTGGATATCTTCTTCGGTCTGGGACTTCTTGTAGATTCCCGAGTCCGTCCACCAGGAAGTAAGCCAATTGTAGGGTTTGGTCTTGATTTGTTTGCTGAGTTTCGAGGAGGGATAGGCCTTGTTTCCCGAAAAGGTGACCTTCGTCACGTGGGTCACGGTCCCTTCGGAAATGAGGAAGATGAGCTCAACCTTCCGGTTTGAAATCCTTTTCACGAGGGGAACGACAGAGGCGTTATAGTAGCCCGCCTTTCGATAGACCTCCAAAATTCTCAGGACATTCTCATGGACCTCGTATCCGTCATAAAACGAGGCGGGAAGGATCGTCAGTTTCTTTCGAAGGTCGGCATTTCCCTGACTGCTGTTTCCGAGGAAGGTTATTTTTTCGACTGTCGGCCGCTCCCGGACCACGAAGGTCAGGGCGACCCCCCCTTCGAATCCCCGGGCATACACTTTGATCTGGTCGAAATATCCTGTCTGATAAAGGGACTTAAGATCAGCGGCGATGGCGGACTGGGAAAAGGGGTCCCCAATTTTATTATGAATTTTCTGGCGGATTGTTCCAGAATCGATTTTCCGATTTCCTTCAATATCGATCTCGGTGATCAAAACCGGGCCAAGGCTCTGGGACGGATTCTCGGCTGCAAGGACCGAAACCGGCGTGAAAAAATTGTCTCCGAAGAGAAGAATCATGAAGAGTGCCACGAAAGGAAGGATCGGGACGCATTTGAAATGCCTCCACCTTGGTGGGCACAGATGGAGTCCCGAATCACCCAAGGAAGAGATCCGTACCATGGGAAGGGAAGGACCGATGAAAAAACCGGCAAGGGAAAAACCGCGCAATTTTCCTGTCGAAGGATCTGCTCAATGGAATATCCTGTTAACGCCCGTCATAAGGAGGGACTTGCTAAATCAGACAAATTTCGCCCACCAATTCCGATATTTTCCTATCAATTCTCGCCCAAACCTTCGAGACTATAGCATGTCCAAACGCCATTTTCCAGGAAAGAACCATTGATCCGGGAATGTCTCCCGGGTTCTGATTTTGAGGACAGAAGGCCCCGAATCCGGGGCTGGGTTTCAAGAGATGTGTTGACACCAAACCGGCCAAACCATTATAGTCAACCGCTGTGCCGAGGTAGCTCAGTCGGTAGAGCAGAGGCCTGAAAAGCCTCGTGTCGGCAGTTCGATTCTGCCCCTCGGCACCATTCCCTCACAAAATCCCCCTCCAAAACCTAAAAGAACGTGAACCCGACCACCACCGGAATATAGGAAAGGCTTCCCAGACTTCCCTGATTTGTCGTTACCAACGGTCCGGCTATTTGGGCGTATCTGATTTCGGCATACACCGGTCCCAAGTTGAGTCCTAGCGCAGCATCCCACGTAAAATTATTTCCGCCAGTACCCAGGGCCTGGGTGTTGTTATATCCCGCATCAATCGCTGCATAGAGGTAAAATGCACTTGTAAATTGAAGGAAGTTGGCTTCCAGCCCCAGCGTCACGGGAAATGCCGTCATCATGGGGGATCCGGTGAAGTGGAGGTAGTTGGCCTGACCTCTGAGAGCCCAAAAATCCGTAATATGGAGGGTCCCCAAAAACCCCGCACCGAACCCGCCCCCCATATAGGAATTCGTGCTGTTCGACAAGGTGGACTGGCCGGAAAGGGCGCCTATCCCGATCCCCTGGACGGAAAGGCTTAAGGGAAAAACAGCAGCCTTGGAAGAAATGGGAGACTGGAAAATGGCGCCGCAGACGACAATGGTGGCCAAGACAGCATTCTTAAACCCGGCGGACCTCGTCATTGAAAAAGATCGCATCACATCCTCCTACCATGGTAAGTTGATCCTGAAGCCCCTGGGTTGGGTCCAGGCCCCGCTCAGGGGGCCATGGGACCATAACCAAGAATGTGCATCACATTACTAACCATCAACTCGGTCAACGCTGGAACATCGATGAATCGTGGATTATCGGGGTGGTATGAGCGGATTTTCGCTGCATTCTATGACCCTCTGCTGAAGAATGTTGAGAATCAGTCCTTTTCACCACTCCGGTCCCGACTTCTCGCGGGAATCAGTGGAACCGTTCTTGACCTCGGGGCCGGGACCGGGAGCAACCTTCCCTTTTATGACCGACCTGGGATAACGCCCGTCTTTCTGGACCGCTCGCTTCCCATGCTCAAAAAAGGGCTGGCCAAGGGGATGAAGACCTGTGGCCATCCCGTCGCCGGTTCGGCCACAGCCCTCCCTTTTCCGGACGAAAGCTTCGACAGCATTGTGTCAAGCCTCGTTCTTTGTTCCGTCGAGGACCTTTTCGCAAGCCTTTCGGAAATCAACAGAATTCTTAAAAAGGACGGGACACTTTTTCTCATGGAGCATGTCCTTTCCCTCTCTCCTCAGATCGCCGCGCTCCAAAGGTTCGCGACCCCTCTTTGGAAGACTGTGGCAGGAGGATGCCATCTTGATAGGGCGACAGACACGGTTGTCCGGACCCTCTTTATTGAAGAATCCTCGTGGCAAGAAACCATCGGGGGTCTTCCTTTTCATTTCGGTCGATACACAAAACGCCTTTAGAGGTACCCCCCCGGACCTCCCTTTTTTTCCTCATGCAGGGTTCCCGAACGGGCCTCTTCTATCTGCCGGAGAGTGTGCCCAAGCCATTCATGAAAAGATCGGGCGGTTTGCAAATTCACGACCATCCCGCACTGAACAAGGCGCACGACTTTTTGTTCTGAAAATTCGACCGGCTTGCCCGCCGGCATCTCCGGGGAGATTTCCCGAATTTCGTATTCCGGAGGGGGCATCCTTTCAAGAAAAAACTCCATGACCAAATCGCCCGAAGGAAGCACGCCCCCATAGATCCCGGAAACAGGGTGATGTTGAAAGTCTTCCGGGTACTGCCATTCAAACCTTAACCTCTTCGACATAACGGTCCTTTCACGTTGGGGTTCCGGCCTTTAGAGCGCGGGCCAAGAGGATGGCCATATGCGCGACCTCGACCTCTTCTCCTAGCCCATCCCGAAGCTTCATTTGACAGGCGGGACATCCGGTGGTCACCGTTCTGGCCCCAGAACTTCTGACCCCTTCCCTCTTCCGTTCAAAAATCCGGCCGGAAAGCCCCGGATCCTTGATGAGGTAAGACCCGGCTCCCCCGGCACAACGGTCTTCATCCGGCATCCTGCGGAAGGCCTCTCCAAAACACTCCTCGATCAGGCGATGGGGGGCCTCGGTGACGCCGGCCGCCCTGAGGTGACAGGACTCGTGGTAGGTGAGTCCCCCTTTTAGTGGCTGGGAGCGAAGCGTGTCGGCAATCTTGAGACGGACTGGGTCCATCTCCTCCGACATCATATACTCGGAGATATGGCGCACGCGCGAAGCCAGACGAGAGGCCTTACCATGGTCCTCGGTCCCTTTTTCGAACGCCTCCGGCAAATCCCGAAGGGCGAGAGTGCAGGAGGCGCACCCGGTCACGATGACCGGGTATCCCGCCAATGCCGTAAGGTTCATTCTGGCGGCCTTGAGATGGAGGTCCCGGTGTCCATAGGTTTCGATCGGCGTTCCGGAACAGGTCTGTTCAGGAAGAACCAATCTCCTGGGGGATCGGGAAAGGAGTGCGATGACGGATTCTCCGATTCCGTCATCGAAAAATCGGGCCGCGCATCCATGAAAATACGCGAGGTCCCCGCTCCGCCCACCTTCTGTGGTGAGGGAACGGAAGCGCTCCCGAAGTGTCATCGTCCGGATTCTGGGCAGCAGGAGATCCTTCGGAATGTAGGCGGTCGGCGCTACGCTCCGCAACATTTTCCGGGAGAGGCTTTCGATCAGGCGCCGAAATGCGGGACGGTCCCAGAAGGCTTGGGTCTTCCCCAAAAGGGGAGCAACCCGATCGATCCGGCCATCCAACAGTGCGGAAAAAATCCATCGGGAGAGAGGATCGCCCCCCCGCTTTGCCCGAGCATCGAGAATGACGCGGGAGACGTCAACTCCAGCTGGGCAGGTCGCCCGACAGGATTTGCAATTGAGGCAGGCATCGAGCACCTTGTCGGGAGGAGGGCCAAGCGTCGGATCCGACAGGATCTGGATCCATCCCCGCGCGCCTTCAGACTCTTGCCTCAAGACATCGAAGGAGGGGCATACGGTATTGCATTTGCCGCATGTGGCACATGGACGGGCCACACGATCAAGGTCCAGATTTTCCAGAAAAGAAGTGGTCGAAATCTTCACGCCGGGATTCATGAGGCCGGCGGGATCAAAAAAGGCCTTCACTTTTTTGAACATTTCATAAATGTCCGCCCCGTAGACCATAGGAAGGAACTCAGCCCGGACCCTTCCTTCCCCATGTTCCCCGCAGGTCACCCCCTCGAATCGCGAAATCGCCTCGTGGTGAATGGTCTGACTGATCCTGTAAAGCCGCTCCGGGGTATTTTCCTCACGCACGTTCAAAAGGGGATTGATATGGGCGTTCCCGTTTCCGATATGTCCGTAGACCGCAACGGGAACATCTTCTTCCTTAAAAAATTCGCGCAGGAAGGACAGGAGTTCCGGAAGCCGCCGGACCGGGACGGCCACGTCGTCGGCGAAATTGATGGGGCGATGGACTCCATCGTAACGGTATAATGTTGGAAACAGCGCGTGTCTGGCCTTCCACAAAGCCTTCTGGTGTTCGGGGTCGACAGCGACCTGGGGTGCGGCAGGGGCCGCAAAGCGGGAAAGGATCGTCCGGGAAGACTCCACCAGATCTTCCTGGGGCTCGGAATCAAACTCGATCAGCAGCAGGGAGTCGGCGTCGGCGGGAATGCTGAAACGATCTCTCCCGATAAGATCAAGCGTGGCACGGTCCATCATTTCAAGGGCGGAGGGAGCCAAGGGAAGAATCTCCCCCACCGCCTCCCCCAAATCGGAAAGCGTCGAGAAGTAGGCCAGAATGGTGACTTTTCGCAATGGAAGCGGCAAAACACGCAGAGAAGCGGAGGTCACAAACCCCAACGTTCCTTCCGAGCCCACGATAAGCCGGACAGGATTAAAGACCCCTCCGCCCCCTTGGGGAATCTGACCATTGAGGAAATCCGACGCCAGATCAAAAAGATTGTATCCGGAGGAATTCTTGGACACCTGGGGTCTGCGGGATGAGAGGGTGTGAGCCCACGTTGGAAGATGCCTGACCACTTCCTGAAATCCCCGAACAGAAATCCCTTGGGAGAGCTCTTCCCACCTTGTCCACTTAAGGGGGGCTAAGCCATGAGAGACCCCGTCATCATCCATGAACGAAAGTCCCGCCACATTTTCTTTTGTCGCTCCGTACTTGAGCGTGTGGGCCCCCGCTGCATTGGTCCCGATCATCCCCCCGATCTGGCACGCCTGCGCCGAAGAAGGGTCCGGAGGAAAAAAATAGCCGCGGCGGGCAAGCCGATCGCCCAGCTCCTTTAAGATGACCCCCGGACCGACCTCGACCACTCCTTCTTCAAGCCTTGAAAGATCGATCCCGTTCATTCGTGACATCCCCACCACGATCCCGGAGCCGATGGCCGCCCCTGTCAGGTTTGTCCCCGCCGATCTCGGTGTGAGAGGCACCCCCGTTCGGCGGGAGAATTCAATAATGGCGGAAAGTTCCTCCGGTCTTTGGGGAAGAACGACCGCGGCGGGCCACACCCGATGGATTCCCGAATCATAGGAATAGGCTTTTCTGTGGGTTTCCGAGTCAAGGACCCGATCTTCCCCCAAAAGGGTTCGAAGATCGGAAAGAACGGCAGGAGAAAGCGGAGGGGGGGAGGTCACGAATCAAAAACCTTTCGGGCCCCTTTCCCCAAGGGTGTCTGGTCCAGGCGGGAAAGGTCGGACCCTTCCTTATAGATGAAGGCCCCCCGGTTTTTTTCATACCCCCATCCGTCCGAACCGGCACTGACCTGGCGCATGGCGAAGACTTGGCCGGAAAGGTTATCGAGCATGTGGACCGCCATGGCCTCCGGAGTTGCAGGAAGAAGGGGAGACCCATATTCAAGTTCGCCGTGGTGGGCCAGAATGAAATGCTGAAGGAGACGAAGATAGCGCTCCGGAAAATCCTTGAGGCGTTTCGCAATCTGGGTACATTTTTCCACCCCGAGGGCCATGTGTCCCACCAGACGGCCTTCATCGGTGTAGGAAAAACCTGGAGAAGCCGATATCTCCCAACATTTTCCGATGTCGTGGAGGAACAGGCCAAGAAGAAGCAGGTCACGGTTCAATGAAAGGATCGGGGCGACGGCATCCCCCATCGCCATGAGTTCTAATGTATGCTCAAGGAGACCGCCCACCATGGCATGATGGTTCTTTTTCGCGGCAGGAGCTCGAGGGAAAAGTTCGGCGACCTCAGAATCCTGAAGGATCTCGAGGCCAAAGGACCGGAGATGGGAGTCTTCAAGCGACTCCATAAAATCTTTCAGGCGGCTCATTCCCGCCCCTACCTCCAATCGGCTCTTTGGAATGAACGCCCCTATCTCCTCCTCGGTGGCCTTTAAAGGTTCGATACGGGTGAGACGGATCTGTTGCTCATTGTTGTAGAGGATCAGTTGCCCTTCGGCCATCACCAAGCCGCCGACCTTTATCCCGGGATCGACCGAACCAACGTTCTCCCAGAGGCGTGCCGGAAAATCCACAGGCGGATCGCCCTTCCTCTCCGCTCTAAACGTCAGCGTCAGAAAAAGCGACGGCCCATTTTTTCCTTCGTTGACCGTCTTCGTCTTGACGAGTGCGACACCCTTTTTCGAGGCCATGATTTCATTCCTTGACGCGCGAGGTGGACAGTAAGGGCCGAAATGTTCCTCCATTATAGCCCACGTGAGAACCGGATGCGACCGAGTTCATCCGGGTCGACCATTGGTCGGGAGCATGTTCGAACGGGTCCGAAGGCGCCCAGGCCGGAAATTCCCCTCCCCCCATCGGGAGGCCCCCCCGGAACCAAGGATCGTGTGCGATATCTGTGTGAGGGAAGTCCAGAAGGACCGATGGCCCTTCCTGGAGGACAGACCACCATCGCGCCCGAAAGCACGGAGGACATGGCGGAATTTTGATCGGAAGAGATGCGCCATGAAGGGGGATGATCCCGCCGCCCCCCTGGAACGAGGCTTCCCACCCCCCATCAATCAATAGAGAGATCCTGGAAAATTTTTTTCCGGGCGCGCGTTTTAAGAGCGCGGGACATCCCCTCCCCTCCCTTGGATCATTGCAAGAATCTTGCGACAGGATGGACACGTCGGATATAATCGCAAGACAAACGAAGGCACGATCCCTTTCAAGGGATCGGTCTTCGACATGTTCCTTCTCCCGCATCCGGCTCAGGCGTAAATGGTTCCATTAGGGGACATTGCGGATTGCTTCCCAGCGACCAAGAGAGACGATGACATCTTTCAGTCCTTCAACCCCCATATCCCGTGACTTTTTATTCAACGACAGGTTCCCCGGATGAAAAACGCTTCTCCTTCGCATCAAAGATCCGCGTTACCGTCTCCTCCCTCTCCTGAGAAAATCACCAGCCTCCTTGGATCCTTTTCCGACCAGGAACGGGACAGCTGCGCTGTCATCGCGGTCTTGTCCAAAAACGGCCGAGGGTCTCACCGCCTTGTCCATGAGGCCCTCGAGGCCCTTCAGAAAATGGAGCATCGGGCCGGACAGATCAGAAACGAGGGAGACGGATGCGGAATTCAGATGGACATCCCGAAACCTCTTTGGAGACGATGGCTCCAGAAAGAAGGGCTTGAGGGGGCTCTCGTTGACGACCCCCGTTTCGTGGCGGGCCATTTTTATTTACGGAGCGACAATCCGAACACGGAAGCGGACTATATCAAAAGGATCTTCACCGAAGAAGGATTTGAGATCCTGATGGTCCGGCGAGGGCAGACTCTTCCCAAAAGGGTCACACCCTTTCCGGACAACCAGCCCCACTTCTGGCAGGTCGCCCTTCTCTCCCCGCCCGGCTCCAATCCTCTCCACGCCACGTTCTGGGCCAGAACGCGCCTCGAAAAGAACGGCCATCTTCATATCGCCTCCCTCTCCCCGACGATCGTCGTTTACAAGGTCAAAGGCACGAGCTTCATCCTTGCCGATTACTTTCTCGACTTCCAGGACCCCCAATGCCAAGCCTCCATCGCCCTCGGCCACAGCCGGTACTCCACCAATACGCTGTCGGTGACCGAGCGGGTTCAGCCCTTTTCGGTCCTGGGTCATAACGGGGAAATCAATACGATCGACAAGCTGCGCAGGGAATCGGCCATGCTGGGGATCCCCCCGGTCGCAAGCGGAAGCGATTCCCAGGATCTCGACCGGACCGTGGAAGGGTTGATGGTCCAATTCGGATTAAGCCTGATTGAAGCGATGGAAATCCTTTTTCCTCCGGTGACACATATCATTTCTGCGTTGGACGAGGAACGGAGGTCGATGTACTTTCTCTACCGGAGATTTCTCGGCCCCCTCGCCCAAGGCCCCGCGGCCATCATCGCCCGGTATGGGAATGAAGCGGTCTTCTCGGTCGATGCCCTGGGACTGCGCCCTCTCTGGAGTTTTGAAACCTCAAGCACTCTCTACTTTTCCTCGGAACGCGGGATCATCCGGGCCCACCAAATGGTCGCGGAACCCAAACCCTTTGCTCCGGGAGAGAAAATGGCGGTTCTCCTCTCTCCGGACGGAGTCCGGCGGCTGGAGTATCCCGATATTCAAAATACCGTCTTCGAACGATTCAATGAACGCATCCGTCCGTCCATCCATAAAACCCATCATGAACCGAACCTGGAAAATATTCCGGCCCGGGATTTTCTGGGGGTCGGCCCGGAAGGAGAACGGGCGGTCCAATCCCTTTGGAACCCGTTCGGCTTTGCGACCGAAGATCACGATATCCTGTCGGGAATGGCCTCCATCGGGATGGATCCTGTCGGGTCGCTCGGCTACGACGGTCCCCTTGCCTCACTCAATCCGGATCGGCAGAACATTCCGGACTTCTTCAAGGAAAGCGTCGCCGTCGTGACAAATCCGGCCATTGATCGCGAGCGGGAGATGGAACATTTCTCCCCCCGGATCGTTCTCGGCCCTCGACCGTTTTTCGGACAGGAAGTCCGTGTCCCCAAGGGGTTGGACCTCTCCCTGCCGATTCTCCTCGGAGGACACACGACCTCCGTGCCTCCGTTGCCGCCGGAACGCTATCGGGCGATCGCCAAGAAACATGGAACATACCTTTTGGAGGATCTCCCGCGGTATTTTCCAAAATCCGCCATTCGGATCCTGGATTCGACCATGGGAGAAACGGATACGCTGAGGGAGGCCCTGAACCGCCTGGCGGATGAGGCTGTGGAAGCCGCGCGATCCGGCACGGAAATCCTCGTCATCGACGACACCAAGACGTTGAAGCCAGGGCGGATCTGGGTCGAACCGGCGTTGACCGTCGCGACAATCGACCGGACATTACGAAGGGCGTCCGTTCCCTCTGGAGCGCCCAATCTTCGCAGGTCCCTGTCCCTGGTGGTCCACAGCGGAGCCCTCAGAAATCTCCACGATCTCATCTTCTATTTTTCGGTGGGCGCGGATGCCATGTGCCCCACCCTCATGTTCGAATCGGTCCTCGTCCCTCCCAAAGGATCGGAGCCCTACGCCCCGGATGAGGCTGAAGCCAGAATCGACAGAACGGTGCTGGCGATGCAAAAGGGGATCGAAAAGATCATCTCCACGATGGGAATCCATGAGATGCGGGGGTATGGCCGGCTGATGTCTTCGATCGGACTTTCGGTGGAAGTCTCGGATCTGTTTGCCACCCCCAATTTCTTCACCAGTGAAAAATCAGGCCTTTCATGGTCGCGTATCGAGGGCGAGGCCCGCTCCAGGGCTCCCTTTTTCCACTCCGCGAAGTCGGACAAACCGAGCAAGGTGTTCCATCTTTATCCAAAGGTTTGGAAGGTTGCCCTTGATGTCGCAAATTCAAACGAACCCTATTCCAAATATCAGGAAAAACTCTCGTCGATTGAGATGGACAACCCCATTTCCATCCGCCATCTCCTAGACCTTGTCCCGCACGGCAAACCGGTCTCTCCGGAACAGGTCGATGTGTCCATTCTGGATCAAACCTATCCGTTCCTCATTAGTTCCATGTCCTTTGGCTCCCAGGGAGAGGTGGCCTATAGAGCCTACGCGGAAGCAAGCGAACAGCTGGGAATCATTTCCCTCAATGGCGAAGGGGGAGAAATCCAGGACCTTCTCGGAAAGTATCCAAAAACCCGGGGACAACAGATCGCCTCCGGAAGATTCGGAGTCAATATCCGGCTCCTGAACTCCTCGAACCTCCTCGAAATCAAGATCGGCCAGGGCGCCAAGCCCGGCGAGGGAGGCCATCTTCCAGGCAGAAAGGTCTCTCAGAAAATTGCCCGTGCCCGCCGGGCGAATCCCGGCGTAGACTTGATCTCCCCCTCAAACAACCACGATCTTTATTCCATCGAGGACCTCGCCCAACTGATCGCGGAGCTGAAAAGCGCGAATCCGAAGGCCCGGATCGTCGTGAAGATTCCTGTCATTCCCGGAGTCGGAACGATCGGGATCGGAATTGCGAAGGCGGGAGCCGATATCATCACTGTCAGCGGCTACGACGGTGGAACAGGAGCCGCACGGCTTCATGCCCTCAAGTATGTCGGCCTTCCCGTGGAAATCGGCGTGACGGAGGTCCATCGGGCTCTCCTTTCCGCCGGTCTCCGCGATCAGGTCGAGATTTGGGCGGATGGCGGGCTCAAGTCTTCTGTGGATGTGGTCAAGATCCTTTGTCTCGGGGCCAACCGTGTCGGATTCGGAACCCTTCCCATGGTCGCCATTGGGTGCACGATCTGCCGGGAATGCCAGACCGACACGTGTCATGTCGGAATCGCCACCCAGATCGAAACGGAGGAAGATGCGGCGCGGCATGGTCTCAAAAGGTTCGTTCCGCGGGATTACGAATTTGCCGTCCGGCAGTTGGTCCACTTTTTCCGCGGGATGGGAGAGGATTTTCGGCGGATTCTTGGATCTCTTGGCGTCAATAATGCCCAATCCATCGTCGGCAATACCGGTTACCTTGCACAGATGCGCCACTTCGACCGCCTCGACCTGACCTCCCTGCTGAATCCTCTCCCCTATGGGCTGGACATTGAAGGGGTGTGCGGAATCGGAGGCGCCCCCGATGTCACGATGACAGAAAAAATCACGGAGGAGGTCTTTCGCGAACTGCGCAAGCATCCGAGTTCCGTCCTTCTCAATGTCGCCTCCGTCAATTCACAGGACCGGAATATCGGCACCCATCTTTCCGGAACGCTCTACCGGGACTCTCCGAACCATCCGCCCGTCGATATCCGGCTTGGGTCGGGGTCGGTGGCGGGAAACGGGATGGGATCGTTCATCAAAGAAAATATGACGATCCATGTGTCTGGCGGGGCCCAGGACGGAGTCGGAAAAGGAGCGATCGGAGGCCGGATCGTCGTTCTCAAATCACGGAATCAAGAGGGTCATTTCGTGGACGGGTCGGTCGGAAAGTCGCTTGGCTACGGGGCGCAGGGCGGCATCTTTCTGATCCAGGGAAACTGTGATTCACGGGCCTGCATTCGCCTTTCCGGGGCCGATGTGGTGATCGGGGGGAGAATCACGGAACGTGTTGACGATGGAGTCGGCCATCTGGGGCTTCATGCCAATTTGAAAGGGTTTGCATTCGAATATATGACAAACGGGCGCGCGGTGGTCTTGGGAGACCCCGGTCCCTGGATATGCGCCGGCATGACGGGAGGATCGGTCTATCTGATGCCTCAGCCCGAATTCGGATTCGACCTTGAGGCCATCAAGCGGAGGATCGCAAAGGGGGCCAAGGTGGTCCTTTCCCGTCTTCTCCCTGTCGACACCGAAGCCGTGGGCCGTCTCCTGGGGGAATACGAGGCGGAACTCAGACACTCGGGTCAAACAGAAGAAGCTGACTGGGTCAACAGCATCCGCCACTCCGACCTCCGGCACCAATTCGTGCGCATCATTCCGGAATCCCAGCAGACCGAACAGGATATATCCACCGAATGAGGCCGGGAGACCGTGGCATCCGACAGGCGAGGATTCCTTCATGAATGCACCGGACACCGGAGTGATTTCCAGCATGACCGGGTTTGCAAACGTCGTGACGAACAATGGATATCGGATCCAGATAAAGTCTTATAACCATCGGTCACTCGAGGTCGTCCTCCGGATTCCTTCGGAATGGGAAGGACTCGAACCCCCGCTTCGAAAACTCGTTTTCCAGAAGGTTTCCCGGGGCCGGGTGGATACGTACATTCATCGGATCGACGACTCTCGAACAAACCTGAATTCCTTTCTCGACAAAGGCGTCCGGGCCTATCGGGAACTGTCCCTTCTGTCCCAACATTTGGGACTTTCCGGAGAGGTGGGGATCCCCCACATCCTTCAGATGATGGCGCTGGACGGGTACACCCAGTCCGCCCCTCTGGACGAGCAGAGAGCGCTTTCCGATTTTGCCGAGGCGATCGACGGCTTGGTTCAATCCCGCAAGAGAGAGGGAGAATCCTTGGGGGTCTTCTTAAAAGAGTTCCTCTCGTCGATTCGTTCTTTGGCGGACCAGATCGAAGACCGGAAGAAATCGGCAAAACAGGAGATTCGGCGGAAGTTTCTGGATCGGATGAAATCGTATATCCGAGAAATTCAAAGCGACCCGGGAAAACGATTTGAAGAAGAGGCGCTGCTCTACCTTGCCAAGAAAGACAACGAAGAGGAGTGGAAACGCTTCCACATCCACTTGGCGCAAACGGAACGGGAGTTGGAGAAAGGGGGACTCATTGGCCGGGCCCTGGATTTTTTGGCTCAGGAGATGAACAGGGAACTCACGACCTTTATCTCCAAGGAACCTTCTCCCGAGCTGTTTCAGCCGGCCATGGAGATTCGCAACCTCCTGTCGAGTTTTCGAGAACAGGTCCAGAACCTGGAATGAAGCCGTCTTTCCACACCAAGCACAGTAAGGGCTGCAATTGAACAAGACGCCGCGCCCCTCTCCCGGTGTTCCCACTCATCCGCCAGAAAATGCCTGGTTTTCGATCCCTCCTGATCTGGGAAGGCCCCTCCTCTACATCATCTCAGCCCCTTCCGGCGCCGGAAAGACCAGCCTCTGCCGCCGAGTGTCCTCCATGGTCGATTGGATCACCTACTCCATTTCCTATACCACACGCGCCCCACGCCCCGGGGAACTGGACGGAATCGATTATTTCTTCGTTTCTCCCAACGTCTTCGAATCCATGAAAGAGCATGGGGAATTTCTTGAGACCGCAGAGGTTTATGGAAATCAGTACGGAACCGCGCGACGTCAAATCGACGCCTCCTTCGCTGCCGGAAAGGACGTTCTTGTCGACATCGACATCCAGGGAGCCCGGACCATGCGGGCAAGCGGGATCCCGAGCCTGTCCGTCTACATTCTCCCCCCCTCCTATGAAATATTGCGGGAACGTTTGTCCGGAAGGGGACAGGACTCCCCCGAGACCATCAAAAAGCGTCTCGAGCGCGCAAAAAACGAAATTATCAGCTATAATGAATACGATTACCTGTTGATAAATCGGGAATTTGACCATGCCGCTCATGACCTTTTGGCCATTATTCGGGCGGAGCACTACCGAAAGTCCGGGTTGACGGACTATATGGAAAAGACATTCCTCAAGGGGTTCTCGGGCGACACCCTCCCCTCGGGATGACCGGACAGCGCCGTTTATGCTCAGTTGGCGAAACCCATGACCAGTTTGGAGATTTGAATGAACGACATTATTTCCCAGCCGATCGAATACACCGACGAGATCATTGACAGCCATTACCGGCTGGTCATCGCCGCCGCAAAGAGAACACGCCAGATCATGGAAGGCCATCCTCCGGTTCAGGCTTGGCCTTACCACAAGGAGACCACCATCGGACTGGCCGAGGTTCTGGAAAAGAAGATCCCGGTTCTTATTGGTGCACCGGCCGTTTTGGCCGAACATAAGCATCGAGAGGCCCTCCGGGCGGCTCGAAAGCAAGAAGAATACCTTCATTCCCCACGCGGCTATGCCAGGGAATCTGCGGAAGCGATTCAAGCGGACCTGGGACATTACCAGGAGGAGCCTTCTTCCTACTCGGGAGATCCGGGAGAAGGGGCTGAGGAAGAAAGCTACGACGACAAGGAGATCTGATTCCCTTGCCGGATCGGGGACCGACTCTTATCCTGGGCGTGACCGGGAGCATTGCCGCATACAAGGCTCTCGACCTCATTCGCCGCCTCGTGGGAGAGGGTGTTTCCGTCCATGTTGTGGCCACTTCGAAGGCGCGTCCTTTTTTCCCGGCCATGGCCGCCGAAGTCCTTTCGGGCCACCGGGTGGAAACAAATCTTTTCTCCCGAAAGCCCTACACCCAGGAAGAGAAACTCCACGTTCCCCATCTTTCCTTGCTTTCGCGAGCTGACGCCGTCCTCGTCGCTCCCGCCTCGGCGGATTTCATTGCCCGGTTAGCCTTGGGCCTGGCGGACGATCTCCTGTCCACAATGCTCTTATCCGCCAAGGTCCCCGTCGTGATCGCCCCCGCGATGGAAGAAGCCATGTATCTCCATCCTGCCTCGGCCGGACACCGCCATACCCTCAATGAACGCGGTGTGCTGGAAATTCCTCCCGAGTCGGGGTCCCTGGCGTCCGGAATGACAGGCCTCGGACGAATGGCCTCTGTCGACCAGATCCTTTCCGTGATCCTTCCGATCCTGCGTGCTAGGCGACCGCCCACAGGCGTTCTTTCGGGCGTCCGCGTCCTGATTTCTTCCGGACCGACCTTTGAACCGATCGATTCGGTCCGATTCCTTGGAAATCGTTCTTCCGGCCTGATGGGGGAAGCATTGGCCAGGGCAGCCATGGCAAGAGGGGCTCAAGTCACGGTTGTTTCAGGCCCTACCGCCCTCCCGCCTCTTCCTGGAACGACCCATTATGGCGTGACCACCACGCGGGAGATGGAAGATCGGCTCAGAGAATTGTTCCCCGCCCACCAGCTCCTGATCATGGCGGCCGCCGTTTCCGACTATCGTCCGCGGGATCCTCTCCCTGTCAAGCGGAAAAAGGACGGAAAGGATTGGACCCTTCAACTGGCAGAAAATCGGGACATCCTGCTGGGCCTTGCGGAAATGCGTCAACCGGGCCAATTCCTTATCGGATTTGCCGCGGAGTCGGTTCTGGATCCGGCCGCTCTCATTAAAAAATGCCGATCCAAGAAGGTGGATCTTCTTGTCGCAAACGATATCTCGAATTCAGAGACCGGATTTGCCTCCACCCAAAACGAGGTCACGCTCGTATCCCCCGAGGGATCGATCAACGCGTTTTCTCGGGCCGACAAAAGGGTCGTTGCCGAACAGATCCTCGATGCGGTGTGCAAGGAAGGATGGCCCCCAGCACCATGACCGGGAGGCTTCCATGAGAGAACGGCTGAAGGGCGGGCTTTATCCACGAGAGAATCCGTCCCGATTCCTTGCAATGATCGTTTATTGTTGCTAGGATACAGCCCGACCCGACCTTTGTCTTTTTGTTTTTGCTCCTCCTTCGAACGGACTGTTGACCTTTCCCAATGGCGGACTAACCATGAATCAAGATGAACTGAAGGTTTTGGAAGAGCGGATCAAAGCCAATCCAAAAAGCCGTTCCTTCCTTCAGCTGGCGGAAGCCTATATCGAGATGGGACGCCGCTCAGAGGCACTCGCACTTCTTAAAAACGGGGAAGAGTATTACCCGTATTATCTTGCGGCTCGGATCGCCTATGGAAAACTTCTTCGCGAAGAACGCGATCTGGACGGGTCCATTGGACAATTCGAATTTGTGAATCGGACCATTCCCGAAAATCTCATCGCCCTCAAGAATCTCGCGGAGCTCTATCTCCTCAAGGACCGATTTCAGGAGGCGGTGGAGATGGCCAACGCGGCGCTCGCCCTTTCTCCCAGCGACCCCGAAATGACCGAGGTCCTGAATAAAGCGCAAGCTGGGATCGGATCGAAATCCTCCCGTGTCGCCTCTCCCGCCCCCTCTTCCGTAAAATCTCCTCCTCCTCCAGAAAAACCGCCGGCGCCGGTACCCGAACCGTCTCTGGAAGAGGACGTGGTTTACGTTCACATCAACGAAGGTCAGGAGACGTTATCGGCACCGGAAGCCGATCCCCCGGTTGTCGAACCGCCCTTGAAGGCCAGGAAACCACCGGAACCCGAACCGGCGGCCCCGTCCAATCTCCCCCGGACAGAAACGATGGGGGACCTTCTCGTCGGCCAGGGACACCTGGAAGAGGCGTTGTCGGTCTATGAATCGGTGTTGGCCCAGGACCCGAGGAGCGCGACCCTTCCTAAAAAGATTCATACGCTCAAAACCACGCTTGGTCTGCTCAAATCCCCCGAACCTTCCCCCCAGATCGAGGAAGAAGTGATGACAGTCGTGATCGAAGAGGAAGACGCAGGAGAGAAAGAGGCGGTGGATGCGGCGCTCTCCTCCCTTGAGGTCATGTCGTCTTCTCCGGTGCTGACAGGGTTATCGGACCGGATCGTCGACAAGATCAGGGATCGGATGGGACGGGAGCTTATCGGCTATGTGATCTCGACCTTGGATGGCCTATCCGCCGAAGCCAGCGACAAAGGGCACTGGGCGGATGTTCTGGCGGCTGAAGGGGTGGCCATCGTCCGGGCGGTGACCGACATGACACACATGCTGAACTGGGGAGAGCTTCAGGGAACGGTGGTCTGGATGGACAAAGCCGTCCTCTACGGGCTTCCCGTCCAGCGAAACGAGGCCCTGTTCCTGGCCCTCAAGTCCGGCGCCAACGTGGGACTCTGCCGACTCCTTGTCGCCCAGGTCATCGAGGATATGCGCCTCCAGGAGACCCAGGAGTGACAAAGATCCTGATTCTTCAAGGCCCGAACCTAAACCGCCTTGGATCTCGGGAGCCTTCAACCTACGGGACGCGAACCCTTGAAGAGATCCACGAAGAGATTCGCGCTTTGGGAACTGAAACAGGGTTCGCACCGATCTTCTTCCAATCCAATCACGAAGGGGCCCTTGTCGACCGCATACACCAGGCGGGTGACGAGGGAGTGCACGGAATCGTGGCCAATCTCGGTGCCTATACCCATACCAGCATCGCCATCAGGGATGCGCTCCTGTCGGTGGGCCTTCCTGTCGTTGAGGTGCATCTCTCGAATGTGTACAAACGGGAATCATTCCGGAAAAAAAGTCTGATCAGCGACATTTCTGCCGGTGTGATCGGAGGGTTGGGTCCGATCGTTTACCGTCTCGGGGTCCTGGGGATTCTCGACCTTCTCAAAAATCCCGGGAAGAACCCGATCTCGTCATAGGTCTTACAACACCCTGGATTGTCCGGGATCATCAAGGAGTCGGCATGGCTGTAATCGTCACCAGCGATTTTCGTGGTGGAGCAAGACTTGAAGTGGATGGTGAACCTTACTTTATCGTAGAGTTTCAACATGTCAAACCTGGCAAGGGAGGGGCTTTTGTTCGCACGAAGCTCAAAAATATGAAAACCGGCCTTGTGATTGAGCGGACCTTCCGATCAGGAGAAAAGTTCGATGTGCCCGACGTGGAAGAGAAGACCATGCAGTTTCTTTACTCCCAGGGAGAGGACTACATCTTCATGGACTCGGTCACCTACGAACAAATCACCCTCACGAAAAAAGACCTGGGCGACAGAGTCCTGTTTTTGAAAGAGCAGATGCCCGTCAACATCTTATTCTACAAGGAAAAGCCCATCACGATCGATCTCCCCACTTTCGTAGACCTGAGGATCGTTGAAACCGACCCGGCCCGCAAAGGAGACACCGCCTCCGGAGGCTCAAAACCAGCCCGGGTCGAAACCGGGGCCACCGTCAAGGTCCCGTTCCACCTTCAGGAAGGGGACGTGATCAAGGTGGATACCAGAACTTCGGAATATATTGAACGGGTACGCTCCGGAAGCTAACGCCCCCCGAACCGCGAGGACGATCATTGATGAATAATGAGGACATTCGGGAGATCCTGGACCTTGTCAGAGAGCATAATCTCCTCTCCTTTGAGTTCGAGCGCAACGGGGCCCGGATCCGGATCCAGCGATCTCCGTTCCAGTCAACCGGCGGGACCTTTTCAGAACCGGGGGAGCGCTCCCTGACGGGAGGGGAGACCCCTGTGTCTGTCTCGCCCCAGTCGATCCGACCGGAATCGGTCCGGGTCATCACCTCCCCGATTGTTGGAACCTTTTACCGTTCCTCCGCCCCTGATGCCCCTCCTTACGCCGAAGTCGGGAGCGTTGTCACGAAGGGGCAAATCCTCTGCATCATCGAGGCGATGAAGTTGATGAACGAAATCGAGTCTGAAATCGAAGGGACGGTTCGGGCCTTTCTTGTTGAAAATGGCCAGCCTGTCGAATATGGAACGCCCTTGATCGAAATCGACACGAAGGCGGAAGAAGCTTCCTGATGGCCACACCCTCAAAAAGGCTCTTCAAGAAGGTCCTGGTCGCCAATCGCGGAGAGATCGCCGTCCGGGTGATCCGCGCCTGTCGCGATCTGGGCCTGTCGACTGTCGCCATTTACTCGACCGCGGACAGCCAATCCCTTCATGTTCAGATGGCGGATGAAGCGGTATGCGTGGGTCCTCCCGAAGGCCAGGGGAGCTACAGGAACATCCCCAACATCATTAGCGCCGCGGAAATCTCACAGGCCGACGCCATCCACCCCGGATACGGATTTCTCTCGGAAAACGCCCACTTTGCGGAGATCTGCAATGCGGCCGGAATCGTCTTTATCGGCCCTTCCCCCGAAACGATTTCGCTGATGGGAGACAAGGCCCGGGCCAAGGCCCTGATGAAAGAGGCCGGTGTCCCGGTCGTGCCCGGCAGCATCGGGACGATCTCCTCTGAATCGGAGGGTCTCGACGTCGCCTCGGAAATCGGATATCCCTTGATCATCAAGGCCTCTGGAGGGGGCGGGGGCAGAGGCATGCGGATCGTCACCTCTCCCGAAGAATTTTCCAATGCCTTCCAGACCGCCCAGACCGAAGCTCTTCAAGCCTTCGGAAATAAAGAAGTCTATATCGAACGCTATTTCATCAACCCCCGCCACATCGAAATCCAGGTCCTGGGAGACGGGAAAGGAGACATTCTCACATTCGGGGAGCGCGATTGCTCGATCCAGCGAAGGCACCAGAAACTTCTTGAGGAGGCCCCTTCGCCCTTCATCACGTCGGCCCTTCGGTCAGCCATGAGCCAGGCGGCGATCGCCGCCTCAAAGGCGGCCCATTATGTCAATGCGGGAACGGTGGAGTTCCTCGTGGACCCGGAGGAACGGTTTTTTTTCATCGAGATGAATACACGGATCCAGGTCGAGCATCCGGTCACCGAATCGATTTTTCGCTATGACCTTGTAAGGGCTCAAATCCAGGTGGCCTTGGGAGAACCGATCCCCTCCCCCCCCTCGCGCCCCGAAGGACATGCGATCGAATGCCGGATTAACGCGGAAGATCCCTGGACCTTCACGCCTTCTCCCGGAATCATCACCCGCCTCATCCTCCCTGGAGGTCCAGGGGTTCGCGTCGATACCGCGGCCTATCAGGGAGCCGTCATCCCGCCTTATTACGACAGCCTGGTGGCCAAGGTGATCTCGACCGCACGGAACCGGGAGGAATGCATGGACCGCATGCTTCGGGCCCTTTCCGAGATGAAGGTTGACGGCATCAAAACCACTCTTCCCTTCCACCTTGAGGTCCTTCGGGATCCGACATTCCGCTCCGGCCGCTATTCGACCTCGTTCGTCGAACACTTTTTGGACCGGCGGGAACAAGCCTTGGAAGAAGAGGCTTCCGAGCCCAATGAATGAGGCGACGACAGCCTTTCCCCGCCTCCTCTACCTTGCAGGGACCCAGGACTTCGCCGACGAAAACGCCTTTGAACGCACCCTTCGCGACCTTTTCGACGCCGGTCTCCCCTGGTTCCAATTGCGGGACAAAACACACGACGATCGGGCGCTCTTCCGCCTTGCAGAGAAAATCAGACGATGGACGCGGGAGACGGGGTGTCTCTTCACCGTCAACGACCGGCCCGATATTGCCGTTCTGACGGAGGCGGACGGGGTGCATCTCGGACAGGAGGATCTTTCTGCCCTTGAAACGGAATATGTCCGCCCGGCGGAAGGGTTTCATCTGGGAATCTCCACCCATGACCGTTTAGAGGTGCTGAGGGCCTTGACGATCAAGCCGGACTACCTGGGGGTCGGACCGATCTTTCAGTCCTCGACTAAAGCGACGGGAGTTCCCCCCCGAGGCCCACAGGCTCTCTCGGAAACACGGGAATTGACCAAGCTTCCCCTCGTGGCGATCGGCGGCTTCACCCTTGAAAATGTCCACGACGTCCTGGCATCGGGCTGCACGGTCGCCGTCAGCGGAACTCTTTCGAGGGCCAATGATCCCCGCACCGTCCTTCGGTCATTCCTCGAGGTCTTGGCATGAACTCCCGTCATCTCCCCGGCTCATGCTGACCCTTATTGTTCCGACCTACAATGAGGGAAAAAATACCGAGGCGCTTGTTTCGGCCGTCAGCGAATTTCTCCTTGGCTCCGGGAACAGGACATTCGAAATTCTCTTTATCGACGACAGCACGGACGACACCCCCCTCCTCCTGGAACACCTCTCCAAGGAGAGTCCGCATGTCCGGTATCTTCACCGGCAAGGAGAGCGTGGGCTCGGATCGGCGATTGTTCGGGGGTTCAAAGAGGCCCGAGGATCGGTGCTCGCTGTCATGGACGGAGACCTGCAACATCCCCCTGCGCTCCTTCCGGCCATGCTTGCCCAAATCGAGAAGGGCGCGGACCTTGTGATTCCGTCGCGTTTTATTCCCGGAGGAAACGACGGGGGACTGACCCCATCCAGAAAAATCGTCTCCCTTGTCGCCCGGTCCATCGCACGCCTGATGTTTTCGCGTATCCGCCCCACCTCTGACCCGACCAGCGGGGTCTTCATGATGCGGAGAGACGTGATCGACGGCATCCGCTTCGATGCGGGGAGCTGGAAAGTCCTGGTCGAGATCTTGGTCCTCGGATGTTACGGACCCGTGGTCGAGCTCCCTTACCGCTTCCGGGCCCGCGATCTTGGAAGCTCGAAGATGTCGTTTAAGGCCCAGTGGGAGTACCTTCGCCATCTTCTTCGGCTCCGAAGCGGGAGAGGTCCGGGAAATCGGGAACGTCCCTGCCAAAAGACCCCCTCCTTCACGCGCCGGACCGCGAACGATCTCAAGGGCTTCCCGGCTCTTGATTGAAGGCCTTGGGACAACCATGATTTCCCAGGATTTCATCATTTTAATTTAATGATTAATCCCGTGCGGTTGCCGATCCGGCCTCCGATATGTACACTGATAGATAGTTGGGATCTCCTTCGGAGAAAACTTCGCCCCTTTTTATTCACCATCATCATTTTCGGAGTGTGCCTTGACTCAGCCCTCTCGCTCTTCCTCCCGATGGCCCCTTGTGGCGGTCCTCTTGATCGTCGGAACCTTCGCTGTCTATGTGACCCATATCAAGAAGACGGAGAAGGAATCGTTCATGCCCCCGTCTCCTCCACCGGTCCCGGCCACCCAGGCCCCCCTCCCATCGGGAGCGTCCGGTTCCACCCAAACGGCGGAGGGAGGACCTGCGTCCCTCATTCCAGGGCCTGGAACCTTCTATCCCTCCCAAGGGCATGCCCACTGGGAGGAGGACCGCCTGAAAACCTTTGCATACAACAGCAACCCTCCCACCTCGGGACCGCACGAAGAAGTCTTCGCCGATGGGTACCTTTCCACGAAGCCTCTTTCCAAGGCGATCCAGGTCCATCTTCTGGAACACGGGAATGTTCTGATTCAGTACCACTGCACCTGTCCGTCCCTTGTGAAAAAGCTGTCCGACCTTTCCCGCTCCTTCGACACCTACAATCCCCAGATGGCGATGGAAATGGGCAAGGCCGTCCTGATCGCCCCGAATCCGACGATCGGCAAGAACAAGATTGCGCTGACCGCCTGGACCCGTCTTGAGATCCTGCCCCGTTACAACGACCAAGCCATCAAGGCCTTCATTACCGCGTGGCTTGGAAACGAAAGAAACAGCCGCCAATAGGCATTTTTTCCGGGACGGCCATCAAGAATCCCTTCCATGGACCTCGTCCGGGAAGAATGCTAAACTGATTTCATTTAGAACACGCTTGCCCGTCTTCTCACGCACTTCAACGCCCGCACATTAACGAGGACCTTCCGGAATATGTGGCTCGTACGCATCGCCATGAAACGGCCATACACGATCTTCGTGCTTTCGGCCGTGATTTTCATTGCAGGCACGCTGTCCTTCTTCCGGATGAAGCTTGACATCTTTCCGGTCATCGACATTCCGGTGGTCAACGTGGTCTGGAATTATCCGGGGCTTTCCGCGCTCGACATGGAAGAACGGATCGTCCTGATCGCAGAACGCGCCTATTCCACCACCGTGAACGGGATCAGCAGAATCGAGTCCGAATCGATCAATGGAACGGGGCTGATCAAAGTCTATTTCCATCAGGGGCAACGTATCGGCGCCGCCATCGCCCAGATCAACGCCGTCTCCGAGACCCTTCTCCGGATCGCCCCTCCGGGAACTGTCCCGCCCAACATCATTCAGTACAACGCCACCAACGTCCCGATCGCGGAACTTGAAGTCGGGAGCAAGACCGTTTCCGAACAGAAGCTCTACGATTATGGATTGAACTTCATTCGGGTCCGTCTCTTCACCATTCCGGGACTGTCGACCCCCGCTCCCTTCGGGGGAAAAATGCGGCAGGTGATGGTCGACATCAACCCAGACGAACTCTATGGCTACAGCCTTTCCCCGAACGACATCGTCCAGACCCTGACGAACTCCAATATCATCGTCCCTGCCGGAACCGCCAAAATCGGAAATCAGGAAATCGACATCATGATCAACGGGAGTCCCTCGACCCTCAAGGGCCTGGGGGACCTTCCCGTGCGCTCCATCCAGGGCCGGATCGTCCGCCTGAAGGACGTGGCCACCGTGCATGACGGGTATGCCGTCCAGGAAAATATCGTTCGCGTGGACGGGCACAGGTCCACCTATCTCGCGATTTACAAACACTCCGATGCCTCGACCCTCGATATTATTTCGAAAGTGCGCGCCCTCCTTCCCATGATCCAAGAATTCTCCCCCCCGGGAATCCATTTGAAGCTTGTTTTTGATCAGTCGGTGTTCGTCAAGAACGCCCTCCTCGACGTCTTGAAGGAAGCGGGAATCGGGACAGTGCTCGTCTCGATCATGATCTATCTGTTCCTTCGGGATCTCCGTTCGTCCTTCATTGTGTTCTTGTCCATTCCGCTTTCGATATTCACGGCCCTTTTCTTTCTGAAGCTGCTCCACCAGTCCCTCAATATCATGACTTTGGGAGGCCTGGCCCTGGCGATCGGAATGCTCGTGGACGATGCCACGGTCGCGATCGAAAATATCGAACGGAACCGGGCCCTCTCGTCCGAACCCATGAAGGCCGTGTGGGACGGAGCGAATCAGGTGGCCGTCCCCGCCTTCGTGGGCACCATGGCCATCATCATCGTTTTTTTCCCGGTGATCCTTCTGCGGGGGGTGTCCCAGTTTCTCTATACGCCCCTGGCGTTCGCCGTGGTCTTTGCGATGCTCGCCTCCTACATTCTGTCCCGCACGATGGTCGTGACCCTCTCCATGATGCTTCACAAAGGGTCCGCCCAGCACTCCCCCGCAGAGGAACCGTCCTTGTTCCTCCGCTGGTTCGATCTCCTTCGGGACCGCTACCAGCGCCTTTTGTCCCAAGCCGTCGCCCAACCCAGAAAAACGATGGGACTCTCGATAGCCGTCATTCTGCTCTTTCTCCTGCTCCTCTTCAGGGTCGGGCTCAACTTTTTTCCCCAAACCGATGCCGGCCTTCTGGCCCTTCATATGCGGGCCCCCATCGGAACGCGCATAGAAGTCACGGACAACTATGCCAAAAAAGTGGAAGCCGCAATCCGGACGATCATCCCCCCAAAAGAGCTCGACTCGATCGATGTCAATCTCGGCCTTCCGGTGTACTACAATCTGGCCTTCTATCAGACCGACAGTATCGGCCCCGGAGACGGCGACTTTCTGATTTCGCTCAAGGACCCCCACAAATCCGTGTTCAAATATCAGAAAAAAATGCGGGAGGTGCTGCGGCAGCAATTTCCCGAACTCACCTTCTGGTTCAAGCCCCCGGACATCATCAGCCAGGTTCTGGACTTCGGACTGTCCGCGCCGATCGACATCCAGGTCGAAGGGCGCGACCTCGAGACCTCCGACCGGATCGCCCGCCGGATCCGGCAGATCGTCCGGGATGTCCCTGGGGCGGTCGATGTCGCCATTCCCCAGGTCCTGCACTATCCGGCCGTGTTCGTGAGAACGAACCGGGACTATGCGATCCAGGTGGGGATGACCCAGAACGACGTGGCCACCAATCTTCTGGTGGCGCTTGCCTCAAGCTCGCTGATCAATCCAAACTATTGGGTCAACCCCAAAAATACCGTCAATTATATCGTCGCAGTCCAGACGCCGACCCCCAAAATCGCCAGCATGAGCGAACTGGCCCACTTGCCCCTGAGACCGGCAAGCACCTCGGTTTCGAATCTCATGTCCATGCTCCAGACCCCTCCGCAACCCAGCATCCAGTACCTCTCCAATATCGCCGATATCCACATGGGCACCGTCCCCGGATCCATTACCCATTACACGGTCCAAAGGGTGGAGGATGTCCTCGTCAATACCCAGGACCGCTCCCTCGGATCGGTCTATGGCAACATCCGTCAAGCCCTTCATGGATTCGTGCCTCCTCCGGGGATCGTCCTGCGCTTTCGGGGGCAAAGCGCCGAGATGTTCGACTCCTTCCGCCATTTCGGTCTGGGTCTTCTCCTGGCCGCAGTGCTCGTTTATCTTCTTCTCGTCATGAACTTTCAATCCTTCCTCGATCCGTTCATCATCCTGATGAGCGTTCCCGCAGGATTGTCGGGGGTGGCCCTGGCCCTTTTCGCGACCCATACGACCCTCAACGTCGAATCGGCCATGGGAGCGATCATGGTGGTCGGGGTGGCAACGGCAAACAGCATCCTCGTCGTGACCTTCGCCAATGACTTGAGGGGGGAAGGGCTTTCGGCGCCCGAAGCGGCGGTCCGGGCCGGGGCCACCCGACTGCGGCCGGTGTTGATGACCGCTACGGCCATGATCCTCGGGATGCTCCCCATGGCGCTCAGTCTGGGGACCGGGGGGGAGCAGAATGCCCCGTTGGGTCGGGCGGTGATCGGAGGGCTCATGATCGGAACGGTGTCCACCCTCTTCCTGGTCCCGACTCTTTACAGCGTGCTTAGAAAACGGATGCCGAACCGCTTCCGGTTCGATGAAGTCTTCAAATCCGCCCTGGGACACGATTAGGGCCCCAGGAGCCCCGAGAGGCCTTTTGAGGCGTCTTATCCGGGATTTCTGATCCCGATTCAGACATCGATCACCGCCCCGATGGAGGGATTTTTCCGAAGGGTTTTGAGGTTTCCTTGAATTTGCATGAGAAATCGATCGATTGATTCCGGGTCGGGCTCCTTCCAACGGGTGTAGGCGACCAGGATCTTTTTGAACCAGGGCTTCTCCAGAACCCCCAAATCCCCCTTCACATAATTCGTTCCGAACCCCTTGCTGATCTTCCGGACGAGGGCTCCCGTCTGTTCCGCCATTCTCCCGGAAACGACGAGATGGAAGAAACAGGGGCGCTCCCCGAACACGTCCATGGAAGGGTCCATGACCCTTCCGACCTCCTTCACGATGAACGCCTTGATCTGGGAGGATTCCCGATCCTCCCGTTCCAGGATCGTCCTGAGGTCCGGCGTATCAAAAAAGAAGGAAATGACCCCCACCGATTTCGCCGCATTCAGAGGGAACCGGTCCTGGGACGCCTCGAAAAGGACCTCCTTCATGAGGGAGAGGGACCGAAGGCCGGAAGGATCGGTGTGATCCCGGGAACTCCGAGGGGAGGAAAGGGCATCCACCACCATCGCCATTGGCTGTCGCCCGCCATCAGAGATGGGAATGATGATCCGCGTTCTGATCTCGTCGTCTCCAAGCGACACTTCCGTCGCCTCTTCCCTGACCTCTCCTTCAAAAGATATCTCCCCGAAGGTCCGGAATCTCCCCCCCTCATCCTCGGTCACTTCATCCACGATTTCCCAGACCTTTCCTCCCTTTCGCCGTTTGATGAGCTGAGCCCGGATCCGAACGAAGGCCTTCCCTCGGCTGATCGTCTCTTTCATGAGCGCGAGAATGTCTTTTCGGGAGTCTTGATCTTTGGCCCACGTGACTCCAAGTCTTCGAAATTCGGCCATCCTGTCGGCTTTTTTTTGTGTCTCCTTGAACGGCCGCCGCGAAGCGCGGAACGCCCCAAAGAGGGCGAGGGCCCCGAATAATATCAGGACGAGGAGGATGGCTATCCATGTTTTTGTGGAAATTGAGCGATTCGAAGGTTCAGGCGGCTCCTTTTCCCCCACGGTGGGGAGACGGGCGGAATCGGGAGGGGGAACGCCTGAGAGAAGTCGCTCGACGTCCCGGATGGTCGACGCGGAGGACGGCGACTTCCCCGCAGGAAGGGCTCGTATCTTCGCAAGCGGGGACTCAAGGGTATGAAGCCTCTGGTGAAAAAGGCGCTCCTGGCTCTCCCCGAGCCCCTTCCCGCATGCGGCCCAGGCCCTTTCCCGTTGGTCAAATTGAGTGAGAAGGAAGTCGAGGCGATCGTAATTGAAGGAGGAAGAGTGTCGGGAGAGGGCGAGGAACCGCCGGATCTTTTGGATCGATCGCGTAAGCTTGTCTCCCGCATCCGGGGGGCAGGATGCGGCCACATTCCCCACGTGACCGGACAAAATGAGGAGGGCTGATCCAACCAGCAACCCTAGAACGCGCATCGTCACCCGGATCTTGGGGCCAAAAAGACGGGTGTCCGAACCCCTGTGTGCAGGACCAGGGAATCACGGTCATCCGGGCCCGGAAAAGCTCTCCGCCAGTAGCTCGAGTTCCTCAGGCGTCCCCTTGTCGAGAACGGACACCCACGACAGTCCAGTCCGCTCGACGAAGGAACGGAAGTCCTCTCCATTGTGGCAGGCGCTTTCATAGAAGGCAAGAAGCCTGGAAAGAAAGGGGGCGACCTGATCCTTTTGAAGCTTGACGCCCGTGCGCCGATTGACCGAAAGCTCCCCGCTCATCGAGCCTCCCAGGAGAAGCTCAAACCCGTCCTCCGCTCCATGGTCGCCGTTCTTTCCCTGAATCCCGGACAGTCCGATATCGGCGATTCTCATCTGACCGCAATCGTTCGGACACCCGGAAAGGTGGATGTAGGGAACGGACGGAAGATCCGGAAACCGCTTTGACAGGGATTGGGACAGCGTGTGGCCCAGATCCTTCGTCTCGGCAATGGCGAGTCGGCAGAAGGCTTTTCCCGTGCAGGAAATCGTCCTCGCGTCGAAATCGGGCTTGATCGAAAGTTCCCCCATTTCCGCGGATTCAAGGAACGGCTCGAGCCGTTCGAGGGAAATCCCCGGAAGGATAATATTTTGCTGGGAGGTAAGCCGGACTTCGCCCCGGCCGAACCTTTGGGCAAGTTCCGCGATCTTGGAGATCCTGTCCGGATCGAGAGCCCCTTGGGCCACGGACAGCCCGGCATAGAAGCGTCCGTCGGCCTGGCTTTGAATGCCCAGGTGGTCGCGTCCGGACCGTCCGATAAAGGAATTCGGGACAACGGGATCGAGGGGGGAAAGCGAATATCCGAGGAGCCGTTCAAGTTCGGCCGTAAAGGATGCGGCCGTCCATCCGTGCTCCAGGAAAAGGAATTTGAGCCGCGCCCTCTCCCGGCTCTGGCGAAGCTCCTCCCGGTCCCGGAACAGGGAGGCGATGGCGACGAGCGCAGGGACCGCCTGATCCGGGGAGAAAAACCGGGGAAGAAGGAGGGAGAGATGGGGACGGGTGGCCAGCCCCCCACCGACTCTGAACGCAAACCCTTCTCCATGCTCGGGATGGGTGACCGGGAGAAGGCCCACATCATTAATTTCGGGATAGGTGCACCCCAAGGAGCACCCGGAAAAGCTGATCTTGAATTTCCGGGGAAGGTTGTAAAAGGCCGGATTCCCGTTCAGCTCCGCATTGGCTTTGGCGAGAATCTCCCGATCGATCGCGCGCTCCTCGTCGATGAGATCGGCCACCGGACAGGAGGTCATGTTCCGGGTATCATCTCCGCACGCGCCCTGGGTGGTGAGCCCCGCCTCCCGGAGACCGTCGAAAAGGGGCCGGAGATCTTCGGCCCGGACCCAATGGAGCTGAATGTTCTGCCGGACCGTGATGTCGGCGGTCCCCCGGGCGAACCAGAAAGAGAGATTCCCTATGGTGGCGAGCTGGGAGGAGGTCAGGCTCCCCCCCGGAATCCGGATGCGCACCATAAAATACTCGCTCCCTCCCCCCCGGACTCCCGATCCATCCCCTTGGGGATAGATGCCCCACCACCGGGTCCGGACATCGAGATCCTCCCGGGCCATCCCCTCGAAGCCCCGGTCCGCGCCGGACAGGATCGCATCGAGAGACTCCCAGGGATTCAAAGACCCCTTGATCCGTTCATGACGGGCCGTTTTTGACTCCACGATCGGGTTGTCCATGAGCACTCCAGATTTTCATAAAGGTTATAAAGATAATAATCTAATAACATATTTAATTGATAAGGTCAAGGGAGCCTGGGAGAGATCATGAGAAGCAGGAAATCCAAAGGTATGAAATGTAGGGATTTGAACGTGGAGGAGAGGCCTCTTTCTTGACTTTTGGAGCCCTTTTTAGGATAGTTGAGGAACAAACTTATCGAATTTAACATCTTTCGGAAGTATTAGCGGAGTCAAAGGATTCGGGTGTTTAGGAGTATTATGGCGAGAGTTCGCCACACGTATAGCCACTGGTGGCGGAGTCCGACCCATGCGATTTTTACGCGGTCCCGCTCCTGGTTTCGCAAGGCGTCCGGTTCGAAGCTCTCCTCCCTCTTTCCCCTTCTCTTTTTGGCGTTCTTGACCTCCTGCGGCAATCCTTCCTCGAATTCGGACAATCTCAACTTCCCTTTCGGACTCGCCGTCTGTTCCTATACCTGCAATGTCGCTCCATCCACCTCTCCTCCCACCATCTCGAAAGCCTTTGCCGCCGTCACAAGCTACGGGACGCATCAGATCCTCATCTTCTATAACCCCGGGAGCACGACGAACCCGTACGGATTCAATCTCAACAACACCTCCCTCGCTCCAACCACCAGCCTGTACAATTCGCTGCAGGGACCCGACGGGCTCCTGATTTCTTCCCAGGGATTCACAACATCGAACGGATTTAGCTGTGCCGCTCCCGTTCTTTACGGGGCCGACGGCATCGGAAACAAAATCGCGATCTGGTGCGGCTACGACCCTTCGAACACCAACAACCCGGGACCGACGATCACCATCAACTCCACGTCCTTGGTCTCTCCCGAGGGAATGGCCCTGGACTGGGTCGACTCCTCTGGCACGCTATTGTCCCCTCTGGCCCCGATCCTTTTCGTCGCAAATCCCGGAGCTTCAAACATCCTGGCGTTCGACCTCCGGCAGATCACGGGGGCGGGGACTTCCAACATTAGCCCGTCGGGGGGACTCCTTTCGGGAACCTCCGGAGGGCTTCCGTTCGGATTGCCGGCCAACAATACCTCCCTGAATGGCCCGGCCTTTGTCGCATTTTCGAACTCCCAAAACACGCTCTTTGTCTCCAATACGGGAAACAGCCAGGTCAACATCTACGGGAACGGATACTGTCTGGGGGTCAACCTCGAGCCCCAGTCGACCACCGGGTGCGCCTCCACCAGCCAAAACGTGCCCCCGACCACCTGGTTGAGCGGCTCCAACACCTTCCTCTCGAACCCGGTCGGTCTGGTCTACTATCAAGGATCCCTGTACGTCGCCGACTATACGGCCAACGCTGTCCTGATCTGGGACAATGTGATAAGCACCGCCTCTAACGTAACGCCGACGCGACGCATCTACGGGCCCAATACGACCTTCGCCGGCGTGTACGCCATCTCGATCGACGACAATCCCGCAGCTCCACCGGGGAATACGTTCTTTTTGAGCCAGATCAACATCGGAAATCTATTAGGATACAATAACGCCACGACGTCATCGGGAAATATCGCGCCGACATTTAACATCAATGTCATCAATCCAACCCTGAGTAATGGATTCGGGAGCGGAGGAGGAACCACCGGGTATCCCGGGTTCTTCTAAAATTCCCCCAAAGGCAGGATCGTAAGGCGGCAATGTGAATGAATCGAACGAAGAAGTTTAGCCAGTGGCTCCCATGGACGCTTGGATCCCGATCGATCGGAAATTCCGGCAGACGGCCAGGTGCCACCGTTCGTCAAAAACCCTACGAGAAGATATGAGGATGCTGTGGCAGGAAAACGGGACTCAGGCGGACCATTGAGACGCCTTCGATCTCTTCTATCGGGGCTTGGGGTCTGCTGCGTGGGGGCGGGACTCCTGACGCTCATGTCGTGCGGGGGAAGCTCGAATTCTTCCGGTCCTCTGGTTCCTCTTCCCAACGGCCAGATCGGCTCCCTGAATTACGCCAATGGCTCACTCGCGAACTGTTTTGTGTCGGATCTTGCCGCTTGCTCGTCGACAAACTACCTGGGAGCCAATCCGATCTCCGCTTTGGCGGCCGCGACCATCTCCTCAGCAAACTACCTCTACTGGGGGGACAGCGCGGGAAACATCGACTCGGCCTCCATCCCCACCAATCTTACAACCTATCCTTCTCCTGTTGTCTGTGCCAATACGACCGCGACTTCGGGCTATAAAATACGGTCTCTCGCTGTCGTTCCGGCCGCGTCAGGGCCTCTCCTCTATGCAACGGCCCAAGGGGTTTATTCCCTCCCGCTATTATCCTCATCCGGTCAATGCACTAATTCTTCAACGGCAGGGACACTTATTTCCGGAACCTCCAATATCCCGATGTCTCTTGCGTACAATGGTTCGACCAACCTCGTCATCGGGGTGACCTCTTCCTTCCAGTCTTACAGCTGCACCACATCATCCCCCATCTGTATCTCCCATGGAAAGTTGACGGGCCTTCAGGACACCTCCCCCCAGATCACCGCCATCGCGTCGGACCCAAATTACGCGATCGTGTATCTCCTGGCAATCGGGACCAACAACAACCGGATCTATGCGTATCAGGTCAACTCGAACGGGTCCCTCTCCTACCTCACCAATTATACCGGACCCGAGTTGAGCAGCCCCCAGGGTCTGACGCTGTTTCAAGGAAATACCGGGACCCAGAATTACTGCACGACCGGTCCCTGCACCTTCCTAGACGTCACCAACACGACCAACACGACCATTACCCAGTACGTGCTGACCTATTCGTATTCGGGAACCACGCCGAACGGCGTGTCGATCAATCAATTCAACCTCGCCTACTACAATTGCGATTTGATTGCGCCGAAGGCGATCGCGGCCATTCCCCTCATGGACCCGACCACCAAACTTCTCAATACTCCCAATGTCTTTGTGGGGGAGGCCGGAACACAGGCCGGTCCCTGTTTGGGAATCCTGTCTACGGGAACCTACGGAAACAATGTCACCGCCTACACGGTTAACAGCGAATAGGATTTGACGGCTCCCATGGACATTCCCCGCACATGCTCACCTCTAGGTTACCGGTGGACGGAGCACGAATGAACGCCAGAAAAGCCGGCGCGCATTTTCGGAAAACGACGCCCCTTCTCCTGGGCGTTCTCTTGGGGGCCTCCTTTTTCTCCCTTGCGGGATGCTCCAGCTCCTCGGGATTCTCGGGAGCGACGACTCCGCTCCCGACCGGGCAGACCGGATCGCTGGCCGCGCTTGCCGCCGCCCCGGGAAACTGCTACGTCTCGGACTCGTTACCATGTTCGCCCTCGGCTGCCTCCACTGGAAGCAAAGGAATTACCGCCCTCGCAACTGTCACGTACGGCTCCAGCAATGCTCTTTTTTTGGGGGATTCCAATGGCGATGTCTACGAGGCCCCCGTCGGCGGCGCCTCCACGCTCCCGTCGCCTTCCCATTGCATCGCCGCCGGATCGGGGTCCAAGATCCTCTCCCTGGCCCTGATACCGACATCAACATCCCCGGGGACCTTGTTCTACGCCACCTCCTCGGGGGTTTCCACAGCGGCCGTCACTTCCTCATGTGGACTTACCACGGGAACTCCCATCACAACAGTCACGACCCCTTCGCTCCTGGCCTACAATCCCTCGGCGACAGTCGTCATCGGGGCGACGACGGCGGGAACGTTTTTTTCCTGCACCATTACCCCCACCCCCAGCTGCACTTCCCGAGGGTCCCTTCCAAACTTTCCCGGAGGGGCCACGGTGAAGGCGATCGCCTCCGACCCCCAATATGCGGTGGTCTACGTGGTGACCGACTCCAACGGGTCGGACGCGATCAGCTTCTACTCCGTCGGCTCGGGAGGAAGCTCCCTGACCTTTATTGGCTCCTACACGGGCTCCGAACTGAACGTCCCTGTGGCGGTTTCCCTGTTCCACGGCGCAAATCCCACCCAGAACACCTGCACCTCGACCACGGGAGGGTGCAACTTCATGGATGTGGCGAACGGCGGAAATTCCTCCATCACCCAGTACGTGCTGACCTACAGCTTCTCCAATGGCACCCCCACGGGGGTCTCCCTCACTCAGTTCAATGCGGCCTATCTGGAATGCGATATCATCAACCCCACCTCCATCGCGGCGATTTCCTCCCCCACCTCGGGGGCCCCGGCGGTCTTTGCCGGAGAGAACGGCACGTCCTTCGGCGAGTGCCTGGGGGTGACCGCGGGCACGCCGTTTGGGAATAACGTGACGGCCTATACCGCCACGGGAGAATGACCGACCCGGTATAACGCAGGATTTCGGAGGCGTTCATGGACCGAACATCCAGTCCTTCCCAGGAAGCCCTTCTCGACCGATTCGAAGAACATCTCCTCCTGTCCCAAGGGCGCTCCGAGAACACAGTCCTCGCCTATCTCTCCGACCTGCGCTCCTTTTCGCGGCATCTGGCCGCCTTCGGCAAAACGCTTTTGACCTTCGAGGAAGACGATCTCGCACGCTATTTCGAGGGCACGAAGAGGGTCTCGATCCGGACGCGCTCCCGAATCCTCTCCGCCCTGCGAACCTGGTCCCGGTTCCTTGAATTGGAACGGCTCCGGACGGAGCCGCTTCCTCAAATGGACACCCCAAAAATCCCCAAATCCCTTCCCAAGGTGCTGTCCCAGGAAGACGTGGCCCGGTTGCTTGAGACGCCGGAGGAGAACAGGCCAGAAGGAATTCGCGACCGGGCTCTCCTGGCGTTTTTTTACGCCTCGGGGCTTCGGGTGTCCGAAGTCGCGGGCTTTACCCTCGACCGCTTGGATGTGACGACCGGCGCGCTTCGCGTGACGGGAAAGGGCGCCAAGGAACGAATCTCCTTCCTCGATCAAGGATCTCTCGAACGGCTCAGACGTTATATCGAGACGGTCAGGGCTGCCTGGAAGCCGACGGCCCCCGAACTCTTTGTGGCAAGAAACGGTCAGCCGCTCTCGCGCCAGGCCCTCTGGACGCTGATCAAGAAATACGGGAGAAAGGCCGGCATTCTCTCCCGGCTCTCCCCCCATGTCCTTCGCCACTCCTTCGCGACCCACCTCCTCGAAAACGGCCTCGACATCCGCTCGATCCAGGTCCTGCTCGGCCATGAAGACATCCGGACCACCGAAATTTACACCCACGTCTCTCTCACCCAGCTGAAAAAAACCCTGGAAGATCACCATCCCAGGGGAAAAAACGGCCCCGATGGGTAGCGGGTCGTTGTGTCCTTCCCGGCCCGACGGCAAGGCCCAAGGAACGCCGAAGGGTCTCCTTCTCCTTTACCGGGCCTTTCAAGCTTTGCTACCATAGCCACGACCCATGAGCCGGAGGAATCCGGGGGCGCCCGAAATTCGCGCTTCTTCTCAGGCATTCACCTTCATCCGGATTTGGGAGATGCCCCTTCCCCTTTCGATCTGCATCCTCACCCTGAACGAGGAGAGAAATCTCCCCGAATGCCTGGCCTCTGTCGCGGAGATCGCCGGCGAGATCGTGGTCCTCGACTCGGGATCCACCGACCGGACGCGAGAGATCGCCGAAGGCGCCGGGGCCCGATTTCATGTGCATCCCTTTGACGATTTCGGCTCCCAGCATACGCGCCTGTTCGCCCTCGCCAAAGAGGAATGGATCTTGAACCTCGATGCCGACGAACGGCTCTCCCCGGAGCTCCTTCGGTCGATTGGGGACCTCTTTTTGGATCCCGAGCGGATTGGGAGGTTCCAGGGCTTTTTCATGAATCGGCTGAATTATTTCATCGGAAAGCCCATCCGCCACAGCGGGTGGGCTCCGGACCCCCTTCTTAGGCTTTTCCGGCGAAGATCCGGCCGCATGGAGCCCCGCCTGGTCCACAACAAGATCTTGGTCGACGGCGAAACCGGCACCCTTTCCGGGACCCTCATCCACCACACCTACCGGTCCCTGGACAGCTATGTGGCCAAATCCGCCAAATATGCAAAGCTCTCCGCCCAGGAAATGCGGAAAAAAGGGCGGCAGGCATCGCTTGTCGCCCTGTTTACCCACCCGGTGGGGATGGCGCTCAAGATGTATGTGATGCGAAGGGGATTTCTCGACGGAAAGGAAGGCGTGTTTCTCGCGGTGTTGTATTCGTACTATACCTTTTTAAAGTACCTCTACCTCATTTATCCGCAAGGGGAGGAATGAAAGACTGGATGGACGCGCCAGATTCAGGGGTCTTCGGACGCGCTGAGAAGGCGCTCCGCAATCGAATCCAAAAGATGCAGCCCTTCGCCGCTCAGCACGAGAACCTCTTCATTCGTACGGTCCACAGTTCCGTACCCATTTCGTACGATTTCATCAAGAATCGTTCGTACGGATTCCTGATCCGACCCCGTCCTCAACCAGCGGAGAGGCAGTCCCGTATTGAGCCGTAAATTCGTGTACAACCGCTCGTAGTAAACCTCTTTGTCGCTCAGGATCTCCCGGGCGGCGAAGGGGTGCCGGTTCTCGCCTCTCGACAATCGTACGTATTCTAGGAGTGAACGTACGTTCTCAGACCGTACGTTCCCGCATGTCTGATGGGCCCCCGGTCCAAGCCCGAGGAACTCTCCACCCCGCCACACATGGATGTTGTGGCGGCACCCGTCCCTGTCCGACCGGGCAAAATTCGAGACCTCATACCGCACCCACCCCTCTGCACAAAGCCCATCGCAGCATCGGCGCCAATTTTCAGCCGCCCGTTCCTCCAGATCCTCCTTCGTTTTCCCTTGGGACTTTCGGAGGGACAAAACGGTTTTTTCTTCGATCACCAACGGATAGATGGATAAATGGTCCAAGCCGGAGGCCTTGAGATCCCGGCAAATCCCGAGAAAGGATTCGAGGTCGAACTCATCCCCGGTGATGATGAAATCCATCGAGATCGAGGCTTGGGTCTTTTGGCGAAGCGATGCGAGACGCGTTATCGGATCCTGGACCGGAGAGTGCCGGCCGAGAGCCTGAAGGGAGGCACCATCGATGGCCTCCATGCCCAGGGACAGCCGAAGTCCCGGACCGATTCGGGAGAGTCTCTCGAGGATCCCGTCGGATAAGGCCTCGGGACGGCTTTCAAAGGTCACCTCTTTTGCGCCTTCCAAAAAGGGGGCAAGAAGAGCGATCAAACGGTCGAGGGAGCCTTGCGGGATGGAGGTGGGAGATCCCCCTCCAATATAGACGGAGACCGGCGACTCATCGCGGAAGGCGTTTCTGACCCGTTTGACCTCATATTCCAAGGCGTCCAGGTAATCCGGAAGAAGACCCTCCGAAACGGTCACCGGAATCGCACAATAATCGCAGCGCTCCGGGCAAAAGGGAACCTGGACATAGACCGCCTTCCCAGACGGGCGGTCCCATCGATTTTCGATCATCGTTTTATCCGTACGTTCAAGGCCGAACCAGGGGGAGTGTTCCATTCCCGTCACTTTATCCCATCACGGGGTGTCCCGCCAACTTCTCCCCCGTCTTCCTCCTGTTTCCCCGGTCTTGCATGGTGAGATTTTTCGTTTAGATTATAATTTAAGTAATTATAAAATAAATATTTTATGAGATAACCTATAAAAAGGTTTGAGATTAAGATGACTACAAATAATTCTACCTGTTATTCGATGCCGGATCCATGGGTTTTTCCCCTTCCCCTGTGCGTATGGTACAATGCCGTTCGAAATTCCTAGAGGACAGTCGAACGGTACGTTCGTACGAACGTTCGGAGATGGGGGGGAGATGGGCTATCGGGAAACGGCGCAGGAATTTCTCGACCGTTCGCGGGAAGAGCTGCGGCGTCTCGAGAACGAGATGGCTCTGGTAAACACTGTGGTACATACGCTTGAAAAGGCGCTCGAAGCAGAGAAGGCCCCGGAGCCCGCCTCCATTCCCCCCCGACCCTCCCCCTCTCGCCTTTTCCCCCAATTTTCCCCCTCGATGCCCCCCGAAGAGTCCCCGCCATCCGGTGACAGGAAACCGGTCGGCGAGATCGCCGAAGCCCTCCTCAGAGAGAGGCGGGCCCCCATGAGCCTCGAAGAGCTGTATCAATTGATGAAGGGGCGAAGGGATATCCTGGCTTCAAGCGATCTCAAAAATGCCATTCGGGTGGCGCTGATCCGGCGGAGACCCCGGATCGTCTCCGAGAAACGGGGATGGTTCCGGTATGTCGATTTTTCATGAGGAGGCTCGGGAGGCTTCCAGCGAATCCGACGATTTGGCCCCGTGGCTTTACTCGCTTGAGAGGATCCTCCTGATCGTGCGGATTTCGGGGGGATAGGTCCAGAGGACCGGCAGCAGTCCGGAAAGATGGGTCGCATCCACCTTCTCCGATCCTTCGTAGAGGGCGATGGCCTTCAAGACCTTGACCACCAACTTCCACCTCCGGTCCGAAAGGGAAATTCCCTCCCGCCCAAGGCGATGGCGCAAATTCCAGAGTTTTTTGATGATCTCCTTCTCGACCCGAACCTCCCGGAGCGGACCTTCCCGTACGGCCCGGAAGGATTCGAGGGAGACCTGCGCGCAATTTCGCGGGGCCTCCCCGGTGGGGCTGTGTTCCTCGAGAAGGTCGGAAAACGAGTCGAATTGGCGAACAGGCTCGATCAGGCACCGGAGGGCAAATCGGTCGAAGAAGGCGTCGAGATGATCGGACTGGGAGGGATGGGTGTTGCTGGCCGCGAACAGGGACAAGAGGTGGGCGGGTCTTGGCTCCGGATCGTGCCATATCCGTTCGTTCATGAAAGAGAGCAGGGTCAAAAGAAGCGATTTGGGGGCGCGGAGAACCTCGTCTAGGAACACGATCGCCCCGTCGGCGATCCCTTCTTTCATGAGCGGGGACGACTCAAGGGATCGCCGCGCGCTTTCCTGATGGAGGAGCCGCTCGAAGTAGACAAGACAGGGAAAGTGGGCGGCGCACAAACGGATGAGAAGACTTTTTCCCGTTCCGGGGGGCCCCACGAGGAAAAGATGCTCTCCGGAGAGAAGCGAAAGCACAAGTGCGCGGATCACTTCCTCCCGTTCCTTGAGGACCCCGTTCAGGCTCCCTTCCATCGATCTGAGCGCGTCAAGAACCCTGAAAGGCTCGCTCGAACCGCTCATTTCCTTTGCCGTCTCCCGGGGACGGGAAATCCCTCAAGAATCATCACCGCGCATCGCGTTCCCTGTTCGAGCCGGTAGGAGGGCTGCGAA
Source organism: Nitrospirota bacterium (assembly GCA_027314645.1). Taxonomy (GTDB): domain Bacteria; phylum Nitrospirota; class Leptospirillia; order Leptospirillales; family Leptospirillaceae; genus UBA4572. The sequence continues at coordinate 46,943 of DAHVAL010000007.1, forward strand.
TCGGGTTGGGGGAGTTGGCTGCCGGCTTCGGCAAGCGCGTTGCCTCCCGCCTGCATGCCCAAGAAATCCCCCATGCTCGCTCCCGACCACCCCATCGTGTCGACAGCCTCTCCGCCAAGCATCAGGCTGTTCTGGGCGACCGAGCGCGCGATGTTCCTCCCCTTGTGCTCCGATACCTCCACCGGAACGCCCTCCCGCCCTCCATGGAGGGCAAACCCGGTGGTATGGGCTTCAAAGCCCCCCGGATAAAGGATCCGCACAAACCGGATGCGAAGCCGGTTCTCGCGTGTCACCGCTTCGGGATATCCGAGGATCTTCGTCCCTTTGGGGAGATGGAACCCGGAGAGCGAGGCGGCGGTCATGCGCGCAATGACGGGAAGCCTGTTTCCCGGACCTTCGACCGTTTTCAGGACCACCACATGGAGTTCGCTTCCCGCCGGAATTCGAGAGCCTTCTCCCAAAGCCCCCTGGACGCCGCCGGCCTCTCTCCGGATTTCCTCCGCCTTTCTGGCAAGCTCTGGAGATTCGGCAAGGGATTTCTTGAGGACGTTTCCGATCGCGGAAAGGACCAACGGGTCGTTTTCCAAGCCTAACCCGCGGTCTTTGGTCGACCCCGGGCCCCCACCGTCAAGGTAAACGGTCGAGCTGGTGTCGAGCGGATGATTCGGAGGGGCCGGAGTGGACACGCTCCGGGGAAAGGATTCGCCCGTCCTTTGGGAGGGAATTCGGGGAGGAGGCAGTTCCGAGGAGGCGAGATCGTTCCATCTCATTGGCCCGTTGGAACCAACGGACGCCCCTCCCTGAGAAAACGGGCGGGATGACCGGCTTCCGGAATGATTGACGGAAAAGATGAGGTAGAGCAGAAGTCCGACAACGGCGCTTCCCCCCAGAAAAAGCCATCGATTCACCTTTTGCCTCCCCCCTTCGCCTCAAGGTCCAGGGTCTGGCTTTTCCCCGTCCCGTGATCCACACGAAGTTCGGCAAGGTACCCGTCCCTCGAAGAGGAAAGAGGGGAAGGATCGGCGGGAAGAAGGGCGCGCGCTTTGGCGTGGGGAGAAATGATCAGCCGGAATTCCCGGCTCCAGTCCTCCCCCTCCACCCATTTTTTCCTCCCTTCCCAAAACAGGGAGGATCGGAACAGGCGAAGACGGATTCCCGTCAGGGTCACCCGATGGGCGGTCTTATTGGTGATTTCAAAGAGGGCGAACCGGTCCTTTCCAAGAGCTGAAAACCCTAATAGGTCCGCCCTGATCCCTTCCTTTTCCGACCAGGCTCCGACCGGATCTTCTGCCCCTGCGGACCTCAGGGTCAGGAGGGCCTGCTCCCGGAGATCCACCTTCTCCCGGACCGCAAGGTCCTTTTCCATCTTTTGTTGAAGAGGGGTTAAGTTGACCACGGTATCGCTCGTGGGAAGATAAAATGTCAGGAGGTCGTCCTCGGTCCCTTCCGGCACCACTTTGAGCCGAAAGGCAAATTGGCGGTGAAGCGTGTAAACGATCATGTTCGTGGTGATCCCCCGATCCCAGGTGATCGGCTTGATTTTGACGCGGCTTCCGAACACCTCTCCAAGGAAGAGTTTTGAATCTCCGAGATACACCTCCTTCGCCGCTTCGGGAAGATCGATCAAGGTGACATGGGAGACGGCGGTTCGAACGGTATACACCTTCGAAGGGTCGTAGACGACCGTCCGGATTCCTGTATGAGGGGGAACCCGACCAGGCGGGGAGCTCCTGGGATCATGCGCGATGCTCTCCCGAATGCGTTCCGGACTGAACACAATTTCGGGATGGTCCAGGTCGGCTCCCAAAACCGGCCGACCCGGATACCGCTCTTTGGGAGGGGGCGGGGACACGGCTCCTGGAGGAAGAGCGGGCTCGGGGGGAGTAGGAAGATCTCCAAAATGGTCCCCTGTTCCTCCCCCATCATTCGCCATGGGCGCGACGGGCGGCACGGGCTGTGGCCCCTCCTTCCCTCCCGCCAGGGGTCTCCGGTCGACGGAGGAGCGGGCATCGATCAGAACCAGCGCCGGAAGAAGAATCACGACCACCGCCACTCCGAATCCGGCCCAAAAGGTGCGGTTCATCATGGCTTTGCGTCCGTACCAGCCAACGCGGGAGTTTCTCGATAGTTTTCGACCCAGAGGCCATAAGGATTGAAGACCGTCGGGCCTCCGCGGCGCAGGAGGAGCGTCGCCGCAAATCCGCGGGACTGGCCGGATCCCCGCCCATACGGATAGGTTGTCCGCTCTCCCGTCACCGCCACCGACCAGACCCCGCTCCGGACTTTTTGCAGTGTCACGTCCTTGACGGAGATCACGGTATGAATTCGGGCCTTTTGAACCGTTTCAACGAGATTTTGGACCACGATCGCTCTCTTCATGCGGGCTCGGAGGTCAGGGGTCATGACCAGAAGGGCCTTTTCAAGGCGATAGGAGATCTCGAAGGAGTCGTACGCGGTCAGGTCGGAGAGAAATCCCGTGGTGAAATAACGCACGATGCGCTCGAAGTTTTTTTGGTACACGGGGTCGGATATCCGGCTCAGGACCTGCATATGGCCATCGGAGGACAGGGCGACGATCAACGACCGGTCTGTGGCGAGAACCATCAGGGCCGCGCCCACAACACCCATCAGGGCCCCGAGTCCCCAGAGGGTGCGCCTGATCCCCCGGAACCCTTTGAGCATTTCCTCGCGGCTCGCGTACGAGGAGGGAATCTCCCTCAATGGCCCCTCCGCGTTCTCCTCCCAGCTCAAATCCTCCATCTCCTAGCTCCCATTTTTTCCTGGATCCCCGTTCTCTCCGCCCGCCTTCCCCTTCTTCGGCCCCTGCGACCGATCGTCCGCCTTCTTTCTCCGTGCCGGCGTCTTGCGTTTTGGCCGATCCGGCATGGGCCCGGGAGCCTCTTTCGACGCCGTTTTATCAGAGCGGACCTTCCTGGCCCTGGGCTTAGGCCCCTCCTGAGGGTCCTTTCCGCTGGAGGCCTTTTTTCCCGGACTCTTTTCTTTTGGAGTCCGTTGCCAGATCATGCTCGTAAAGTCCATGGGACCGATCCTCAGCTGCTTTTTCCGGTAGACTCTCCGCCCTTGCCCGAGATCCTTCGTCGTGGTGCCTGTTTTGAACTCCCCCATGCCAAACGGAAGCTCGCCTTTGAGCAAGGGCTTGGACACGACATTGTGCCAAAGAGATCGGCCCAGGGATTCGGCCTGCGGCCCGACAAACGACCCGATCCCTTCGTAGGAGCGATCCAGGAGAAGGTGGGTCAGGATGGGAACGAAGAGAATCATCAAGACAAGGACCAGAAGGATTCCGATCTCGAGGACACGGTTCACCATGGCGCTTGGCATGGAGCCCCCCGAAAGGGCCTGGTAGAGATTGATCGAGGAGAAAATCCCGATGAGGAGATTGTGGAACAGCAGCCAGAGGCTGATCTCGAGAGTGTTGCGCGCCCATTGTCCGGCCAGGAAGAAAAGTCCCGGAATCACGGCCACGCTGAACAGAAGCGGCCCGACGATATAGAGAAATCCCAAAAGGGCATACCGCACGAGAGAGAACGCGAGGACGATCACCTTGAGCCCGTCGAGGAGCACGAGGTAGAGGATTCCCATGGGGTCGGACAAAAACCCGGCAAAGGATCCCGCCGATCCGGGAATCAACGGCGATTGCCAGATGCGTTCGTAAAAGGCCAGAACGAGTGAACTCGGGTAGAGAGATTGCGCCAGGGCCCCCACGAGTGTGACCCCCTCCTCGAACCAGCTGTCGTATCCGGATATTCCCATGACGATGAACAGGAAGCGGAGCAGGTCTGAAAATACGCGCTCTCCGTTTTTGAGCTTGAGCCAAAAGAGAAGAATGGCGATGGGAAGGCTCACGAAGAGAAGAACCCGGGTCAGAGAGAGCATCTGCTGCCGGACGGGAAAGAGGACGCAGGGAATGGTCGCGGAATCCTGGAAGACCAAAAGGCCCTGGGTGGAGGGACACGTCATCTAAGCCGGGCGCCTACCGGACCATGATCCATTGGGGAAGATCGATCCGCAAGACTTCCTGGTCGCGCAAATTGTCCGCGTGGAACTGATCGAGAACCGTTCCCTTGAGGCCCGATCGCGCGGACTGCACCTTGAGAAGATAGAGGAGGTCCTGATGAATGTTGACCAGGGTCTGGAACATTCGCCCTTCCATGTCCGCCGAGAGCCTTAGCGCTCCCTCGGGGCTTGCCCGATAGGCAAGATCATGGACGGAGCTTCCGGAGGAATATTGGGCTTCGACCTGCGGGAGTCCGCTCATCGCCTGGCCGAGGCCTTCCGCCGCGGATTGGGTGACCCCCGCCACTCCTCCGGCGGGGGCGGGGGCGGCCGGAGAATCATTTGGGATGGGGGGAAGCACCGGCGTGCTGTAAAAATCGATTCCTTTATTTTTTTCCTGGAACATTCCCTGCAATCGGCTCATTGTCACCCGCATCTGGTTTCCGACCCACAGGATTCGGGACTCGATGACGGTATCGGGTCCCGGGAGGATCCCCGCGGTCGCGGATCCGGGAAAAAATAAGACGAGCCCCCCGCCAATGAGCACGAAAATCCGTTTCACCTCCGTTCTCCTTCCCTCTCCCAGCGTTTTACGGAGAGAGCGAGAAGCCCTTCGAACATGGATCGCCCGGGATCGAGTTCCTGTTCGATCATGCGGTCTTCTTCGGGGGAGCGTGCGGCGATCACGTATTCGAGCGGGGACGGCTCGAGCCGCAAGACCCCTCTCCGGGCTCCCATGGTGAGGTAGCACTCCGCATAGTCGCCTCGCACAAACTCGAGGCTGTCGATAATGGCGATTTCGCGGTCGGAAAGCCCGATCCTTCGATAGGTTTCCGGAAGAACCGAGCAGGGAAAGATCCACTTCCAGGAGGAATTTCCGAGGATCCCCCCTTCCCGGCCCTCTTCTAGCCAATCTTCGGGAGACTGGCTCATGGCGATCACCCCTCCTCCGAATTTGCGGGCGGTGCGATACATGTGCTCAAGGAACCCGGTTCCCCGAAACTGGGTCATCAGACGATGGGCTTCGTCAAAGACAAAATAAAGGCGCCGGTTCTTCTCCCGGAAAAGGCGCTCCATCGAAATTCCTGCAATGAAGGCAAAGACGATCCCCCGAAGGGCCTCCTGCCGGTCAAGGCCCGAGAGGTCGAAGGCCAAAATCCTGGATTTCGAGACAAATCCCCTGGAATTGTTGAAGAGAGGGGCGTACAGGCCGGTGGCCCACGCTTCCAGGGTTTTTGCCATCCTCTGGGAGACCTCCTCATCTTCGGCATCACGCCCCCGGAAGGCGTAGAGGGTCCGAACGAGATCGGTCAGACAAGGGCGTTCCTCCGGGTCGGGGAGGCGGTCATAAAGATCTCCCAAACATTGGGCGAGAATCTTCCGGTGGAGAGGGAGCACCGGATGGGAGGTGATCAGGAAGGTTTCGATCAGGGCGACGAGAAATCCCATCCAGTCCGGATCATAGAGCCCGCCCTCTCTGGCAAGGTCGCTTCGAAGGGGAAAGGGATTGAGAGAAAACGACCCCGAAAGATCGATGCGGACATAGTCTCCCCCCATGAATCGGGCCAATCGTTCGAAGTCTCCCCCATTCTCGACGATAATGGTCTGGTGCCGGGGATCGGCAACCAGGAACTGGCAGAGCATGAGCTTTACGCCAAAGGACTTTCCTGACCCGGACCGGCCCATCACCACCCCGTTGGCGTTGGGAAGCTCCCGGCTCCAAAGGTTGAGCCCCAGGATTTCCTGCCGATGGTTCTTCGTGAGGAACCAGGGATCGTCCTGATCCGGAAAACGGTCCCAAACGGGAACGAAACGAGCGGTCTGGGAAGAGGTCATCAGTTCCCACCGGTCGTTCGCATCCCCGTCGAGGGGGAACTGGCTTCGAAACAGCGGCCACTGGCGGAAGGGCTCAGGCGGCACCAACGCCCCGTCGGCCTCTCCGAAATTTCTGAGCGCCTGCATGCCCGATTCGGAGAGAGATTTCCGCTCGGAGTGCCAGTATCCGAAGGTGAGATTGGCGATAAAGGGAGCCCCTTCTTCTTCCGGCCCCTCGTGCATTCCCCGAAGAAAGTGCTCCTGTTCTGCGATCACGGATTCGAGCCGATAGGAGGTTCCGGGCAAAAGCAGGGTGAGGAATCGGTTGATCGTCGCATTCGTTTGAACCGATCGGCTTGCGAGCGAACGATCGGGCTTAAAGAGATTGAGCGTGAGGTCGCAATCAAAATCCGGCCCTTCAAGGATCGGCGCCAGGGTGTCCCGGTGAAAGGCGGCCGGGAGCTGCCGAAGGGCATGGAAACGCCCCCAAAGGACGGACCCGTCGGGACGAAAGGCCCGAAGGTCTCCGGGAAACTCCTGAAAGGTCGTCTGGAAAAGAGGCGGAAGGCTCCCGCGACGATCCCCCCGAAAGGGATTTCCGACAATCAGACCTGGATTGGCCCGTTCGGCCAAATGACAGAGGAGCGTTGCTTCATCTGCTCTGTCCGCCTCCATCCCCGCCCCCGGAAGCAGGGCGAGGACCGTGTTCTCAAGATCCTGGATCTCCCGAAGGCGCCTTTCAAAATTCCCCTCCTTTCTCGATTCCTTCCCCCGTCCGAAGGTCGGGCCGGCGCGCGGGATAAAGGAGAGCTTGAGGGTCTCTTTTTCGTTCGGGGGATAGCCGATCAGACCCAAGACAAGCCGTCGGCGCCGTGCCGGGCGCGATTTGAGGTCGCGCAACCGATCTTTTGAGAGCGCCTCGGCGGAGGGGTCATTGTCTGTCCCGCGCATCCCCCTCTCGGGATTTGAGAGACCTTCCGGATAGATTCCCGGATGGTCGAACGGTTTCCCGTGACGGACCTCGACACGGAACTGAAGCCCGAATCCTTCGGGAAGATGCGCAAAGAGATTCACAATCCCCCGATAGATTTGCGACGACTCCTCCTCGTCCAGCGGGAACATGTTCACCCCTGAAAGGAACAGGAGACGCCCGAGCCTTCCCGTCCGGCCCACCAAGGTGCGCCCCTCCAGCCGATCGAGATCAAAGAGCCGATGGAGGAGACTCCCTTTCTCCGAGCCCTTACGCCACAAAGTAGACTCGGTTCCTGAGATGGTAGAGCACCATGGCGCGGATGGTCCCCTCCCCCGTTTTTCTGACCCAGAATAAGCCGATCATGGAAAGCCCCAGGGCAAAACATAAAAAAACCAGATTAAGCCCTGTCAGAAATCCGCCCAGAACCCAGAAGGCCGGAACGCACATGTCCCAAGGGATCAGAAATCGTCCAAGAAGAGGCGTCCTCAGAATGTGGCGGTAAGAAGGGATCATAATCCCGCCCAGACTGTCAGGGTATCCCAAATGGCTTTGGACATGAGAACGAGCGCTCCCCCGGCCACGGTCATGACCCCTTGCCGGATGCCATCCGCGTCATGGCTTTTCATGGCGAACCCTGCCCGGGCCATCCCAAGGATGAACAGGAAGGCTCCCAACCCGTAGACCACAAAATTCGCCACGTTGTTCGCGAACGCTGTGATCAGGGGGTTTTCTCCAAAATTGTCGACGAAGATATTGATTAACCTGGCATGCGGCATTTTTCCCTCCCGGCTCGGGGAAAAGCAAGGAGAGTGCCAACAACCAAGCTAGCGATAAATATATATTTTTTAACTTCCCCCTCGCGTCATCTGAGACAATCTTGAACACACCTTCAGGATAAGATCTTTCAACATCCGGCGAATACGCGCTTTCCCACCCTTCAGAAATGACATAAAGATAATGATTCTCATAATCACAACTGGAATAATTTTTCGCACACTCCATACTCTTGCAACTGGTTTTCGTCAAAGATATAATGGCAGAGTTTTGAAAAAGGCAGAGTGAATCCGCACGACTCAATATGACTTTCCGCACATCACTGCAGCGTGCTCTGAGATTCAAATGGCCCGCGTTCTGCCAGCCTGACAATGGGGTCGGGGCATCTAAACAGAACGACGGGGGTCATGAAGAGAAGGCCTCTCGATCAACGGCGAATCGATGGGTTTTCCATCCTCCCTCGATCACTTTCCAAAGGCACTCTTCCTAAAAACCGGGTTCCTCCCATGCATGATCAGACATGCATCGGACCCATCTATCATTCCATTCACCGAGGAGGGAATTCCATGGCGTCCTATCAGAAAATCACCCCGCCCAAAGACGGGCAGAAAATCACGATGGAAAAAGGCGTTCTTAAGGTTCCGGACCACCCGACCATTCCGTTTATTGCGGGGGACGGAACGGGCCCGGATATCTGGAATGCGTCCGTCCGCGTCTTCGATGCGGCGGTCCAAAAGGCCTACAACGGAAAAAAGAAGGTGGTCTGGTTCGAAACCTTTGCCGGAGAAAAGGCGAATGAAGTTTACGGCGCCAATACCTGGCTTCCTGAAGATACGCTGACCGCTTACCGCGAATTTCTGGTCGGGATCAAGGGCCCCTTGACCACTCCGGTCGGAGGCGGCTTCAGAAGCATCAACGTGGCTCTTAGGCAGGAGCTCGATCTTTACGCTTGCGTTCGTCCCGTCGAGTGGTTCGGGTCTCCCTCCCCGGTCAAGCAGCCCGAAAAGGTCAACATGGTCATCTTCCGGGAAAACACCGAAGACATCTACGCCGGCATCGAATGGCCCGCCGGATCTCCGGTGATCCAGGAGTTCTACAAGATCTTCGAAAAAGAAGGCGTCATGAAGAAGGTCCGCTTCCCCAAGACCGCCAGCATCGGCATCAAGCCGGTCTCCGAGGAAGGAACCAAGCGCCTCGTCCGGGCGGCCATCCGTTATGCCCTGGCCAACAAGCGCCGGAGCGTGACCCTCGTTCACAAGGGCAACATCATGAAGTTCACCGAGGGGTACTTCCGGAAATGGGGATATGAGGTCGCCAAGGAAGAATTCGGCGACAAGACGGTCAGCTGGGACGACTGCGGCGGGAACCCCCCGGCCGGAAAGCTTTTGATCCGGGATGAGATCGCCGACGCCTTCCTCCAGAAGATTCTTCTGCGGGCGGACGAATACGATGTGATCGCCACCCTCAACTTAAACGGAGACTACCTCTCCGACGCGCTCGCGGCCCAGGTCGGCGGAATCGGGATCGCTCCCGGCGCCAACATCAACTATGAAACCGGATTTGCCGGGTTCGAAGCGACCCATGGGACGGCCCCCAAATATGCCGGCCAGGACAAGGTCAACCCCGGGGCAGTGATCCTTTCCGGTGAGATGATGTTCCGGTATATAGGCTGGAAGGAAGCGGCCGACCTGATCCTAAATGGCGTAAAGAATGCCATCGCGAAGAAGAGAGTCACGTACGATTTCGCACGACAGCTTCCGGGATCGATCGAAGTGAAGTGCTCCGAGTTCGGAACCGAGATCATCAAGAACATGTAAGGCGTGAGGAAATGTTCCAGAGAAGGGAGCCAACGGCTCCCTTTTTTTTTTACATCAAATTCCATCCTTAAAAGAAGTCGCGATCATATCCTAAGCCACAGGAATGGGAGCGAAATACCTTAAGGGAGGGCGCTTACTTTTTTCCCCAGGCTGTCGAGGATTTCATGAGGCCCCCGATAACTCCCTGTTGAGGTCTCTCGAAGGAGAACCGATCTTTAGAGACGACAGGAAGGATTTTTTAGGGAAAGATTGCCAAGAATCGAGATCCGATGCTACGATTTTGAAATCGGTCCCGTCTGACATCTGTTTAGGCCGCACTGTCCCTCCCCCGGAGAATCTCCTTGTCCAATATTTCGGCTTCCCCTATTACGAGAGGCGCCTCCGTCGGCTGGATCGGCCTTGGGTCCATGGGGATTCCCATGGCCAAAAGGCTTGCCGATGCCGGCTATCTGATGAAAGGATATAACCGGACGAAAAACGAACGGGTGTCCACCCTTTCCTTCCCTCTGTGCTCCTCTCCCGCCGAAGCGGCAGACGGAGCCGGGCTCGTCATCCTTATGCTGCGGGACGGGCTTTCTTCCCGGGCTGTCCTTTCCGGCGAGACGGGCCTCTTGTCCTCTTTAAAATCCGGCCAAATTCTTGGCAACATGTCCACCGAGTCCCCCGAGGACGCCCAATGGGAAGCCTCCGAATGCCAAAAAAAAGGCGTGGCCTATTTTGATATCCCTGTCTCGGGCTCGGTTGTCCCGGCGGCTCGGGGGGAGCTTCTTCTTCTCGCGGGAGGAGCCGAATCGCTCCGCTCCCTGGTTGCGGAACCGATGGCCCTTTTGGGAAAGAGCCTCCATTGGTTCGGTCCGGCGGGGTCGGGAATGGCGGCCAAGCTTGCCATCAATTTTTTATTGGCGGTCCATATGGAAAGCCTTTCCGAAACCTTTTTGCTCGGCGAGGCCCTTGGAATCGATCGCGGAGCCTTGGCCCAGGCACTCCTGGAAAGTCCCTTGACCACCCCTTTCTACCGGATCAAGATCCCGACTCTTCTTGCGGAAGACTATCGCAAAGCCTTCTCCGCCTCCTTGATGAAAAAGGATCTCGACCTTCTTCTGTCGGCTCTTCTCTCCAGAAATCGTGACATTCCGGAACCCCTCTCTCATGCCCGTTCCCTTTTCCAGCGGATCGTCGCCAAAGGCGAAGGGGAAAAGGACCTGTCGGTGATCCACGATCTCCTTAAAAAAGACACCGAAGGGTCCTGATGGGAATCCCGATCCTCTGCAAGAATCTCGAAAAATCCTACGGAAAGGCCGGAGGGCCATCGCAGCGGGTTCTCTTCGACCTTTCCTTCTCGATCGGCGCAGGAGAATGGGTCGTGATCATGGGAGACTCCGGATCGGGCAAATCGACCCTTTTGAACATCCTTGCCGGGATCGATCCCTATGATTCGGGAGAGCTCCTCCTCGACGGAAACGATTGGGGGGCCATGACCGACGAGGAAAAAACCCTGATCCGGCGGCGCCAGATGGGGTTCGTGTTCCAAAACTACAATCTGTTCCCATTCCTAAGCGTCTATGAAAACGTGGCGCTTCCTGCCCGTCTCAACGGACAAGATGACCGGGAGGCCGTTCATGCCCTCTTAAAAGAAGTGGGCCTCACCGACAAGGCCCACAAGTTTCCTTCTCAATTGTCCGGAGGCGAGCAGCAACGGGTGGCGGTGGCCCGGGCACTGATCCACCGTCCGCGGCTTTTATTGGCGGATGAGCCCACGGGGGCGCTCGATCATTTGACCGGAAGAAAGGTTCTCGAACTCCTGACGCTTCTCCATAAGGAGTTTTGCCCGACGATCGTCATGAGCACTCACAGCCTCGATGCGGCCCGGTACGGAACACGCATCCTCAAGCTTAGGGACGGCCGGTTTGTTTCGGAAAACGAACGGTAGGTTCTGCGCATGGCCACGGTCCGATTCTTTCTTTCCTATTCTTTCCGCAATCTTCTACGGACGCCGCTCGCAACGGTTCTGACGCTTTTTGGAATTTCCCTGGGTACGGCCATTGTCCTGGCCATCGTTCAGGCGGACCAAAGTTCTCTGCTGTCTCTCAAGAACGCCATCAACCACGTCAGGGATCCGGCGATTCTCTCTGTCGTCGCTCCTTCCGGGTCCACCTTCGCAGATTCGACCATCGACACCCTCGAAAAGGCGTTGGGCCCTATGCCTTTCCGGATCTCCCCCCTCCTCGAACTGACTGTTTCCTACCAGGGGCAAACGTTCCTTCTCAAAGGGCTGGACTTCCTTGAAAGCGCCGATCGGCCTCCGGGGAGGCAAGACAGGAATATCCTGGCGGTTCGCGGGGGGATTTACCTCCCCCCCCATACCCTGTCCCTCTGGCATCTCAACACGGGAGAAACGATCCAGGTCGCCTATGGAACGCGGACCGTCCCCCTCGAGGTCCTGGGAGAAATTCCCGACAGAATCCGCGCCCGAATGCTCCCGCGCAATGCCTTCCTGATCGACCTTTCATGGGCGCAGGACCTTTTCGGCAAAACCGGAGAGCTTTCACGGATCGATCTTCTCTGGGACGGACCCAAAGGGACGAAGCCTTCTCCCGAGGTCGTCGAAACGCTCCACGCATCCCTCACGCATGCATTGGGAAAAAATCTCCTGGTTCTCTCCAGGAGAGCCCGAAAAAGCCAATATGATTCCATGCTCTCCGCCTATCGCTCAAATCTCATGGCCCTCTCTCTCGTGGCCTTCCTCGTCGCCTATTTCCTGATCGCAAACACCCTGCTTCTTTTTGTCGTCCGGCGGCGCTCCGAGATCTCGACCCTCCGCCTTCTCGGCGTCACCTCCCGGGAAATCAGGGTCCTCCTTGCACTGGAGGCCGGATGGTTCGGTCTTCTGGGCGGAGCCTTAGGGGTCCTTTGGGGGCAGGCGCTGGCCCGTATCACCCTTTCCGCGGTCCAACGGACGATCGCCACGATGTTCCTTCCGCCCCACCTCCTCCCGACCGGGACATCCTTCGGGGAGGGAGGGCTTGCCCTGCTCTTTTCTATCGGAGTGTCTCTTGCCGCCATCGCCGGACCGCTTCGGGAAGCAACCCGGATTCCTCCCGTCCTGGGACTCTCGAGAATCCAGGAAGAAGAATCCTCATTTTCCCGCCAGAAGACCTACTGGAGTCTTTTTGTGGCGTTTGCCCTCCTGAGCGAGATTCTCACCCGGCTCCCCGCCTATCACCGCTTTCCATGGGGAGGATATGCTGCGGCTCTTTTCGCGGTCTTCTCCGGAAGTTTTCTGATCCCGTCCCTCCTGACGGCCCTCAGCCCACTGGTTCAACGGATCTCCTCCCTTCTCCCCAATCCGATTCTCTCCCTTTCGCTGTCGGCGTTCACGGCCACCATCAGCCGCACGCGGATCGCGATATCCGGCGTGATGGCAAGTCTTGGCATGGTGGTGGGGATCGTGGTCATGATCTCCTCGTTCGAAAAAACCTTGAACCTCTGGATCAATCAAAATCTCAAGGCGGATGTCTACATCAAGCCGGCCACCTGTCTCTCCTCCTATTGCTCCGAGACGCTTTCGACCTCGCTCTACGAGCGGATACTCTCTGTTCCGGGCGTAAACCGGATTGCGCGCTATACGCTTCTCTCCGCCAACATCGCCGGAAAGCCTTCCTACCTCGCGTATTCCGACCTTGACAGCTTCTATCGAAACACGCCTCTTCCCCTGGTCGGGAAACAGGACTCCGACAGAGTCCTGTCCGCCTTTATGAATGGGAAAGGCGTCCTGGTCTCGGAGCCTTTCGCGAACCGGTTCCATAAAGATGTCGGAGACCCTGTCACCTATCCGACCCGGGAGGGACCCGTTACGCGGAAAATTCTTGGAGTTTATCGGGATTATTCAACCGTGGAAGGCATCCTTCTGGTTCCCTATGAACGTCTTTCCACTGAACAGGGAACCGCCGATCCCTCCAACCTGTCGATCTTCCTGAAGCGCGATGAATCGGTCCCCCGCTTCATCGCCTTGCTCGACCGGACGCTCCCGCCCGATATTCACCTCCTGATCCGGTCTCAGAACGGTCTGCGGGACAGAATTCTCGAAGTCTTCCATCAATCCTTCTCCGTGACTTACGCCTTGCTGGCGATCGCGATCGTGGTCTCCATCTTCGGGGTGTCGAATTCCCTGATCCTTCTCCTGTACGAACGGAGAAAGGAATTCGCTCTCTATCGCTACCTCGGCCTTCTCCCCCGCGAAAAGATCCTCATGCTCCTGGTGGAAACGACGCTCATCCTCCTTTGGGGAATCCTCCTGGGTGTTTTCCTGGGGCTCCTGGTGGGAGCGATCATCGTTTTTGTCATCAACCGGGAAGCCTTCGGATGGATGATCCTCTGGGATCTTCCGACCAGGAATATCCTTCTCCTCTCCCTCCTCCTTTTTGCCGCCTCCCTGCTCTCCCTTGTGGCGCCGACCATCCTTCTAAAACGCGACCAGACATTGGCGGGGGAACGACTGTGAAGCCATTGTCGAGAAAAATATTGACTCTTCTTTCCTTTTCGTTTGTTCTGTTCTTCCCAAGCCAGAGTTTTGGCAAGACCCCCGGCCTTTGGGACCACCTTTCCCCCCACCCGGACTATCCGATTGAATGGTGGTACATGACGGGATTCCTGACCTCCGATTCGGGACGGCACTTCGGATTCCAGGCGACGTTTTTCCGGACGAAGGCAAAGAAGGGACCGACCGGCGCAATGGAGTCCCGAAAGAGCCCATGGACTCCCCGTCAAATCTTCGGCTTTCACGGAGCGGTCTCCGATCTCGACCGGAAGGTCTTTCGCATGACGGAGCGGGAGCGCAGGAATTTCTCCCGATCGGTCCTCGCCCAAAAGGATCCGTTCTCCGTCCGGATCGGTCGAAACCGCCTCGATCATCCGACCAGACAAGCGCCCTCCCTCGATCTTTTCTTTCGGGTGGGAAACCAGAGCTTCGCACTTGCGCTCACTCCTCAATCTCCTCCCGTGTGGCATGACGAAAAAAAGAAATTCTACACCGGCCCCAACTCCACCGACTGGGCCTATTACTACTCCTACCCTCTGGTCAGGATCACGGGAACCCGGACGGTGGTTCTCCCAAACGGGACCGCCAAGTCGGAAAAAGTTCACGGCCAATGCTGGTTCGATCACGAATGGATGAGGCAACCCATGACCAAGGACCAAATCGGCTGGATTTGGATCTGGGGATGGAATCCTTCCAATACCCAAGGTGTGATGCTCTACCAAATGATCGATCGGGGGGTCCGTCTCTCTTCCTTTCACCGGGCCACGCTGCTTCACAGGTCCGGAGATGCGTGGACCGTTCGGCGGACGAATGCCGTGCACTTAATGACGGGCCTGGTCGGTTCTTGCCTCTCTCTCAACGATTTGACCTTCCTCGTGGACAAGAAGATTGTCGTGGAGGCCCACCCTTGGATGGATAATCAGCTTCTTACGGGGGGGGTCACCTACTGGGAGGGCGCGTCGAAGATCAAGCTTGGAGACCCATCCTTACTGGAGAATGGAGAAGGATATCTTGAGGTGACCGGGCTCGGGGCTTGGAAAAATGGAAGATTATGCCGAAATATTACACGGGGGGCCAGAAAGAATTAGTCCAGGGCTCTCAGAATTTCCAAGAAAATTGCGGGGGAGGTTCTCCCACCCTTAATTCTCAGAAAAAAGGGTCTGTCAGTTTTTTGATGGTCATTTTTTTGTTTTGATGCCTTCAAGGAGAACGATGATTCAATCCCGCCCACCAAAACCGGCCAAGATTGTCCAGGGATTTCCGATCCCAAAAATTGCGCCGGACAAGGACTCCTTCGAGGGAGATTTTCACATTATCTGTGCTTCAGGACTTGGAAATCATTTCTATGACTTTGGATTGGCGATCACACTAAAGGAGTATTATCCAAAAGCTCATATTATTCTCTGGGCCTCCACGCATCATCGTGAGTTCGAGGAACGACTAAAAAACATTACGATCCGTTGGTATCGCGTGACGTCGAAAGAAAATTCCAACTTCGAACTTTCTTACGACCTGCCTTTCACCTATAAAAAGGCCGCCGAAGAAATTTCTCAAAATCACCATAACGGAATCGATTCATACGTGGCTTCCGCCCCATTTTTTCCTGACGGGTTGAGCCCGTTCCTGGGAGAAACCATCTGGGAGACCCCCTATCGGGTCCTCGGGCTTCCGAATGAGATGACCCGATCCCTTCGTCCCTTCGTCCCCGTCGAAGAATCGGACCGGGTCGAAATCCGTCGCTGGCTGGCAAAAAACAATCTGCTCGGACAGCCCTATATTGTCATGACCCCCCATGTCGTTCCGATGAAGGCATGGGGTCTGAGCGGGTTCTCCCGCCTGGCAAGCCGAATTTACGACCGGTACGGTCTCCGGACGATCTTTACGGGATTTCCCGATTCGCCTTCTTTGAATGTTCAGGGTTCCCTCGAACCCTATGGAATTCCCTTGACCCAGGTGGCGGCCTTGATCGAAGGCAGCCGATTGTATGTCGGACATGATTCGGGGTTGACCCACATGGCCCTCTCCTTCTCCATCCCGACCCTCACCATCTTCGTGGACCGAAAGGTCCCCCCTCCATTCATTCGGGCCCCCATTCCGGAAAACACGTCCTTCGTTGCCCCTTTTTGCGGGCTGGATTTAAACCGCTCCGTCGAAGGAGCCTTTTCCTGGGTCCGGAACATCCTCGAAGGAACGGCCCTCCAGGCCCCCGTATGTCCGCTCTGCCGCGGGACTGCCTATTTTTTGCTGGACGCTCTGGAGAATCGTTCCGTATGGATCTGTTCCTGCGGGACATCCCTCCGGGTCGGACACGAGGCCTCCGACCTTCCGGAGAATGAAGTCCCGTCCCTTTCCACCCCCTTCCCCTTCCCTGAAAGAGCACAGGATCTGCTTCACCTTGAAAAAAGACTCCCATCGGGCCCCCAGACCCTGAGCCTGACCGCCTCGGTGTTCTCTTCACTGGAAGGGTTGCCTGCCCTCGATGCCCTTTCTGAAAGGCACGTCGATCAGATCCCTTCCTGGGAAGGGATCTTCTCTTTCATGGAAAGGGGGGGGTATTATCCCATGGCCACATCCTGGACTCACTTGGGGATCAGGTGGAACGGAACTTTCAGGTTTTCGAGAACGCGCTCACGGGTCTCCTTTTTTCTCCCATTCGGCGAAAAGATGGTCAGAGTCCCCTCCTATGAGGTGGCGATGCGCCACTACCGGAGCCTCCCCTGGAGAGACGAGGACGATTTCTCAAGACTCTGGAAAAAGCTCGCCGAATGGCATTACAATACCGATGCGCGCAGGATGGCGATTGAAACATTCCGATTAAAGCCCACTCCTCGCAACCTGAGAAACATCATCCGAGCCTTTTTGATGACGAGGGAGCCCTTTCTCAAAAAATGATTTTTACTCCGATCCCCTTCCCGGTTCCCCCCAATTCGTCGGAACAAAGTGTCCCCTCTCCCCATCTACGCATTTTCTCTTGGACCGATGATTCTCCTGCTCATTTTCGATACGGCCTTCCGCTTTATTCCGCATTTCACTTCTTATCAAAAATACTATCTTCCGGTCTTCAACCACCTTTCATGCTGACATCCGGAGACCCCCTGTGAGATCGGATCCTTCCCAGAACCTGTCATCCTCTCCCGATCGACAATCTCCACTCATCTCGGTCGTAGTTCCCATCACTCGCTATGAGGGGGAACTCGAAGAAGCGCTCGAGTCCGTCTTTCGTCAGACATTCCAGGACTTTGAGGTGATTCTGGTGGACAATCTGGCGACCCCCGGAACCCGAGCCGTAGCCAACCGATGGAAGGAAAAGAATCCGGACCGGGTCCGGATCGTCGAGGAACCTGTCAAGGGTGCGGTCACAGCACGCAACAAAGGCATCACCGAAAGCCTTGGAACCTATATCTGCCTCCTCGACAGCGATGACCGGATGATGCCGCACCGTCTTGAACGGCAGATCAAGGCCCTTAAGGACAATCCCGAGGCCGTTCTTGCCGGATCCTGGTCCAATGAAGTCTCTCCCGACGGGAAAACGGTGGTCGCCAAAGATGCAAGGCCCGAGATACCCCGGTGGGCAAACATCCTTTTCCGCCACACGAAACGTGGCATGGAAGATCCGTTTTACGAACCGAAGACTTCCACCCTCTTTTTCCGGGCCGACGTGGCCCGGGAGATCGGTATGTTCGATCTTCGCTTCAACCCGATCTGGCTGGAGGACACGGATTTTGTCTTTCGGATGTATGAACATGGCAGGATCGTGGTCGTCCCGGAAACCCTGATCGATTACCGCCAGCACGCCGGAGACGACAGCGCACGGAGGATTTTCGACCTTGGCTGGA
Source organism: Nitrospirota bacterium (assembly GCA_027314645.1). Taxonomy (GTDB): domain Bacteria; phylum Nitrospirota; class Leptospirillia; order Leptospirillales; family Leptospirillaceae; genus UBA4572. The sequence goes on from DAHVAL010000007.1 coordinate 64,712, forward strand.
CCCTGAACTACGGGTTGTTTTTCTCGATTCTTCGGGAAAAATATTTTGTGAAGGGCGACCGGCTGTCCGTGGAGTCCTTCCAGCAACTCCGATCTCGCTGGTCAAGGGAAACGGGGATCAAGCTTCTGGGCTTTCCGAACGGGGTAACCGTCGGACGGAAACTGATCCACACCGCATGGAAGATCGATCCTTTCGATCTCCAGAATATTGAAGCCCTGATCCGGTCCCGCCTTCCACGCACCTTCCATCCGCGGCCATTCAGAAAAAAGGCTCCAGAAGGGGCCATGCTTCCGGGGTTCATGGATGAGGCCTGGGCCTCTCAGCTCTTCTCGCTGGAGGAGTGAAAGGGAGCAGGCCGAGGGTCCTCCCGCCACCCCCGATTGGCATCACGATTCCCCTCTGAACGAAAAATACTTGTGTCTCAAGTAGCTCGTGAAAACAGGGACCGCGATCCCCGAAAGATGGGCGATCTCTTCGCTAAACCTCAGCACACCCCCGGAAGAATCCATGTGACCAAGGCCATGCTCACCCCCCACGTCTGGAGCAAGGCAAAAAGATTGACCTAGGAGAAGCAGATGGCGGGCTTGGCGGTGGAGTGTCTCGATTGTCTGAAACCGAAGTGCTTGGCCAGGATGAACGCGGCGACCATCCCCGTCAGATAGGCGAAAATAACGGCCGATGAAAATCCGGCAAATTGGTTGTAGAAAAATCGTCTTCCAAAATGAACTCCCGCCGCCACGTCCCCCGTTCACAGGAAAAGAAGGAATTCCCGGGATGTGAAATCACGCATGAAAGACGTTCCGATCCACACTCGGCAGGATGTCGCCTTCCGGACGAAGACTTTCCGATTTGAACGACTCACATCGATCCCCTCGAATCCGAAAACCGGATGCTCACTCTCACCTATTCCTTTATCAGGACGCTTAAATAAGCCTACAATATGGAGACAGCATGCAAGACTCCGCAATCTTTTTCTTTTTTAACGATCGACAAAACCTTTAATGAATTTTCTTTAAATTTCTCCAATACTTCAAGAATCCGATCATCGTTATGGTACTCAAGGATGATTTCCCTAAGCCCATCGTTAATCAATATTTCGAGGTGGTCGCCTTTCAAGAAATCAAACTCGCATCCTTCACAATCTATTTTGAGAACCCATTCTTTCGTTAATCCAATTTTTTTGATAATTGAGCGAAATTCTTCAAATGAAATAAGAACGTCTTTTTCATTTCCCAAACGATGTTCTTCGTATCCGAAGACATCTCCTCCCACAGCATTGTGAAAAAGAGCAAGACGGTCTTTTAAAATCCCATTAAGTTCCGCATTTTTTTTGGCTTTGAGAAAAAACGTTTGAACAGGTTCAAATGCAATGATATTTTTTGCTCCCATCCTGGAGAAAAGCAAAATGCTGTCCCCTTTGTAAGCCCCGATATCAACGACCGTTTTTCCCGAAACGTTCGCATCTTTATATTCCGTCAAAATATCCCAAAAATCTAAAAATTCATCGGGTAAATCGAATTTAATATTTGTTCCATCGTTGAACTTCACAATAAAATGGTCTTCCTTTTCCTGAAATTCCTTCACTGTTTGAACGGACATCGCCGGAAGTTGTTCTAATGCATAAACCGAATAGGAAAGCCTCTCCTTTGAAAAAATTGGGAACTTAAGATTTTGATAGACGGCAAGCAGTTTGTCCTCATTTAATTCAAACCTGCCTCCCCGATCCATAAAAATAAATCCGGATTTTAAAAGTCCAAATCGATAGAGGGATAAGATAAGTGGCAAAGAATACCCCTTTAATATCAACTTCAAAGCGATGAACAACTTTTTCATTGTTTTCCTTACAAAAGAGGGCCCTAGATGATGGAAATAAAACAAATATTCAAAAATTATTAATTTCTAATAAATTGTTTTTTGAAACCTCAAAACTTAATCCTTCCATTCTACCGGATCACACCTTAACCCCCATTTTTTTATTTATTTTCTGTGTGAACAGGTCATTTAAGAATTCCACGATTTCATATCCGTTAAAATTTATCATTATATGGAGTCTTAGGTCTTTTGAAATCCTTTCTCGTTCCTTTTCAAACACAGGATTGGTGGCTTCTTCCAACGCCTGAAGAAGACCCTCTTCATCCTCCGAGGTAAATCTTCTCCCATATTTCCAGTTATCCGTAATATCAACGGCCGCAGGTATTTCCTTGACCCCTGTCGTAACCGGATAACAACCACAGGCACTGGCTTCCAGGAGGGCGATCCCGAAAGATTCGTGGCGGGAGGGAAGGCAAAAAATCGCAGATTTTTTATACCACTCAAAGAGCGTCTCCCGATCCGTCAAATTCCCGAGCAATTGAATTCTCGCTCGCATGTCAGGATTGTTTTCAAATATCTTCTTTATCCATCCATGAAAGTCCTGATCGTAGGCCCCGATCAGAACCAAAGACCAATCTTGTTTTTTGAGCCTCATGAAGGCACGAACGAGCAATTCGGAGTTTTTTTGATATGCCCCGAGCCGCGCCACAGTCAAAATTATATTTTCTTTCCTGATTTCCCTATCAGATGAAAATGACTCAAAAAGAAGGAAGGGTATCGCTCGAGGGATTAATCCTTTCAGGGTGTTCGGATATTTTTCCTGAAGTTCCCTTAAGACTGGAGACGATTCCACACTATAAAAATCCACATAGTTGAAAAAGGGTTTCAACAGAATTCTTTTAACAATACTTCTCAAATAATCGATATGGATAATCCCATAATCCGTATCCGCCTTTACGTAAACAAGACCATTTCGATTGAATTTCTTATACATAAATGAATAAATCAGTGTTTCTTTTGAGAATCCCGTCAGATGAAGAACATCAATCTCCTGCGCATGCTTTTTCAAGTATTGGACGACCGGTCCATTCAACACATTGCGGATGGAGCGTCCATTCATTTCATGTTGGGGATTGGGTCTGTCGATAAACTTCAATTCAATCCCCTTCACTATAGTCTCAGCATAGGGGTAATCGCCGGATTTGTGACACACAATCGTGACGTTATATCCGATGTGCTTATAGAGAAAAAAAGGGATTGCTCCTTCTTTGATCAGATTAATATTTGTAGTTTCCGGATTGATCAATGTAAGCCTCATTCAGTCGAACCTCCAATATTCTTGATTCAAAACGATTCTTAACCGATCAACGCCAGGATTTTTAAGCTGGATGTAAAAAAAATACGGGAGACAACAAGGTTCACTTTATGTGAAAAAATCAAAGAAATCTCATGTCATTCAGCATTAATGGAATAAACGGGTGAAATCCTTTTTCCACGTATAAAGACGCGTTGAAATTTTGATGACCCGTCTGCAAACCCTTTCATATAAACTTTTTTTCCCCCCTGGCACCTGATCCTTGAAGGGCCAAAGTTCCTGAACATCCCTGATCGCCCACTTTTCTTCTATGGTCAGATGCCTGTCGTGACCACAAATCACAGGGCTCCGTTTGACGTTTGAGTCCGTCAGACGAATGAAATGATGGACATACGAAGCCCCCAGTATCATCGGGCTGTTTTTAAATTTCCCTTCCCTTTTCAGTTTTTCGACGGTCAAATACAAATCCCAATCCGCCGATTGAATTCTGGGATCGAGTCCCCCCAACGATTCGAAGGTTTCCCTCTTCAGTAAATGGCAGTGTCCCATGATGCCCGGATATCGAACATCGCTGTACCTTTTCTGAATTTGCGTCGCCGCATCGTTAAAGTCTCCATACATCCTTTGAATTTTTTCCGAAATGTTTTTTTCTCTCTCGTCGCTCCACTTTCTCCTGTTAATCGTTCGCCAGCGCTGAAAGAGTTTTTCTTCAAACCTATGATCGGGAAAATGTTCAAGGCCCGAGGGGCTCACCACGGGGTACTCGTTTTCCAGAAGTCCTTTCACCAACGGTTCCTCCCACCCAGGCCCGACAAGAATATCGTTGTTCAAAAGACCCACGATCGGGGCGCTTCCGGCCCTGACCCCCTGATTGACGGAGACGGGGTAACATTGGTTATGGGGATTTCTGATAACAAGTACTGGTCGGATCGGGGAATTTTGGCTTTCAAAAAAATCGGCCGACCGGTCCTGGGAACAATTGTCGACGACGATGAGGCGGAAAGGATTCGAGGTATTTCGTGACAAAGTGTCGAAAAAAACCCTATTCATTTCGATTTGTCCATGGATCGGAACAATGAGATCGAGAAGGGGAGAATCCGAATTGGCAGCGGGGGTCATCCCTTGAACCCGTGCCTTAGGACAAACCTGTAGAAATCCGGGTTGAGCCAACGATTTTTCTTCGGAGGAAGGGCCGGAAAGGCCTTGATCCGTTCCTCCATCACCTTTGGATGGATCCCTTTGAAATCTTTAAGAATATAATACCGTTCCGGCATGAATTCCTTGAGGGACAACACCTGGCTGTCCGTAGGATTTGGTGTCCCTTCCCAATACCATTCCACTTGAGTCCGCACCTTTTCCCGGAGAAGAGCCGGACTTTTAACCCATCCATAATGATAGATGTGTCCAGGGGTGTACTCCCAAAGATCTCTCTCGTTTTTCCCGAGATAGAGGGTGTCCGACGCACGGGCAAAGCCCACCGCATCTCCCACTGAAATCACGGATCCGCCGGGTCTTACGATTCTCATTGCACGGCGATAGGCCCAGGGATCAAGGGAATTGAAATCTCCGACAAAATGCTTGTAGCGAGACATGAGCCCCAGGATTTTCCGATTGTCCTTGTGAGTCCTCATAGAAGTGAGGAACCCTTCATAATCCTTTTCATGGAGGATTTCATCGGCTTGGAGATAGAAGGCCCAATCGGCGTCCTTTCGGCAATTCGCCAGGGCGATGTTCGTTTGTTGGGCATAAATAAGCCCATCCTTGCGAAGCGACATATCCCAAATCGATTCGATGATCTTTATTTTTGGATCTTTGATGGACCGGACCAAGTCCAGGGTGTCATCTTCCGAATCGCCGACATTGATGACCATTTCATCGACGATCGGGAGGACGGACTTGATCGACTCTATGAAGGGATAGTCCAACTTTAGGACATTCCTGACAAATGTAAATCCTGACACAATCATTGGACCCTCTTTGATCACTTTTCCATCCCTTTCATCACCCCTCAATATTGAAGGAGAGAATTTCTTCCCTCGATCCGTCATCCTCCGGAGACCCCAGGCAGGATCTTGAGCCGAAAAAGGGACGCCTTTACAAGCCAGCGAAAGGTCCGAAACGATTTTTTCGCCTGAAATGCCACCCACGCGACCCGAAGCGCATCGTTATAAAATCCGAGGGAGCAACAGGCTTTGACGATTCCGACAAGATCCTCATAGCCTCCCCAACGCGAAAAAGTTAAAAGCGACACATATTGAGTGGAGGAGGAAAGAGTTCCCCTCCCCTCCCTCCAGGACATCCGGATCTTTTGAGGATTTCCACGTTTTTCAAAGAGGTCGGCACGCAAGAATTGCATCGTTGTTCCCCCTGATTCAGATATGGAGGGGCTGTTGATTGAGTCAAGGAAATATCCCAGACGAGACATCCAGAATATCAGCGCATCTTGAGTCCAACGAACCGCCGGCCCATCCCTGGGGATTTCCGAACCCTCGGTCTCTTGCACCAATCCAAGAATATTCGATGGCCTCAAGGACCTGATCTCCTTTTCGGCGCTTTCCACAAAAGCCCGTAATGAAAGATCGACCGTGGCATCAAAAAAAAGAGTCTCGCTCCCGTTAGGAGACTTGGACCTCCGCATCGTCGTTTGTTCAGAGGGACGCACCTCCCGTTCATCGATCTCCAAGCCGCATACGCAAAGGAAAGACAAGCCTCTCGGCCCAGTCCCCGACAAAAAGTGCGCGGCTCGTTCACAAGCCGGACATCGGGGGATCTGCCGATCGGCGTTTGCACGTCGATTCCACAGAAAAGATGCAGCATCCGCGACAGTTTCGAGGGAGGCTATTTCTTTTGAGGAGTCAAATCCTTCGACGCCATACAGGGCCCAAGGGGACAACGCCCTCACTTCAAACGGGATGGTTTTTTTCTCGACAAAAATACCGACCATCGGAAGATCAAACGCCGCGGCCATGTGACTCGGACCCGAATCGAGCCCCACATAGAGCCCGGCCCGTGCCAGAAGGCCGCTGACCTGCCCCAGGGTCAGGCCGGTCGCCATTATCACTTCTTCATTGGGGAATTCTCCGATCTCCGGGTAGGAGACGATGACGCTCCGAAGACCATGCCTTTCGCGAAGAATGTCGATCAAGGCCGCAAAATTGTCTTTCGGCCACATCTTGTTTGGCCACGAGTAAGGGGCCATGACGATGTATTGACCATCCTGCAAGGAATGATCTTTCAAAAATCGTCCGGCAAAGTCACGGTCATGATCGGTGGTCGGCAAAAACGGGCGGGCTTTTTCTTTTAGAGCAAGTCCGATGGTTCTCGATATTGCCTCAAGGGTCGTTTCCCCCCGCGCATGTCGATCCGGCATCGGGAAATGATCGTAGGCCAGAAACGCGGCCCCTGGCCAGGTTCTTGTCTCCTGAAGAATGTCCTTACGGGCATTTCCATAGGGATCGTTCGTTCCAGACTTTGACCGGGGATCCATCGCGGTCGGATACCATCGAATCTCAATGTCCGGGATTCTGAGGACCAACTCCTCCCATCGACGATCGGCATAGACACAATAAGAAGCCCTTGGGAAACGGTCCTTCACTTCCTGGAGGACCCGGAACCCATTCACATGATCGCCAAGCCCCTGCCCAAGAACAAAAAAAAGTTTTCCGGAGAAATTTGAAGGGAAGCACCCCACATGAAAAAGAGGAATCCGATTCCAGGTAAGAGGGCTCTCTGGAATTTGTGGAAGAATTCCGGGAGTGGGAGTCGCAAAGATTTCGTCTCTATTGTTCAAACTTAAACTCTTCGATTGATCTAACCTCATCAGGCCGAAATCCATTCTACCATTCGAAAAGCCTAAATTTTAACCCTTTGTCATAAATAAAACTGATCATTCCAAAAAAACAAGACGCCTATCCTGTTTTTCGGGAAGAGTGGCAGTACATGCATGAATGATCTTTTTCAAAGAGGGTCACTAAAAATTGCTCTGTTATTTCCGCAGGTATTCCATTTTCATATATTTGTCCACTTTTATATTTTTCAGCGCGTAAGGAGAGTGGGAGGTAGGAGCGGAACAAATGCTTGACCGATTTAACGTCGAGGGGATTTTCCTTGAGAGCCCTCCATAAAAGGATCCGAGCGAATCGCTCGCCTTTGGGAGTGGCAAGAAAGTCATAACTTATCTCTCTCAGCCATCTGGACTTCAACCATTGTAAATCCTTCCTGACCCATGGATTTTCCAATAGATTGTGATCCTGCAAAAAATTTCTAATTTTCGAATAAAAATAATCCTGATTCAAAAGAAGCCGGAATTTTCTTACATTATCTACCCGTTTCCTTTTGAGAAACTCGGGGGATGGCATCCGAAAACGAATGATCGATTGTCCGACATCGATAAAGCGTCCCAATTGGGCCATTCTGAAATAAAAATCTGTCTCTTCGAGCAAAATCGGATTGAAGTGGTTGTCGAAATAATGAATCTCTTCAGCGCGCTCTTTCTTAAGCATGATCGAGGACGGTCTTGGTTCGGGAAATCGAAGACAGACCTCTGTTCCGGTATGAGAACTTGAGGACACAAAAAAAGGAAAGTCGGCATCCTTCGCCATTGGCTCAAGGATAGTCTTGTTGTCGTGGGAGACCTTATCAACCCTCCCGTAACAAAGAACCGCGTCCGGATGATCGTTCAAGGCCTTTTTCTGAAGGACCAGCCGTTCAGGATACATGATGTCATCATCGTCCAAAAAAGCGACAAACTTTCCACGGGACTCGATAAATCCTCGGTTTCTGGAAAACGAACTCCCTTGGTTTTCCTCATGAAAAACGCGGATTTTATCTTTGTTTAAAAGGTGATACCTTTTGATCACCTCTTTCGTATCGCGTGAGGCATTGTTGTCGACAAGAATCAATTCCCAATCCTTTTCGGATTGGGAATTGACGGACTCGATGGCTTCCGCGAGGTACTCACCTGCACGAAAGCATGGAATCACAACAGATATCGCGGGAACCGGATGTCCTTCCCCTTCCCTCAAACCCCATACTCCCGGAGAATTTCATCCACCACCCTTTGACGCGAAGGGTCCCCCACCTTTGTGTTGTAAAGTTCGCCCAAAAGTTTTTTTCCATCCTGGGCGTCTGAACGGGCTCCCGTTTCCCAATGGAGGCGCATCAGGACTTCGAGAAGCTTGTTTTCCACAATCTGAATCGATTGTCCGATTTTTCCAAGATTCTGCTGGACAAGGTCCTGAAATCCAAGAGCGCCCATCACCCGAAGTGTGCTCTGGTGATCCTGAGAAAGAAGCGATTCTAGGGTCGTCTGAAAGTCCAATGTTAAGGGAGTGCTCGCTTGAAGAAGAGCATTGGCCATCTTCTTCTGAATTTCAAGCTGCTCCTCGATGAGGGACATGATTGATTGGCTTGCTTCTTCCGTCATCGACGAGACTTTGGAAAGAGATTCCGTGGCTCCGGGGAGAAACACCTGAGCCGAGACCAATGGACCTGTCAAGGCGGCGATCGTCTTTAGTGCCGAATCGATCTCTCGAACGATCAATCCCAATTGGGACGCGAGCCGTTCCGGGTCCATTTTTTGAGGGTCATTCGCCGGGTTCATCGACATCACACCTCCTTTCCCTGATGCAGGATTCGAATCCTTCCATGACATGTGCGCGGACTTACATCACCTCTTCCGGAAGGACATCCCCCGTTCTCATCAAATGCGAGATGAACTGGCGGTACCGGGTATCGGTTTCCATAAGCTCCTCGTGGGTTCCGGACTCCAAAAGTTTTCCATCCTCCAGCACATGAACGATTGAAGCCTGGCGGATCGTCGTCAGTCGATGGGCGATGGCAATGGTGGTGCGTCCTTTCATGATCACGTCGAGCGCTTTTTGTACCATCCATTCAGATTCCGAATCAAGGGCGCTCGTGGCTTCATCCAGGATCAGGAGAACGGGATTTCGGAGGACGACCCTCGCCAGCGATATGCGCTGTTTCTCGCCTCCCGAAAGGAAGATTCCCCGTTCCCCCACCTTTGTATCATACCCTTGCGGAAGAGCCGAAATAAAATCATGGGCATAGGCGGCCGTGGCCGCCTCGATCAATTCACTTTCGGACACCTCCCGTTCCAACCCATAAATCAGGTTCTCCCGGATTGTCTGGTTCATCAAAATCACATCCTGGGTCACAAACCCGATCACTTTCCTGAGCGAGGCCGAATCGATCTCGGACAGGGGGACGCCATCCCAGAAAATTTCCCCCTCCGTGGGCCGGTAGAACTTCGGAAGCAAATTGGCCAAGGTGCTCTTTCCCGATCCCGAGGCCCCCACGAGGGCCACGAATGTTCCAGCCTTAAGCGTGAGAGAGAGATTGGAGAGAGCGTTCTTGCCAGCCCCGGGATAGGAGAAGGAGACGTTCCTGAATTCGAGTCCCTGCGAGAGAGACCCGATTTGCTGTTTCTCCGTTTCGTGAACTCTCTCCTCGGGAACGGAAAGAATGTCCACCATTCTTTCCGCCGCCGCAAGAGACTGCTGAATATCGGCCTGCGCTCCGGCAAATCCTTTGATGGGCTGATAGAGCATCTGGGCCGCCGCAATAAACCCGACCAGAGTTCCAAAGCTCAATGTTCCGTGGATGACCGCGTATCCGCCGATCCACACCGCAAGGCCCGCCGCAAGGGCTCCGAGAGTTTCCATGATGGGGGAAAGAAGATTGTTGTACTTGGCGGTCTTGATCTGAAATCCGACGAATTCGTTGCTGTATTCTCTGAATTTTTGCCGCTCCCGATCTTCCGAGACCACGCCTTTGATCAGGCGGATCGAGGATAACGTCTCGGAGAGATGCTGGTTCACATCCCCAAACGATTCCTGGGTCTTGCGGGAGAGAGTCTTAAGTTTTTTCCCGGTCTTCCGGATCGGGATCAGGACAAGGGGCAGTGTCACGAGGAGGAATAGCGTGAGCTTGGGGCTCATCAAAAACATCGAGGCCAGAACCCCTACAATGGTGAACCCCTGCTGGATCAAGTCCCGAAAGGTGTTGGCCACCCCACCCTGGAGCCTCTCTGCGTCGTACGTGACGCGACTCATCAGGGACCCCGTTCCCTCGCGGCCAAAATACCCCAAAGGTAAAGACAAAAGGTGTCCGACCAGGCTTGTGCGCACGTCGTTCACCATCCGAAGGGCGGCAATGCGCAGAAGATAGTTCTGGTAAAAGACGGCCACCCCCTTGACGGCAAAAAGCAGGAAAAATGCGAGCGGGAGGACAAAGAGATAGTGCGTGTCCTTCAAGGTGAAGATCTTGTCGATCAGCTCCCTGAGAACAAGAGGGATGCCGCTATTCATGGCGGAGGCGACAATTCCTAAAAGGATTCCCCCCACGATATACCGTTTGTAGGGGCGGATCCATGCATGAAAATACGGCCTGATCCGAAGATACGCCGGATCCTTCCAAAACAGGAACGTCATGGCGCGGTCGCCTCCGAAGGAGGATGAGTGTGGATGGAGGTCATTTCCACCGCCATTTGGCGACAAGAAGAACAAAGGACATGAGAAGGGTGAGACCGTTGGCCAGGATCATTGGCAAGGCATGGAGGCGAAGTCCATAAAGAAGCCAGAGAAACACCCCGGTTGTAAACAAAATGTACATCCCGAGGGAAATGCTCCGGGTATCCCGGGTCCTGAGGGTTTTCACGACCTGCGGAAGAAACGCCAGCGTCGTCATCGTTCCGCCCAAATATCCGACCCAATCATCCCGTACCGTTTCCGACTCCGATCGCCACCCTTGATTTCCTCCCAACCCGCGTTGCCATCGCCCTGCATCTCCGCCTATCCATTCGTTTCCGAGATCGGCCTTCCAACCCAAAGGGGCCGGCACGCGTTGGATCGATCCAGATCGCTCCACCCCCATTTTTGCAGTTCAAATCGGGACTCCATTCCCACACAAAGCCGATCCAATGCTAGAATAACCCAATCACGGAAAGTCCGAAAGCCGATCCTCATCCCATAAGGACTTCTTTTCCATGCCATTCTCGGTCGTCCACCCCTTCATCGTCCACTTTGCCATCACCTTTTCAGTTCTCTTCGGACTCCTTGAGTTGTTCCCAAAAGTCGGCGAATGGTTCCCGGCAAAGATCTCAGGGATTATCCGATGGATGGCCCTGTTCCTTCTTCTCCTCGCCCTTGTCTCGGGATCGCTCGCCTTCTGGATCGTCAAGAACCATACAGGCGATCTTCCCCGGATGAGTGATTTTCATATGGCGGCGGCGATCACCGGAGCGTCCCTGTTCTTCCTGCTTGGGTTCATGAAACGAAGGTCCCGTCTCCTCCCTTTACGCGCCATCGCCGGGGCGGCCCTCCTATGCGTGCTTTCGGCCGCGGCCATGGGAGGAAGCCTCGTCTATCAGAACCATGTGGGAACGATTTTCTCAAAACCTCCCAGATAAATTTTACCGGAGGAAGGTCAACGCCGCCCCTCCTACAAGAAGGCAATAGATCCCGAAAGGGGCAAGCGCGCGATTTGCCTCGAATCGCCGGAAGTACCGCATGAGGAGGAAGGTGGTAAGCCATGCGACGGCAAAGGCCATGGCCCCGCCCGCAAACACGTGCTTCAATGACTCCGGTGATCCGTGCTTGAGCAGTTTCGGAATCTCGAGAACTCCCGCCGCTCCGATGATGGGAGTGGACAACAGGAAGGAAAATTTCGCGGACTCTTCATGACTCAGACCGCTAACGAGCCCTCCCACCATGGTGATCCCTGAGCGGGATATCCCCGGGAGCAGAGCCACTGCCTGGAATATTCCAATCAGAAATCCCCGTTTGAACCCCAGGTTTGCAATTTCAATGGTCCGGGCGTCGCGGCTCCGTCGTCTAAGCCATTCCGCAAGGATCAGAACCCCTCCGTTTAGGACCAGAAAGATCGACGCGAGAACCGGGGTTGAAAAAAGGTGGCGTATCTTCTTTTCGAGCCCCAGTCCCACAAGCCCCGCGGGAACCGTCCCCACCACGAGCAGCCAAAACACATGGCGCGCCCCCACGGCCTCCGTCCTGATCCGGTTCGGCCCCTTCGAAACGAGAGCCCCGAGGAGGTCCCTCCACTCCCGGTGAAAGTACAGAAGCAACGCCAGAGTCGTCCCCAGGTGGAGAGCCACCATAAAGGGAAGGAAGGACGGATCCTTTTCGATGGATTGCCACCCCAAAAGAGCCGGAAGGATCACTCCATGGCCCAATGAACTGACAGGAGCGAGTTCCGTGAGTCCCTGAGCCGCCCCGATCACAAGCGCTTCAAATGTTGTCATAAAACGGAGTCCTTTCCTTTTTTTCGGATGGGCTGATCCCATGAGCAGGTCCGGCTGGGACCCTCGGATCTCCCTTCAAGGGCCGCCCGTTCCCCCTGCCTCAAATATAAAACATGAGGGGCTGGGCTCCCCGATCCGTCTCGATCGCCTTCATGCAGTCCAAAAGGGTCACCTTCTCCAATTCGTTGCTGACCGCCTGGCTAAGCTGGTCGAAGAGGAACCGGAGAGCCGGGCCGGGAGGGGACGCAGGATCGTACAACGAGACCGTCCCTTCCAGCGCCAGGACGATCCGGGAAAGACGGATTTCCTCGGGGGTCATCAACAGCTTGTATTTTCCCTGAGGGCCCCGGCTTGATTCGACAAATCCGTTTTTGACGAGGGTCGCCATAATCTGCTTCAGAAAGGGTTTTGGGATCCGGGACCGCTGGGCGATGGTGGCTCCTGTAATTCCTTGAGAACCGGCATTCGCGATTTCGACCATGGCCCGAATCCCGTAATCCACACGTTGTGACAGCTTGCACGACATTCCAATTCCTCCTTCCAGCTCAAATGCGGAACCGGTCCACTTCCGCATTGAGTTCCTGGAGCACCTTGAGAATTTCTCCGAGGTGACGCTCCTCTAGGGGCTTTTGTCCTTGCTGGTCGCGAAGGTCTTCCGCCAGGGAATCCAGGATCGTTTGGATTTTCTGGATTGCCTCGGTTTCCGAGCGTATCCTCTCCGCCATGCCTTCCCATTGGATTTCGAGACGGGCCAACGCCTCCTGAAACAGACTCCACGCTCCAGACACATCGCCGAGTTTCCGGTCGGCGGACTCGAGGCCTTCCGCTTCCACCGAGAGGGCCTCCACGATATGGTCGAGTTTTATATTGAGGCCAGAAAACTCCGAACCGAGAGAGGTGAGCGCCGCTTCGGTCTTTCGAGAGAGGTCGGCCACCGTGTCGGCGACGATTCGGAATGTCCGTCCCCTTTCTCCCGCATGGGACGCCTCGATCGCTGCATTTATGCCCGTGAGACGGAGTTCATTCACAATCTCGTTGATGGTGGATAACCCCTGGGAAAGGCTCCGGCGCATCTTCTCGAGGGTTTCGCCCTCCATTTCCACGGTGCTCGAGACCTTCCGGGCTTCGTGAAGAGACTCCTGAACCGATTCGGTCACCTGACGAATCCTTTGGGTTTTTTCAGTAAAATAGGAAAATCGTTGGGCGACGCCCCCTTCCTGATCCATGGGTTTCCCGTTGAGGAGATCCCTGACCCGCAATCGAAGTTCGTTCAATAGGAGGCGAACTTCCTCCTCTTTCCGGTATCGTTTTGCATGATCGCCCCCCAGAAGGTGTGCATGGGCTTCAATCCATCGAACCCTATCGGAAACCTCCCCCATCCATCCACGAAATAAATCCACAAATCGGTTCAGGAGGAAAATTAAACGGCCCAGCTCGTCATCCCGAGTTTGCGGAAAGGAAAGCCGGAGGTCAGGGTCGTCCGGGCCGACCCGGGCAATCGCCTTCGAAAGTCCGTCAAGCGGCCTTACCAAGACACGGCGGATCAAGAGAACCACCACAAGAATCAGGGTCTCCAAAATGCCAGAGAACATCCAGAAACGCCCCCAGCGTCCTTGATGCATCTCCTGGGCAAACCCTTTGCCATTGGAGTAGAGCACCAGCGATCCCAACATCCGGCGTAATCCATGGCACGAGGGACACGCGGCGTCGCTGAATAACGGGAGCCTTACCAAAAATACCAGCCGCCCCGACGATGATCGTCCTTCGAAAAATCCACTCCGTGATCGGGAAAGAAGCTGCCTGGATACGGCGACGGGAAGTTCAGGCCCCGAAGACATGAGGACATTTTGCCCATTGGGACCAAAAAGGATCACCTGGTCGGAAGATGAATGCCGGATGGAGGAAAAAAGTGCCCGAAGTCCAGGGAGATCACCTTTTTCGAGAAGGGAGACAATGGAAGGACTCAGAACCCCGGCCTCGGAAGTAAGACGTTTATCCAGGGCCCTGATCGCCGCTTTTTGCTCCTCCCTGTCAATCTGATACCCAAGAATTGAAAAACCGGCCGAAAGACCCAAGAAAAGCCACAGAAAAAAGCGGCTCGTCACCTTCTTGTACCAAGGAACAGGCGACAGGAAGACGCTTGCCCCCGGGTTTTCCGAGGGGGAGAAACGTCCTTTGTCTGACATTCGCCCCGGAGTCCCGGGATCGGCGATTTCATTGTCGGAAAACAAGAGCTGGTCTCGTTCGGACATGAAACTGACCCCCTTCTAGGAGGGGAAAGTGGACGATCCGGCCTTATCCCGACTCCTGCGATAGGAGTGAATAACCATGCCCGCCCCCAGAAGAGCCATGGGAAAGGAAAGAAGCTGTCCCATGGAAAACGGCCCGAAAATCAGTCCAAGTTGGGGGTCCGGCTCCCGGAAAAACTCCCCAATGAACCTAAAAAGGCCGTAAAATCCAACAAAACTCCAAAATATTGTCCCTTCCGGGCGTTCTTTGCGGCTCAAGGCATAAAGAAGAAGGAAGAGGAGGATCCCCTCCATAAAACCTTCATAAAGCTGGGAGGGATGCCGACAAATCGGACCTCCCATGGGAAAGACCATACACCAGGGGACATCGGTGGGGCGTCCAAACAACTCCCCATTGATGAAATTCCCCATCCTTCCCATAAAAAGCCCCAAAGGCACGGGAAGGACAGAAAAATCGGCAAGACGCCAGAACGGGAGGGTGTTTTTCCGGCAATACCACCATCCCGCGAGAACGACGCCGACAAACCCTCCATGAAAGGACATTCCCCCTTTCCAAACGGCAAAAATGTCCAGAGGATGGGCAAGATAATAAGGAAGATTGTAGACAAGAACATACCCGAGGCGCCCTCCCAAGATGACGCCGACGGCCGCATACGAAAGGAGGTCGTACACTTGTTCTCGCGAGAGCGGGGCGGTTCTTCTTTCCGACTCCCGTTTCAGAATATAATAGGCTCCGACAAAGGCCAAGACATACATGAGTCCGTACCAACGGATCCTCAATGGCCCGATTTGAAGGAGAACTGGATCGATATGGGGATAAGCAATCACAGGGAACATTCCCGAAGGAGCCAGCGGCAAAGCTCCAATCGATCCCTGTCAGGCCTCATCCACATCACGCAGGGATTCCTCTCGTTCAATCTTTTCCAGCTCCTCCTTTTTCCTTTGGCATTTGATGCAGAGTTGAGCAAAGGGCATGGCCATCAACCGTTTCTCTTCGATCTCGCCTCCGCAATCCTCACAGTTTCCATAATTGCCCTCATCAAGACGAATCAACGCTTGATCCACAGAGCGCTTCATTCGGTTACGCATCTCGAGAAGGGCCAAGTCCACCCCTTCTCCCATATCGATAGCCGACAGATCCCCCTGATCAAGGACGGAATCCACTCGGTTGGCGTTATCAGGACCGATCTGCCGGACAAGGTGCGTCCGGATGTCCCGCTCAATTGCGGTTTTCTTCTCAGAAAGCAGATCGTGAAGTCGCTGGTACCGCAACCCCTTTTCATCCATGGTGTAAGGTCCTTTCGCTAAAGAATGAGGAGAGTCCTGTGCGGACAGGGTCCCCCGAAACAATAACAGAACGGCTTCGGAAGGTCGAAAATCTTCTGAAAAAGAAAGAGATTCCCGGCCCGGGAATCGAACAGCTGGGGATCACCGGAGATCCCTACCGCGTTCTTATCTCAACCATTCTGTCCCTCCGGACCCGAGACCGGATCATGGAAGAGGCCTCAAAAAGGCTTTTTTGCCGGGCCCCCGACCTTGACCAACTCGGTCGCCTCTCGGAAGAGGAGATCCAGACGGCTATTTATCCGGTGGGATTTTACAGAACAAAGGCCAAAACAATCAAGCAAATCGGGAAAGTATTGAAGGAAAAATGGGAGAATAGGATTCCGTCATGCCTGGAGGATCTTCTCGAATTGCCGGGAGTGGGCCTTAAAACCGCCAACCTCGTTCTGAGTGCAGGGTTTGGAAAGAGCGCCCTTTGTGTCGATACGCATGTCCATAGAATCATGAACCGATGGGGGGTCCTCCAATCCAAATCCCCGGAGGAAACGTTTCGAACCCTCGACAGGATTCTACCAGCAGAGATAAAATCTTCGATCAATCCGATCCTGGTCTCATTCGGACAATCCTTCTGCCTTCCCCTTTCGCCTCTCTGTTCTTTGTGCCCTCTTGCGAGAGAGTGCCCCCAAAAAGGAGTGGTCCACCATCGATGAAGAAATGGCCGGCTCTCAATTTTTGAGAAAAAGGAGCATGTTCAGTCTCACGTGAACGGCCTTGAACCATCAAAAAAAGGGAGGAACCCCTCCCTTTTTTCCTCAGAAGGCCCCTGGGTCAGTCCTCAGCCGGGAACAGCCTGCGACCGGTGCTCAAATCCCGTTACCGTGTTGAAATGAATAAATACGGGCGCTTCAGGGTCTTCCTGGCGTTCAATCCTTTCCGCCGGATCCACACGTCCTTCAAGTTCACACCGAATGCATCGTGTGGATTCGATCCAGGCGTCCTGAACGGTGAACCCGGTTTCGACCTCTGCAAAACCCTGGCGGGACGGGAGCGGCAATGCGGGCATCGGCACTCTGTGGACATCCCCAAGAACAAAGGCGTCGTTGTCCACCCTCGGAAAATGGAAGGGGAAAGTCCTGTCAGGATCGCCCTTGAGATAACGGTCGATGAACACGGCGCACTGTTCGCCATCGCGAATGGAATGAATGACATCCAGCGGGCCGGTCATCGCGTCTCCCCCAGCAAAGACCGCCGGGCGGCTTTCACTCATAAGGGTGTCGGGATCCACTTTCACAGTGCCCCACTTATGGAAGGTGATGCCGTTCTTTTCGAAGACCGAGGTATCCATGGTCTGACCGATCGCAGCCACGATGGTATCCACCGGAATCGATTCGATCTGTCCCTTGACCGCCACCGGTTTCCGTCGGCCGCTGTTGTCAAAGTCCCGGGAAAGGGTGTTGACCTGGAAGTCGATCACCGTTTCTGTCGTTCCGTCTTCATTGGTCCGGTCACGAATCTCGAGCGGGGCCAGCAGGAATCGGAATTCGATCCCTTCATGTTCGGCCTCCTGAACCTCAAAATCATGCGCCGGCATCTCTTCCCTGGTCCGCCTGTAGTAAATGGTCACCTTCTCCGCGCCCAGACGAAGGGCCGAACGGGCGACGTCGATCGCGACGTTTCCGCCGCCGATGACCGCGAGTCGCTTCCCGACATGAACCGGTTCGTTTGTCAGGGCCTTGCGAAGGAATTCGATTCCATTCTGGACGATGCGATGTTCTTCGCCCGTAACACCCATCTTTTGGGGTTTATGGGCTCCGATGCCGATAAATGCCGCGTCGAATCCTTCCTTGAAAAGATCTTCAAGGGAGAAATCCCGGCCAAGAGCCGTATTGGTCTTGAAGGTGACCGGAAGCCCCTCGAAGATGCCCATTTCCCAGTTGAGCAATTCCCGCGGAAGCCGGTAGGCAGGAATGCCTACGGCCAGCATTCCGCCGATCACGTTGTACTGCTCATAGACAGTCACCTTGTACCCCATCCGTCCCAGGTAGAAGGCGCAGGTCAGTCCTGCCGGACCCGAGCCGATGATTGCGATCTTCTTATCGAGGTCTGCAACGGGTTCATACCGTGGACGAATGCCCTGGTTGTATTCCCAGTCGTAGGCAAATCGTTTGAGTCCGTTGATGGCGATCGGCTCGTCAAGGTCTCCTCGGCGGCATGGCCCTTCACAAGGCCGGTAACAGGTCCGGCTGATGATTCCCGGAAAAGGCAGGCGTTCGCGGATCGTCTCCAGGGCCTCTTTAAATTCCCCACGGAAAATCTGGGTGATATAACGCGGGATATCGATCCCGACCGGACATTCATGCTGGCACGGGGCGTAAACGATTTCCTTGCACGATTGAGCCACGCACTTCTTCCGTTTGATATGGTCCTCATATTCGGTCCTGAAGTAGCGAATTGTCGAAAGCACCGGATTAGGAGCCGCCTGGCCCAACCCGCAGAGGGAGTTCGCCTTCACGTAAGTCGACAGGTTCACGAGGTCGTCAAGGTCTTTCATCTCCCCACGGCCTTCACTGATCCGCTCAATCATGTCGAGCATGACCTTCGTGCCGTCGCGGCAAGGGGTGCATTCTCCACACGATTCATCCTTCGTGAAGGTCATGAAATATTTTGCGGTGTCAACGATGCAGTTCGCCTCGTCAAGAACGATGATTCCTCCGGACCCCATGATCGCGCCGGCCGAGATGAGTGATTCGAAATCGATGGGGGTTTCGATGAGATTTCCGGGGATACAGCCTCCTGAGGGCCCCCCAAGTTGCGCGGCCTTGAATTTCTTCGTTCCGCTCATTCCTCCTGCAATCTCGTAGACGATTTCCTTGAGCGTCGTTCCCGCCGCAACTTCGATGAGTCCCGTTCTCTTGATCTTTCCTGTCAAGGCAAAGGTCTTCGTTCCCTTGGTCTTTTCAGTTCCAAAGGACGAGTACCAGTCAGCACCTCCGAGAATAATATGGGAGACATTCGCAAGGGTCTCGACATTATTGATCACCGTGGGCTGGCCCCACACCCCTTTTTGCGCTGGGAAAGGAGGCTTCGGCCAAGGCATCCCCCGGTTTCCCATCAAAGAGGCAAGAAGGGCGGTTTCCTCACCGCACACATATGCCCCAGCGCCTTCTTTGACGACGATATCAAAGCTCAAAGAGGTTCCAAGGATGTTATTTCCAAGAAATCCTCGTTCACGCGATTGGTCAATCGCGCGATTCAACAGCTTGATGGCATGGGGATATTCCGCACGACAATAAATGTACCCTTTTTTTGCATGTCCGATCGCAAAGGCCGCGATGGTCATCCCTTCGAGGACCGAATGGGGATCTCCCTCAAGAACCGAACGATCCATAAAAGCGCCAGGATCCCCTTCATCCGCGTTACAAACGACATACTTCTCATCTCCCTGGGATTGGAGCGTAAACTTCCACTTCATCCCCGTGGGAAAACCAGCGCCTCCGCGACCCCTGAGTCCAGAGCGGGAAATCACGTCGATGACCTGCTCGGGAGTCATGGTTTTCAACACTGTTTCCAGGGCCTTGTACCCGTTCGTCGCCACGTAGTCTTCGATGGACGATGGATCAATGACGCCGCAACGCCGACTCACAATTTTGTTCTGCTTTCTGAAGTAATCGGTGTCATCAAAAAGGGGAAACCCTTCATAAGGGGTTTCTCCTTCCATGACGGACTGGCCAAAAGCCAATGAGGGATAAATGGACCCCTCTTCGAAATGTGCCTTCAGAATCGACGCCACGGACTCGACGGTCACATGATGGTAGGTGACCCGTGACCGTCCATTGAGTTGCACGTCAAGAAGGGGTTCGTTATGGCACATCCCGACACACCCGGTCGGATACACCTTGACGGGATAGTCTTTCTCGGCGACAAGTCTTTCCACTTCATCGTGGATTTTTCTTGCACCGCTCGCCAGCCCACACGTCGCCATGCCGATATAGATCGCAGAAGTTGTGTCCATTTCAAGGCCTTTCTATAGGATCATCGCCGAAGAGACGCCATGCCTGTCCTTCAGATAAAAGGATGCTTGAGGGTCGTGAATTCATATGAATAAAAAGCGAATGTTTTTCTGAAAGGTGGAATACCACTGGCCCCCTCCTCGTTGAGGAGAACGAGTCCCGAAAACCCGGGAAGATCTCTTCCGCCCTCATGGAGGAAGTCCGGATTTGCCGAGAATTGGATCACGACCACCGGAGGAATTTCCCGGAACAAGTCGCCTGTTTCTCGGACTTTAACACGATCATAGAGGGATGTGCAAGACAGAGCGCAGAAAATTCGAAAACCTGGTCTTAGGAATCCATTTTCAAAACTCACGCGGGTGATTTCGCATAACGTCACACTGATTTCTTTTTTACTGATCGATCATCGTTTTCTTGCCATTCCAGGCCAAAAACACCTTGTGGCGGGAAAGCCAGGACGGACTTTTCTCGCGGGAGAGCATACGGCCGAAGAAAGAATCAGTTTTTTTGCAAGGAAGATGTTCGCGACCACGACAATGCCCGCCGTGACCGCAAAGATGGCCAGGACAAGTGAGACGAGGATCACCGAGCCCGCCAGGATCGGGTATTTGTCGATGAATTTTCGCATCATGATCGGTTGTCCTTTCGCATTGTCCCTCCGAAAATTGTGTGTAAAGCCATCAGAAAAGCGATTCTCAAGGGTTTCCCTGTTCCCTTTGGTGTCTTACTCCACTCTCCGGGAAAGAGGGAAGTCCTCCTTTCCTCTTTCCTTTTCCTACATTCCTCGATAGCCGAAGGGACCGTTGAAGTAGAGGGTGGCCGTGCCCATGGGCGTGACGGTCGCGGGGTAGTTGGCCTCATAGACCGGCATGGCCACGCCCGCTCCCCATGTCACAGAAAACTTACGGCTGTGGGGCCAGGTCATCTCCAACTCGGGAGCCCACCATAAAAAGGAAAAGGGAGGTGCGTTGGCCGCACCGAAGAAAAGATTTTGCCCGCTCTGGGACTCTCCGTAGAACTCGATCAGATAGCCTGCCCCCCATTCAGTGTTGATCACGTGCTCGAAGGCGCCGGCATAGTAGAGAAGGTTTCCGTCCACCATGTGAAAGTTTGCGAGATGGTTGTGGTTGGTGCTGTTGTTGAATTCATATCCGACGCCGACGGTGGAGGGGTTCTCGACGATGTCCCCCAGCTGGAAATAAAACATGAAGGGTTTGACATGCTTATGCACGAGAAGCATGAGGCCTTCATTGAAGGTGCCATTCCCGAGCTGGTCGGCCGAATAATCCTGGGGATTCAGGTTCAGATACTTCCCGGAGGGGATCCAGAAGTCAAAGGTGAGGGCAATGGCCGGCCGGGTGAGGGGCAGATAGACGTTGCCATCCGAGGTCAGCTCCCATTTAATCTCGAAGTGGGTATTCCCTACCCCAAAATAGCTGGCCGACTGTCCCGCCGGAATTTGCGGCGGACCCGCCCAAGTTTGTTCCAGGGGAAGGAATGTGTCGAACTCAAGATTGTGGCCGAGACCGATCGCAAGCCGCATCGGCATGTAAAGATACGAGGCGCCGGGAGACAGGAAGTCATAGGCAAAGGGTTCAAGGTACCAGGAGCCGATCGGCTCCACTTCGGCTGTCCCGGTAAAAAAAGGTCCGCTGGTGTTGGGGCCCCAGGGAAGGAAGGGAGGGGCTAACGCCTGGAAGCCCTTGGACATCTCGGCGTCGTCCGAGAAGGGAAGGAAGAAGTCACCACTACCGGGATTGGCGGGCGAAATGGCCCGGGCTTCGGGAGAAAAAAGAAATAGGATGAAGAATGTTCCTGCAAGGACGCAAAAAAAGTGTCTGCCAAAAGGAAAACCCATGCCGGATGCTCCTGAACAGGTCTGTGGTCAGTGTTAACGGGAGAATGAAAGCCCGGACGTTGATGTCTCGTCGTGCTTTTCTAGCAGAACGGCCATGGCGCGCGCGTTCTGTCCGTTGTGGATCAGCGCCTTGGCCAGCATCTTCCGGTAGCCGTGGGGCCAGGTGCGGCGGGGTTCGATGAGGGAGAGAAGGACGAGGGCGCGAGGGTACTGATGATTGGCCATGAGTATTCGGGCCTCGTTCAGGATGTATGGTTCGTCATTGTCGTCGTTCCTGAGGACGCGGGCCTGTTCCAGATAGCCGACCGCCTTTTGGTAATTCCCTTTCTTGAAGGCGATGTAGGCCATGTTGTTCAAAATGGTCGGCTCCGTCGGATTGTCCCTAAGCGCCAGCTTCAGGTCATTCTCCGCCATTTCGAGCTGTCCTTTCCGGATTTCCGAATAGGCCTGCTGCTCGTGGAGATAGGCCCGGACGGCCGGTTCAGTTGTGGCGGCGCAGGCGGACAGGAAGAGTGTCAGTGCTAAAAGACCGAGGGATGCCACTTTCTGAGTCATGGGATCGGATTCTTCCTTAAACAGATTCAGATTGATATTTTCTCATTCCGGACCCTCAGATGCCGGGCGTAGTATGCGGCGGCCAGCCCCAGCACGGCAAAGTCGTCGACCAGCCCCAAGAAGGGGATCGTGTCGGGAATGAAGTCGATGGGAGTCAAAAGATAAAAAAGGGCTCCATATGCGATGAATTTTTCCGGAAGAGTGACGGTGTCGGAATGAATGATTGTCCACAGGGCCGATATCCGTTCGGACCAGTCCTTGCCCATGTCCTTGAAGGAAAAGACCTTGCCAGAGTTTTTCTCGACATCGGCCTGTTTTTTCGATTGCGCACCTATCTGGACCAATCCGGTCAGTATCCTGTCTCCCGAAATGATCCGGTCCTGTCCGAAGTCGACTTCGAGCCCAAGATTTTGGATGGCGGCGGCATATTCTCCCGAGGGAAGGGTGGAGGCGAGGATGGACTGGACTGCTTCGCTGGCCGGATTCAGCCTGCCTTCCGAGATCAGCCGGAGACAGGTCTCCCGGATCGCCGGAACATAGACGGCAGGAATGGCGGTCTGATCCGCCCTCTTCATCCAGCGTCGAAGGGTCATCCCCGAAAGCCCGATCTGTTTTCCCAGCTCTTCGGGGGAGGACCCCGTTTCTTTCATGAGGATTAACAATTGTGAACTTGTCATGATCGAATGTTAGGATCAATGATGGAGAATGTCAAGATGTGATCATCAAACAATGATTGGGTCGTGATGTTCAAGAGTGCAAGGGCGACTTCTCGGGAATCAAGCTGATTGTTGAGCCTTTTTCAAAACTCTAAAATATAAAATAATTAAATAGCAACAACTTAGTTTTTACAAGGAACGATTGTTTTGGTAATGGGCTATCCATTATGAAGATCATTGACGGAAGTAAATCATAGGTTATTCACATATAAAGATATTCTATTATTTCCTCCTTGAGGGAGTTTTGAAAAAGGCTCTATGGAAGAGAAAAAAAATCGCCCTTTTTTTCTCTTCCCAAAATCAAGAGGTACCAGGAATGGGACGAAGGGCCAACGGCTGGAGAGCGGAAAAGACGGCGGCATTAAATTCCATCGGGACCTCTCCTTTCCAGCGAGACCGGATTTCAACGGTCAATATCGTTGGTGTCATGGCGTATAGGAACACCTCGATTGGTCCGGGGAATCGATCATCCGATCTGGCAAGTTCTGCGAGTGTTTCTTTGAGAGCATTGAAGTTACTGCTTGCCGGGAGGTCGACAAGGAGACGGACAGTGTGGTCCGGGGATTCTCCCTCCCGGAGTACCATGGACTGAAGCATGATGTTGTTGGGAATCAGCATTTCCCGGCCGTCCTCGGAGACGATCCTCGTATAAATTTTTCCAATACTCAGCACGGTTCCCCGATGTTCAGGGGTCATCATTCCATGAGGGAACGTTGCAGGCAGCCGCGGATATTGCCACGTTGCAAAGGAAATCTTTTCTCCAACTTTGAAGGGATGGGTGGCAGCCAGGACGATTCCGGCAAAAATATTCGTCAGGCTGCTTTGCGCGACCATCCCTGCAAGCGCGGAAAGGATTGCCCCGCCTAGAACAAGATTTTTAAATCCCGCCCCAAGAAAAGTGACCAGAATGATCCCCCACACAAGAAAATATCCAACATCAAGAAAATACCGAAGGGTAATGATTCTGTCATGGTCGAATCGCCCTTCCAGGGTCTTCATCAGGCGTGCCTGAAGCACCTTCAGGAGGGCGTATCCAATGACAAGAATTCCGCCGACCATGAAAGTTTCTTCGGATTCTTCAAGAATATAATGATTCCCAACCA
>DAHVAL010000008.1 GCA_027314645.1 Nitrospirota bacterium
CGCCGGTATCCAAAAGGAGGAGTTCGCCAGGATGGGAATCCTCGCCGACTTTGCCCATCCCTATCTGACGATGGATTTTTCCTACGAAGCGGAGATCTTGCGGTGCCTGGCAAGGTTGACCCAAGAGCGCCGGGTCTACAAGGGAGAAAAGCCCGTCCTCTGGTGCGGCACCTGCGAAACGGCGCTGGCGGATGCGGAGGTCGAATACGCACCCCACACCTCTCCGTCGATCACAGTTCTCTTTGCAAAGGCCGGATCGAGCGACCGGGTGTATTACCCCATCTGGACGACAACCCCCTGGACCTTGCCGGCCAATCAGGCGGTGGCCGTCAACCCGGGAATCGATTATATCCTTCTCGCCCTCACCCATGACACCCTAAACCTTGAAAAGGGGGCGGTCCTCATTCTTGCGGAGGATATTTACGATCGGCTGAAGGACCAACCATCGGAGCCCTGGGATAAAATTATCCCTGCATCCACCCTTCTCTCCCGAAAAACCGGAAGAGAACTTCTGGATGAAAACCCCCTTCTTTCCCATCCGTTCCTACCTGGAAAAACGGTGCCGCTTGTAGCCGGGACCTTCGTCCAAACAGACCAGGGAACAGGCCTGGTTCATATCGCCCCCGGCCATGGAGAAGAAGACTTCGATCTCGGCAAGACCCACAAGCTTAGGACGGACACGCCCGTGAACGAAAAGGGGCGATTTGGGCCGGGAATATCAACGGTGGATCCTGCATGGATCGGTGTCCGAATCCTTGAGGCCGCTCCATTGGTCATCGCGCTACTGGAACAAAACCAAATGCTTCTGGCGAAAGACTCAATTGAGCATTCCTATCCCCATTGCTGGCGGTGCAAAAATCCCGTCTACTACCGGGCGACCACCCAATGGTTCCTTTCTCTTGAGGCCCACCGGCTTCGAGAAAAAACGATCGAGGCGATCGGAACAATCCAGTGGATCCCTCAAAAGGGGGAAAACAGAATCCGGGGGATGATTGAAACCCGGCCGGACTGGTGCCTGTCCCGCCAAAGGGCATGGGGGGTCCCGATCCCCGCTTACACCTGCAGAAAATGCGGGAAAAGCACTCTTGATGTGAATTTCGTCAACCGAATCGCCGACAGAGCGGAACGAGAAGGAACCGATTTCTGGTTTGACAGGGAGGCCTCCTCAACCCTTCTTGAAGGCTGCTCTTGCTCTTCCTGTAAAAGTCCGGATCTGTCCCTCGAAGAGGACATTCTGGATGTCTGGTTCGATTCCGGTGTAAGCCACGAGGCGGTTCTCAAAAAAAGGGAGGACCTGAAGTGGCCGGCGGACATGTATCTGGAAGGGTCCGACCAGCATCGCGGATGGTTCCATTCTTCGTTGTTGACCTCCATGTCCCTCGAAGGACGCCCCCCTTATGAATCGGTTCTCACACACGGATTCGTCGTGGACGGCCAGGGGAAGAAAATGGCGAAGACCTTGGGAAATGTCATATCGCCTAAAGATATTATCGACAAATACGGCGCGGACGTCCTCCGGCTGTGGGTCGCCGCGTCGGATTACCAGGAGGACACCCGTCTGTCGATCGAAATTCTGAACAATCTGGTCGACGGATACAGAAAAATCCGAAACACCTTCCGGTACATGTTGAGCAATCTCTATGACTATTCCGATTCCTCCCCGGAAATTGGCTCCCCGGACATTCTGGACCGATGGATTCTCTCCCTTTGGGAACACGCGAAAACCGAAATTCTGGACGCGTACCGAACGAGACGTTTTGCCCAGGTCGTCCAGTTGGTCAATCATTTTTGTTCCATCCCCCTGTCCTCCCAGTACTTCGATATGATCAAGGATCGATTGTACGCGGACAAAAAGGATGGCGGAAGGCGGATCCAGACTCAAAAAACCCTGGCCACAATCCAGGGCGAGCTCACCGCGATCCTGCATCCCATCCTTCCCTTCACCACGACTGAAGTCGCCCGTCACAGAACAAATATTCAAGGGTCAACCCCAATCATTGAGGCAACCGTCGAAACCCTCATGCAACAATTTCCGCCCAGCCACCCGGAGAGGGTCGATCCGGATCTCGAGGAAAAAATTGAATCGCTCCTGTCCTTGAGGGCGGTTTTCGGAAAACTGACCGACGACCTTAAAAAAGAGAAGAAAATCGGAAGCACGATGGAACTCCACCTCAGAGTGCACGGCGCAACCGATTCGCTGAATCCGGAGAGCTGGCCTGCGGAATTCTTCGAAACATTTTTCATCGTGTCGGAATTCTCTTGGGGATCCGGAAAGAAAACGGAAACAATCGATGTCCTCGCCCGAGGGGAAGACCCAAAAACGGGAACGGTATTGGATGTTCTCCTGGCCCCAGGTCCAAAATGCGAGCGATGCTGGCTCAGGAAAGGTGAGACAGGAAAGAATCCGGAAGGGAGTCCCGTCTGCCAGCGCTGTTACGACGTGATAAAGGTCGTCCCTTGAGTCCCGAATCAGTGTCATTGATTTATGCTATAATTTGTAGTCAGGCGGAACAGAGATTCCACCTGATCCTCGAGCTCATTTAAGAAGGGATTATTAGATCAAAAACACCTGGAAACGTTACGGATTGATCGCGTCGGCGTTGTTTGCGATCGACCAGGCGACGAAACAATTAGTCCTGACCAACCTCCCTGTTGGAGCAGAGAGAGACGTTATCCCCCATTTTTTTAGGGTCGTTTCTGTCAGAAACACAGGGATCGTTTTCGGCCTCTTCTCCCAAAGGGAAAACGCAAGCCACCAGACAGGGTTTATCCTTTTTACGATCATCGCCATGATGGGGATCTTGTATTACAGCTTTCGGAAAAAAACACTCGGATCTCCGGAGTTCTATCCCCTGGCTCTCATCCTGGGAGGGGCCTCTGGCAATCTTCTCGACCGAATTCTCCATGGGCGGGTCATCGATTTTCTCGACTTCTATATCCAGGACTATCATTGGCCCGCGTTCAACATCGCCGATTCAGGAATTGTTGTCGGGGTGGGCCTTCTTCTCCTCCTCCAATGGACGGAGGACAAAAAACAGAAAAGAGCAGCTATTGGCCATGAGTAATATTGATCTTTCTATTCACACAAGAGCTTAGAAGGAGATCGGCATGGAACAGACCCCAAAAAGCCGCATCACCCGAATTCAATTGGCTCTCGAAAACAATGAATGGCTCAAGGCCTTTCACCTTGCGGAAACCGCCCTCGCCCAAGAACCGGAAGTGCTTCCGTTCCGGTATCTCATGATTGATGCGCTGATCCAGGGAGGCCGCTTTGACGAGGCCCTCAAAAGGGTCTCCGAATGGCGGACACTTTTTCCATCCGACAGAAAGTTGGGAATCTACACCCTGCATCTTCTGATCTACTTCAAGAAGTTCGAAGAGGCGGAGACCCTCGCGGAATCCCTTCTCGACGAGACACAGAACATCATTGAAAAAAGAGACATTCTCCTTCACCTGGCGTTCGCTGCCCATGGAAAGTCGGATCCGAAGCGGGCGATTCTGATCCTGAACAACCTGATTCAGGAGGATCCATTAAATACCGACGCCTATGAAACGATCGGGAAAATATACTTCGAGCATGCCAGGTTCGAAGAGGCCGAACGGTATTTTCTTCAGCTGACCGACATCGATCCCCTTCACCCTCGCGTTCACCAGCTTCTTGGCCTCCTGTATTCCGAACAAGGGAAGTGGGATGAGGCCATCATGGAACTCGAAGAGGCGATCGAAATCGAGCCGAGCGATGAAACAATGCGGGAACTCGGATGGACCCTCAATATGGTCGGGGACAGGGATGGGGCCATTACCGTCCTTGAAGAGGCCCTGGACATGAATCCTCTCAATCTTCAGGCAAGAATCGACCTGGGCACCATTTATATGGATCAGGAAAACTATGAGCGTGCCATCAGCGAATGGAAGATTGCCCAAAAGCAGGATCCTGGAAACACCACGATCAAAACGTTCCTGGAAAACGCACGGGAAAAAGTTGAAAAGGATCGATCCGTCAGTCGGCATTGAAAAAATTCGCAGAGGATCCGCGAACCCTGAAATCCCTCCGGCCGCCGGCTCTCAAGATAACCCCAAAGTCGACGATTGCCGGATGTACCAGGTCGACCCGGGGGAATCGAAGAAGCGGCTCGACCATTATCTTGCCCAGAAATGTCTCCCATTTTCGCGATCAAGGGTTCAGAAAATCCTTGAAGAAGGTCTGATCACCGTGAACGGTGTCAGGGAGCCCGCCTCCTACATGATTCGGGGAGGGGACTTGATCACCGTGCAGATACCGCCTCCCGCACCATCAGAAGACCACCCCGAAGAGATGGATCTGGATATCGTCTACGAGGATGACGTTATTCTCGTGCTCAACAAGCCTCCCCAACTTGTCGTTCACCCGGCCCCCGGCCATCGAACCGGAACCTTACTCAACGGGTTGCTCGGTCATCTTATGAAAAAAGGGGCTCTGGCTTCCCCCGATGCCACCCTCCCCCGGGTAGGGCTAGTCCATCGGCTCGATCAGGACACCTCTGGTCTCATGGTCATAGGAAAAACCCCCGAAGTGCTCGATCATCTCATGGGACAGTTCAAAGACCGGAAAGTGACAAAAAGTTATGTGGCTCTCGTGATCGGGATTCCCCCAAGCAAGCGGGGAACGATCGACGCCCCGATCGGCAGGTCATCCGGAGACCGGAAAAAATTCGCCGTGACATCCTCGGGGAAGCCGTCCCTCACCAAGTATCGGGTGATGGCTCAATATGAGGAAGGATATGCGCTGATCGATATCACGCTTCTCACAGGACGTACGCACCAGATTCGCGTCCACTTTCATCATCTGGGCTTTCCTCTAGCGGGAGACCCGGTCTATCGAAAGAAGGGAAGAAAAACGGAAAATATCTTTACCCGCATCATGCTCCACTCGGCCAGGCTTGGGTTCACCCATCCGGTCAGCGGAAAGGAGATGCTCTTTTCCTCACCGCTTCCAGCGGACATGCAGGAGGCAATTGCGTCTCTGACCGAACTGAATTCCTTGAAGGAAAAATCGCGTTAAAGCCTGGCCATGACCATTCCGGTAAGGGGCTTTGGGTAAAAATAGGTCGATTTCTGGGGCATCAGCTCTCCCCTCAAGGAGACTTCCTCAATGACCTTCGGGGACACAGGACGAATGAAGAAACCCAGTGCATATTCCCGGGACTTGAAGACCTTTTCGAGAATGGACTCGGAGGACTTGTCGTACCGGAGAAGATCCTCTGTCCGGATTCTCTCCGGTGTGATCCCCAGAAGCGGCGAAAGGATCCCTTCCTGAAGCCAATAGGTATCGAGGCCCTTCACCCCCTCCCCCCGTTCGACCTTCAGTCGACAAAGAAGCAGTTCATTGGAATCGCGCACCGCAACCCCAATCACGGTCTCTGTTGGCCCTGAAGCCCGAAGCGCTTCGAGGAACCTGCCGGGCTCCGAAGACGGAAACCGGGTCACGTCGCATCGCGTGGCCAGATCCGTCACAAATGTCCGCGCGGCGTCGGCGGAAAGGGTTCGAACCAGCCGGTGGGTCGGCAGGACGGACAGATTCTGATCCTCCAGCGCGGCAAGAAATACCGTGACAAATTCGTAGGGGGCCTCTGGATCCGGAGAAGCCTCGAGAGTTCGCCGGTAATTCCTGTAGGCAAGGTATGTTTCATACCGATGGTGCCCGTCGGCGATAAACAAAGCTTTCTTAGAAAAGGAGCCAACGACGGAGTCGATTGTCGGTTTGTCGGTGACCGCTCCCAAGACATGGAGGACTCCGTCGGCGTCCTTGGCCCTAAAGCGTTCGTGTGAACTCTTCTCCAGGAGCCCCATGACTTTCCCCTGACTATCGGGGTAAAGGAGATAAATCTGGCTGAAGGAACAGGAGGTGGCCTTGAAGAGGGCCATCCGGTCTTCCTTCGGTCCCTGAAGAGTCCGCTCGTGGGGATAAACGACCTTTTTCTCCCATTCTTCGAGGCGGATTCGGCCGACAAACCCTCGAATGGTCCGTTCCGCACCGGATAAGGGATCCCGAAAGGTCATCGAATAGGGATAGAGAGCGGGCTGATGATCGATCTTAAGGGATCCTTCGCGGATCATTCGATCCAGGTCCTTTCTGGCCCTTAGATATCGATTGTCTTCCGGGGTCTCGGGGTCGGGGGGAATTGGAAGCTCGAGGCGAATCACATTATTCGGGTGGCGTTCATAGAAGCCCTTTTGAGCCTCCTTGGAAATGATGTCGTAGGGAGGAGTGGTCAACTGGTCCATCGAATTCTTAAGGGAGTCCGAATAAACCAGTCCTTTGAAGGGGATCAGCTCAGACAAAGAAGCCTCCAAAATGTGTGGTGGTATAACATGCGTCCAGAAAGGTCATATGTCACGGGAAATAACGAAATCGGAAAGAGCGAAAAGATGTTGGCGAGCCGGGGAGTCTGGAAAAGCAGTCAGATTTTCCTGGGCAAGACGAGTGAACTCGCGGGCTCGGGAGAGCGAGTATTCGATCGAGCCGGTCTCTTTCATGAGGGTAAGAACCTCTAAAAGATCTTCAATCCGGGATTCCCCCAACCCGATTTTGGATTGAAGACGCAACCTGTCGGTCGGTGACACTTGGGCAAGGCAATGGATCAAAGGAAGGGTCATCTTCCCTTCCGCAAGATCGCGTCCGAGGGCCTTTCCGAGCCGATCCTCGCTGGCCATGTAATCCAGCGCATCATCAGCGACCTGGAACGCCATTCCAACGAAATATCCGAACTGTTCGAGGGCCGACTTCTCCTCCTCCGAAATTTGACCAAGGACTCCTCCAAGGCGGCAGGTGCTGGCGGTCAAGGTGGCGGTTTTACAGGCCGCTACGTTGAAGTAATCATCTTCGGAGGCTGAAAAATTCCTATCAAGGAAAAGCTCCAAAATTTCGCCTTCGGCCATTTTTTTGCAGGCCAAAGTCAAGGAATCGTTGACCTCATGGTTGTGGAGACCCATTGCAAGCCACAGAGAATTCGCGTACAGGAAATCCCCCACAAGAATCGCGGGCTGATTTCCCCATCTCTGGTGAGCCGCCGGTTTTCCTCGGCGCATTTCCGCGCTGTCGACCACATCATCGTGGAGAAGGGTGGCCGTATGGATCATTTCAACGACTGCGGCCAGAAGAATCGAGGCATCGCCTTCGGATTGGCACATCCTGGAGGAGATGATCATCAGCAACGGCCGTAGGCGCTTTCCCCCTCCGCCCACGATATACGAGGTCATCTCACTGGCAAGGGGAATCACGTCCTTTAGAATAAGGCGCAGCTTTTCCTCGACCGCCTCCATCTGGGGCTGGTAAGCGGTCCAAATACCATTGACTCCGGTTGTCATCAGTGGATTCATGCTCATAAGATAAGCTTCGCTCGTATTGATTGTCAAGGAAATAGGCCGCTTCAGGGCTCCATTCCGGGGGTGTAGGCGGTGACCTCGATCCAATGACCGTCCGGATCCTGAAAATAAAGGGATCTGGAGACTTTATGGTCGTCGAGGTCAAAGGGAATTCGGGACTCCTTCAATTCGTCGAGCGCCCGGACAAACCCCTCTTCATCCGTCCTAAAGCAAAAATGACGAACCGTCGGAGGATAGGAGGAAGGGAGGCCCCTCATGGTCGAAAGAAGAGCCACACAGGTTCCCCCGATGCACAAAAAAGCCGGATCGGTCCCCCATTCCTTTTCAAATCTCCTTTCAAGGCCAAACATCTTCATATACCAATGAATAGAGCGATCCATATCGGACACCGGAATCGCAATATGGTCAAGTGCCAACACCTTCATCATCGCCCCCCTTAAAACAGGGTGATGTATCCAATCTTCACAGGAACGAGGGCCATCGAAGTCGAGGAAATGCCCGCTCCCGAAAAAGGGCCCGTCTGATACTCGTAATCGATTTCAAAAAAGATTCCCTGGTGCTTCACCGCGCCCAAGGGAATCATAATTCCCGGCCCTACCCTGAATGCGAACGATGTCGCTCCCACTCCCTCGCCGTTACTCGCGGTGGAAGAGTTGAAGGCCGGACCAAAGGCAAACTCAAGGTAAGGGACAATATTGAGCGGGTTATTGGCCACAGTTGCGGAAAATCCTCCCCCGTTGGCAAAAAAGTACTGGGCTCCGATAAGAAGGGGGACATTTGTATCGTTTCCAAACGCATGCACCGCGATTCCCAAAGTCAAGGCAAGATTCTTATAAATGGTATACCCCCCCTGGATCCCGACGAGAAATCCAGTGCCGAGGCCTGTATCTCCGATGGCGCCCGACACTGTCGGTCCGCTGGCGGGAACGAACCCGATATCGGCCTGGAAGAGAATTTGACCCGGTGCGCCTAGGGGGTTCACGGACTCTGAAGGGGAGACATCAGTCTGGCCCGAAAAGTCCGGAAGACCGTCTTTGTTGTCGACATCGATCGACCAAGCGAGACGGGGGAGGGAAACAATCAACAGAAGGGAAAGCAGGATGAAAAAAACACGATTTCTCATGACCATTTCACATCGTGATCGGATCCGTCCGAAAGCGCGGAATCCGACCAGACGTTCCTGGATATCCTGCAAAGACACCCCCCTTCTTGTGGCGCTTCCCTCTAAAATTGACCGAACATGCCATGATATAATCGCCTCATGCTAACACGAGTGGGATCAAACGACAATCTTCCCGGACCCGACACCATGCCAACCGATCCAATTGAAATCACAGTGACCGTCGTCCAGAACGATCCGGTGTTTGGAGACCCCGAAAAGAACAAAGCCGAGGTCGCGCAACTTATTCTGGGCCAGGCCGATCCAAGGGCAAGCCTGATCGTCCTTCCCGAGCTCTTTGCCACCGGATATCAATTCGACTCCCGGACGGAGGTTTGGGATTTATCCGAACCTGAACGGGGACCAACGTTTTCCTTCCTCTCGGATCTTTCGATAAAAACCGGCGCCGTCCTCGTCGCGGGTCTCCCCATCCGTCGCAACAAGGGAGTTTCCAACGGGGCTCTCGTGGTTTACGGAACCACCCTTCTTGCTTCCTACGACAAGATTCACCTCTTTGATGAAGAGAGGGATTTCTTCCAGGAAGGAACCGGCCCCCTCCCCGTGATCTCCACTCCTTTCGGCCCCCTCGGTGTCATGATTTGCTTTGACTGGCTTTTTCCGGAGGTCCTTCGGTCCATGGCGCTGTCAGGGGCCCTCGTAGTTGCCCACCCATCGAACTGGGTCCTTCCCTTCGGGCCCCAGGGGATGATCCTCCGATCGGTTGAAAACCGTGTATTCACCGCCACCGCAAACAGGGTGGGGCGGGAGGAACGCGGGGGAAGGGCGCCATTGACCTTTATCGGACAAAGCCAGGTTCTGAGTCCCAAAGGAGTGCTCCTGGGGCGTGCCTCCGAAAATCTCCCCGAAGTCATCCGGGCATCGATCCGCCTCGAAGAGGCTCGTTCAAAGAAAGTCGCTTCGAAAAGCGACTTATTTGAACAGAGGCGCCCTGAACTTTACAGACTCGGCTCGGATTAGAAGGGGGCTTCCCAGGGAATGTAGGGACTTTTTTCAGGAGAAAATCGGCATGTGGTGAGAAAGCCCGTGTGGCCGACGATCCTATGGGCCGGGCGAATGCTCTGGGGGCCAAACTCCCAATCCCGAACGATCGACTCCACGGTTCGGATCAGGTGAAAGTGTCCGGACTCCATGAGCGCTAGGGAGAACGTGTGGACTTGGAGGGGAGTCGGAACATAGGCGAGGAGAATTCCTCCAGGCCGAAGAACCTTTTTCACGTTCCCGATGGCCTTCCACGGCTCGGGGAGATCGAGGATCACACGATCAAAAAGCCCATGGGTCTCGAGGGATAGCTCTGGGTCGTAAATGTCCCCGATAAGAAGGGAATGATCGGAAGGGCCGGCGGGGTCCAAAACTCGGATATTTTTGAGGGCCTCCTCTGCGTGCTCTTCCCTTCGTTCAACCGACACGAGATGCCCTCCCGGCCGAACCATTCTCAGAATGGAAACAGAGAGGGCCCCGCTTCCAACCCCCGATTCAAGAACACGATGGCCTGGACGAATGTCGGCCCAGAGGAGGATCAACCCCTGGTCTTTCGGATAAATGATTTGGGTCCGTCTTTTAAGGGAGGAAAGGGATTCGGCATGGGTCGGCCTTAGAGGGAGCACCCTTCCCCCTCGCTCGAGGATAAGGGGGACCCCCTCTTGTGCCTGTTCCATCAACAGGGAATGGGGAACAGGAACCCCCTCTACATGGGTCTTTCCTCCATGGCGGAGGAAGGGGATGGACACGGTTCGACCGTTCGGAAGGTAGAGGATCATGGGTTCACCAAGCAAGAAAGGCATGTGCGGATCTTACTAAAGTCCTTCCAAAAGGGCAATGCGGGAGAGGGAAAAATTCGATGTATCTTCGATCCCTTATGAGTTTGGTTCTCTTGACAAGTTAATAATGCGGTGATTTAATGGGTCTGCTTCTCAAACAGTTCATTGCAGGACAGGAAGGGGCGGTCAATTCCGGCGGCCGGAGACGGCCTTAAGAAATTGTTATTTATGATTTTTCCCGGTCTCGTACGACGGGCGGCCGGTACTTTCGTGGTCTTCCAAACCTCGCGATGAGAATTAATGTCATTCGTTTTAACTCAACGGAGGGTTCAACGTATGAAAACATGGAAAATGGCGCTCTTGGGCGTGGCCGCCATCGGATTTTCTGCAGTGTCTGCTAATGCTGCGGAGCTCGACATTCTCAAACCCCGCGTTCCTGCCGACCAGATCGCAGGAGCGAAGGCCATGAAGCCGCCCTTTGCCGTAACCCAGGACATTCTTGCCAAAGGCAAGGATGTATTTAATGGCGCCGGAACCTGCTACACTTGCCATGGGGCTGCAGGCGATGGAAGCGGCCCTGGCGCCGCCGGAATGGATCCTTCTCCCCGCAACTTCACCAATTCCAAGTTTGAGCAGGTGAGGACCGCCGGTGAAATGTTTTGGGTGGTTTCCAACGGATCTCCCCTCCAACCCGCCATGGTCGGATTCGTGACCGCGGGTCAAATTACCGAGAAGCAGGCTTGGGAAGCCGTTCTTTATGAAAGAAGCCTTGGATGCCGCGGTGACATGGAATGCGTCCAGGGATCGGCTGACTGGGTCTCCAAGCAGCCTGTCCACGAGGAGGCCGCCGGCAACTTGAAGCCCGAATTCCTTAACACTGCTGCAAAGTAATTTAACTTTTCAAGTCCTCTGGGGAAGGGAACACTCCCTTCCCCAGATTTTATTGGATTTCGAGCTCTTGACAAACAATGAAATCTGAGGTTTAATCACGGAAAAGATTTCGACAACCATTGAGCCTTAACCCTAAACATTTTCAATCCTTCTCATATCGCCTGGTTCCTACAGTACCTGAAATAACGGGTTGCTGGAACGGTCGTTTTCCGGTCCCCCACTCCAAAAGACAAATCCATCGGTTAACCAACCTTTGCCTCCCCCTGGAAAAAACTTTGGACAAAACCTAGGACTTACATGCAACGAAATGGACCGATATGAGCCCTAATCCGCCTTAGGGGGGGAGAGCTGCGATCGGAGGACTCGTGTGTGGAAGAAACGATAGAACCCACAGGCGAATTCTTCCAACATGTTGGTCCCCGGGCCTTACACCGAAGAGAGGCCTAACAACACACCAAAAACCTGGGGCTCCTGAGACGGAACCACAGAGATTCGAAGAACGTATGATTGGAACGGAGGACGTTTAGAAAAATGGAAGACAAAGAAAATTGTCTTAACCTGGCGGACCTGAAGGAAAAAAACATCGCTGAACTCACTGAGGTGGCCAAGGGCTACCACATCGAGGGCGCGGTCAACCTGCGCAAGCAGGACCTGATTTTTGCCATTCTCCAGGCGCAGTCTGAAAAAAATGGCGTCATCTATGGAGAAGGGGTGCTCGAAATTCTTCAGGACGGCTTTGGATTTCTCCGTTCTCCTCTCTACAACTACCTCCCGGGGCCCGATGACATTTATGTCTCCCCATCGCAAATCCGCCGCTTCAACCTGCGGACCGGAGACACGATCTGGGGACAAATTCGCCCGCCGAAAGAAGGTGAGCGATACTTTGCCATGCTGAAGGTCGAAAAGGTAAACTTCGAAGACTCTGAAGTGGGGCGAGAAAAAATCCTGTTCGACAACTTGACACCGCTGTATCCGATGGAGCGGATCAGGCTCGAGAATAATCCGGAAGACTTGTCGATGCGGGTGATCGATCTTCTGACCCCCATCGGAAAGGGACAAAGAGGGCTGATCGTGGCCCCGCCGAGAACGGGTAAGACGGTTCTTCTCCAGGGCATCGCAAAGGCGATCGCCAAGAACCATCCTGAAATTTCCCTCATCGTGCTCCTGATCGACGAGCGCCCGGAAGAGGTCACGGACATGGTGCGCCAGGTGAAGGGCGAGGTGGTCAGCTCCACCTTCGACGAACCTCCCCAAAGGCATATTCAGGTGGCTGAAATGGTATTGGAAAAGGCCAAACGTCTCGCGGAATCCCAAAAGGACGTGGTGATCCTCCTCGACAGCATCACGCGCCTTGCCCGCGCCTTCAACACCGTCACTCCCCCTTCCGGAAAAGTTCTTTCAGGAGGCCTGGACTCCAACGCCCTCCAGCGACCCAAACGTTTCTTTGGATCGGCCAGAAATATCGAAGAGGGCGGAAGCCTGACGATCATCGCGACGGCCTTGATCGATACAGGAAGTCGGATGGACGACGTCATCTTTGAAGAATTCAAAGGCACCGGCAACATGGAACTCCATTTGGATCGAAATCTTGCCGACCGGAGAATGTTCCCGGCGATCAACGCCACTACATCCGGAACCCGCAAGGAAGAACTCTTGCTGGACAAGGACGACATCAATAAAATATGGATCCTTCGCAAAGCGATGAATTCCAACAATGCACAGGAAGACATGGAATACCTCCTGAGCAACATGAAGGGAAGTCGCAGCAACAAGGACTTCCTTGAAAAAATGATGAAAGGGTAGGGACGAGGTCCTTCCCCCAACGGAGAGAAAATCATGAAAAAAGAGATTCACCCCGACTACATCCCGGCAACGATCGTCTGCGCCTGCGGAAACACCTTCGAAACACGCACGACGATCGGGAACATCCATTTGGACATCTGCAATGCCTGTCACCCCTTCTTTACCGGTACCCAAAAGATCATCGACACAGAAGGCCGTGTTGAACGCTTCATGAAGAAATATCGAAAAGAGGAGGGAAAGAAAGCCTAACGCCCATGGGGACAATGGTTGTTACCCCGGAAATACTCGAAAAGATCCTCCCAAGGCTCGAGACCATCCGGAATCGATATGACGAACTTTCGGTCAAAATGGCAAGCCCCGAAATTTCGAGGCAGCCCGACCAGTATCGTAAGCTGGCTCAAGACCAGGCGGAACTTGGACAGGTCGTCGAACTCTATGACCAATGGAAGAAGCTCCGAAAGGAGAAGGACGAGCTCGGAGAGGTCCGGGGAGACCCGACCTTCGCCGACCTTGTCGCCGGAGAGGAACGCCGGTTAAAGGAGGAGCTCTCCGCTCTCGAAGGTCGGCTGGTTGACGCCATCTTGCCGAAGGACAGCCGGGACGACCGGAACCTGTTCATCGAGATCCGGGCGGGAGCCGGGGGCGAGGAGGCGGCGCTCTTCGCCGCAGAGTTGGGCCGAATGTATCTTCGCTACGTCGAACGGATGGGCTACCGGGCCGAAATCATGGAGTCCAGTGAAACGGACATCGGGGGCGCCCGGGAAGTTATACTTTATATCCAAGGGAAAAACGCATACAGCCGCCTGAAATATGAAAGCGGGGTCCACCGCGTGCAGCGGGTTCCCGTCACGGAAGCGGGCGGACGGATTCATACGTCGACTGTCACCGTCGCCATTCTCCCGGAAGCGCTGGAGGTGGAGGTCGACATCGACCCCAAGGATCTTCGGATCGATACATTTTGCTCGTCGGGCGCCGGGGGCCAGAGTGTCAACACCACCTATTCCGCGGTCAGGATCACCCACATTCCGACGGGAATCGTCGTGAGCTGCCAGGACGAGCGCTCACAACTCAAGAACCGGGCCAAGGCCATGGCCGTATTGCGATCCAGACTTCTCGAACAGGAAGTGGCAAGGCAAAATCAGGAAATCGCGTCCCGAAGAAAAAGTCTCGTTGGAACGGGAGACCGGTCGGAACGGATCCGGACATATAATTTTCCCCAAAACCGGGTGACCGATCATCGCATCGGCCTGACGCTTTATCAGCTCGACAGGGTCATTGAAGGAGAACTCGACCCCCTGGTGGATGCCCTGAGGGCTCATGACCGGGCTGAGGAAATCAAGAACATATCCTGATGAGCTCCCGCCTGGACTTGCCCTCAACTGACGCACCGCAGACGGTTGCGGAATGGGTCCGATGGGGGGGAAAGCGTCTCCATCATCTCGATCACGCCGAACTGGAAAGCCGGGCCTTGATGGGCGCTATGCT
Organism: Nitrospirota bacterium; assembly: GCA_027314645.1. GTDB lineage: Bacteria > Nitrospirota > Leptospirillia > Leptospirillales > Leptospirillaceae > UBA4572. The sequence goes on from DAHVAL010000008.1 coordinate 14,482, forward strand.
GGGATCCTCAACAGCGGTGTGGACAAAAGCCTTCGAACCACTCTCACCCACCATGGAAGACACCTTCAAGGAGTGGGTCGAACGACGGGCTTGTTGGGAACCTCTGCACCTCATCGTGGGGGAGGTTCCCTTTTTCGGCCGAACCTTTCGCGTACGCCCCGGGGTCTTGATTCCAAGACCGGAAACAGAACATCTTGTCGGCCTGGCGATCGACCATCTGAAAAACAGGGAGGATCAAGACATCCCGACCCGAATCCTGGACTTAGGCTCCGGGTCGGGAATTATCGCCCTCACCGTGCTCCTCGAATGCCCTCATGCGACGGGAATTGCGATCGAACGAGACCCTAAGGCCTTCAAGGTCTTGATTGAGAATCGGGAGCGTTTTTCGATGAAGGAGCGACTTTCGGTGGTCTTGGGAAGTTGGGAGGCCGTATCGGGACACAGTCCGGGATTCGACTGTATCCTCTCCAATCCCCCCTACATCCCCAGCGGCGCTATCGCCACGCTCGAACGGGAGGTTCGGGATTTCGAACCGAGAACCGCCCTTGATGGAGGACGAGATGGCCTGTCCTGCTATCGGGACATCCTGTCCTTTGCCCCGTCCCTTCTCAAAAATGGAGGGCTTCTCGCCTTTGAAATCGGAGCCGACCAGGCCTCCGCGTTTCTCTCTGATAAATCCGGGAAAGGGGACGTTCACCCCCCGGGGGGATTGACCGGCCGTCCTTCCGTCCTTCAGGACGTTTCAGGCCGGGACAGAGTCATCTTCTGGAAAAAATGAGGGATATTGCTTGGATGCATTCAGAATTGTCGGCGGCCATCCCTTAAGGGGAACGGTCAAGGTATCGGGCTCAAAGAACGCCGCCCTTCCCATCCTTTTTTCCTCCCTCCTCGGAGGGAACTTCACTCTTCGCAACGTTCCTTGTTTACGGGATGTCCAAACCACCCTTTCCCTCCTCAAGCAACTTGGGGTCGCCACGGAAAGCCTTGGTGAAAAGAAACCCTCCCCCTCGAAGGGGAAACACCTCCCAGCTGGCCAGGGCCAGGAATGGACCGGCCTCTTTTCTATTTCGGATCAGGGCGGAGCCGAATACGAAGCTCCCTATGATCTCGTCAGAACGATGCGCGCGTCGGTCCTTTGTCTGGGACCACTTCTGGCAAGAAAGCGCCGGGCACGGGTCTCCCTTCCCGGTGGATGCCTGATCGGCGCTCGTCCGATCGACATTCACCTGAAATCATTCGAAAAAATGGGGGCCCGGATCACGATTCACCACGGCTATATCGACGCGGAGACAAAAGGGCTGAAAGGGTCGGAAATCATCCTCCCCTATCCCACCGTCACCGGGACTGAAAACATTCTAATGGCCGCGGTCCTCGCCCGAGGAACCACCACGATCCAAAACGCCGCCAAAGAACCGGAGGTTATCGATCTGGCCAACTTCCTCCTCGCTAGAGGTGCTAAGATCAAGGGAGCGGGAACCTCTTCCATCACCATTGAAGGAGTCACCGACCTCCACGATACCGAGTACGCGATCATGTTCGACCGAATCGAGGCCGGAACATTTCTGGTCGGGGCGGCGCTCCTCGGAGACCGCGTCAGGATCGAGGGCGTGGACCCTTCCCGGATCACCTCGATCCTCAGGGTGCTTTTGAACATGGGGGCGGAGCCGATTATGGAAGGGGACACGATCACTCTCGGAGCCATCGCGAATCCTGTGGGAACTTCGCTCAGAACCCTTCCCTATCCGGGCTTCCCTACCGATATGCAGGCGCAAATTCTTCCCTTGATGGCTATTTCCAAGGGAGCATCTTCGGTCATCGAAACGGTCTTTGAGAACCGTTTCACCCATGTCATGGAAATGAACCGGATGGGGGCTGATATCGAGATCCATGGATCCCAGGCCATTGTCCGCGGGGGAAGTCGGCTCGAAGGAGCGACCGTCATGGCCTCAGACCTCCGGGCATCAGCGGGCCTGGTGTTGGCGGGACTCGTCGCCGAGGGAGAAACAGAAATCAAGAGGGTCTATCATATCGACAGGGGATATGAGGCGATCGAAAAAAAGCTCGAATCCCTTGGAGCCCGGATCAAACGAATTCAGGAGGATCTTCCATAAACATATCCGGCCTCGTCCTGGCCCTTCCCAAGGGGAAAATGTTCGACGACCTCCTGATGCTTTTCGAGAAGGGCGGGTGGTCGTTCTCCGATTATCGGGAGAATCCACGGACCCTCACCTGCCAGTCCAATGACCGTTCCCTCAAGGTTCTACTCGTCCGCTCGAGCGATGTAATAACCTATGTGGAGCATGGAGGAGCCGATGCCGGAATCGTGGGCCGGGACCAGATCGAGGAACAAAACCGGGAAATGATTGAACCGCTCGATCTTAATGTCGGGTATTGTCGGCTTGTAGTGGCACGTCCGAAGGGTGTCTCCTTCGAAGGAGCGGGAAAGCGGAAATTGCGCGTAGCGACGAAGTATCCCCGACTGGCCGAGCTTCATTTTCTCTCCCGAGGAATCCCCGTATCGATCCTCAAACTTTACGGGTCCCTGGAACTGGCTCCCCAGACAGGATTGGCCGACCAGATCGTAGACCTGGTCGCCACAGGGAGGACACTTCGGGAAAATGACCTCGAAATTGTCGAGGAAATTCTTCCTTCCACCGCACGGCTCATCGTGAATCCGGCCTCCTGGTCGCTCAAGAACAAGGCCGTCATGGAGCTTATCGGAAGACTGAAGCCCCATATTCCCGTAAAGCCAGTCATCTCCGGTTGACCGAAACCCGGGGAGCGGAGAATCCACCGATGAAAGACCTGATCATCAGAGTCCAGACCCGAGAGGAGGGACGAAAGGCCCTCGCCCATATCCTCGCCCGCGGGCGGGACGGGGAAGCCCAAAAAGTCCGCGAACGGGTCTCGGAAATCATCGACTCAGTCAGGTCCGGCGGGGACCTTGCCCTGATCCAATGGGCCCAGACTCTCGATGGATTTTCGGGGGGAAGGGAAGGGCTCGTTCTTGGAAAAGGCGCGGCCGAAGACGCATTTAATGCCTTGGACCCGACCCTTCGGGACGCCCTCCTCTTTGCGCGTGACCGGATCGAATCCTACCACCGAAAGATCAGGGAAGGTCTTCAGGATCTCCCTCCAACCCGGGAGATGGCCGGATTCCGGTACACCCCCATTGACCGAGTGGCCGTCTATGTCCCTGGAGGGACCGCTCTTTACCCCTCAACAGTCCTGATGACAGCAACAGTGGCACGGGTCGCCGGAGTCCGAGAAGTCTTGGTGATCACCCCCGGAGGTCCGGCTGGAATTGCTCCCGTCGTTCTCGCCGCCTGCCATGCCGCCGGAGTGGACCGGATTATCCCGGTTGGAGGAGTTCATGCAATCGCCGCCCTCGCCTTCGGAACCGAGACCCTTCCGACCGCCGACCAGATCGTCGGGCCGGGAAACCGCTTCGTCGCCGAAGCAAAACGGCAGCTTTTCGGGACGATCGCCATCGACATGATCGCCGGTCCGACCGAAGTCGCGATCGTGGCGGATGAATCGGCCGATCCGCCCTTGTTGGCCGCCGACCTTCTTGCACAGGCCGAACACGATACCCAAGCCTCCGCCGTCCTCCTGACAGATTCTGAAACGGTGGCCGGACGCGTGATGGAGGAAATCAACTCCCAGCTTTCCAGCCTCCCCAGGAAGGAGATCGCCCTTCGGTCTCTCGAGACCTTCGGGGCCATCCTTCTGCTTTCCAACCTTCAGTTGGCCCCTTCCCTTATTGACCTGATCGCCCCGGAGCATCTCGAATTGGCCGTCAGCAACCCCCAGAACCTCGCGGCCCAAATCAGGCACGCCGGAGCGATTTTCATGGGGGAGGGGGTTCCGGAGGCGGCAGGAGATTACTGTTTCGGTCCCAGCCACGTCCTTCCCACCAACGGCACAGCCCGGTTCGCCTCTCCCGTCTCGGTCGAGACCTTCCTCAAGCGCACCAGCCTTCTGGGAGGAACGGAATGCGACCACCTTGACAGGATTCTCGAGGTTTCTGAAATCCTCGCCCGTGCGGAGGGTCTTGAGGGCCATGCCCGATCGGCCGCTCTGAGGCGGGCACCCCGGATGACGCCATGAGCGCCTCCCTCCTCTCTTGGATCAGACCGGAGATCCTCTCCGCCTCCCCCTACCCGCTGGAGAGGATTCCCGAAGGGGCGCTTCGCCTCGACGCCATGGAAAACCCCTTCGACCTTCCCCCGGAAATTCACCAACGACTGGGAGAGGATCTCGCGGATCTTCCGCTGAACCGGTATCCGGACGGAAGCGCCCAGGAACTTAAGAACCTCCTCGGGCCCTCCCTCTTTGGTCTGCCGCCGGATCATCTATTTCTTGGAAACGGATCGGACGAGATTCTTTTAAATCTCTTCCTTGCCACTCCTGGCCCCATCCTCCTTGCCGAACCGACCTTTTCCATGTACCGGATTATTGCGAATATCACGGCGCGTAAGGTGGAGACAGTCACCCTCTCCCCCGATCTGACGCTCGACATGACGGCCTTGATCGCGGCTTCGAAAAAGGTCAAGCCCTCCCTCATCCTCCTCTCCCACCCCAACAATCCTACCGGGCTCGAGCTTGTGGAAGAAGAGATGCGGCAGCTTTGCAAGGATTTTTCCGGAGGGATCTTGTTGGATGAGGCCTACTATCCTTTTTCCAGGAGAACGCTTCTTCCGCTTCAGAGGGAGTTTCCCCAATTGATGATCCTCCGCACCTTCTCGAAGATGGGCCTGGCGGCCCTTCGCCTCGGGATTCTCGCGGCCGACCCGAAAATCGTCTCCGAACTGAACAAGATCCGACTCCCCTACAACTTGGATGCAATGACCCAAAGGGCGGCGGTGATCATATGCCGAGAGTTTCTGCCGGTCCTGAACGAACAGGTCAAATGGATCGTCGGGCTCCGGGAGGAACTCGCCGCATCCCTCCGCCGGCTCCCCGGAATCGAGCCCCTTCCCTCCAGCGCCAATTTCCTGCTCGTCCGGGTCAATGGGGCCAACTCCACCGAAGTCTACCGGCAGCTGGCCGAACATAAAATCATTATCCGGGACGTCAGCCGACAACATCCCCTCCTCGCCGGTTGCCTTCGGATCACCGTTGGAACGCGCGAGGAGAACGAACACTTGGTCTCGGCGCTCGAACTTATCCTGAAAGGACTCAAATGACCGACAAGACCTCCGATGCTCCCGCAGGATCTCCCCGAACGGCCACCCTGTCCCGGCACACGCGGGAGACGAAAATTGACGGAACACTTTGCCTGGAAGGGACGGGAAAAGCGGACATTAAAACCGGGATGCCTTTCTTCGACCATCTTCTCGACCAGGTTTGCCGCCACGGCCTTTTCGACCTCGCCCTCCAGGCCAAAGGAGACCTCGACGTCGACTGGCACCACACCGTTGAAGACACCGGGCTCCTCCTCGGAAGCCTTTTTGACGGCGCCCTCGCCGACCGGGCTGGAATCCAACGATACGGTTTTTTCTATGCCCCACTGGACGAAGCGCTTGCGCGCGTGGTCATCGACCTTTCCGGGCGGCCATTCCTCGTCTATGACCTCCCGGTTGAACGGGGCGAACGGGTCCGGGATTTCGACCTGGACCTTCTGGAGGATTTTTTCCAGGCCCTGGCCCAAAAGGGACGCTTCACGATGCACCTCCACCTCCTGTCAGGACGGAACAGCCACCACAAGGCCGAGGCGGTCTTCAAAGCCTTTGCCAGGGCCATGCGGATCGCGGTGACCCGGGACCCTCGACAAGGCGGAATCCCCTCCACGAAGGGCTCCCTCTGATGGGACGCCCGCGCTCCGTGGTGATCGATTATGGAATGGGCAACATCCACTCCGTCTCCAAGGCCCTGGAAGCGGTGGGGCACGAAGTGGCCACCGCCGACACCCCGGAACAGTGGGAGGCATTCGATCCGACACACCTGGTTCTACCAGGAGTGGGGGCCTTCGGGGAGGGGATTTCGAGGCTTGAAAAGGCCGGATGGGCACCAATCCTGAGGAAGTGGATCGCCGACGACCGTCCCTTTCTCGGAATCTGCCTGGGGATGCAGCTTCTCTTCGGGGAAAGCCACGAATTCGGAACCCATCGGGGCTTGGAAATCTTTCCCGGCGCGGTTGTACCCTTCGACCCCACCAAGGGAAAGGTCCCTCAGATCGGATGGAATGAGGTCAGAAGATGTGCGACCCATCCCCTTTGGGACGGCCTCCCCGAGGCCCCGGATCTCTATTTCGTCCATTCCTACCGGGTCCAAACTTCCAATGGGGCCATCGTTCTCGGAGAAACCGACTATCAGGGGACGTATCCCTCCTTCGTCGGTCGCTCCCGGGTGGCGGCCATGCAGTTTCACCCTGAAAAAAGCCAACGGGCCGGGCTTAGATTTCTCAAAAACTTTGGAGCCCTTTGATGCAAATCTATCCAGCGATTGACCTCAAAGACGGACAGGTCGTTCGCCTTGCCCAAGGCGATTTCGATCAAGCCACCGTTTATGGAACCGATCCGGGCGCGGTTGCGGACACTTTTTCGCAAAAGGGAGCCCAGTGGCTCCATGTCGTGGATCTCGACGGAGCCAAGAGCGGGATCGTCTCGAATCTTGCCGCGATCGAACGGATCGTCGGACACTTTCCCGGGAAAGTCCAGCTGGGCGGTGGCATCCGTTCCGTGGACACAGCCTCCCTGTATCTTGAACGGGGGGTAGAGCGGCTGGTTCTCGGAACGGGGGCCCTCACCGACCCGGCCTTCCTCGAGGCAATGCTTGCGAGGTTTCCCGGGCGTTTCTACGTGGGGCTCGACATCCGGAACAACAGGATCGCCGTCTCCGGCTGGCTCACCGAAACGGAGGGGGACCCCCTCGCAACCATGAGAACGATGGCGGAGAAGGGAGTCGCCGGTTTCGTCTATACGGATATTCTCAAGGATGGCATGTTGTCCGGACCCAATCTTCCCGTCTATCATGACTTGGTTCGCTCCCTCCCCGTTCCCGTTATCGCCAGCGGAGGAATCGGCCGGATTGAGGATCTCAAGTCCCTTCAAGAAGCCGGAGTCGCCGGAGCCATCATCGGACGGGCCCTCTACACTGGAGCGGTGGACCTCGTCCAGGCAATGGCCCTTTCAGGGGGGGGCAACCGGAAAGAAAAGGCATGTTGAAGAAGCGGATCATCCCCTGCCTCGATATGAAGGGGGGACGTGTGGTCAAGGGGGTGTGTTTCGAATCCCTCCGTGACGCGGGGGACCCGGTGGAAAGCGCTGCCCTCTATGACCGGATGGGCGCCGACGAACTCTGCTTCCTCGATATCGGTGCCTCCGTCGAAAACAGGGGAACTCTTTTCGAAATCGTGGAAAAGACCGCCAGTCGCGTTTTTCTTCCCCTGACCGTGGGAGGGGGAATCCGATCCGTGGACGAGATTCGCCGGGCTCTCAATAGCGGAGCCGACAAAGTCTCTCTCAATTCCGCGGCTCTTTTGAATCCTGGGCTGCTGACGGAGGGGGCACTGCGGTTCGGGTCCCAATGCATCGTGTTGGCGGTCGACGTCAAGCGGGAAGGATCCTCGTGGCGCGTATACTCTCATGGGGGAACCCGACCCACTCCGCGAGATGCCATCGAATGGATCGTCGAGGGGGTGCGCGCCGGGGCGGGGGAAATCCTCCTGACCTCCATGGATCGGGACGGGACGGGAGAAGGCTACGACCTCGACCTCATCCGAACGGTCAGCCGATCGGTCGACGTCCCGCTCATCGCCTCCGGCGGAGCCGGTTCGAAGGAGGACTTTCTCAGTGTCTTCGAGGCCGGGGCCGATGCGGCTCTGGCGGCCAGCCTCTTCCACTTCGGAACGGTCGACCTCCGTGATCTTCGCCGAACACTGTTCGAACGGGGAGCCCCGGTCCGACCCCCGTTCGATCTTTTGAAGGAGCCATTTCCATGAGCCTTTCCTCGGGTTCCCCGGAGGACCCTTTCGACGATCCGACCGCGCTGATTCCCGCGGTTGTCCAACATGCCCGAACCGGCAAGGTGCTGATGCTGGGGTACATGAATCGGGAGGCCCTGGACAAAACCCTCGCAACAGGGCGCGTCACCTTTTTCAGCCGATCGAAAGGCCGCCTCTGGATGAAAGGGGAGAGTTCGGGCCATGTGCTCCAACTCTCCGAAATCCGATGGGATTGCGACCGGGACACTCTTCTCGTCCTTGCCCATCCCGAGGGCCCCACCTGCCATACCGGGACGGAAAGCTGTTTCGACGGAAGGGTCCTTTACAAGACGCCGGGTCCCGCTCCCGCTTTTGAAACATTGGCGAACCTCACGGAAACGATCAAAAGCCGCGCTGGCGAGCGTCCGGAAAACTCTTACGTGGCGACTCTTTTGACAGGACCCTTGGGCCCCCTTCTCAAAAAGATGGTCGAGGAGGCCGGAGAGACCATGGCCGCCGTCTACGAAGGAAACCCCGCCTCGATTCGCTCCGAAATGGCCGACCTCCTGTTCCATCTCCTCGTCACCATGGAACGGACAGGGGCCTCTCTCTCCGATATTATTGAAATCCTTGAAAAACGGACGGGAAAGAGCGGTCTCGAAGAAAAAAGGAACCGCCGTGCCTCCAACATACAACCGGAGGAAGCCCCATGACCCAGACCCAATCGACTTCCAACGAACCATCCTGCATATTCTGCCGCATCCTCAGGGGAGAAATCCCCTCGACCATCCTTAGAAAATCCGAGCGCTCGGTGATCATCGCCGACCTCTCCCCCCAGGCCCCCTTTCACGCCCTTGTTCTTCCCCGTCGCCACGCGGCAGATCTCGGCGCCTTTATGAAGGATGCGGCCCCCGGAGAGATTGACGACCTCTTCGCCCAGGCGTTGACCCTTATTGAAGAACGAGGATTTGACCGAAAAGGATACAGGATCGTCATCAACACGGGGGAAGATGGCGGGCAGACGGTAGGGCATCTCCACCTCCATCTTCTGGCCGGCCGGAACCTCGGGTGGCCCCCTGGGTGAAGGAGTGGGAGAGACTTTCTTTGACAAATTGGTTAAAAAGGGTTAAAATTAACAGTCTTGGTTTATCTTTATAAATTGGAGGAGCTTACTTTATGACCGGTGTTCGAGTCAAGGAAAATGAGTCTTTTGAAAGCGCTCTGAAGCGCTTCAAGAAGCAGTGCGAAAAGGCGGGCATCTTGTCCGACGTCAAGAAACGGGAGCACTACGAAAAACCTTCCGTCCGGAGAAAGAAAAAAGCTCTGGCCGCCAGGAAAAAAGCCCTCAAACGGGCCAGGATGGCCGTCCGCTGACAGCGGATCAGGCCGAAATTTCTTCCTGAAAGGGCGGATCGTTTGGGACTTAGGGAACAGATTCTTGAACACCAAAAGGAGAGTCTTCGGGCCAGAGAAACGGCGCGTCTTTCCGTTCTCCGTCTCCTGATGGCCCAGATCAAGAACCGGGAGATCGACAAGGGAAAGGGCGCGGTCCTGTCCGACGATGAGATCGTCGACACCATCATTTCCATGGTTCGCAAGATGGATGAATCCATCGAGAGCTTCGTAAAGGGCGGGCGCCAGGATCTGGCGGACAAGGAACGGACGGAACAGACCATCCTTAAGGCTTACCTTCCCGAACCTTTGAGCGAACCGGATCTGGACCGTCTGGTCTCGGAGGCACTAAAGGAAACCGGTGCTTCGGGACCGAAAGGCATGGGAGCTGTCATGCAATGGCTCAATCCCCGGACGAAGGGACGTGCGGACAACCGGGTTGTCAGCCAGAAAGTCAAGGCGGCCCTGGGGTCTTGAACGGCCCCGTCCAGGTCGGAGAATTCGTCCGGACAGGCCCATCACCAATCGATCGGAATGCATGATGGCGGATGAATGGGTTGAATCAGTCCGGCGCGCAACCGATCTGGTCGAGGTTGCCTCACGCTATGTCAACCTCAGAAAACGCGGACAAAAATGGGTGGGGTTGTGCCCTTTTCATGACGAAAAATCCCCTTCGTTTCATATTGATCCCGACAAACAGCTTTATTACTGCTTTGGATGCCATGCCGGAGGAGACGTCTTTCGCCTGGTCGAAAAACTTGAGCACAAATCTTTCGGCGAGGCGATCCGACTTCTGGCGACCGAAGCCGGCATTCCCCTTCCCGAGCGCGGATCCCCGGAGGAGCGGGAGCGCCGGGAGCGCTTCCGCGAGGCCATGCTGTTTGCAGAGCGTCTTTACCGCAAGTCCCTGGAATCCTCCGAAGGTAAAGAGGCCCGCCGCTACCTCATGGAGAACCGGGGGTTGACGAAAGACACGGTCAACCGCTTCGGTCTCGGTTGGGCCGACGGGTCTTCGGTCCTCACCTCGACCTGCACGCGCCAGGGCGGGTCGGAATTTCTCGAGATCCTGGAAATGGCGGGAATGATCCGAAGGAGCCAGGCCGGAGTCGACAAATCAGGAGATCTGTTCCGGAACCGGGTCATGATTCCCATCCGGGAGAGGCCTGGAACAGCCCCCTCGGGATTCGGAGGGCGCCTGATCGACGCTGGCTCCAAGTTTCCCAAATATCTGAACTCCGCCGAGTCTCCCTTTTTTCGGAAACGGGAGATTCTTTTCGGACTCGACCTGGCCGCCCAGGCCTTGAAGGCAGAGGGGCGAGCCCTGGTGGTCGAGGGATACTTCGACGTCATGCGCCTCTCCCAGGCAGGAATCGAAGGAGTTGTGGCTCCGCTCGGAACGGCCCTTGGGGCGGCGCACATTTCGGCTCTTAAGAAATACGCCGGAGAAGTCATTCTCCTTTTCGACGGAGACAGAGCAGGCCGGGACGCCGCGGTCCACATCATCAGCCGGTTTCTCTGGGACCCTGACCTCCAGCTCCGAGCGGTCTGGCTTCCGGACGGAATGGATCCCGACCAGTGGGTGGCCCGGGACGGGCCGGACGGCGTGCGACGCGCCCTCGATTCCGCTCTTCCGATGGGAGATTTTATTCTCGACTGGCTCCGATCGTCGATGGACCGGGTCAAGAAGGACCGGACGAAATCAGGGAAGGGGGCGCTCATCGCCGACTTTCTCTCCATGGTTCGGGCCTTTCCGGATCTCGAGGTCCAGGAGCGCCTTCTCGACAGAGGCGCCCTTATCTTCGAGACGATGAAGGATCTCCTGGCCATGCAGCTTCGCTCGGGGGATTCTGTCCCGAATCGGGACGGGGGAGCTCCCCCCATCGACCCGGCCAACCAAAACAACAGGACCCTGGCTTGGAGGAACCTCGTCGCGGAACTCGCCCGGCTTTGGGCGGATGGAGAAAAACCCCATCCCCGGGAGCTCTGGAAAAGGGAAGATCTGTCTTTCGTCGATGATCCCGCGCTTTCCTCGATCCTTGACGAACTGTGGACGCTGGAGAACGATCCGGATCGATCCCTTTTGGACCTTCTCAGGGCGGACCCGCTTCTATGGAAACAGTGGGTCGACCTGCCATCCGACCCTGGATCACGGCAGGTTCGGCTCGGGGATGTCGGAGAGGCCTTGAGGCGCCTCTCCAGAAAAAGATCCCGCCCAGCGGCGACCCAAGGAACCCAAAATAGGGGAGCCAGGGTGTAATCAGCCTTGCAGGCAGTAAATTTAGGGGAGATTGAATGGCAAAAAACGAACGCATCAGTGAAATGAAAGACCTTATCAACCTAGGGAAAGAGCGGGGGTATTTGACCTATGACGAACTGAACCACGCTCTTCCTTCCGAAGCGGTGGACTCCGAGGAGATGGATTCGATCCTGACCTATTTCGGGGACATGAACATCGATATCGTCGGAGACGAAACGGAACACAGTGAATTCGGAGAGATGGAAGGCGAAGAGGAGGAAATTTTCGAGGAACTCGAAACCACCCTGGGACTCGACACCGAAGAAGACGCGGAAGAGGCCCAGGAAGCGGCCTTGTCCGCAGCCGTCCGGACCGACGATCCCGTCCGGCTCTACCTAAAGGAAATGGGGTCCGTCCCTCTCCTGACCCGGGACGGGGAAATCCGAATCGCCCAACGGATCGAGGAGGGCAAAACCGAGGTCTTTTCCTTCCTCTTCGGCGTCCCCCTCTCGATTCAGAGCATCCTCGGGCTCCGGGACCGAATTCAAACCGGCGTAATCGGAATCCGTGACGTCGTCGACGTCGATGAGGAAGAGGACACTGAGGAAGGGAAGTCCCCCGCCCTCCGGGAGGCCTCGGACAACTTCATCACCCAGGCCTTGCAAATCGAAGAGCAGTTCCAGAAGATGACCGAACTCTCCCAGGAAATGAAAACGGTCCTCAAGGATCCTGCCAAAAAGCGAACTCTGCGGGACCGCCTCAGAAAGATCCGGCAGGAGGTCGTGGAAATCATCCTGGAGATGCATCTCCAGCAGAAACAAATCGATATCCTTGTCGACAAGCTTCGGGATGTGGTGGGCCAGTTCGAAGAGTCTGAACGTCATCTCGAGCAGTCCCGCCGGAAAATCGGGCTGACCCGGGACGAAATCCTCCGGCGCCTTGCGGACGAATCGGAGCCCCTTTCGTCCGAACCGGACAAGAAGGACCTCTACGACCAGTTCGCCCGCGCACACGACCGGATCGCCCAACTCGAGGTGGACACGCTTCTCTCTCCGTCGGAGGCCAAGGAAAGCCTGCATCAAATCATCCGCGGCGAGGAAAAAGTGCGCGAAGCCAAAGCCGAACTCATCAAGGCGAACCTGCGGCTGGTCGTCTCCATCGCCAAGCGGTATACCAATCGCGGACTTCAGTTTCTGGACCTGATCCAGGAAGGAAACATCGGCCTGATGAAGGCGGTAGACAAGTTCGAATACAAGCGCGGATTCAAGTTCTCCACCTACGCGACCTGGTGGATCCGGCAGGCGATCACCCGGGCAATCGCCGACCAGGCCCGGACCATCCGCATTCCGGTGCACATGATCGAAACCATCAACAAGCTGATCCGAACCAGCCGCCACCTCGTCCAAGAACTTGGGCGGGAGCCACTTCCGGAAGAATTGGCCAAGGAGATGCAGATGCCGGTGGACAAGGTGCGCCGCGTCCTTAAAATCGCCCGGGAACCGATTTCGCTTGAAACTCCGATCGGAGAAGAAGAAGATAGCCATTTGGGGGATTTCATCGAGGACAAGAAAACGATTTCCCCCATCGATTCGGCGGTGCGTTACGATCTCGTGAAGAAGATCGGCCAGGCTCTGTCCTCGTTGACGGACCGCGAGGAAAAGGTCATCCGGCTCCGATTTGGAATCGGCGAATCCACCGACCACACCCTCGAGGAGGTGGGGCAGGACTTCGACGTGACCCGCGAACGCATCCGGCAGATCGAAGCCAAGGCGCTTCGGAAGCTCCGCCATCCAAGCCGGAGCAACCATCTGAAGAGCTTCCTCGATTGGTAGGATGGGAGATCGTCACATAAGACGAGTGGGCCTATAGCTCAACAGGCAGAGCTGCCGGCTCATAACCGGTTGGTTCCAGGTTCGAGTCCTGGTGGGCCCACCACATGATCACAAAGAGAAGGAAAGGATAGCTCCCTTGGACGTGGGACCTTCGGTCCAGGACACACTGGCCCTGGTTTTTCGGTTGCAAACGATCGACAGCGAATTGTCCCAAATCAAACAGGAGATAGAGGCAAATCGCCAAGCTCTTCGGTCCCGAGAGAACAGTCTCGAGGCGCTGACAGCCCTAATGGAGTCAGAAAAAACCGAATTCCTTCGCCTGTCCCGGGACCGGAAGAACCGAGAAGAAGAACTTCGGACGAACGAACACATCATTTCCGAGAATAAGAAAAAGGGCAAGGAAATCAAACATTCCCGGGAGATTCAGGCCTATCTTGCCGAGATGGAATTCCGCCGGGACGAGGTGGAGCGCCTCCAGGACGAAATCCTCCAGATCATCGAGACCCAGGAGACCCTCGAAAAGGCGTTGGCGGAACGGGACACGGAGATCGCCTCCCACCGCAAAGACCTGGAATCTTTCCGGACCTCCGTCGCAGAGGGAGAAGCCGCTTTAAGGGGAAGAATCCAGAATCTCGAAGAGGAAAAGGGGACTCTCATGGATCGGTTCCCCCCCCCGCTTCTCCAGCAGTACTCCCGGCTTCGGCAGTCACACCGGAACGGGCTTGTGGTGTCCCGGATCACCAACGGGACCTGCGAAGTGTGCCGTATGACGCTCCCCCCCAGAACTTTGACAGAGGTCAAGAAGCAGCAGAAAATCGTTCCTTGCCTCCATTGCCAGCGCTGGCTCTTCATGGAAGCCATGCCGGCCGGACGCTGAACCAAAAGGGAGACCCTTCCGAGGTGGACCTTCGGATATCGGATCCGTACAAAGACGGGCAGGTGGCCGCTCGGATCCACTGGATCCGGGAGGAAAGTCCGAGCACCCAAGGGCAGGGCGCTGGGTAACACCCAGTCCTGGTGACAGGAAGGAAAGTGCCACAGAAAACATACCGCCGGAGAACGTTCCGGTAAGGGTGAAAAGGCGAGGTAAGAGCTCACCGCGTCACCGGCGACGGTGGCGGCATGGTAAACCCCGCCCGGTGCAAGACCAAATAGGGAGGCTCGCAGCAATGCGGAAGGCCGGCCCGGCCCACGCCTCCGGGTAAGGTCGCTAGAGTCCAGGGGTAACCCTGGTCCCAGAGTAATGGCCACCCCAGACAGAACTCGGCTTATGACCGCTCTTTGACGGATCCGACATCCGAAGGACGCACACCATCGATGCCTGACCATCCCGCCTCTCTCCCCTTCGACGGGATTTCTCTCGTCTCCGATCCGGTTCACGGCTATCTTTCCTTCGTGGACACTCCCGCCAGTACTTCGGGCTATACCGAACGGGATCTGATCGATCATCCCTGGGTCCAACGTCTTCGGGGAATCTACCAACTTCAAAGCGCCCGCTTCGTTTTTCCCTCGGCCGAACACACACGTTTCTCCCATTCTTTGGGAGCCATGCATGTGGCCGGGCGATTCGCCCGGCAGCTCTATCCCGGGATGGAAGGACGATTTTCCCTTCCCTTCTTCGAAACGCTCCTCCGTGTTGCCGCCCTTCTCCACGATACCGGCCACGGCCCCTTCTGCCACTTCTTCGACGAAAACGTCGGGATTCCCCGATTCAACCGGACTCACGAACAGATGAGCCAGATCCTGATCCGGGGTCCGCTCAGGCCCATCATCGAACGAATCGATCGGGGATTGTCTGGTCCCTTCGCCAAGGGAGAGCGGCTTTCGGCGGACTGGATCGCCTATCTCGTCGGAAAGGGGAAAGGTCCTAACCCCGTCCCGGAGGACTTTGCTCTCCTGGCCGCCTTGAAGCCTCTTTTTTCGGGAATTTTCACCGTCGACAACCTGGACTACGTGCTACGGGACACTTACATGTGCGGGGTTTCCGCAGGCCCCGTCGACCTCGAGCGGATTCTTTACTACACCCATTTTCAGAAGGGGCGTCTGGTCCTCCACAGGGCCGGCCTCGGGGTTTTCGAGCAGTTCATCCAAATCCGGCGGTATATGTATGCCCAGATCTACTTTCACCGAACCACGCGGGCGTTTGACCTTGCCTTGAAGGAACTTCTCGGGGAGACCGTCCTGGAGCTTCTTCCAAACGATCCTGCCTTTGACCTTGACCGGTACAGGAGTCTGACCGACCATTACCTCCTCGATCACGTCCGGGAATGGATTCATTCCAAGCGGCCCGCACTCCGGCGTCTCGGGGAAGGGTGGCGACGGTTCCTGGCCCGGGAAAAGTCTTGGGAGCTGGTGCATGAACGGGTCTGGAACGGCACGGGACGGAAAAAGCGGATCTTTGACAGCTCCGCCCTGCGAAGCGAGGTGGAGAAACGGGGACTTATCCTCGGGGCAGGGGAGATCGCCATCGACGTGGCGAGCCGGGACGCCCGCCCAGAAAATCCCAACCAAAAGGGAGAATCGGCGATTGAGGTGTACGATCCCTTGTCCGGGCGGGTGGGACCGGAACTCTTAACCAATATGCTGGAGGGAATTCCCGTCCGCCAGGAGATCGTCCGGGTGTTTGGAAAGAACCTCCCGGACCCGGGGGAAGCGGCAAGAATGTTTGCCCTCCTCCTGGACGGAGAAGACTGACCGCTACTGTGGAATGATGCGATAAAGGGGAAGGACGAGGTCGTGCGGGCGCATCCGCTTGGCTCGGCTCACCCCCCGGATTCCGGATCCGCCCTGGGTATTGACCCAGAGGACCCCTCCCCCCGCCTCTTCCAGGATCTTTCTTACCAGGACACTTCCGATATTCGAGATTTCTTCCTCCCGCGCTTCGAGCAAGCAGTGCAGGGTCGTCCCGCCAAGGGAACGGCCGGTCCATTCAACCCCCAGGATCTGGCCTTCTTCTTCAAGAATCCATCCCTCAAGAAGGCCGGAGTCCCAAAGCGTCACCGCCCGTTCGAAGGCCCGTCCCATGTCCTGAGCCATCAAGGATTCAAGCGGATTCCTCCCTCTCCTCCCGCGCATTTCGGAGAAACGCGCGGAGAAAGAAAGAATCGCCTCACGGTCCGAGCCGGCGAACGGGCGAAGCCGGGCGCGGGGATGCTCCCGGTCGAACCGGTTCGATTCCCATCGGAGGGCGCGCCCGCCTGACCCTCGGAGGTCCCGGAGAGAGGAGGCGAAGGACACATATTCGAGGTCCGATTCTTCCGTCCGAAACGGACCGCATGGAAGAAGCCCCAAGGGACAGTTCTCGAGAAAAGGAGGAGGGGAGTGGTTCTCGGTGTCGGAAATTTCCCGGAAAATCCGTTCCAGAAGGAGGCCCCTCTCAATGGCGGAGAGGCCCGGATCAAACCACGGGAATGGCGGAAAGGGGAGAAACACCACCCCGTCCTCCGTCTCGGCAGTCAGAATCTCCCCTGCTCCTGAGGTTTTTCGTGCCATGAGGACGAGCCGGTCCGAAAAAAGAAGGGTGGGACCTGGATGGGAAAACGAGAAGGGAAGAAGTCCGGAAGGAGGAAGAAAGGCCTCGAATTCCTGGGCGGAAACCACCCTCCGGCTCCGGGTCATCCCAATCGGGGATCCTCCGGCTCCGGAAGGGAAAGAACCGCCTGGTAATGGGGGCGGTCTTCAGAGGCCGCAAGGTCGCGGATACGGGAACGATCCGAAGGACCCAAAGAGACCCACTCCCGATCCCGGAACCGCTCGGCCCAGAGTTTAAAAAAGGTCCGCGGTTCGCGGGAGGCATAGGGGCAATCGGGGTCTAAGGCCAAGAGGAACCCACCGTCGCGGTGGACCAGGACGAGCGGATACAGCCGGCAGTCCGCCGGATGCGCTCCCCAGAGGGAGCAGTGCCCGGAGGGGGCGCTAAAAGCGTCGCAGGCAAGGACCGGAAGATCCATTCGTCCCACGGCATCCACCAAGCCGATCGGGCGCTTCGCGAGAAACTGAACGGGGAGCGGAGCGTCCACGGAGGGGCGTGCCGCCCAAGGCGTCAGAACTTCCGGATCGGAAAAGCGGCAGCACAGCCCGCATTCCCGGCAAAGATCGCCGGGAACGGGAAGGATCACCATCCTTCCCCTCCTCCCACGGCGAGGGATTCGAGGGGCTTTTCGAAGAGGCGGCTCTCGAGGATTCGCTCCAAGGGCCGCAGACTTTCCTCCTCCAACGCCGAGACAAACACGGACCCGGGATATCTAAGGGCCAGGATCTGCCGGGTGTCGGCGTCGATCTGGTCGCATTTGTTGAAGAGCAGAAGGGTCTGGACCCGGTGAAGCTCCATCTCCCGGAGGATTCCCTCCACCCGTTCTATCATCTGTTCGCATTGGGGATGGGAGGCGTCGGTCACGTGGATGATCAGGTCGGCTTCCCGCAACTCATCGAAGGTTGCCATGAAAGCGCGACGAAGGTCGGAGGGAAGATTCCGGATGAAGCCCACCGTATCTGTCAGGATAATCTCGCGCTCCCTGGGAAAGCGGAGCCTTCGGCTGGTGGGATCCAGCGTGGCGAACATCTTGTCTTCGACTAAGACCTTGCTATGGGTGAGGCGGTTTAAGAGCGTGGACTTCCCCACGTTGGTATAGCCGACGAGGGAGACGACCGGAAGGGCCGCAGCACGCCGGCGATTCTTGCGCCCGGATCGCTCGACCCCGAGGTGGCGGAGTTTATCCGTAAGCGAGGCGATCCGGTCTCGAACCCGGCGGCGGTCCTCTTCGAGCCGGGTTTCTCCCGGACCGCGCCCCCCGATGCCTCCCGTAAGCCTGGACAGGGCGGTTGAACGCTCGAACAACCGTGGGAGGAGGTAGCGGAGCTGGGCCAGCTCCACCTGGAGCTTCCCGTCCCGGCTGTGGGCCCGGCGGGCAAAAATGTCGAGAATGAGCTGGGTGCGGTCGATCACCTTGAGTTCGGTCATCTCGGCGATCTTCCGAACCTGGTTCGGGGAGAGCTCCTGCTCGAAGATGACCATCGTCGCATGGACCTGCAGGGCATGGATCAGAAGGGACTTGAGACGGTCCACGCTCATGAGGGTGGTCGGATGATAGCGGGATATCCTCTGACGGACGGTTCCCAGTACGTCAACGTCGGCGGACCCGGCGAGTTCCGACAGTTCGGCGAGGGCGTCTTCCTGGTCGGAGAGGGAGTTGGGGGAGACGGAAACCAATAGAGCCCTCTCCTGGCCGTTCGTCTTTCGCATGGCCGCGGAAAGGCTTCTGAAAAGCTCCTCTTCCAGGGCTTCAACCCGCCCTTCCGACTTAAGCGACTCCGCCGATACGGGCCGGGCTGAATCGATGATCCAGGGGGGGTCCGCCTGGGGGTCGGGGTTGATGGTGGCCACCGTCATCCGGTCGAGAAGACCGGAATCACGGTGCATCTGAAGAACCACCATGGCATCGAGCCGGAGGAGCGCCAGGTCGTTCAAGTCGTCCTGGGAAAGGCCTTCGCCCTGAAGATGGGTGTGCACCATCCGGAGTCCCCGCAGGGAGCGGCTTCCCGATCTTGAAGCGGGCAGTTCGGACAAAAAGATTTCTTTTGCGGTTCCCACCACAACCAGGGAGACCGTTCCTTCCCGTGTGACGAGAAGCGCAACCTGGCGTCCGATCTCATGGCTTAGAAGGGCCATTTGGCGGGCGATTTCATGGGTGATCCAGAGGTCTGGAGTAATTTTTCTTCCGTGAAAACGAGAGAGGGTCTTGATGTGGCTCGCCTTGAGCCCAGAGAGGTTGCCGGTCAATCCGGAAATGGGTGATCCTTTCGTTAGAAGAAGATCCTGGAAATCCTGAACAGGGGCATTTGTTCCAATTATAACATACCCGAAAAGCGATATTCGCCCATTCTAGAGGGCAACCAGACAGCGCATGAGGCCCATATAGTAGCAGCATCGCGCATCGTTGAGATCGTTGAAGAACAGCCGCTCCTGCCCATCATCGAACAGGACCAGCGCGAAACAGGCCCCCCCGGGAACGGAGGATTCCCGGGTCTCGATCACCCGTCCGGTTCCCCACTCCGGATAATCCCTGTGGCGGACGCGTTCCTCCCGCCGAAGATACCGGCGCACCCCCGACTCGATCATGGATGCACCGCCCTCGGGTCGAAGGTTTGGGCCCGAGAGAGGTAGAGGGGGCTCGCGGGGC
The DNA here is from genome assembly GCA_027314645.1 of Nitrospirota bacterium. Taxonomy (GTDB): domain Bacteria; phylum Nitrospirota; class Leptospirillia; order Leptospirillales; family Leptospirillaceae; genus UBA4572. Next base: position 34,048 of record DAHVAL010000008.1, read on the forward strand.
AAATACGGAGTGCGTTCTCGAGGTATTTCCGGCCTCCCGGACGGCCGAGCTTCCGTCTTGCGAGCCCGATCCAGGATAGAATCCGGGGATCCGCGGGCCTAAGCACATTCGCACGCTCGAACTCGCTAAGGGCCCGCGACACCGACCCACCGACGAACCAGGGTTTGAAATACAACTCTATCCCCTTGGAGAGATGGGCTTCGACATTGTTCGGATCAAGGGCAAGGGCCCGGTCGTTTTCCGCCGAGGCTTTTGTGCCGTCGGGCATCCCCGATGGAAATCCCCGGTACTGGACGAGGAGCAGGTATCGCTCCCCGGAAAGAGCGTGCAGGGTCGCATCGTTCGGATGCAGGGAGAGAAGGGTCCGCACCTCTCTCCCTGCCCGCTTGAGCCAGAGTTTTCCCTCGGCCGATCGGCCGGGAAGATCCCGGACGGTCCGCGCCGCAAGAAGAAGTGCGCGAAGATTCGTCTCGGTGGGGGGATCGCCTAAACGGGAGGGAAGGGACAGGGCCTCGGGGCCGGGACAGGCCGGAAGGGGTCCCGCCAGAGCTTGCGCCCCGGTCAGGAGCAAAAAAAGGAGCGGAAGAAAGAAGAAAACCATCGTGAACACCTCACCATCAGAACCTCTTTTCGCTCAGGATCTGGGGGAGAAGGGAGGAAATCTGGGACCGGTGGAGAATGTACTCGAAGCCGGCCTCCTGGGCCTGGCGCTTCGACTCGAGATCAGTGTGGAAGGTGATGGCGATCAGCACCGGATGGCCTCCCACCGATGCCGAGTCCACGATGTCCTTGAGAAATTCCTTCGCCTCCTTCAAATCGGCCACGATTGCCCGGATTGAAGGGTCTTCGGCCACCGTGGCGTAAACCTTGGAAGGAAGGGCGGACTGGCAGGAGAATCCCCCCTTCTGGGCAGCCTGGGCCACCATCGTCCCAAGAAAGATATCGGCCCCCACAAACAGGGCCTTGCCTTTGGCATTCGCGTCGGTCACCAAACTCTCCACATCTTTTTCCATGTCTTCATAAAAGGGACGGCTGTCTATCCTTCGCGCGTCAGTGTCGTGGCGCCGCCCATGTAGGGAACCAGAACCTCCGGAACTCGGACCGTTCCCTCCGCCGTCTGACAGTTCTCGAGAATGGCCGCCAGGGTGCGGCCGATCGCCAGCCCCGATCCATTCAGTGTATGGAGGAGTTGGACCTTTCTGTCCTCCAAGCGCCGGTAGCGTATCTGTCCCCTGCGGGTCTGAAAGTCGGTAAAGTTCGAACAGGAGGAGATCTCGCGGTAGCGCTCCTGGGAGGGCATCCAGACCTCGATGTCATAGGTTTTGGCAGACGAAAATCCCAAGTCCCCCGTGCAAAGCTCGATGACACGGTACGGAAGCCCGAGACGCCTGAGAATTCCGGCGGCGTCCTCGGTCAGGGTTTCAAGCGCCTCCCAGGAACGCTCCGGAACCGAGAACCAAACCAGTTCCACCTTGTCGAACTGATGCTGCCGGATAAGACCCCGCGTGTCCTTACCCGCCGCTCCAGCCTCCCGGCGAAAGCACGAGGTATAGGCGCAAAACTTTAACGGCAGGGTCGACTCGTCGACGATTTCCCCCCGAAGGTAGTTCGTCACAGGGACTTCGGCGGTGGGGATCAGGTACAGGTCGTCGGCCTCTACATAAAAGAGTTCCTCCCGAAACTTGGGAAGTTGGCCCGTGGCGGTCAGACTCTCGGGAAGCACGAGGTAGGGAACCGAAAGCTCCCGGTAGGGGACGGATTTTTCGGGAGTCCTATTGGTATGGATATCCAGCATGAAGGAAATCAGGGCACGCTCAAGCCTTGCCCCCGCCCCCGACAGGATCGAGAATCGGGCGCCCGAGATCCGCGCCGCCCGGTCGAAGTCCAGAATCCCAAGGTCGGCGCCGATCTCCCAGTGGGGCTTCGGGGTAAAGTCAAAGGAGGGAGCTCCCCCCACCCGCCGCACCTCCCGGTTCTCCGATTCGTCCCGTCCCACAGGAACAGACTCATGGGGGAGGTTTGGAAACTCAAGCCACATCGCCTCCCTTCGGGCTTCCAGGGTCCTTTTGCGGTCCTCGGCCTGGGTGATGGCTTGGTTGACCAGACGAACCTCAGACTCGATCTCGTCCGAATTCTCATTCTGTCGCTTCTTTCGCCCGATCTCGGAGGAGAGGGAATTGCGTTTTTCCCGGAGCGCCTCCCATTCCCGGACGGCGCTGAACCATTCTGCATCCAGCCCCAAAAGGGCGGTCATATCCACGGAAAGGCCCCTGGAGCGAAAGGCCCGTTCAGCCCCCTCCGGGTCTTTTAGAATGCGGTTCCTGTCGAGCATCATGCTCCTTTTATAAAAGTCCGTCCTTGCATCTCTTGTCCATTCCTTTCATTTTAACTGCATCTTGGCCTGATGAAAAGGCGCCTCCTTGAGAAAGGGAGGGACTCGATTCTTAAGGGAAAATGGCGCACAATCAATAGGGGGATGATTATGATGAAAGACCATCATTCATAAGGAGGCGTCCCATGACCACTACCTGGATCCTGGTTGCCAACACCACGACCGCCCTTCTTTGGAAAAGCCGGGGAACGGGGCAAGATCTCGAACTGGAACGACGGCTCGAACATCCGGAAGGGCGGTTGAAGAACCTGGACATCGTCTCCGACGTCGGAGGCCGAAACGCCACTCCAGGAGGACGGGGATCCCGCCCGACCACCGAATGGGGACTCTCGCCGCGGGAAGTCGAGACGGAAAAGTTCGCAAGAGAAATTGTTCGGGAACTCTCCAGCGGACTTTCGTCTAAAAAATTCGATCGGCTGCTTCTCGCTGCCCCTCCAGACTTCATGGGAAAGATCCGGGAAGCCCTGGACACCCGTCTCCAGGAGAAAATCGCCGCCACCGTGGTCCGGGACTATACGGCGCTTTCTCCCAAGGATCTCCGGGAAAAGCTTTCCTGCGTCCTTTTGGTGTAGCCATGAGAGCGTTCAAGAACCGGGACGAGGCAGGGCGCCGCTTAGCTGAGGTTTTATCGGGGCTGGGCCTTTCGAATCCGCTGATCCTGGCGATCCCGCGGGGTGCGGTTCCCATGGGAGAGATAGTGTCGCGGGAACTGGGCGGAGAGCTCGACGTGGTCCTGGTCAGGAAAATCGGAGCCCCCGAAAATCCAGAGTTCGCCATCGGGGCGGTCGACGAGAATGGAGACCTGCTTCTCTCCCGAGAGGCGGCCCTCTTCGGAATCGGCCGGGAAGAGGCAGAATTCTCCCGGAAACGGGAACTCTCCGTCATCCGGGAACGACGACGTCTTTGGGGGGAGGGTTGCCCCCCCGTCGACCCTTCAGGACGGACGGTGATTGTCGTGGATGACGGGATAGCCACGGGGGCCACCATGGAAGCCGCCCTCCGCTTTCTCCGGAAACGGAAGCCCGAACGGCTGATTGCCGCCGTGCCCGTTGCTCCACCCGGCACGTTAGACCGGATTCGCCCTTTGGCCGATCGCGTGATCTGCCTGCTCACTCCGGAAAACTTCCAGGCGGTGAGCCAGTTTTACGACGAATTTCCCCAGGTGAGCGATGAAGAGGTTCGGGAAGTGTTGGCCCGAAGGGGAGCGGGAGATCATTCCCCCGGATGAATGAGAACGGGCATTCTCCTGTTTCCGAAGGAGGAAAAGCGATCGGGATCCTCGAAATGTCCGGGGATGGCGGCATGGCACCGGGAACACCGGCCGCCCGTTTCCAAGGCATAGCGCGACACCCTGTATCCATCGCGTTCGATCAGGATCTCGCCACAGGAAGGGCAGGTGGTGCGGCCCCCTTCATCGTCTTTAATATTGCCGGTGTAAACATACTTGAGCCCCTCTGACAGCGCCCGGCGACGGGCCTTTCGCAAGGTTTCCGGGGGAGTCGACCGGACATTCAACATCTTGTAGTCGGGATGAAACGCCGAGAAATGAAGGGGAACGTCGGGCCCCAGCTCCTTTTGAATCCATCGGCAGAGGGCGGTGATCTCCTCCTCCGAGTCGTTGTGGCCGGGGATCAGGAGCGTCGTGATCTCAAGCCACACAGAGGTTTCGCAGCGCAGGTAGACCAGGGTGTCGAGCACCGGCTTTAAGTGGCCTCCGGTCACCCGATAATAGAAGTCCTCGGAAAAGGATTTAAGATCCACATTCGCCGCATCCATCCAGGAGAAGAACTCCCGGCGGGGGATTTCGTTGATGTAACCGGCGGTCACCGCCACCGTTCTGACCCCTTGGGAACGGCACGCTTCGGCCACATCGATGGCATATTCCGCAAAGATGACGGGATCGTTGTAGGTGAAGGCCACGCTCTCGGCTCCCCAATTCTTTGCTGCCCGGGCCAGCTCTTCCGGAAGGGCCCGGTCCATCAGGGTATCCATTTCCCGGGACTTGGACATGTCCCAATTCTGGCAGAACTTGCAGGAGAGATTGCAGCCGGCCGTTCCGAAGGAGAGGACGGAGGATCCGGGATAGAAATGGTACAGTGGCTTCTTTTCGATGGGATCAATGCAGAACCCGCTGGACCGGCCCCAGGTGTCTAAGACCATCCGGTCCCCTTCCCGGAGACGGACAAAACACAACCCCCGCTGCCCTTCATGGAGGCGGCAATCGCGGGGACAGAGATCGCAGGCGACCCTTCCGTCGGGAAGAAGCCGCCACCACCGGGTTTCATTGGGCCCGAACATCACGGCACCTCCGACCATTTCCGGATCGTGTACCTCCAGAACCTAAGACCTGCCGACCAGAAATCTCCGGGAAGACCCGCCTTGATCTTCAAATGGCGGACGAACTCCGCGGGGTCGGGAAGCTGCTCCCAAACCTGGGGAAGAAAGGTGCTTCTCGCCCGTCCCAGTGAAAGGATCAGGCCGTCCTCTCCCGGCCGAAGCTGATCGATAAGGTCCCCCTCTCCCGCATGAGAGAGGAGACCGGGAGGGGAGAGAAGGGAGACTTCGACCCTGACCTGGTCGAACTCCCCCCGGACAATCGGAGGAAAGCGGGGATCGTGCATGGCGGCGGCGACTGCGTTGGCCCTCAAATCTTCCAACAGGGGACGCCAGGCCTCAAGGGAGCCGATACACCCGCGCAACTCCCCTTTCTTCGTCAAGGTGACGAAGGTGGCCGCCGGCCGGTCAAGCCAGGAATGCCCGGACGGGCGCGACAGGGGGCCCATCCCTAAGTGGACTCCGATCGCTTCGCGGGCCAGGGAGACGAGATAGGATCCATTCACCTCTTCATCAGCCCTCTTTTCCGGTCCCGGGGTGGGATTGGGTTCGAAAAAAGCGAACGCCCCATAACCCACCACCTGATCGGGGGTTCCCGCGGTGTCCCCCGAATTCCGAAGATCGAGTTCGAAGGGCTTCAGTCCCCATTTGCGGGCGAAAAGAAGGAGCCCGTTTATGGGAAAGGCCCCGCAGGCCTCTTCAGGAACGATTTCCGGTTCGAGATTCAGGATCGCCTTTGCCGTTCTGGCGTCCATTTCCCGGGCCATCGAACTTTTCAGGTAGTGCGACAGGTCCGAACTCACCACAATCAGAGTGTCAGACCCTCCCCCCACCATCTCGAGGACCTCCTCTACCTCCTCTGGAAAGGCTTGGCCCACCACGAGGGGGAGCAGGGTGAAATCCCCCAGAATCACCTGAAGAAACGGCAACTGGACCTCAAGCGAATGCTCCAGGCGATGGGCCTCCCCGTTGATCGACACCTGGGGCATTCCGGCGAGACGTTCCATTCCCTCCCGATCGATCAGCACCTCTCCTAAAGGCGTCCGGAAGGCCCGGGCCTCCGGCAGGGCGCTCCCGCGAAGAAATACACGGTGAGCGGGTCCCAGGAGGACGACTTTCCGAATCACCCCTCGACAATTCGAGAGAAGGACATAGGCGCTGGCAGCAATGGGGCCCGAATAGATATATCCTGCATGCGGAACGATCAGGGCTTTTGGGGGAGGCCCTTTCCTAAGCTGAACTTCACCTACAGCGTCCGAAAGAAGACCTGTCACCCTCGCCTCAAGACCCTCCTTGCTTCCCTCATAGAAAGCCCCGGCGACTGCCGCCGGTCGGACACTTTCCATGCCGTGCTCCCTTCCCGATCCCGGACCCGATTGAATCCTGCAAAACCCTCAAAAATCGTCTCTAATCAAAGAGTAGCACGGGAAAAAATTTTTTCCAGGGGAGGCGGAAGGCTTAAGGCTTGGAGAGGGGCCCCTCAAAAGGAGAGGACCGTGTCGGCGTCCGAGATCTCCTCGAGAAGGAAGGATGTGAGGCCTCTCACTTCGTCTATTTCCGGAAGAAGATCCTCGGGGGAGAGGCCGAACAGGGCGAAGGAGGAGGAGCAGACCATGAACCGGACGTCTCCCTGCCTTTTAGCCTCCCGGAGGAGGGCGTGAAGGTCGTCGAGCCCCGCCTCGGAGAGGCGTCGGGATAAGCCCGGTACGTCGGCAGAAATCCCGGAAAGGACCGGGCGGGCGATCTTCGAACGCGTAAGCATGTAGGCCGCCTCCTCCCGAAGAAGGACGCGGACCTCTATCTCCGATACCGCGGCCGCCAGAACGGTCGTGAGAAGGTTCACGAGGGCGGTGTGGCTTCCCCGGGTTGCGATGATCGACAGCTTCACGCGGTCCCTCCCCCCTTTTGGATGCAGAGGATGATCCGTCCTCCGTGATCGACGGCGGTCAGGATCTCGTGACGGAATTTTTTTGTCCAGGCCGAAATTTCCCGAAACTGGAACCGGTTGCACACGACTTCGAGGCATTCTCCCGGTCCCATCGGAGCCAGCGTCGTCCGGAGGACCCCCAGGCTTCTGCAGTCCACGGGATTGAAGTAGGAGGTCACGTCGAGGGAGAGGGGCCCTCCGCCCTCACCACACGATGACACCGTCGTTCTCCATGATGGCGGACACGGTGTCCGACAGGGGAACCACCTGCACTCCGGGGACGAGGTCGGAGGCTTCGATCCCCCGGGCCGCAAGATCCTCCCCGACCGCCCGGACCTCGGCCCCGTGGGAGAGCATGAAGGAGACGAGGCGGGCGGGAGAGGTGTCCTTTTCGACGATTTCCTGGCCCAGGATCCGGGCCGAGACCTCCTGAGCCGCCACCGCGTAAGTGACCGCGGAGTCCTTCAAAAGAACCGTGATCCCGACCGGGGTGTCGGCCACCCCCAAGGCGGTGGCGAACAGGTGGGGATCGACCGGCTCAAAACTCAGGTAGATGGGTTTTTCGAAGATGACAAGGATTCTGGATGGCATGGAGTCTCCTTTCCGTTTGAGCCGGGCCGCAGCTTTCAGCGGTATACCGGAATCGCGATCACCTGGTCGGCCCCCTTCACGAACTTCCAGAGATCGCCCAACGTCCCGATGATCGCCCCCCCGATCTGGTGGCGTTCCACGCCCCTTTCCTGGGCGCAAAGAATACAGGTGACCCAGTCCATCTTGGTCCCGTGGAGACCGACCCGAAGAAGCTGGTCGATGAACCGTCCGATGGGCGCGTGCCGGTCCCCCAGGACCTCCCGAAGGGACGGGGGCTCGTTGTGTTCGATCTGATCCCGGTTGGTCAGGGTCACCGCCTCTTCGAACGCCCAGACGTTGACCTCGATCCCCCGCTCGAGCAGTTTTTCGGCAAGCCTCAACACCGTGGTCGGCGCTTCCCGCTGATAGGACCCGGTCGCCAGGATGAAGGCGACCTTTCTGACATGTTTTTGGGATGATTCCTGGGACTCGGAAATTTCATCATTATGCATGGCACCCTCCCCGGTCGGCAGACCGCCGATCAATACCAGACAATATTGTCGAATCCCCCGGCTATGGCGTCCGCCAGGAAGTCCAGCGACGATTCTCGGACCCCGTCGGCAAGCGCGGCAATCCCCCGCGCGCGGCAGGAAACGTCCTCGGCAAAGATCCGGGTCCCCCGATCCGAAAGCCTTGAAAGACCTTGTCCGGCGTCCGCCCCCTTCCGGGCTGCGATCACGCCGTTTTCGAGAAGAAAGAGAACGACCTCGTCCCCGCTTTTCCCGAGGCCCTCCACGAGGCTCATAAGCGTGGTTCCGCTCGTGTATTCCGTGAGGTCCCGGCTTTCGACCACAAGAAAGCGTTTCATGGGTTTCTCCAATTATATTATTAAAATAGTAACTTATTAACCTAATATCTAAACTGTACCCCCGATCCTCAATCCGTCAAGAGAACGGAAGGACATTTTCTTTAAATCGGTTCCCAATTTATCTTTTATAAAGTCAATCTTCCGGAGTGCCCGAAAAATCGATTTTGCCCCTTGACAGGGCCGTTCGGGAAGACTACTATACGAATCCATTCAAAACCACTATATGTAGTGGCTAATAGAAAGAACCAATACAACATATATTGGTTTTTCTAGGATTCCTCTATTTCATTCAACACTTATTGACGTCCTCAAGATGTCTGCCCCCCGTAGCCGAGGAGACCGAGCCATGGAGCCCCGAACTGAAACCGCCCTCTCCGCAAACGCCTTGAAGGTCCTCGAAAAGCGCTACCTCGGAAAGAACGCCGAGGGAAAGGTGACCGAAACTCCGGAAATCATGTTCCGCAGGGTTGCGAATGCCATCGCCGCCGTCAACACCAACCCTTCGGAACGGGAATTTCTCGCTGAAGAATACTATCGCTTCGTCTCCTCCCTCGACTTTCTTCCGAATTCGCCCACGCTCATGAACGCCGGGCGGCCACTGGGCCAGCTCTCCGCCTGCTTCGTCCTCCCGGTGGGCGACTCGATGCCCGAGATCTTCGACACCGTCAAGGCCACCGCCCTGATTCACCAGACCGGTGGAGGGACAGGCTTCTCCTTTTCCCGGCTCAGGCAGAAGGGGGCCGTCGTCCGCTCCACCGGAGGGCAGGCCTCCGGCCCGGTCTCCTTCATGACGGTCTTCAACGCCTCGACTGGTGCCGTCAGTCAGGGCGGAACCCGTCGTGGGGCGAACATGGGAATCCTCCGGGTCGACCATCCCGACATTCTCGAGTTCATCGACTGCAAGCTCGACCAGACCCAGGTCACCAATTTCAATATCTCGGTCGCCATCACCGACGAATTCATGGCCGCGGTGAAGGAAAACCGGAACTACGACCTCATCGCCCCCCACTCCAATGAGGTGGTGGACTCGATCCCAGCCCGGATGGTGTTCGACCGGATCGCCAAAAATGCATGGGCCAACGGCGAGCCGGGGCTATTCTTCATCGACACCGCCAACCGCTACAATCCCACCCCTTCCCGCTGGACCTACGAAGCAACCAACCCTTGCGGAGAGCAGGTCCTCGGCCCCTATGAATCCTGCAACCTGGGATCGATCAACCTGGAGCGCCACACGAAGGTCGACAGCCGCGGGGAAGCGGTCATCGACTGGGAGAAGCTGGCCCGGTCGGTCTACCTGGGGGTGCGATTTCTGGACAACGTGGTCGACGCCAACCGATTCCCGATCAAGGAATTGTCGGAGATCAACCAGGGGGCCCGACGGATCGGACTGGGAATCATGGGCTTCGCCCGTCTCCTGATGCTTCTTGGAATCCCCTACGATTCCGAGGAAGGGCTCGAGATGGCCGAGAAGATCATGGCTTTCATCCAGGAAGAAGCGGAAAAGACCTCCCTCGACCTGGCGAAGGTTCACGGCCCCTACCCCTTCTTCGAGGGAATCGGCTCCCCGAAACGGAACAGCCACCTTTTGACAATCGCCCCCACTGGCACCATCAGCATGATTGCCGACACCTCCTCCGGATGCGAACCGGAGTTTTCCATCATCTGGTACAAGAATGTCATGGACGGAACCCATCTCCCCTATACCCTCGAGATGTTCGAGCATGTGGCCCGAAAGGAAGGCTTCTGGTCGGAGGAGCTGCCGGCGCGGATCGTCGAGAACCACGGCTCATGCCGCGGCCTGTCGCAGGTCCCGGAGAAATGGCAGCGGGTCTTCGCCACCGCCCATGATGTCGCCCCCGAGTGGCACGTGCGCATGCAGGCAGCCTTCCAGAAATCCATCGATGCCGCAGTCTCCAAGACCATCAACATGCCGGAACTGGCCTCGGTCAGCGATGTCGAAAACGCCTATATGCTTGCCTATTCCCTCGGCTGCAAGGGCATCACCGTCTACAGGGACGGAAGCCGCTCCAACCAAGTCCTGAATCTCACCACCCAGAAGAAAGAAGGGGCGGGTCCCCTTCCCAACTGGGGCCAGCGCCGCTCCCCTGGCGACGTGACCCGGGGCGTGCGGGTCAAGATTACCGGAAAGTCAGGAAAGTCCTACGTCCATCTTTACTTTGACGAGGAGAAGCGGCCGATCGAAATCTTCGTCACCCCCGCCGCCGATCACCGGGAACGGGAATCGGCCATCCTGTTTGGACGTCTGGGATCGCTGGCCCTTCAATTCGGAGCGCCCGTCGAGGAGGTCGTGGGACAATTCATCAAAAGCCACGAGGAGGCCGGGAAGCTGGGGTCCGATCCATACGCCATCGCAAAGGCCATCGGGACAATCTTGTCCCGTGAAGGGCTGACGGGAGAGAACGGCATGGTCATCGAGGTCGCGTGCCCCTCTTGCGGCGGTCAGGTCGCCTTCCTCGAAGGTTGCCTCAAGTGCATGGGTTCGGAAAAGACAGGGGGGAGCTGCGGCTGGAGTCAGTGCTGAGACAATAATCTCCCTTAGAGTACCTCCTTATTTTTCCTGTCGGCGCTCTTCTCACCTGAGAAGAGCGCCTTTTTTTATTCGATCGATCCCCGCCCCGGAGGGCTGTGACATTTGGTCACGCGGGAAAAGGGGTCCCGCCGTCAAAGGATATGGCGCCGATAATGGGTCAAAAACGCCATGGCGACCGGAAAGTCCTGGGGAAGGGTGAGCATCCCCGACGAAAGGGTAATTGTACGGAGAGGAAGGATCGGGAGAGTCGAGGAGGTGAGAAAAAGCTCCCGATATGAGTCCGCCTCCAAGATCCCGGGGGGCTCCTCCCGAACGACACGGCCGGTGTCATGGGCCCAGTCCAGAACCTTCTTCCTCATAATTCCGGGGAGAATCCCGCGGGAGAGCGGGGCCGTGAGGAGCGTCCCCTCCCTGTTCACGGCAAACACGGAGGAGACTGTTCCTTCCAGAATGTCGCCCTTTGGTGAAAGAAGAAGCTGCTCCACCGCATCGGGGTGAACCTTTATTTTCCGGATTCCCTTGACCCAAAGAAGATTGCCGGTTTTGTGCGCAAACCTTGGATCGGCCGCTGGATTCCAGGGAAGAACGAAGGTTTCTGCCCGGGCACCGGACGTGATCGCCTCCAAAGAGAGCGCGGGACGAAACAGCGGCAGAATGACGCGAATGGTCGCCTTTGACACCCCGTCGATCCCGGGAAGTTCGGCCCGTCCCCGGGAAAGAGTGAGCCGGAGGCCGGTCGGAGGAGAGGGCTGGAGACGGACCGCCTCCACGCATTCACGATAGAGGATGTCCCGGCCGGGAAGAGCCGGGTATCCGAATTCCCTGGCGCTTCGTTCGATCCGGTCCGCATGTTCCTCCCACAGAACCGGGCGGCCTCCATGAACGGCCATCGTGGTGAACAGGGTGTCTCCATGGAGAAATCCCATGTCGCTTGCGGCGATTGCCGGGGCGTCGAGGGGGATCGCCACCCCGTCGACCAATACCACAGGGCGCGTCATGACAGTATTTCTCCCATGGCCCGTGCCTTCAGGCAAATTTCCCCGTATTCCTCCTCCATCCGGGAGTCGGCTACGATCCCGGCACCGGCCCCGAAGACCAAGCCTTTGCCCGATCCCGCCACCGTCCCTTCGAGGGTTCGTATGAGCAAGGCCATGTCCGTATTCCCCGCTCCCGAGACGAAGCCCAGGGCCCCGCAGTAGTAGTTTCGGGGAGTCCCCTCCAGTCGGCCGATCTCTTTTCGAACGCGGATTCGAGGGGCCCCGGTCACCGATCCCCCCGGAAAGAGCGACCGGATGACATCGGCCCGGGAAAGACGGGGATTCGCCAATCCCGTCACCTCCGACACCAGATGCCGAAGGTGGGGGTAGGTCTCGATCGAAAGCAGGGAGGGCACTGTCACCGACCCGGGAAGAGCGCATCGGCCGATGTCGTTTCGAAGAAGATCAACAATCATGATGTGCTCGGCCAGGAGCTTGGAGTCGTTATGAAGCGGCTCCAAAGATCCGGGAGGGAGAACCCCGGCCGCCGTCCCGGCGATGGGGCGCGTTCGGATCCGGTCCCCCTCGATCGACAGAAGCTGTTCGGGAGAATGGGAAATGAGAAAGCGGGACCCGAAGGAGAAAAACCCTCCATAGCGCCCCCTCGAACGTCCGAGGAGACGGGCGTATGCGGCCAGCGGGTCGAACCCGTCGGGAAGGTCGGACGAAAAGCGAAGGGCGATGTTGACCTGGAAATAATCTCCCCGTTCGAGCCCGTCTTGAATGGGAAGAAACATCCGGGAGAATCCGACGCAGTCAAGGGAGGGGACCAGGGTGACCGGAGGAAGGGCCGTAAAGGACACCGGCTCAAGCATTCCCAGGTCAAAGTCCCGTGGAACATAGAGACGGCGGGTGGGAGCGTGCCATGAGACCACCTCCGGGCAATCCGCCACGACCGCCGGAACCATTGGAGCCCTGAAGGGACCTCCGGACGGCTCCCAGCGTTCGGCCATCTCGAAGGGAAGGAGGACCACCAGTCCCTCCGAAAAGGGGGGCCCGTCCGGAGTCTGAGCCGTCCCTTTCCCCACGAGAGGGTTTGCAAGCGGTTGCGAAAGGAGGGAGAAGGGGTCGTCCCACCCTCCTTCGGAGCCGACCCGGGGAGATCCGTCCTCTCCATAGCGCAGAAGGCCTAACGGTCCGTCTTCGAGGACCCGGCTCACGCGGACCGGGACATGGCTCCATCCGGTGGACCCTTCCCGGTCGATGTGGATGAGGGGCATGCCGGGGTGAGCCTGGCGAAGCCGCCACAGGAGGGAGGCGGGATCGAAGGAGGGGAGGGAATGGACCACGGGAGAAGGGATCATCAGGAGACCGGAAATGGGGGAAACCTCGCTTCGTTTTGGAATCGGGGGATCGGAATCCCCTGTTTTTTTTCGGGTGGATTCATTATAATCCGCCCGTAACCATATGTCGTCTCCCTTTCCGGGCTCATGCACCCACGACCCGAAGAGGGCACGGCGCCGACACCATATTTAAGGGAGAGCCGATGAGGACTGGGGACAGGACCTGGGGGATCATTTTCGGAGCAGTGATCCTTTTATCGATACCCGCCTGCTCAGGCTACAGTGTCGAGCGGGTGAGCGTGGACACCTCCGGGGGCGTCACCAGCCGCTGGACCGATACCGATGCCCGCCTCACGGCCAAGACCATGATCCGCAAAGTCCTCGAAACCCCCTGGCTCTCCCAGTTTAAGGAGCAGCACGGACGGCTTCCGGTGGTCGAGCTTGGCCAGATCGTCAATCGGTCCGACCAACACATCAACACCCGCCTCTTTCTGAACCACTTCCAGGATGCCCTGCTCGATTCAGGAAAGGTCGTCTTCGTCACCGCCTCCGAAGCCCATCGCCGACAGGCGGAAGCCGAACGGGAATACCAGATGAAGCACGCCCGGACCTCCACCATTCATTCTCCCGGGCAACTGACCGGCGCCGACTTCTTGATCACCGGTTCGATCAACTCCTATACCGCCTCACGGGGAGGAAAGACTGTCCGCTACTACGAGACCCATCTCAAGGCCATCGACCTGACCACCAACGAGATCTTGTGGGGAAGCCAGTACCAGGTCAAGAAAATCGCTACCCAGTCTTCCATGGGGTTCTAGCCGAACCTTCGGAAGGATCTTCCAGTTTTCCTTGGGGCCTCGGAACCCGGAGGCCTCCTGACCAAAACATCCTGTCCGGAGCGCGCTTTGATCAGGTTTCGATCTTCTTTCCGATCGGTCGCAGCGTCCATTCTCGCGACCGTTCTCGCGGGTTGCGCCCCCTCCTTTGTCCAGGACCGGATCTATTTCAACGACCTCTCCCGGGCCCGCGGCGGCATGATCGGGATGGATTCTTCTGCCTCTTCCAAAAAAGCCCTTGCCGAGATTCAGAATGCGAAGGATAAAAATGTCTATGGATCGAAGAACGCCCTCCTTCTTTACATGGACATGGGAATGGCCACCCATTCGGCGGGCTTCTTTCAAAGGTCCGAGACGGAGTTCCGACAGGCCAACCGCCTGGGCGAGATCCTTTTTACCAAGTCCTTCACGAACATCCTTCTCTCTTATCAGCTGAACGATTACGTCCTTCCCTACCGGGGACTCCCTTACGAACGCGTGATGGTCAACCTCCTCAACTCCTTGAACTATGCCGCAACAGGAGACTGGAACGGGGCCCTCGTCGAATCGAGGAAAATCCGAAGAAAACTCATCGCCTACAACCGGATGTATTCCCAGGCGGCCCAGTCCGCCCCCGGCCGATACGGAGCGTACGAAGGAGCGGCGCGCCAGATCTTGGACGAACACCACATCGCCTACAATCCGTCCCAGCTCAATCACTATACCGACGACGCCTTCGCCCGATTTCTGTCCGGACTCTTCGAGGAGGCGGAGACGGCCTCCGGAGCCGGAAACTATCAGTCGGCCTACCTCTCCTACCAGAAGGCGGAGCGGACCTATGAAAAATACGCCTTCCTCTACCATACCCGTGTCCCTTCCTTCCTGGGCCCCGCCCTTCTCCGCACCGCCGAGGCGGCCGGCCGGACGAACGAACTCGCCCGATGGAAGAAGGTCTATCCTTCCCTCACGCCCTTGGGAGTGGACGATTACCGAAAAATGGCCCACATTCTCTACGTGGGGCTCAACGGGCAGATCTTTCACCTCGAAGAGGAACGGTTCATCTTTCCGCTTCCCCTGGCCAACACCCTGTCGATGGTCTCCTTTGCCCTTCCGAAGGCTACGGGAGGCGGGACAGAAGTTCTGGGACACGAGATCGCTCTCACCCCGGTGGGGAAACCGAACGCAAAGGGCTATAGCGCGTCCTCGGAGCTGGCGGAGGATCTCATGGCCATCGGCAAAACAAATTTTACGGACCACCGGAAGCGTTTGGTTCTGAGAGAGGCGATTCGCTCGGTTCTGAAGACCGCGGAGCAGATCGCGGCGCAGGAGGTGGCCCAACAGCAGGGAGCCTGGGCCGATATCCTCACGATGATCGGTGGTGGGATCTTCGCCGTCGCGACTGACAAGGCGGATCTTCGGAGCTGGAGGCTCCTTCCCGCAACGATCGATTCGGCGGTGATTGATGTTCCCCCCGGGACCTACGACCTCTCGGTTCGGACGCGAACCGGCTTTGGACCGGTGGGATCGGAGACCCAACGGGTAACCGTGGGCGCCGGACAATACTTGCTGGTCCGGACGATCAACCCTCCTGCGGGATGACGAAAGGGCTAACACGGCTTGTCTTTCCTTTGTGTCTGCTTTAAAATGATCTCTTGGACCTGATCTTGATTCGATTTCCTCTTCACGGTGAGTGTAGCTCAAGGGCAGAGCACTGGACTGTGGCTCCAGGGGTTGGGGGTTCGAAACCCCTCACTCACCCCACCCCTTAGATGTCTTAATATGTTTAAAATTGCCACGAATATCTTTATCGAACTGCATCAATCTTGAACAAAAGCGCAGAATTCTGCCGCGTAATGCGTGATTTTATGCAAAGAACTGGCTCACTCGACCCCCTTCTCATCAGGTCTTTCCGCCGCCCCAACCACTTTCCCGATCGACACGCTTCTGTTCCCGCTTGAGAGTGGGTCGAAGATCCTCCTTCGGTCATATCTTTAGGGTCACACGAAATCCCTGGGACACACGGGAATCCCTGAAAATTTCAGGCATCAAGGATCAGGAGGGAAGGCATCGGGCCGAAGGGGCCTCTTTTTCCATGAAATCGGCCTCTGAAAGGGAGCATTTCCCCTGAAAAAAGACCGCTCATAGCTTGTCCAGCAGTTTTTTCTGAGCCCGGTCTTTCCGGGAGAGACGATGGGGGTTCCCGCGCTTTTTTCCGAAGGTGGGAGGGGGAGCCTCCCCCTCGGCATCCTTTTCAAGGGCCGCTTCGGACCTGGGGGCGTGAGAAGAAGTCCGGCCCCTGCGGCGGTCCAACCGCTCCAGGAAATCCTTCGCGCCCACCGGCTCCGCCCCAAAAGAGGCGGCGTCCCTTCGCACTTCACGATCGGAGGTGACCACTGCGGCGCGTTCCCGGTATTTCCGGGCCAGGGCCACGATCACCGCATCCGCGTTGTGCGCCCCCTCGGAGAAGACCACCCGCAGGACTCCGCCCCCGATCAAAAGAAGATCCCGGTCGGTGGGATAGCCGTCAAAGACCAGATGGATCTCGGAAAAGTCCCGGCCTGTCGCCCATTCGGACACCTCTCCGACAAGAATCCGCCGTTCCTTTTCCAGGATTTCCCGGTCGGCCCGCATTCCGCCCCGGGCTCCGATGATGTTGTACCCATCTAAAATCAGGATGCGGGCCACGAAATCCTCCCTGAAAGGGCCAATTTCCGGATTGAGGAGTTAAGCGTCGATTCCGAAAAATCGCCGGCTGTTCTCAAGGATCTTTTCCGAAAGGACCGGCGGATCCTGAGCGAGGGTTTGGGCCACGACCCGAAAGGTCTCCGGGAGGAAGGCAGGCTCGTTGGTCTTCCCCCGGTAAGGGACGGGGGCGAGGTAAGGGCAGTCGGTCTCGAGAAGAATCCGGTCCGTGGGGAGATGGGGAAGGAGATCGCGAAGACTCTGGGCGTTCTTGAAGGTCACGATCCCTGAGAAGGACAGATAGAACCCGCGGTCGAGCGCCCCGAAGGCCTCTTCCCGGGACCCCGTGAAGCAGTGGAAGACCCCCCGACGCTCCGGAAGCTTCTCCGAATCGAGGACGGCGAACAAGGGCTCGAACGCATCCCGGCAATGAAGGATCAAGGGCAGGTCCCGCTCCTGGGCGAGCCGAACATGGGCGCGAAGCCCTGCCTCCTGGACAGAAAGCGGGGTTTCGGGAATATCGGCGCGATCAAGTCCGGTCTCGCCAATCCCCACCACCCGGGGGTGGCGGGAAAGAAAATCCAGGCTTTTGAGCTCTTCTTCGTCGACCCCGGCGGCTTCGGACGGATGAATTCCCACCGTCGCCCAGACATTCGGAAGCCGTTCGGCCAGGGCGATCGATTCCTTTGATGAGGCGACCCGGGTCCCGATGTTCACAAGGCCCGCCATTCCCAGGGAAACCGCCCGCCGGTAAGCCTCCTCAGCCGGACGATCTTCCGGAAGAAGATTCAAGTGCGCGTGGGTGTCGAAAAAGGGAAGATGGTCGATTGAAGGATCGGTCACCGTCCCCCCTTACTTGATCCCGTTTCCGGGAGCGGCCGGCCCATCCACGGTGAGAAGGGCGACGCCGTCCTGGGTCGTAGCTGCAAGAAGCATCCCCTGGGAGGTCACCCCCATGAGGGTCGCGGGCGCGAGGTTCGTGACCACTACCACCGTCTTCCCCACCAGATCCTCGGGTCGATAGGAGCCGGCGATCCCGGCCACCACTGTGCGGGGAACGGGTTCCCCCACGTCGACGGAGAGCTTCAGGAGCTTCTTCGATTTGGGGACGGGTTCCGCCTCCCGGACGATCCCGGTCGCAAGGCGCACCTTCTGGAAGTCGGCATAATCGATCAGGGGAGCGGGAGCGGAAACCTCCGACGCCTTGTTCGGTTTCTCCTGCTCCGTTTCGGAAGGGCGCTCCTTCCCGGAGGCCGCAGGCTCCGGGGTCGCCGTGGCGGTTTTGTCACTCCGGGTTTTTTTCCGTGACCCCTCCCCTTCTTCCCCCAGGGGATTTCCCAAGGTGTCGCGCTTGATGAACAGAGAACCGGTCTCCTGGACCCGGTAGATCTTTTCCAGACCAAACACCCCATGCTCCCGGTAGGAGAGAATGGAGATTCCGGCGGGAACCCCCAGGGCCTCGAGGATCTTTCCGGAGGTTTCCGGGAGGAAGGGGGCGAGATAGAGCGCGGTCAGGCGAAGACCCTCCAGGAGATCGTAGAGCACCGCAGACAGTTCTCCCCGCCGCTCGGGATCCTTCGCCAGAACCCAGGGGGCCCGAAGATCCACGGTGCGGTTTAATTCGGCCACGAACTCCCACAAGGTCTGGAGCGCCCGGTGGAACTCAAGGGCCTGGGTCCGGGCCAGGGCCTCCGGAAGCAGAGTATTTGCCGCCTCCCTGAGCTCCGGCGAACCCGGCGTCTCTGGCCTGGACACGCCCTCCCCGGGGAAATACCGGTCGGCCATGGCGGCCACCCGCGACAACAGGTTGCCCAGGTCGTTCGCCAGATCCCGATTGATCCGGTTGATCAGCCCAATGAGCGAAAAATCCACATCATGTCCAAACTGGCCCTCCCGGAGAAGATAGAAGCGGAGGGGATCGGTCCCGAAGAGGTCGAGAAGGGCCCCGGGGTCGACCACGTTCCCCCGGCTCTTGGACATCTTTTCCCCGTCCACCGTCCACCAGCCATGGGCAAAGATCAGGCGCGGCGGTGGGAGATCCAGCGCCGCGAGGATGATCGGCCAGTAAACGGCATGGGTGGTCAGGATGTCCTTGCCAATAATGTGGACGGCCGGCCAGAGACGGTCGAGCCCCTCCCCGGGGGTCGCCCCCAGGGACCAGGGAACGGTCACATAGTTCAGGAGAGCGTCGAACCAAACGTAGGTAACGTAATCGGGGGCAAAAGGAATGGGAATCCCCCAGGGAACCCGGCTTTTCGGCCGGGAGATGCAGAGGTCGGCCAGAGGCTTCCTAAGAAACCCCATGATCTCGTTGTAACGCGATTCGGGGCGGATGGACTCGGGATGGGATTCGTACCAGGAAATCAGCCACTCTTGGTACCGGCTCATACGAAAGAAAATGTTGGTTTCGCTGATGCGCTCGACCGGTCTTCGGCATTCCGGACAAAGGCCGTCCACCACATCCTTGTCCGTCCAGAATCGTTCGTCGGGAAGACAGTACCAGCCCTCGTAGGCCCCTTCATACAGGTCTCCCTTTTCCCGAAGGCGCGCCAGGACCTCCGACACTCCCTTGACATGGCGCGGTTGGGTGGTCCGGACGAAATCGTCGTTCGAGATCCCCAGCCGAACCCACAGGTCCCTGAATCGGGGAAGGATCCGGTCGACATACAGCTGGGGGGACAGGCTATGCTTCTCCGCGCTCTGCCACACCTTCTGTCCGTGCTCGTCGGTTCCGGTCAAAAAGAAGACGGGCTCCTCCATCTGGCGATGGGTCCGGGCCAGGACATCCGCGGCGATGGTGGTGTATGCGTGCCCGATGTGGGGAACATCGTTGACATAGTAGATCGGGGTCGTCAGGTAGAACCAGGGGGAGCGTTCAGCCACGGGAACGAGGATCCTTTCGATAGCGGTTGTCGGGGTTCCGGACCGGCTCGGGGGGGTTGGATGGGGGGGAGTCAGACGGGGAGGTCACCGGAACCCATTCTTCCTTCCGGGATTTTTTTGAGCAGCAGCTGCCGCCTCCTTCCCCGTCCTCTGAAGAGGCGGCTCCATCGAAGGAGAGACAGCACTTGAGGCGCCCGCACATTCCGGTCGACCTGAGCGAGTTGAGGTCCGATTCAGCCTCTCGGGCCATTCGGGTCGAAATGGTCCGGAAGGACTTGAGAAATGAAGAACAACAAAGCGTCTTTCCACAGGCGCCGATGCCGTCGAGCAGGGAGGTGTGCTCACGGGGGCTGATCTGTCGAAGCTCGATCCGTCCACGGTATCTGCCGTGGATGTCCTTCAGAAGCTCCCGGAAGTCGATCCGTCCGTCGGCGGTATAGTACAGAAGAAAATCATTCGCCGCCATATTCCCGACCGCTTCCACGAAAATCATGGGAAGGCTCCGGGCGGTGGCCCGATCCCGGACAAAGGCCAGCATGGCCGACTCCCGCTCCGCCAGGTTCCGGAGGCGAGGGGCATCTTCCTCCGAGAGCCTCCGGATAAATCGGTATTCCGGGAGGGCGGGAAGGGACGAGACCGGAACGATCCGGGGGGACTCAACTAAGGTCATGGGCACTGGGCCCATCCGGCTCTCTCCCAGGACCTCTTCGTGATGCCGGAAGGGAGGATCGTCCGAGTCCTCGTGGCGGGGGGCCCAGAGAGTGAGGTTCGGGCCCAGACGCTTGATCTGGGCCGTCAATATCCAGACCGTCGCCGTTTCTGGAACGGCGACGGGAGAGGGGGACTTGTTCATTGGCAGCCTTTCGCGGAACGCACCTAGAACCGCCTAACGGCGGCCGGGGAAGAAGGAATGCTCAAGCAGCCAAAAGAACTGTTCCAGAGCCAACCCCCGGTTGATATTGTGGATCGCCATGCGTCGCATTTCTCCTATCTTATCATGGAGCTGGGCTCTACGAAAATCGTCCGCTCCTTCGGCATACCGGATCGGGAGAGCACTCTCTTCCCAGGAGGGCAAGGGCTTCTCCCCCGAAAGGGACCGTTCCGCCGACAGAAGGAGGCGTTCAAGCTCGTCAAGGAATCGATCGAAAGACTCCCGGTCCGAAAGGGAGGAAAACCCTTCGGTTACGGCGGCCATGTCGATTGCTGGCACGCTCCCGAAGGCTCCGAGAAACCCTTTCGTTCGTTCCCGGACATCCCGGTCGGCAGGATCTAAAAGAAGCGCCAAGCGGGACACCGATCCGCCAGAAATGGGAAGAACACTCGCAAGTTCTTCCGGGGAATGCTCCGGGAACAGCTCACGGGCCAGGAGGGACAGATCTGACTCCGGAAGGGGACGAAACCGGACGGAGAGAAGCCGGGACCTTAGGGTGGGAAGCAAGCGGTCCGGGGCGGAGGTCACCAGGAAGAACAGGAGTCCGGGGGCAGGCTCCTCGAGTGTCTTCAGAAGACTGTTCGCCCCTTCGGTGGTCAGGAGGTGGGCGTCATCAATCACCACCGCCCGGAGCGGGGAGAGGAGAGGAGCTTCCAGGGTTCCCCGAAGAAGCTCCCGGACGGGTTCGATGCCGATCGAAGCCGCCTCACCGCGATCAAGAAAGCGGAAGTCAGGGTGGCGTTCAAGGGAGGTCCGGCAAGAGGGACAATCTCCGCAGGGAGCGTCCTCAGGAGGGCCCGAGCAGAGAAGGGCCCGGGAGATGGCCAGACCCGCAGTGCGTTTTCCGACCCCCTCCGGCCCCCAGAGGAGAAGGGCTCCGGAGGTCAAGCCTTCCCGAACGATCCGGAGGATCATCGATCCCGTCCGGTCATGGCCCCGAAGGACCGAAAGACCCCCGAGGGTCGGATCGGAGTTCGTGGGACTCACCGGACAAAGGTTTCCGGAAAGCGGCGTTCGAGCTCGGAGAAAATCAGGGATTCCAATCGATCCGGGGAGAAGGTCGCGTCTAAAACGAAGGTCCGGTCGGCGTGGACCCGGGCAATCTCAAGGTAGCCCCTCCTTACCCGCTCGAAGTAATCTCGTCCAAGGGTTTCGAACCGGGTCCTCCCGATGTCGCGGGAGGTCAAACGCGCTTCGAGTTCCGGAACCGGAAGGTCCAAAAGAACGGTGAGATCCGGAGACAGCCCCCCCAATGCAACCTTGTTGAGGGTCGCCACGAGTTCCCGCGAGAGGCCTGCCCCAAAGGCTTGATAGGCCGTGGTCGCATCCGCGAACCTGTCGGAAAGGACAATCATTCCCTTTTCAAGGGCCGGGCGAAGGACCTCCTCCGCATGCTGAACCCGGTCGGCCAGAAAGAGAAAAAGCTGGGCTTCCGGATGAACGGCGATCTCGGGAGCGAGCAGGATCTCCCGGAGCTTTTGGCCAAGGGGGGTTCCGCCGGGCTCCCGGGTGGGAAGGGATAAGATGCCCATAGAATCAAGACGGGCGGAGAGGCGATTGATCTGGGTGGATTTTCCGGAGCCGTCCACCCCTTCGAAGACGATCAGGAGTCTGGGAGGATCAGAGGAGGGGAGCGAATGGGACAGGGTCATCGGCGATTTATCCAAAAGGGAACCAGAAGGGAAAAGGGAATCGTGGAAGGCGGCAGGGCATTAAAAAAGCCAGCCCCCGGCTTCCGCCGAATACTGGCAAAACCAAGCCCCTCCGTACGCCGCCCATCCCCAGGATTAAAAATGGACGATAAGATGAATGCCGGGAGACTTTGAATGCCTTCCCGGAAGATGGACGCGACGGATAAGGAGGATTCCGGTTAAACCTGAACCCTAGTGCTCTTTGATCTGGTTTCCGGCAAGAAGGGCTGCCAGAACGATAGTGCCGACCAGGAGAGAGACCATCCAGTGCATGTCACCCATTGTGTCCCCTTTCAATGATTGGTGGCAGGATAGAGAGGACCCTTTCCCGCCATGTCTTATTTCGGTCTTTTACAGTTTAACCTTTTGAGTGGAAAAAGCAAGGGTGAGGCCATGAATAAAATCTGATCGTGTGGAAAGACCTGAGAAAATTGCTCACAAACTCATCCGGGAAAGAGGGCATTAAATATTTTGGTTTCGATAATTTAAAGAGCCTGATTAAAATTCCCACTGCCCATTTTTAAACACCCTCTGGGGGTATGTTGTCATCACCCTTTTTTCTTTCTAGGGGACCTCACGTAAGGCCAAGATTTACATCGGGAAAATATATGGTATTCTCTGAACTCATGGAGCATCCCGACGCAAAATTGTCCTTCGGGGGAATGTTCCTGGATCGACCCGGAATGATGGGGCGTTCCTTATAGGCGATCAGGATGGCAAGTGTTCATTCTTTGAAGGCGCCTTCCCCACCCTTCCCCAAAAGGGATGATAAGGATCCGGAAAAGGTACGATCGCTCCAACCGATCCTTTGCCGATGTGGTTTTAGAAGACCTGGAAAAGTCGTTAAATCATTCTTGATTTCCCATTAATATGAGGATCCTTATCATATTTCCGTGAGCCGGTCGAAAATCAGCCTCAAGAGAACGAGCCCCCGGAAAGGCTCGAATCATCTTTAATGAATCTTCCTTTAGAAGGCGTTACAGGAATATCGAATCAGGAACAGAGACATCCTCCTACTCCACGGGGCGAGCCTTGAAAAACGACGAACTTCCTCTTTCCAATCGCCCCGCCAATTCCGGGTCACTATTCGGGTACACCCAACTCACGGTGCGCCAGGACCCGGTGTACCACATGGAATGGTGCTATATGCGCGGATTTCCAAGACCGTGCATGACCCCCACCCTCCTATCAGAATCCAAGGATTATTTTCATCACTTGTCGGTTCAGACTGAGCGGGATATCCAATACCTGGTGATTGCCTCAAGCGTTCCCGGGGTGTACAGCTACGGAGGAGATCTGTATCTGTTCATGGACCTGATCCGGAACAAAAATCGTACCGCCCTGTTCCATTATGCCAAGGAGTGCATCGACGCTCTTTACGCCAAGATCGTTCGTTTCAACAGGGAAATCACCGTTATCGGGCTTGTGCAGGGCGATGCCCTCGGCGGGGGGTTCGAATGTGCCCTGGCCTCGGATGTCCTGATCGCCGAAAAATCGGCCAAGTTCGGCTTGCCGGAGATTCTTTTCAACCTATTTCCTGGGATGGGTGCCTACAGCCTTCTTTCCCGGAAGATCGGGGGGGCGATGGCGGACAGGATGATCCTCGGCGGAAACCTCTATACCGCGCAAGAACTTCACCATCTGGGGGTTGTCGATATTTTGGCCGAGGATGGGGAAGGGGAGAAGGCAGTCTATGAATACGTCAAGAGGGAAACCAAGTTCCGAAACGGCTACCGCTCTTACAGAAAGGCTGCAAATCTCGTCAATCCGGTCTCCTATTCGGAGCTTTTCCGGATCACAAAGGTCTGGGTTGACACCGCGTTAAGGCTCGAGCCGAGGGACTTGAGGATGATGGAGCGGCTTGTCTCCCGGCAATCGGTTAAGAGATCCCCCTCACTTCCTGTGGAACCACTCAAGGACGTGGGCAAACTCGCCTCGACCTTCGTCCAGGATTAACCCGAATCGTCTCAAGCCTAATCGTTCCGGAGGCTTGTTCTCGGAAATCTCTCCAGTTGATGGGTCGCCTCCAGAAACGCCCTTCGAATCTTCGCCACCAGGCTTATAGGTCCGAAGGTGTCCATCTCGGAAGATTTCAGCTTTTCCGCTTCTCCGCAAAGACGGACCAGTTGAACTCCCCCAACCTGGGCCGCGCTTCCTTTCAGAGCATGGACCGAATCCTGAAAACCCAGAAAATCCCCTTTGTAAGCGGCATCCTCTATTTCATCGAGCAACTCCTCCCCATCCCGCATAAAGTGATCGATCAGGTCTTTCAGGAAGTTCGGGTTGGGCGTCAACTCTTCCAGTTGCTTCAAGAGGTCGACATCGATCTGATTCTTGGAAGATGGTGGTTTCGACATGGTTTGACCCCCATCGGGATCGCCAGGCTCCGCTCGAGTGAGTTTTTCAACTGAGGCGAGGAGCCGCTTCGCCTCGATGGGCTTCGTCAGATAGATTCCGGCACCGGCCTCTTCCGACTCGGTCAATGCCTGCATCGTGGCGTTGGCAGTGAGAATGATTGAAGGAATCGGGTTCTCCCGTTCCATGAAACGATACGCCTTCAGGACTTCGAGACCACCAATCTTCGGCATATGCATGTCGAGGATCATGAGGTCGAAGGTTAATTGATCGTCTTCAAGGACATCAAGCGCTTGTTCTCCATTTTCCACCAAATGAACCTGGTGTCCTCCGGATTCGAGAATACCCTTGATCACGTGTTGGTTGACGGAATTGTCCTCCGCGACCAGAACGAAGAGCCCCCTCTCGCTTGAGGGAAACCCCGGGTAGGACTCTCCTGAAGCAGGGTCCCGGAGGTCCCCCGAAGGAATCCGAATAAGGCGGAGAGCCTTGAGGAGGGTCGTTCGATCCGGAGTCGACCGGAAGACCACCGAATATCCCGTCGAATAATGGGTCTTGAGATTTTCGCAGCCCCCACCATGGGAATCGATCAGAAGCCGCACAGAAGGGGTCCAGCTGGGATCCTTCCCTCCAGGCAAGTCTTCCAGAATTTCTTTCGATAGACCGCATTCGGCGATGACCACATCACACGATCCCTTCTCCCATTCCCTCGTACCGGGTCCCGCGAATACCGGCTCGACTCCAATGTCATGAAGAAGAATGGCAAGTTGATCCGATGTGGGACGGGATGCCGCCACAAGCACCTTTCGGACGGACACCTGGGAATCGAGGTCCTCTTTCTCCGAGGCTCGCTCAAATGGAATTTCGAGCCGGAAGGTGGTCCCTACATTGATCCGGCTTTCGAAGGTGATCCTCCCTCCCATCAGTTCCGTCAGGTTCTTCGCGATTGCCATACCGAGACCGGTCCCGCCGAAACGTTTCGTCACTGATTCGTCGCCTTGGGAAAAGCTTTCGAAGACCCTGTCCTGGACCTCCTCCGGGATTCCGATTCCTGTGTCGGTCACATCAATCTGGATTCTGATCCTCCTCTCCGTGTCGTTCTTGGAAGAGACCTTCACATCGACCCTTCCCTCGGAGGTGAACTTGATGGCATTACCGACAATGTTGACCAGGACCTGGCGAAGGTGTGCTAAATCGCCTTTCAATCCGCCAGGAACCGACGAATCGATCCACGTGGCGAATCCCAGCCGTTTTTTTCGCGCCAGAGGCTCAAGCATCCCCAAGGTTTCCATGAGAAAAATCTGGAAATCAAATTCGGTCGATTCGCTCGCGACCTTGCCAGCCTCGATCCTGGAAAAATCAAGAATATGTTCCACAATGCCTAGAAGAGCATGGGCCGAAGACCGGATCGTTGCCAGATCGGGTCTTTCCACAGGTTTTGCCCCCGACACGAGAAGGAGATCGCTCATGCCGATGATCCCGTTCAAGGGTGTCCGGAGTTCATGGCTCATGTTGGCCAGAAATCGGGATTTCGCCTGGCTGGCCTCATTGGACTGCTCGATAAGCTTCTGCATTTTCTTGAGAAGGACGACCATGTAAAGCGGAAGGAGCGTGATCGCGAGAAGCTCGCTCCAGAAAAGATTCGGGTAGGTTTGCCAGAAAGGATCCTTGGCGTACACGTAGAACAGACCGATGACACCGATCCCCATCGCGCCGAAAAGGTACCGGGGACCATACCGGAACCCATTCCCCATGATCACCCACAGGTAAATGACCGTCAGGG
The DNA here is from genome assembly GCA_027314645.1 of Nitrospirota bacterium. Taxonomy (GTDB): domain Bacteria; phylum Nitrospirota; class Leptospirillia; order Leptospirillales; family Leptospirillaceae; genus UBA4572. The sequence goes on from DAHVAL010000008.1 coordinate 60,150, forward strand.
GGAGGCCGGACTTTCCGCTGATCGACAAGACATAGGAGATCGCTCCCAGGTCCCCGGCGGCTCCCACAATGCGCCGGACGGGGCGGGAGGCCGGATGGATCACAATGTCCGCAAGGACGAGGAGGGAGAAAAGGACAAAAAGAAGTTTTGCCTGTATTGGAACGCCCCCTAGTCCCACTCCATCCAGAGGACTCCGGGCCGAGACAAAAAACAGGTAGACCAACACCAGGCAAGCGATGACCAAGCGAATGATCGCCTGTTCGTGCTCGCTGTCGGAGCGTTTCCGGAGCCGATCCATCAGGAAGCGGGGAAATGCTTTGGCCCGAAGGAATATGTCCTTAAAGGGGGAATCCTTCTCCGCTGTCCGGGGGGAGACCTCTACGAACCCTCTCCCGAGGGCTTCGGGAGGAATGCCCCCTTCAAGCTCCCGTTTCATCACCGTCATCTCCGTCCAAATCTCCCAACTGGATCCTATAATCATGGATCTTGCTCAAGCGGGACATGAATGCGTCGACGCAAAGGGGATCAAACAGAACCCCCGACTGTTCACGGATGTATTCCACTGCCTGACTGATCGGCCAAGCGGGTTTGTAGGGGCGGACGGACGTCAGGGCATCGAAGACATCCGCCACGGCAACAATCCGCGCCGGGAGGGGGATTTCTTCACCCTGAATCCCAGAAGGGTATCCCGAACCGTCAAACCGCTCCTGGTGATTGAGGGCGATGACCGCCCCGAGATTGATAAAATGGGAGCTGCTTCCGCTAAGGATTTGGAATCCCATGTAAGAATGGTTCTTCATGATTTCGTATTCCTGGGCAGTGAACTTCCCTTTTTTGCGAAGGATCTCGTCCGGAACTCCCATTTTGCCGATATCGTGCATTGGCGCGGCCAATTCGATCGCCTCGCATTCATCTTCCGATAGGCCCAGAGCCTCAGCGATTTCCCTGGAATACTTTGCCATCCGTATCAAATGGTTGCTGGTTTCCCGGTCATGGTAGGCCCCAGCCTTGGCCAACCGAAGGAGCGTCTCCTTTTCCCGTTCACGGATGATTCGGGTCGCCTGGCCCACTTCCCGTTCGAGTAATTTCGATCGATCCTTGACAAGTTGGGAAAGTTGCCTGAGCTGGAGAAGGTTCTTGCAGCGGCTTCGTACTTCGTAGATATCCAGGGGCCGCATCAGAAAATCCGTCGCCCCGACTTCCAAAGATTCGTATCGGACTTGCCGGTCCTTGACGACCGTGACGATGACCAAGGGAACATCGGCACAATCCGGGATGGATCGGAACCTCCGGGTGAATTCGACTCCGTTGATATCGGGCATTTTATAATCGACAAGAACAAGATCGGGGACCGCACTCTGGGCGAAAGTCAAGGCTGCCAGCGGGTCGGAGAACACCCGAATTTGGTATCCCGGATCAAGGGATCTTACGATCTCATGAAGAACCTTTCGCCCGATGAATTGGTCGTCTATGATCATTATTGAGGGTTTTGGACAGACATCCAATGCCATCTAAGCCTCTATAATTTAAATAAATATTTATTATTTATCTCGAGAAATCATTATCAAAAAATGAATTATTACTATTCCAAAAATAATACCTGTGAAGGGATTATCATCCGATTTAATATTACAACAAAATAAAATTTATGCAATATTTGATTCAAAAATTTTATTGTTTTTTTTCAAACTATGGTTACACTGATTTTATGCAAAACCAGGCATCCCTGGAGTCTTCTCGGAGGATCCAATTCACAGAGTGAGCCTGGATTCTCTGATTGTTTCTTCTCAAAACAATGTCATTCGCCGAAGGTAATCGAAGGAAAGGATCGTCAAGACAAAGCCTGGAGAAATCCGCCGGGAGTGCGGAGGCTCCCCTCAAACGGATGAGAGATTTTGGCCTCCTCTGAGCCACTTGACCTTTTGCGCTTTAGACGGAGACAATACCTGATCGGGTACCGGAATCTCCAACGACCCCGCAGGATAAAAAGGGGATGTGAACGGTGGAGCGGCGTGTGTTCTTTTCAAAAATCCGGCCTGGAAAAGCACGGGTCCGGGTCTTTTCCAATGGCCGATAAAACCCTTTTGGGCGCGCAGAACCTGCCCGGAAGGAGTGTGGCCCAATGGATCTTGGCGTTGAACGGTTGCCTCCCAGGATCGGTCCCATCAACCCTTCCTGAAATGAACTCCAAAAAAAGCCGAATCCATCCTGTCTCAGACGAACCGCTCCCTGCCGTTTTTCATCCCCGAATAAACCCATGGCCTCCACAAGACCCAAGGTCCCAGGATGTCCGATCGACGCACCAACGTTCTGCCGAAAGGATTCGTCATGCCGATCCGTTATCAAAAAGACGCAAATCTTCCATCGGATGAGGTCATCGATCTCTATCGCCGATCGACCCTGGGAGAGCGGAGGCCCGTGGATCGTCCCGACATATTTGAGAAAATGATCAAAAATGCGTCCCTCGTCGTGACGGCCTGGGATGGACAGACCCTGGTCGGGATCGCACGAACCCTCACGGATTTCTCCTATGTCGCCTATCTCGCCGACTTGGCCGTTGACCAGGCCTATCAACGGCAGGGAATCGGCCGCCGGCTCATCCTCGAAACGCAAAAATGGCTCACGCCTGAATGCATGATCGTCCTCTTCGCGGCACCCAACGCCGACAGTTACTACGAAAAGCAGGGGTTCGAGCGAAATGTCCGGGGATGGGTCTTAAAGGGTGCGGGCTCGCTCCCGGAGACCCTTACACAAGAGACGGATTCCAGCTTCCCATAAAGCCACATCCTCCTGTCGGAGTCCTGTTCCTCTCAGTGATCGGACTCGCTGAAATTATTCGGACGTCATGTTTCACCCCCCCGCCGCAAAGAGGTATTTCCCGGTGCGAGGAAGCCGATTATCTTGGGGCGCCGTTAGGAAGGAGAATCGGAACGAATTCCACGCTCACGTTGTCGGCAGATCAGATCCTGGATTAGAACGGGCAAGAAGAAGAGCGATTCAGGAACGGAAAGACTCGGGCAAGATCAGAACGGAGGAATGGGATTTAAAGCGGGGCATAGACTTTCCAGGAGTTCTTGGTGGAGGACTTCACCTGGTACATGGCTTTGTCGGCATGAGCGATCAGCGTATTGGCATCTCCATCGTCGGGAGGGCAAAGCGTGAGACCCAGGCTTCCCCCCACCACGAGGGAGCGGCCCCCCACTTCGAAGGGTTGCGAAAAGATTTCGAGGATTCTCCGGGTAATCTGCTCGAGGGAGGAGGAAGCAAGATCGGCAAAGACGAACCCGAACTCATCTCCGCCCAGGCGGGCCAGGGTGTCGGCTCCCCTGAGGGTACGTTTGAGGCGGCCGGAGACTTCTACAAGAAGCTTGTCGCCCATTTGATGGCCCCAACAATCGTTGACCGCCTTGAACCCGTCCAGGTCCAGGACACCGACAGCAAAGTGCTCAATTCCCCGAAGGGACCGCTCCCGAGCCTGGTTGATACGGTCCAGAAAGAGGCGGCGATTCGGCAGCGCGGTGAGGGGATCGTGGAAGGCCATGAAGACGATCTTCTCTTCCTCGGATTTCTTGCGGTGGTCCCGGTCCCAGTTGTCGAGGCCGAAGGAAAGATTCCGGGAAACCTGGATAAGGAAATCGGTCATTTCGGCGTCAAAACCGCCGGCCAAGGGGTCATGGACGAGAAGAAGCCCGATGATCCGTTCGCCCCGATAAATCGGGAAGGCACCGACGTTAATGAAGGAGTTGTGGTTCTCCTCTCCCGGCTTTTTATACAAGGGGTATTCGTTGCGGTGAAGGCGGGCGGTGAGATAGCGCCCCGACCGGAGGACCGATCCAACGAAGCCAGACCCCTCCGGCATAAAAGGGTCGCTCGAGAACTTGAGGGGCGCAGCCGCCTCCAACGAAATCCCTCGGACTTCGACCCAGGTAAGGTTTCGGGTCTCGGGATCGATCTCTCCGATCAGGCAGGCCTGTACCCGACCGAACTCCATGACAATTCGGGAGATTTCTCCAAAAAGGGTTTCTGGGTCGGGAACGCGGGTAATCAGCTCGTTGATCCGGGAAAGAGCGAGATGAAGGCTCCTGATAATCTGCATCGAGACCTCCTGGCCGGTGACCAGAAGTCCAATGGGAACCCCCTCCTCGTCGGCTAAGGGAATCCGAACGAAGTCGAAGTGGCGGGGAGAACCTCCCTGACGGGAGAACACTTCCATATTGCGCGTGAAGTCGCCTCGCTTGAACGCTTCCTCATCGTTTTTCTGAAACCGCTCAAGCGTCTCGTCTTCTCGAAGGACGGGTGTGGTACTGAAGTCCTTTTCACGCCACAGGGAGGAAGGCTTGCGGTCGAATCCGAAGAGACGGAGCCCCACCCTGTTGGCCCAGACCCAACGCCCCTTCCGGTCCTTCAGAAAAAGGGGAACTCCGGCCCCGTTCAAAACGTCCGTGACCCGCGCGGAAACCTTTCGGACCCGCCGAACAGCCAACATCATTCCCAGGATGCCTCCGGAGGCCAAGAAAAAGGTCAAAGCCCCAATCCCGATCCGGAAATTTTCGGCGAGGTCGTAATCTTGTCGGCCATCACGAATGCGGCCTTCCAGGATTCTCGTCCGGTGTTGGAGAATGTTCACCCCTTCCCGGTAGAGGGAAGGCTCGAGGGTCAGGACCCCGGTGTCGAGCCTTTGCGCAAGGCCGCGGAAATAGGACTGATCCTCAGGTTCCAAACCAGTCCACGCAATTGGATCCTGGAACAGGGCCGACAACTGCCTTCTGAACCTCACCGCCTTCTCGCGAACACCCGGTCCCGTGGAGTTTGAGGGTCCGGCATCCGCGTAAAGACGATCAAGCACCTCCCGTGAATCGCGCAGGACCTCGAGGGACTGGCCGAGTTTGATCTCTCGGCTCAAAATTTTCCCTTCGTCGAATCCGAGTTTGATGAAGAAGGCGAAAAGCAGAAGGCTTCCGATGATCAGCAAGCTTCCGGCCAAGATGGCCTTGTCCCCCATCTTCCTGTCGTGGGTTATTGCCACACATTCCTCCTGGAGGACCCACTCCTTGGGGGGCCCCCATATCATGTCCTAACCTCAAGTACCGTTCCATGAATGTCTCCTGGGACCCGCCCGTCATTACATCCTGGAAATACGGGGCGAAATGGGAAGCCCACACCTCCCACCCGCCCAAACGGTCCGTCGCCCTCAAAAATAATTTTGGTCAGCAGACGGATTCTTCAGGGAATCGCACCCTTAAAAGAAGACCCACTTCGACCGTCCATCACTCCAATCTCAAGGAAGAACAAATCTTTGGGAGAAGTATCGTCTCAATGGAAATAGCCCAAGGAATCATCTTTTCGGAACCCGTCCATCGTTCCGGGAGAATTCCTGAAATCTCCCAGGGTCCAACGAAGCCGATTCGAAAGACCGGACCCGCACCTCCGTCACACCCAGAGTGCCGGACTCCGGTTTTGGCCCCATTTAATGCCCTCCACCCACCCCCCATGGAAGTACGTCTTCTGGTCCTTTCGGAATATCCGAAGAGAAGGGCGGATATGAAAAAGACAAGACTTTCCCGGTTCAGGGGCGTCCGAAAGTCCTCTCCCTCTTCAAGCTCGAAGGACCCCTCGATCGTCTGGAATTTAATGGGAATATACGTGAAGGTAGTGAATTGATTAAGGCAGCTGGGATTTCCGGTCAAGGCCAAGTGGAAAGGATCGAAGGGACCGGCGGCCAGTCCGTCTTGAATGTTTCCAGCGCTGCCATTATTGGCCGAGTAAACGCAGACGTCAATGTTCTTAAGCCCTCCAGGGAGATCGCCGAGGGAAGACCACCTCGCCTGAACCTGTCTCTCCCTCGATAAGAATCGGCTGGAGGGGGATCAAGAAGGGGCGGATCTTCCGGATCACAGGCCTTTTCCTTCGCAGAAATCGGGAAACGCTCCGGCGGTCTCTTCATCGTGCGAAAAGACGCGGTCACACCCGTTGATCAAGGTGTTCGCGAGAGGGTCGGGAGAGGGTCCAAGATGGACCCTCTTGCGGTCGTTCCCCAAGGAGTGGCCACCGAACATGTTTTTCTCCGGGCGAATGCCCCGCGCAACTGTCTTTAAATGTCCCACGAACACATCCTCAATCTTATGGTCGACCCAGAGATGAGGAGGAGAGAGAGAGAAGGTGGCGGCCCGACGTCCCGAAAGCGTTAAATCCTTTCCGGCTCCCCGTCCGGGGAGCCGGCCAAGGAACAGGGTTGGATTTAAATCGTGGGCATCTATCGCATATTGATCAAACAGTCGCATCGCGGTCTCTTGAATTGTAAACGTTCGCTCGTCCAAGGCCATTCACGACTCCTATTGGCCAGACCCGCAATCGTTATGACTATAAGACATGGCGAATATTACCTTTTCAAAAGAAAAAGACGGCAATAAAAACAATATTAAGGAATTTCTCCACATGACAATAGGCGTCTTGGACGAAGTTTACCGTCATTTGTGACGTAGGTCAAATCCCCTTGAAAAATGATCCGGAAAATATAATACTGAAGGGATTTCTCGGAAGTGAGTAAAACATCCTCCACCGGATCTTGGAGCCGAAATCTTGGACGATCAGTCATACCGGCAGCGATACTGGAGCCCGACCGCGCGGACCCTGACCCCCTACGTTCCAGGCGAACAGCCTGGTCCAGGGCGTTTCGTCAAGCTCAATACCAACGAAAATCCCTACCCTCCTTCTCCGCGGGTCCTTGAGGCGCTGGCCGGGGAGGTGCAAGGATCTCTGCGGCTCTATCCCGACCCCGAGGCCACCCTCTTCAAATCCGCGGTGGCGGACTACTATGGAGTTTCTGTTCCGTCGGTCTTCGCCGGAAACGGCTCCGACGAAGTCCTGGCCCATGCCTTCTGCGCCCTTTTTAAAAAGGGCCGGCCGGTCCTCTTCCCCGACGTAACCTACAGCTTCTATCCGGTCTATTGCGCCCTCTACGGGATCGATTTCCGAACCGTCCCGCTGACGGAAGAGTTCCAGATCCGGACCGCGGACTATCGGGGTCCCTGTGGCGGGGTGATCTTCCCCAATCCCAACGCCCCAACCGGACGCATTCTCCCGGTTTCCGAGATCGACCACCTCGCCAACCGGCTTGCGAGTGAGAACGCGGTCCTGGTGGTCGACGAAGCCTATGTGGACTTCGGCGGAACCTCCGCGATTCCTCTTACCGCCACACACCAAAATCTGCTCGTGGTTCAGACTCTCTCGAAGTCCCGGGCCCTGGCTGGCCTCCGGGCTGGATTCGCCGTGGGGCATCCCGATCTGATCAGCGCTTTAGAGCGGGTGCGGAACAGCTTCAACAGCTATCCCCTCGACCGGCTCGCAATTGCGGGAGGAGCTGCCGCACTCTTGGATCGCGACTATTTCGAAGGGGTCCGGGCCCGGATCATCAAAAGCCGGGAGACCCTTTCCGGAGAGTTAAGGACGATGGGATTCGAAGTCCTCCCCTCATCTGCAAACTTTCTATTTGCAAGACAGCCGGATCGGCCCGCGAAGGAGATTATGGCCGAGCTCCGGAGGCGAGGGATACTTGTCCGTCACTTCGACCACCCCCGAATTTCTGAGTTCCTGCGCATCACCGTGGGAACCGATGAGGAATGCACCATCCTGGTTCGCACCCTCCGCGAGATTCTCGAGGGGAAAAATTGGTCCGAAAGGGATGCAGATGGGTGATTTTCTTTTCCGGGCCGCCGAAGGACGCCAACGTCCCCTAGGGACCAGAAGGACCGCATTTCTTTTTGGCCTTCTCCTTCTCCTCGGGTCCCCGTCCGGTGTGTTTGCCGCCACCCCCGCCCTCATTTCCGACAACCCGGCGTACGTGCCCTCCGAACTCGATCTCGGAGTCGGAATCCAAGACTGGTACTATCGCGAATCCGCCGGAGATATGGACAATGCCGCGCTTCTCGGAGGGCACCTGCGAACCATCTCCTATTGGGGGCCGGTCATTCTTGGGGCCGACATCAGCTACATGGGGTCGTTTTCCGGACAATACACCGGCGCCGAAATCTTTACGGGAACCCCGGTCAAGATCAACATGGCTGAGACGGTCTTCCAGAGTGCGGCTCATCTGGGCCTCCTGGTGCTCAATACGCCAGAGGACTGGCTCGGACTCTGGGTGTCCTACGGATATCATCAACAGATCTGGATGACCCCGGCCCAGTCGGGGGGATACGAGGAAAACTACCAAATCCCTTACCTGGGAGTCACCTTCTACAACCAGAACCCTCTTTCGGGGACCCCGTGGAGCTTTTACGAAGAAGGGGGATACCGGACGGGTCTCGGCCCCTCGATGTCGGTGACACCATCGGCGGGCCAGACCATCCCCGCAGGAACCTTTAATCTGGGATCGGCGTGGGACGTGCACGGTCTGGTCGGAGTCCGGTACCTCTTCACGCCGCACTTCGGCCTTTATCTGTCGGGGAACTACAGCTATTGGGCCTTTTCCCAATCCACCAACACCCTGACAGGAGGGTCCAAGCAGTTTTTTGAACCTTCCTCCCTGACCACGTATTTCGGCGCGGAAACCGGAGTGACGCTGGAGTATTGAGCCAACCCGCCCCCTTCCTTTTGAATGGACTGGAGCGGCGGGACCCCAATCTTCACCCTTCCGGCCGATCGGAGAAAGGAAGGCCCTGACCGTGACAGACAGCCCCTTCGCCTTTCCCGCCTCTGACCAATCAACACCCGTATTCATCCGAGCCGCCCGCCTGATCCGGTTGCTTGCCCACACCCGCCACATATTCCTGCTTCCCAAGGCTCCCGACCCCTCCACCAAGGACCACCTTTCCCGATGGTTTGAGACCTTTCTAGGCATTTTGGGCATCGAGGTCCACATCGAAGGGATGGTCCCGACATCCAGCGCCTTTTTGATTGTCGCGAACCATATTTCCTGGCTCGACATCATGGTGATTCGAAGCCTTTTTTCGACCTGCTTCATCGCCAAGGAAGAAATTCGAAGGTGGCCGGTGGTGGGTCCGATAGCCCATGAAGTCGGAACGATCTTCCTCGACCGGTCTCGCCTCTCCTCCTTTCGGGAAACCCTGGACGCCTCCCGCCGGTCGTTATACCAGAAAATTCCCCTGACCGTCTTCCCCGAAGGGACGACCACGAATGGAAACGGCCTTCTTCCATTCAAGACAGGAGTTTTCGCCCTCTGTACCGAAACGGGCCGTCCCGCCCTCCCGGTTTCGATCCGGTACGAATCCCCGGACGGCCGCCAACTGACCTCTGTGGCCTATGCCGGAGAGGACACCCTTCTCCGTTCCTTCCTGCGCACCATCAAAGAACCCCGGGTGATCGTCCGCGTCTATGTCTCCCCCCACGTTGATCCAGAAGGCAAGGATCGCAAGGCCCTGGCCGTGGCCGCCCATAATGCGGTGCACACCGGCCTGGACCTCCTCTTTAGGAAAAGTCCTCTCAGATAGGCCGGCCTCCGTCGGACGTCCAAGCCGTCTTGATCCAAAGGTTCCGTTCACTTGGCGCTCTCGTGGGAGCCCTTTGCCTGCTCAATTTCTTCTTTGATGACGACGCCGGGCAGAGGAAGATGTGGTAAAAACTTAACTCCTTGTCACTTGAGCCTCATTTTTTCTTGGAAGGACTCTCCGAAAACACAATTCCAGCGTCCTGGACCTCCCGGTAGGGAAGGAGCCACACCATCGATTCATCGTGAAGATCGACCACCTGGATACGATTTCCGAAGGGATCCCGGAAGTCGCATCGGAACCGGGGTTCCAGTGTAAGTCCGTACTTCCTTGTGACCTTCTCACGCACCTGTTGGAGCTGGGCTTCGTCCCGGACGATAAGGGAAAAATGCTTCATCCGGTCCGGATGGACCTTGGGGACCAGGAACACCGCGAGAAATTGATGTTCTCCCAGCTTGAAAAACGCATCTCCCTCCCCCTCCCGCAGGCGTTCAAGGCCAAAAACGTCCTCATAAAAGGCCACCGCCCTATCGAGGTCATCCACTTCGATCGCCACATGGCCGCAACCATACACCCTCACGCTCATGGTGCTCTCTCCCTAGGCTTGATTGTCGAATCCTGATATTCCGCACCCTCGCCAACGGGACCCGGAACCGGTTCCGGGAACAGGGAACGGAAGACCGGCATAAATTGAGGATCCCCTTTCGCCTCTGCCACAAATGAGGGGACTCACGCCCCTCTCTCCCTCGCGCAGACGAATGAGAATCATTTGCCAAGCGTCGGGGGAGCCCGGAAAGATTTGGAGGAGAGGAGGATTTCCTCGGAAGGGAGCCCGGTCAGGGTCTTTCGGATCAACGATTCGGTCCAGCTCCGGGGGGCAATCAGGCCGGAACCGGGGTGGCTCCTCTCCTGCCTCCGCCCTATCCCCGGCGCCTCAAAGAAGCGGTCTACGTTCCTAGCAAGGCGGAAACAGCCGCTTTCAGGGAGACCGTGGGTCGACCGATCAACCGGCTGAGCTCCCTCCCTTCATCGAAGAGCCCTCCTCCGGCGGCTCCGGCGTCCGAATCCCCGAGAAGGTCGGCGAGCGGTTTCGGAAGCCCTGCCCCAAGAAGCGCGGCGATGTAGGCCTTCTTTTCCATGTTCACGTAGCGAACCTGTTTGCCCGATTGGCGCGAAAGTTCCTCGGCGAATTCGGAAAGGGTATGGCCGGTGTCTCCCGCCAGCTCATGGATCACATTCAATGGGGATTCCCGTGTCAGGACGACTGCGGCTGCCGCGGCGTAGTCCGCCCTTGCGGCCCAGGAAATCCTACCGTTCCCCGCGCATCCGATGAGAGCACCGTGTTCTAAAGCCGAGGGGATGAACCCGCCGTAATTTTCGACATACCAGCCGTTTCTCAGGAAAATGTAGGGAATCCCGGAGTCCCGAATGAGCGTCTCCGTTGCGAAATGTTCTTCCGCGAGGTTGAGAGGAGAGCGATCGGCATGAAGAAGGCTCGTGTAGACAAGGGCCCCAACCCCCGCACGCGTTGCCGCCTCGATCGCCGCTCGGTGCTGGGGAAGCCGGTGTCCGATTGCGCTGCTCGAGATCAAGAGTACCTTTTTTGCCCCCCGCATCGCCGGCTCCAGCGTTTCGGGGCGGTCATAATTGCCCATCCGGATCTCGACTCCCAAGGAGGCGAGGTCGGACGCCTTTTCAGGGGATCGGACCATGGCCACGATCTTCTGCCCGGGGGATCGCGCGAGCAAGTCCTTGATCACAAGTTTTCCCAATTGTCCATTGGCTCCAGTGACGACAATCATTGTTTTCTCCCTCGGTTTGCTGGGTTGAAAGGGCTTCAATTGGCAGCCTTATTGTAATGCGCTTACTTTCTATAAGTAAGTCGATACTCGGAGGTAAGCTCAAGATGACCGATTCGATCAACCCTGCCCTCTGCCCTGAGGGAGGGACTTTCAGGGAAGCTTCAGCGCGGGAAATTCTGGTATTCATTAGTCCTTCTCGGCGGGACCCGCCGCTTCGGCAGGGATACCGCCGAGGCGGCGCTCCACGCGTCCTGACCCCTCTTTCAAATGGAGGGCGTCCTCTCGGGCGTTCTCCCTCTTTAAACCTGATCAGGGTGCGTATTCAAGGCAAGGACAGACCTGGGCGGAATGGGTGACAAGGGAGGCGCTTATCCTCAGGAATCTTTCTTCTTGGGAATCTTAGGCGTTTCGGACAGGAGGGATTCAATCTTTTCGGGAACGACCGGCTCGCTAAAAAGGTACCCCTGGGCCAGGGGACATCCGTTTTCCAAGAGAAATTTGGCCTGGTCCTCCCGCTCGATCCCCTCGGCTACGACCTCAAGGGACAGGGCTTTGGAAAGGGCGAGGATCGCCTTGACGATCCCCTGGTCGTAATGGTTGGTGAAAAGACTGGTAAAAAACGAGCGGTCGATCTTTACGGTGTTGATAGGGAAGTGACGGAGATAATTTAAGCAGGAGTACCCCGTCCCGAAGTCGTCGACCGAGATTCTCACCCCCAGATCCCGAAGTTTCTTGAGGGTGTCAAGGGTGTGACGGTCCCGGAACAGAAGGGTTCCTTCCGTGAGTTCGAGCTCGAGAATGGACGGATCGAAGCGATGATCCCGGAGCAGGGTTTCCACAAGCCCGATGAACGAATCGGAGTGGATCTGTCGGACCGACACATTGACCGCCATCCGCCGCAATGGAAGTCCCCGGTCCAGCCAGGACCAGATCTTTCGAACCGCGGTCTCCAGAACCCATTGGCCGACGGGAACGATCAATCCCGATTCCTCTGCCACGGGGATGAATTCATCCGGGGGACGGAGGTGATCCTGATACCGGTATCGGAGAAGGGCTTCCACGCCGACCATCTGGGAGTTCCGGAGGTCATAAACCGGTTGGTACAGAAGGAAGAACCCGTGGTTGTCCAGGGTTTCCCGGAGTTCGTGTTCAATCTCAAACTTCATCTGGACGATCCGGTTCATTTCTTCCGAGAAAAACTGAAGGTTGTTTCGGCCGTCCTTCTTGACTTGGAAAAGGGCAATGTCGGCGTTTTTCACCAGGGCCGCGGTGTCGGTCCCATCCTGGGGATAAAGGGCAACTCCGACGCTTACCGTCAGGTCAGCCCGGGAATCGTCGATATGGAAGGGAAACGCCGCCTCCCGCATGAGCCGTTCCCCGAGGACCAGGGCCTCGGTCCGGTTCAAAAGATCTTCCAAAATCACCCCATACTCGTCCCCTCCCAAACGGCACACCGTGTCCGTCTCCCGGAGGACATCCCTAAACCTCTGGCCCAGTTCGACCAAGACCCGATCGCCAAATGGGTGTCCCAACCGGTCGTTCACCTTCTTGAAGTGGTCCACGTCCAAATATAAAAGTGCGACCAGGTGCCCGGATCGATGGGCCCGGGAAAGGGCCTGTTGCAGGCGGTCCTGGAAAAGGTGGCGGTTCGGAAGACCCGTCAGGGCATCGTAGTTGGCCTGCCAGGAGATCCGTTGCGCCATCTTTATTTTCTGGGTCACGTCGCGAAACACCATGACGCACCCCTGGATCTTGCCTTCATTATCCCTGATGGGAGCCGCCGAATTCTCGATCGAGAGTTCCTGTCCTTGGCGGCTTAAAAGGATTGTGTGATTGGAGAGGCCCACGACCATTCCCTGACTGAGCGCCAGTTTCACGGGGTTCTCCCCCGGGGCCCGGGTGTATTCGTTGAAGATATGAAAGACTGAGTCGATCGGTTGTCCAATGGCATCCCCGGATGCCCAGCCCGTCAGTTCCTCCGCAATGGGATTGATGTATCGGACCAGTGCCTCCCCATCGGTGGTGATCACGGCATCTCCGATGGATTGCAAGGTCACGAACCATTGCTCTTTTTCCAGGTGGAGATCCTGGATCAGTTGTTTTCTCCGCGTGATGTCGCGGACGGCGACCGTGAATCCGATCCGGTCCCCATGTTCGTTGAAAACAACGGCCCCGCGGGCCTCTCCCCAGAAGGTGGTTTGGTCTTTTCGGCGATAAATCATTTCGTAGGGGCGGGGGTCCGATGGAACGTAGCGGTTGTACCTCAACTTTCCCTGCATTTTGAAGTCGCCGGGATTTGCGTAGACGAATTCCACCGACCGATGGCACACCTCTTCAGGGTCATAACCGAAAAGGTGGGTGAACGCGGGGTTCACCCAAAGGATCTGTCGGTTGAGATCCACGGAGATGATGGCGTCTCCCATCGCATGGAGGATAAATTGATGCTCAAACCTATTCTGGAGGGGTTCCATGGGCTCAGATCAGGTATTGAGGTTCCGGGATCATCAAGATCTCGTACCAGTCATTGGACCTTCTTTCTTATAAGGGTCGGAACCCATGGCTCCACCGTCTCAACCCCACCGTTGATTTGCGTTAGGGGGAAACCACCAGAGGACGGGGCTCGCAGTGGAATATTAAAAGAATCCGATGGATTCTGAGGTCCCATTTAAATTTATTGATCTAAAGACGTGATCGTTCAAAGATTACCACCATATTCTCATAAGTCAATGGTTTGGATTTATAGAAAAAAGAAAAAAATCGGAACCCTCCCCCACATAGAGACAGAAACGCTTCGGGCCGTTTGAGGGACCTTTTCTGAAAATCATGATCGGACTGGGAGGGAGAAGTTTTTAAATCTTTCCTGCGAAAGACCCTTTTGGTTTCCCCCCTAGGCTCTGAAAAATTCCGGGAAAATTGAAGACGTGATCCCCCCTCCGGACCCTTACAGACGGAAATATCCCACGGATTGCCTAAAAAGGAACTTTTAAGGACCCGTCAGGCTTTCGTTCACGAACTGCTCGGTCGAGTCGTCGATGTTTCGCCCCTTTCGACCCTGGCCTTGGTGAATGTAAAGGACCTCCGTCCGGAAGTTTTCTGTCCGGGAAGAGGGGAGGGACATCTCGTATCGGACCGGCTGGCGATGGTCGGACAATTGGAGCTTCGGATCGTAGACGCTGTTGAACTTCCAGAGCATCCGGAGGAAGTTCGTCTGTCCCTTAAGAAGGTGCTTTGCAACGATCGCTGCGGTCCCCTTGAGCGCCTGAAAGCCCAGGTGCTTCATATTCAGGACCTGCTGGGTCTTTACCAGTTCCTCATAAAACTCAGAAATCGGAAGGGCCGTCGGAAGCACGGCGTGCTGAATATCGAAGAGCCGGTAGTCGCGGGTCACGAAGGGCCGTGTCTCCGTGAGCCAGCTCTCCGTGCCGGGATACGGGGTATTGACGCTGATATTCACGACTTCCGGAATTTCAAGACACCATTCCCGGATGATTTCGAACCGTTTTCTATCCCAGGAAGGATCCGCGATCAGGTTGATGGCGACCGTGATCCCGAGCTTTCTCGCAAATTCGAGGGCCTCGAAGTTCTTTCCCAGCGAGACCCGCTTTCGGTGAAGTTTCAGCCCTTCTTCGTCGATCGCCTCGATTCCCATGAACATGTATTTCATTCCAAGGGCCTTCCAGAAACGGAACACGTCCTTGTTTCTTAAAAGCACGTCTCCGCGTGTCTCGAGGTAATATTCCTTCTTTATTCCCTTTTTCAGAATCGCCTCCCCGATTTCAAACCCGAATTTTTCCTGGATGAAGGCCACGTCGTCGACGATGAAGATTCCGGGTTCCTTTATGGTCGACAGGTCTTCGGCGGCCTTGTCGGGACTGACAGTGCGGTAGCTTCGTCCGTAAAAGGTCCAGGCGCTGCAGAATGCGCAATCCCAGGGACAGCCCCTTGCAAATTCGATAGAAGCACAAGGATCCAAGGTGCCGATAAAGTATTTCCTCCGGTGACGCAGCAAATCCCTGGCCGGGCTTATGTCATCAAGACTTTCGACAAACACGGGCGGTGGACCGTCCCCGTCTTGTGAAACCACTCCCGGCACCTTCCGAATCGCCGCTCTATCATGTTCCGCGGCAAGAAGAAGATCTCCGATGGAGGCTTCTCCCTCTCCCTTGAGGACGCAGTCAATGGCCCCCTGCCCGTGGTGGAGGATTTCCCGGGCGATAAAGGACGCGCTATGGCCCCCCACAAAGACAAACGCGCCGGGAAGACGCCCTTTCGTAAGTTTTGCCAAGTCGATGACTTCGGGAACGTTGGCCAGGTAGTTCAGGGAGAATCCCACCGCCTCGGGCTTCCATTCGTCGAGGAACTTCACGAAGTCCTTGTGGGTTTCAACCTGAAGATCGATCAGTCGGACTTCGTGCCCGTAGCGACGGGCTGCCTGGGCCAGGAGTTCGAGGCCCAGGGGTTCCAGACGCAGGTAGATTTTCGTGTACATGAGGGAACTGGGGTGGACAGCCAGAAATTTCATGAGGACCTCCCGGTAAAGGGTGATTCCCATATTTTAACATTTCTCCAAACCACCGGAGGGAGCCAGGGTCTGGAGCGGAAAGAGGATCCCGCCTTCCCGGGAGGACGCATAAGCCGCACGAAAAGACGGCGCAACCGAGTCCCAAGAGGACACAATCTACTCCGAACTTTGTCGGAAACGATCTCGAAATTCAGGTAGATTGCAGCAGGGTCCTGATTTTGTCCGTATCTTTCGAGGTGTCGGGATTGTAAATCACCAAGGTGAGATCGGGACGGCCGTCGACGGAGAGGGTCGAATATTCCATCGAAATGTTTCCCACGGCTGGATGGCGACATTGTTTTGTTCCGCCTCCATGGGGAAGACCTTCGTTTTCCTTCCAGATTTTTTCAAATTCAGGACTATTGCGGGACAGCTCCTCCACCGGGGTCTTCACGTTTTCTGTCGCGCCACGCTTTCCCAGTCATGCTGGGCCGACCGGACGCGGGAATCGGTAAACATCTGCCGCAGGACATTCCGATCCGAAGGATTGAGCTTGCCGGGATCTCCGAACATGACCGCGGCGATGCCGCAGCCGGTTCGCTCATCCTGGAGAATGGGTGTCATGACGACGGCCTGTTTGATTTCGGATCCCCTCACGGCTCCCTTAGACAAATGTCCCTTTAAAAAAAGCATAGGAGAATGCAGAATATGAATCAGAAGCATCGCTTTGAAGCCGCATCGATTCTCCTTTCTGCAGTCTTCTGTCTGGGAGTGGTCCTGATGACGTCAGCCTGCGCGAGAGAGCCGTCCTACCCGCTTTCCGACCATTATGACGGAAAGAGGTTCTTCAATCCGAACGATCCCAAGGATCACCGATTTTATGACCTGATCACGTTCCTCGTCACCCGGGATAAGAAGGTCTGGCCCGACACGGTGGACAATGAACCGGCCCTCAATCTGAGCGCTCCCCGTTCTGACGGGGAAGTGGCCGTCACCTTCGTCAACCACGCGACGGTCCTCCTTCAGTTCAACGGATATACCATTTTGACCGATCCGGTGTGGAGCGAACGGGTAGGTCCCATTTCCTTCATCGGCCCAAAGCGCGTGAGAAAACCCGGCTTCCCTTTCGACCAGC
The DNA here is from genome assembly GCA_027314645.1 of Nitrospirota bacterium. Taxonomy (GTDB): domain Bacteria; phylum Nitrospirota; class Leptospirillia; order Leptospirillales; family Leptospirillaceae; genus UBA4572. The sequence continues at coordinate 77,031 of DAHVAL010000008.1, forward strand.
TTCCCAAAATCGACATCGTCCTCATCAGCCACAATCATTACGATCACCTAGATGCCGAAACCCTCAAAAAGCTGATCGCGCGGTTTCAGCCGATCATTTTCGTTCCCCTCGGGGACAAGTCCCTGATTCAAAGCCTTGGGGCTCATCATGTTCACGAAATGGACTGGTGGGACTCCGTCAAGGTCCTCCGACACCTGGAAATCACCTTCGCCCCGACCCGGCATTTTTCAGGAAGAAGCCTCTTTGGGTTCGATAAAAGTCTCTGGGGAAGCTATGTGATGAATGTTCACGGCAGGAAGATCTACTTTGGAGGAGATTCAGGGTATTCGCCGTACTATCAAGCCATCGAGCATCGGTTCGGCCCCATGGACCTGTCATTCCTTCCGATCGGAAGCTATGAGCCTAGATGGTTCATGAAGGCGGTGCACATGAATCCAGAAGAGAGCGTCCTGGCTCACCGGGACCTAAAGTCCCGGGAAACGATCGGCATCCATTTTGGAACTTTCCAGCTCTCGGATGAGAAGATCGACCAGCCAGAGATCGAACTGTCGGCGGCCTTGAAAAAATTATCCGTGGCCCCCGGCACATTTATCGTTCTAAAGGAAGGGCAGACACGGATCGTCACACTCGATCACGAGTGATCCTGGGCCGAGCCCTTCTCTATCTGGCGATGACGTCCCCTCCTCATTTTCCGAACAAGCCCTGAATGGTGTTTCGGGCCTTGTTAAAGGTATTCCCCATGGACTGCGCCAGCCGATCGAAGCTCACTGCCGCTTCGAGTTTCGCTTTCAGCGCTTCTCCCACTTTCTGGCCCAGTTCCCCCGGGGACACTCCGCCTTGCCGCGTTCCGATATTGTTCAGGAAAATATCGGGGAGATTCACCGAAACCGTCCTTCCGTTCATGAATCCGGCGCTCGCCTGCGCCTTCGCACCGGTGATGGAAAATGTCCTGACGATCAGTTTCTTCCCGCTTCCGCCTCCGCCCGAATTCCCGCCGGAGGAACCAGCATTTTCTGCGATATGTTTCTGAATGGCGTCGAAGTTTGTCGTGCCATTGGCTTTCTCGTAAATGACATCCGGGGAGGAAACAGAAATTTTGTTGATGCGGATGACAGGTTTTACAATAGAGGAGACATCGAGGGCGATTTCGATCTCGCCGACTTTCAAGGCGTAGGGCGTCTTGAACCCGGACGGGTTGCCCACAACGAGGCCGCGCACGATCCCCGTTCCCTGGGCCGCCCGGATGACGACCGAAGCCACCTGCACCTTCGTCCCGGTCATTTGGCTTCCATATTTTTCGATGGCGCTTTTCACAAGGCTGTCCATGTTTTGGTGAAGCCAGAAAAGGACGCCCACCAGAACTGCCAGGATCACGAGCAGTGCAATGCC
>DAHVAL010000009.1:0-73230 GCA_027314645.1 Nitrospirota bacterium
ATAACCGTCCTGTTTTGTATTTTTTCTCGTGGAGGATTTCCCGCTCATAACGGTCAATGTCTTCGAGTAGGGTGGTGCTATCGGCTTCCTTGCGAGATACGAAGGTTCCGGCTTTCATTTCGGATTTTGTTTTGTAGTACCAGGAGCTGGCTTCTTTTTCCGTGTCAAATGTGTTGCAGATTGTCTCGTGGCCACAAGAGCGGATGACCGCTTGCCAAGCCTTGCCCCTCTTGTAAACTCCACCGGCCATTTTTCCTCCCGAATTCCAATATTCGGAACGTCGTTTTAGGCTGGAAAAATTATACGAGGGATGAACAAATTGTATTTGAAGGACTGAAAAATTCTTTAAATCTTGGAGGCGGCGGGCGGGATCGAACCGCCGAATAAAGGTTTTGCAGACCTCTGCCTTACCACTTGGCTACGCCGCCCGAAGAGGAGATCCGTAATCGTGAGATTCTAACAAAGGAGAGGGGAGGGGGCAAGAGAAATTTCCTGTCCCCGCGCTGGCAGAAAAGCCCTTGGGACGAAAGATTTCAGGACCGCAGAGGTTCGTGAAAGGTGAATCGGTTGGGGCCCGCCCGCTTTGAGCGATACATGGCAGAATCGGCCTTTCGGATAAGCTCGTCGATGACGGTGGCATGGTCCGGGAACAGGCTGATTCCGAAGCTTGCTGAAATGGAAAAGGTCTCCCCGTAGATTTCGAAGGGATCTTGAAGGGACGTGAGAATCCGGCGGGCGATCCTTTCGCAATGGGAGCGGGAAATTGCGACGGGAGCAAAGATCAGGAATTCGTCGCCTCCAATCCGTGCGACAAAGTCATTTTCACGGACCGCCGCCCGGATTCTCTGGCCGATCGTCACCAGAAGACGGTCTCCGGTTTCATGTCCGTAAGTATCGTTGATGGATTTGAAGTTATCGAGGTCGACATAAAAAAGGGCATGGCGCTCTCCAGGACGATGGTTATCGATGAATTGGGACATTTCACTCCAGAGGGCACTCCGGTTCATAAGTCCGGTGAGCGCGTCAATCTGGGCGAGCTGCCTCAACTCATTCTCATAGACATGGAGGTCGGTCACGTCCCGGAGCCGGATCTGCAAAAGCGGCTTGGTGCGCCAATTGATCTTAGATTCGATGATCTCCACTTGGCGGAAGGAATCCCCCTCGATTTGCAGCTTGAATCTGGAAGGAGAAGGAGAGAGAGGGGGCCCTTTCTCTTTGGGGGAGGAGGGGAAGAGGGGAGCCTGTGACCTGAGGCGGCTTCGAGTGGATTCCGGAAGGAGCGATTCCCTCGATCTTCCGATCAGATCTCTTCTGTCGAGTTCAAAGAGGAGCGATGCCTGCCGATTGGCATCGATGACGGTCCCCGAATCGGCATCGACGATCAGGATGCCGTCTCCCGCCTCTTCCATCAGGAGGCGGTATTTTTCCTCCGAATTCCGGATGAATTCATTGGACTGCTGTTTTTCCCGATCGCGGTCAATGTTGTCCAACGCATGAGAAATCGTCACGGAGATCTTTTCCAGAAGGGATACCAGGTCCCCGTCGAAAAATCCGATGCGGTCTGCGAACACCGACATGATGAAGCGCGGTTCTCCCCCCCGGCAGATGGGAAAGGACCCTTGGGACCAAAGGGCAAATTCCATGGCCTTTACCGAAAGGGTTTCGAGCCCCATGGCCTCCAATTCCTTAACCAAGTTGTGATGGATGAAGGGACGATTTTTCGACAGGCAGGCCTGAAGGCTCAGATTCCGCATTTTCCAGGAGGTTTCCGAATCGGTCTGGTAGGAGAGATCTCGAAAATAGGACACCATCGATTCATTTCTGGCATGCACTGCCACAGGACGTATGAGCCCGCCCTCCTTGTCCACCATCAGGATACGGACAAGGTAGAGCATTCCGATCTCATTGATGATCCGGCAGGTTTCATCCAGGAGAAACTGTTCCTCGGGGCTCTGGTTGACCAGGTGGTTGATCCTGTTTAACGCGGCATAGAGTTCTGTGATCTTTGAAAGCTTTTCTTGGGATTCCCGGAGGGCTTCGTCTTCTTTGTGAAGCGACAGGGCCAGATTCAAATTGCGCGAGGCCTCATCCAGGAGGGCCACAAGCCGATCGTGAAACACTCCGGACTCCCCCGAGGTGACGGTCAGGACTCCCACCACGGGACCGTTCGGAGAGGGGAAAGAATCCGGACTGTCGGGTCTGGTTCCAAAAAGAGGAAAACTCGCCCCCGACTTCCACCGGTACCGTTTTGACCATCGGTTCAATTTCCGGAATCCAGACTTCCCGATATTTTCAGAAAAGTCCAGGTCGATGACCGGTTTTCCAGTCACGAAGGCCTGCACAAGGCTGATATGTCCGTCCGGATGATCGGGAAGAAGCTGAAATCGTATTTGTTTAGGCACTCTTCCGACCTGCTCGATACTCCCTCGGATCACTTCGGGTATCAGCGATTTTGTCAAAGGATCGTACAGAAGAACGGCCGCATCCAAAAAGCTCCCGCACTCCAAAAGGATCTGGCAGGTTTCATCAAAAAGTCTATGCGGGAGAGGGCGGCTCCCGATGAGGCGGCTGATCCGGTAGAGGGCATCATTGATGCCCATGAGGCTCCGGGATTCGAGCACCCCGGAAAGGGCCTGGGTGAAGATATCGATCCGGGAGAGTGCGGAAGGACCAAGAAGGGTGGAATCTCTCAACGAGAGGAGGAGCGTCCCCCAAAAATGGTCCATCCGCGTGACGGGAACTGCGGCGATCTGAAGGGAGGTGCCGTCAGCCACTTCCATGGAGGACAAAGAAGGGGATCTGGTCTTCCGGATCTCATCAAGGAGGACATGGAGCTGCTTCTGAGAGATGAATGGCCCCGCATCCAAGGAGGAGGCGATACACCGCGGGTCGTCGGAGGCCACCGAAATGGCGCAATGAAGAAAGGGAGAGTCGGTCACCATTTCGTGGGAAAAACGTTCCAGGAGGGAGAAGGTATCCTCGGAATTCAACAGGAGGGTGTTGATCCTCGCCGAGAGACGGTGCAGCGCGACATCGAGTTCGATTTGGTCGAGGGCATTTTTTAAGGTCGAGATATCCGCGATCAGACCGTTAATCGCGATGACGGTACCGGTGTCGTCGAGGATGGGGGTCGCGACAATACGGCCCCAAAAGGTTGATCCGTCTTTTCTTCTGATGCGTTTTTCAATGGTATAGGAGGGAACAATCCCCGCAAAAAGATCGCGTGCGAGAGACCGGGTTCTTTCGAGATCCTCGGGAAGGGTGAGGCCGTAAATCCCGATCGAATAGAGTTCGTCGATCGAATATCCGGTCATGTCCGCCCATTTCCGATTGGAGAAAATATACTTTGCGTCCCGGTTCACCACCCCCACGCCGAAATCGGCGCTCTCCACAATTATTCGAAAGGGAGGATCGTTCCTGAAAAGATCGTCCTCATGCTGGTTGGAAGAGATCTCGTCCAATCCATGCTCCGGGATGAATAGTCGATCTGACAAGGGGCGGTCCCTCGAAAAAGCGGTCGAGGGAGACAAAAACGCATTTTCTATTGTCTCATAAATCTGGAAATTTTAAATATCCTGAAAAACAGCCAAGCCCTCTAAGGGAGGCGTTCGCGACCCAGGATGAAGCGAAAGCAGTACTCCGCAAGTTCAAGGTGTCTGACGGCCTCCTCAAGGGATTTTCCCCAGGCCGTTGTCCCGTGATGCCGAATCAAGAGGACGGGAACAGGAGAAGGAGGACCGGAAAGACGGCTGGTGATCTTTTTTGCGATGTCAGACACGGTGAGATCGTTTTCGAAGATGGGGATGGATGTCGGAACGCAGGGATCGGGGATCCCGAGCCCTTTTAACACTTCGAGGGGAGGGAGCGGGAGGTCCGGGCCAAGGCGCTCCGAAACCAAGGCGGATTCGATGGTATGAATATGGAGAACTGCCGCGGTGTCCGGGGCGAGGCGATAGATGGCCTGATGGATGGAGGTTTCGGCGGAGGGAGACCGGCCTCCGGAGGAGACGGGTGGGGCTCCATTCAGAGGAATGGTCAGGATGTCCTCCCGGGAGAGCGTTCCCTTGGGCCGTCCGCTTGCCGTGATGTACAATGTGTCTCCCTGCCTGATCGAGAGATTCCCGGCTGTTCCCTCCATCCATCCTCGTCTGTAAAACGTGCGGGCGAGTCCTCTGATCTGTCGGCTCGGGAGGGGCTCAAGCATCTCTTCCTCCGCTCTTTAAAATGATTTCGATGTTTCTCGATATATCGAAAAAAGTGTCGAATTTCGTGAAAGGACGGCCTTCTTTCGACAACCGGTCGGCAAGGATGCTGCGCGCAAACACCTGGTCGGCCATCCGGGCCATGGCGAGGTCTGTGACCGAGTCCCCGATGGCGATCTTGCGGGCCTCCGGGTACTCCTTTAGAATCCCCGGCTTGTAAACAAGTTCGTCCTCTCCCGCCGAATCCGAGGAGATTTGGAGAAACGGACCTGACGTGTCGGCTTGGGCGGCGATCACGCGGAAGACGCGGGTTCGAAACGGGGCGAGACGTGCCAGGACAAGATCCTCGAGGCTTCCGGAGAGGACGATCAAGGGGACTTTGTAGCGGTCCAGGAGATCCAGAAACTCCGGAAATCCGGGACGAAGAGGGGCCAGGCGCATCCGTTCCTGCATGTCGGCGAAACGGTCGCTGGAAATCGTTTCGAGAATGGCCGGGACCCCGTCCCGGAGGGGGATTTCCCCCGAGAGGAGTTTCGGGATGATGGCCCGGGAGGCGTCGGGGGCAAATTCTTGCATGAGAAGGGAGAAGGTCTCCTGTTCGGTAATCGTTCCGTCGAAATCGGAAAAGACGATGGTGTTCATGGTCCCCACTTGAGGATCGCCTGTCGAAGCGGGCCGTCCGGAACGGAGTGGAGGTCCATCGGTTCGCCGTTTTCGTACCGCCTGTAGGCTTCGAAGAAAGCATGGACGCCTGCGCCCGGCCCATGAGGATGATCCATCAGGCCAGTGCCAGCGTTTAATATGACGTGGCGTTCCCCCCGGGCAAGGAAGCGGGGAAGGGCTCCCGGATGGAGTCCGGCCGACGGAACAGGGGCCAGGCCTTCCCGGACCAGCAATTCCTTGAGTCCCCGCTCCACCTCCGCAGAAATGGGAAGGCTTCCGGCGGCGGTGGGATAAAGCACCGCATCCGCTCCTCCATGCACCATCAGGGATCCCAGGAGAACACGGTAATCAAACCCGTAGTCGGGTGAGCCCCCCAAGGCTCCGGCCATGGCAGGATGGGCAAATATCGGAAGATCCGTGTCCGGATGGGAGGCGAGGGCTTCCATGACGGAGAACCCATAGGCGACAGGAGAAAGAAGGTAGGCATTGGCGCCGGCGTCCCGCAAGCGCCTGGCTTGATCAATCAATTGATCGGCCCGCCCGGAGAGAGTGACGGCATAGAGCATCTCCCGACCGGTGGCGCCCCGAATTTCATCGAGAACAGGACGACAGGCCAGAAGGCGTGAAAGAGCGGTGGAGGTCTCCGTGTCGGGAAGGATCTCATCATCCTTGATCAGGTCAAGACCTGCCATCCCGACCTCTCGCAAGATCTCGGCGAAATCGGAAGGCGCGAGTCCGAGAGATGGTTTGAAAATTCCCATGAAAAGGGGCCGATTCCGGACTCCGGTCAAGGCGCGAAGCCCCTCCATTCCGAAGCGCCCGCGGGTCCCGTAGGTCTTTGGGAGTTCCAGGGAAAGGATCCGGACCGGACCGGCAAGGGAATATTTTCCTAAAATCATGACAAGAAGCGATCCGAGGTCTCCAGACACATTTCCGGCGGGAAATCTGACCCGGGCCCGACCTCGGCCGTCGTCGGAGGTCGAAATCTCTTCAAGGACGCCCATCCATCGGGTGAACCGGACCACCTGGTCCGGATGGAAGGAGCCTACAGTTTGCCCAATGGCAAGCATCCGTCCGTGCGTTTCAGGATCCACCCCCTTGGGAAATTCGTAGAGAACATCAATGGAGTCCGAGGTCATTGGATTGAGGCGTCCGGAAAGGCCTGGACAGCCCGGCCGGTATAATTCGGAACCCACCCCTCACGGGAGGTGAAGTAGCGGATTGCCTTGATCCTTTTGGACGACGTGAGTCTGAACCAGTGTTCCGCCCCACGGGGAACATGGATGTAATCCCCCGCCTGGACGGTGAGTTCGACCTGGTCTCCGCTTGGAAGGACGAACCCGAAGATCCCTTCCCCTTCGACCACATACCGGATCTCATCGTCATCATGGGTGTGGCAGGAAATAAACTTGAGGAGAAGTCCGTCCAGACCGGGGAGGTCTTTATAGAGCACAATGAGGTCCCGGGTCTGGTATCCAAGGGACGATTTGAGAAGGCGGAATCGATCGTCAAAACACTCGAGGAGCCGCTCGGACTCGTCGGGGCTGAGGCGATCCATGAGGAGAAGCCGTTCGGCGTGAGGGCTCTCCGGAATCTCCCATTTCTCAAGGCGAACTCCGATCGGACGAAGGATTTCCTGAATCGTCGGGGGATCGGTGGTTTGCCGACCGTCAGGGGTTGAAAGAATGGCCATGCGGTGCTCCGATAAAATGTCAGAAAACGCGGTAGAACCACCCGGAAATGGAACTTGACAGCCAAATCACCAGAAAGACGGGCCCGACTTTTGAATGGAACCGTCCGATATTACTCCCTCTTTTTCTCAAAAATCCCAGGACCATCAGGAGGACGAACAGCCAGAGAGCCCCCTGGGCCGTGATCAAATGGAACCAGTCCAAGGCGGGAGGGACCGGATGAAATCGGATGCGGCCTTGGATCCGCTCATATTCCATGATGGCAGTGCCCGTAATATCGCATGTGAACCCGAAAAGGGCGGAAAAAATGTGTCCCCTCCGGATTCGGATAAAGTCTGAGGTGTGGGGCCCGGAAAAGAATCCCCCGATGAATCGTCCCGTGGGGCCACCGAATCTTGTCCGGATGAAGAGGGCGGTCAGATACCCTGTCAAGGCCAGATATATCAGGACCGACATGGAGATGACATAGGGATTCACATACAACCTCGTTTTCTGGAAGAAGGGGTCGGAGTGTCTTAAGAATTTTATCAGCGACCGGACGTCAAGTCACCTGAGAGCAACGTCGGAAGGAAGGGGAGAGATTGGGCGCTCCCCGTTCCTTCAGGCCTTCAAAGGGGGGATCGGCATCACAGACAAAAGGGCGTCGCCCGGGAAAAAGATCCCCCGTGCCCTTGCGCGAATAGGCGGATTTCCTAAAATCATTCGAGGCCCCCTTTTCGTCCCGGATAGACGAGCATGCCATGAGGGGGCAAACCGGCCGCGGCCTGGCATTTAATGGGCATCGAGAGAAAACCGGGGGCCATCGGCAGGTCCCGGAGGGCTCACATTCATCCGGAGACTGAAATGATCCGATAATGTGTGAGTTGAGGCGATGCGATCCCATCGATGGGATCTCCTATTGCATTCAAAGACTCATGGAACCGGATGCATCGGACAATCTTTTCATCGTTATATCAATGGAGGAGGCAGGCCGGATGAGGGGCATCGAAGAACGTGCGGGATGGAGATGGGCATATTTCGGAATGGGATTGATTCTGATCGCCGCAATGCTTCTCTTTCCGGGTCGGCCCGAGGCCAAGGAACGGACGCCCAAAAAAGCGGGCGCCTCTTCTCCCCTCACGCCGATCCGGCATGTCATTATCGTGGTCGGGGAAAACCGGTCTTTCGACAACCTTTTCGCCACCTATCGCCCGCTCCATGGCCAACATATTCGAAACCTTCTTTCCGAAGGGATTGTCACACCCTCGGGAGACCCGTGGATCCATTTTGGCAAGGCGTTACAGATGCGCGCGAGGAATGAAGGGCCCTTCCTTCTGGACCCTCCCCTCGAGGGACCTTTCAAAGTCCTGCCCGTGCCCGACGTGACCTATGCGGCCAAGGCCGCGTGGGGAACATCGGACCCGTCCCTCGTCCCCGACCCGGGCCTTTTCCCGTCCGATCAGTTTCTCCTTAAAACCGGCGGGGCAGGATTGCCGCACGATAATGCGGATACACGCTTTCCTGCCAATCTTCCCCCTGGACCCTTCCAAATCACGCATTTCGTTCCCTACGATTCCTATACCGGAGACCCGATTCACCGATTCTTCCAGATGTGGCAACAGTCGCATTTCCGGAAACAGGGGGCCTCTTCGAAGCGAAAGACGGAGGAGGGGCACGACCTGTACACCTGGGTGGCCGTCCAGGTCGGAAACGGCGGAAACGGGAACCCTCCTTCCACCCCCTTCGGTGTGGACTCCACCCACCAGGGGGGCGTTCCGATGGGGTTTTATAATATGGAAACGGGGGATGCCCCTTATTTCAAATGGCTCGCCGACCATTTTTCCTTGGCAGACAATTACCACCAAGCCATTATGGGGGGAACGGGGCCCAACCACGTGGCCATCGGCACCGGAGACGTCGTCTGGTACCAGAACGGCAAGGGGCGTCCCATCGTTCCCCCAGCGGGTCAGATCGAAAATCCGGACGCCATGAATGGAACCAATAATTGGTACATCCAAGATGGGTATTCGGGGGGGGCGTATGTCAACTGTTCCGACTCTGAAAGTCCTGGCGTGAAGGCCATCCTGTCCTATCTCACACGCCTTCCCTATCGGACCTCCTCCCGATGTGCCCCCCACCATTATTATATGGTGAACAACAATAAACCGGGGTTCCATCGGGATGGAAGACGCTATGTGTCCGACTTCTTTGTTCCGCCTTCATCATTGCGAACGATCGGGGATGAGCTTTCGCAGCATGAAATCTCCTGGGGGTATTTCGGGGAAGGATTCCATCCGAACACACCGAGGACCCCTTACTATTGCAATATCTGCAATCCTTTCCAGTACGCCTCCTCCATCATGACGACACCCCTCATCGGCCATCTTGGAGGGCTGGGGGATTTCTATCGCTCCATCGAGGAACGTACCCTTCCTGCGGTGTCCATCGTCAAGCCGGATGCCCTTCTCGATGGACATCCCGCCTATGGAAAGCCGGGTCTTTTTGAAGGATTCGTCAGGAAATTGGTCGACACGGTGCGCCGCAGCCCTTATTGGAATCACACAGCGATTTTTGTGACCTTCGATGAAGGGGGAGGGTATTACGATTCTGGATATATCCAATCCATCGACTTCTTCGGAGACGGGCCCAGGGTCCCTTTTTTTGCCATTTCTCCGTATTCTCGGGGAGGGACGGTGGTCCATGCGTATTTTGACCATGTCTCCCTCTTGAAGTTCATCGAGAGAAATTGGGCCCTTCCCCCGCTCACCTCCCGAAGCCGTGACAACCTTCCCGACCCGATCGCCCGGAAGAACGATCCCTATGTCCCGGTCAACAATCCCGCCATCGGAGATCTGATGGAGATGTTTCATTTTCCCCGGACCAGGGTCTCTTCCCAGACCCCGTTTGTGTCAGACCCCCCGATCAATGATGCCCCCGGACGATAGGCCGTGCGGTCCGGCCTTCCGGTCAGGATCCTTTTGTGCTTCTTTGGGCGGGGGATCCCTTAAAGAGGCGATGGAAGATCCTCCGGGGGAATGAAACTTGTTCCGGAATTTGCATTGATTGAAGGCGCAAAGTAAGCTTTGGGTGCTTTCCGGGACCTCATCCACAACGGAAATGTCAGGAAAGGGCCACGGGTTGTGACTAAAAACCTCCTTCCTTTTGAAGTTCCGTTTCGTTTATTTGTCGCCATCACCTTTGCCGGATCCATCGCCTTCCATATTCTCGGACTTGGAATCCATACTTATATCGGACACAAGAAAAACGCCTTGGTCGACCAAATCGAAACTCTCGCCGAAACGAGAAGCCGTCTCATCGGCTTCGAAGCCGGATTGTCGGTGTTGACAGAGCGGCTACGGTCGGCCGGGATGAAGGAGAGAATCCAAAAAGAAATCGCGCTTCGGCAGCTGTTTCCCCAGATGCGCCTGATGACCCTGCTTTTGGAAAAACAGCACATTTTTTCTTTGGGAAAAAATCAGGCCCTCAAGAGGACCTTGGAGGGCGCCGCCCGTTCTTTGATGCAGTGCCGGGAGGCGGTCGGAGGTCCGGCTTTGGCATGCCTGGACAGGGCCACGCTTGCCTTTTCCGAATTCGGCCGCCAACTCACCCGAATCCGCGCGCAGGTGTCATTGCAGCTAAACATCGTTGAACGGTTCCAATCAAGGCTTGAGCACTGGGATTCCATCCTTTATTGGTTGACCACGATTTTCGGGCTTCTGTTCATGGGGCTTGGATGGAGGAACGTGGTCCTTCAGGTCGGGAACCCTATCAAGGATGCCGCGCGTTATTTCGAAACCCTCCGGGATGATCAGCCGTCTCGATCTTCATCGCTTCCTGCGCTGTTTTCCATCCGAGAACTTAGGATCCTGAAGGAGAATATGAAAAATGTCCACAGGGACGGATTGACGGGACTTCCGACCCGGCAAGCCATCGGAATCATTCTTAAAGACGAGATGGAAAGTGCGCAAAAGAGCTTGTCCCCCCTGTCGATCGGTCTATTGGATATTGACGGGTTTCGGAACTTCAATAAGCGCTACGGCCACGGAACGGGAGACCGGGTTTTGCGGGAAGTCGCCCGTACCATCGAACAGGCCCTTCGTCCCAAGGAATGCTGCGGGCGTTGGGGTGAAGAAGAGTTTCTGCTGGTTCTTCCGGGACTTTCCTTGGATATGGCGCGTGATTTTCTGGACATCCTCCGCAGCAAGATCGGCCGACCGATCGAAATCCCTCCGGAGACGACCCTTAAAGTGCGTGCAAGCGGGGGCGTCAGTTGTTTCAGCGGGGACGAAAAGTTTGAGGATCTGCTCAGCAGGGCCGAACGAGCGCTTTCAAGAGTCCGGCGTGAAGGGGGAAATGGCGTTGGGGCCGAGATCTCATGATTTTAAGAGGTTCGTCATTCGAGGGATCCAGAAGGAAGGGATTCTTCCGCCAGACTCTGATCAGGTCAGGTCTGGCGCGCGTATCGGGGGGAGAGATGGCGGCCCAGGGAACGGGCCAGGTCCAGGATGTAGCGTGCATCGGAAAGCGCGGCCTGCGCTGATTCCTGGGAGGGTGCATCTGCAGGCGAGGAAGAGAAGGAGTCCTCTCCGAATGTCATGAAATCTCCGGCGCCGGCAAAGGGTGCACCCGTGGATTGCGGCTGTTCTGGCGAGACGATTTTTCCGATCCGGTCCCAATCGGCGGGAATGGCTGAAGGAAACCGCTGTCGCTCTTTGGAAAAGACCTCACCAGGATTCTGAAATCGGTTGATTTCCATGCCTTGGGCATGGAGCAAGGACTTGAAGGAAAAGTCGAGTGCCTCCCGGCATTCGCGGATGACGTCGGGCCACTCTTCACGGCCATAAAAGAGTTCCGCGGACTTGATCCGGGTGACCGCGTTCCAGAGATTGCGCCTGGCGAGATTGTCCGGATTTTTCATGAAGGTCCTCACTTCCCCCTCGTGGATCGCCTCTTCGTCCTGGCTCCAGGGATCGCTCCGCGCATCCGCCCCGTGTGTCGATGAGTGCGACGCTTCGTCTTTGAATGCAATGGTCCTCATTATAGCATGTCTTCTGATCTCCGGAGCCGGGGCCTTACCGTTTCCACAGAAGGGCTTCCAGAGGCTTCCGGGAAGGAGGAGCCTTCGCGCGAAGCGGCATTCCGGGAAGATCGAGAAGCGGCTCGCACGCCCGAAGGAGCAACCGTTCATAGGCATTCCTGTCATAGGTGTAGTCCGGAGAAAAGGTGTCGTAGGCCCGAGCGCGGGAAGCGGGGTCGGGATCGTCCGCGGCCGTAATGACGTAGGCGACACGTTCCCCCGGCTGGGGGGAACGGCCTCGGGCCGCCAATTCCTGGGCCACAATTGCTTGGAAGGAACGTTTCTCGTAGCTTTCCGGAGATTTTGACAGGCGCTTCCGGATGACGAGACGGGCGACGGGAACCCGGCCTTGCCGGATTTCCTGCACAGCCTCTTCAAGGAGTTGCCTGGCGGCGGGAATCCGTGTCCGGTACTCCTGCAACGTGTGCGCGTATGCAAGATGATCGAGAAGCTTTTCCTGCGTATCGGAAATAAAGAGCGGCGTATCGCTTCGACGGACCTCGATCCCCCGAACCTTACGCTCTCCGGAGCGAAAGACTCCGAAGTATCGGTTGGGGACGGCCAGGCGTTCGCGTTTTGTGGAGGAGAAGAAAATAATCCATCGGTAGAGGCCTTCAAGAGCGATCGGGATGCCGGTTTCCTGCGTGATCTCTTCGGCAAGACGGCGGCAGTCGGCTTCATCGATCCCGGGACGAGAAAGCCAAAGAGAGTCCACGATGCCGTGCAGAAGCCGGTATCCGCGGTTTTCTGCGATTTCCTTCGCCTGGAGAAGCTTTTCACGGCTCAGTGCGGTGACGCATTCGTGGGCCTCGACTCTCCCGAAGCGTGCATTTTTGTATCCCAGATATCCGAATGAGACGACAAGAAGCCATTTGAGGGCTCCTTGCCGACGATCGTATTCGCCCTTGAGGTCGGGATCGTCCGTGGTGTTTTTCAGTTCTTTGTAGAGGCGTCTTTTCGCAAGGAGCGATTCAAGAACCGTGGGGACCAGCCCCTTTCGGCGGGTACAAAGATGGTGGGTGCTGTTCGGAATCCGGTTGGTCGTGCAGCAGAGGCAGTTGACCGTTTCGGGCGAGATGTTGAACGTCGCCATCAGCGAAGGATACATGGACGCAAAGTCGAGTTCAGCGACCGATTCGTGAAAGCCCGGCCTCGGCAGGAAGACCATTCCTCCCTTATCACTTTTGATCAGGTCGAGGCTGCTGCGGAATGATTCTGCGGAGCTTTTTTCGAGCGGAACAAGGATGCCTGCGGAGACGGCATAGGCCATCTGCATGGAGGTGATGCCTGTTCCCGTCGATGTTCTGGCAAGATGCTGGACGGGAATTCTTGTCACGCGGGATTGCTCAAAGAGGCCCGAGAGGCCGGCTTCTCCCAGGATGAAGGAGTTTTTCCGGTCCAGATGCCAACGTCCAAAGAGGGAAACCGAGCCGGCGCGAAAGATGGTTCTTCCGTAAGAAAAAAACGAACGGTCCCTGCCGGAAGAGAGCGCCTTCCCCTTCGTCCGGTTGAGCAGGAGCGGAATGCCGAGGCGGCTGGAAAGTGCGAGGAGGCGGGGAAAAATAAGGTCGTCTCCCCGGTTCGACAGAATGATGTCCGGATCGTTCCGTGTCAGAACGGCGTTGAAGGTCATCAGAAATTCCCGGGGATCTTCCCCGTCGAGAACCCGTCTCTCCCCGTCGATCTCGATGGAAAGTGCTCCGAGGGCTCCTTCCCGCGCCGCCGGAATCTCTGGTTCAAGCTCGATCGACAGGATGCGGAAAGGCGGAAGCGGCGTGTCGGTCGCCCAAGGAGAGTCGAGAAGGTCGATCCGTCCTGGAATATGCGTGGTCCTGCAGAGGGCGAGAGGGAAGAGTCCGGATTCGTAAAAATAAAGCTGGGGCAAGGGGATGTCGGCGTTATAGAGCGCGATATCCTTCACCAAAGCCACTGTTCGAACGACGTCGAAAAAATCTGCAGGAGAGAAGACGGAGATTTCGAGAACGGGATATGGAGCGCCGCTGAAAAGCTCGATGCGTTCCGTATGGGCGAGGGCGAGTTGAAAATTCCGCTGCCGAAGCCGCTGTTTTATTCGTTCGAGCGCCATTTCCGGCCCGCTCGCATAAAAACGGGGGCGAAAGGGGACCGGAAAAAAAATGTGTTCCCCCTGTTCGAGCATCATCCAAAGCAGCATCCCGCGGGAGATCGGGGTGGCGTCAAGCACCCATCCTTGGCGGTTAGGAGGGGAGACGAGAGCCACGATCTTCGAGTTCCTGAATACGGCGCTCAAGTGTGAGGCGTTCACGCCGCTCTTCGAGAAGCATGCAGAGCAGCATGACGGGAAAGGGTTCAAGCGGAGAGAGCAAGGCGCCTGCTTGAGCATGGAAGCGAGCATCGGCGAATAGACTGTCGAAAATCATCTGATCGTCCCGCCGAAGAGCTTTCCGGAAGATCGACCATTCTGCCATCGTTTGCTCCACGGCCATCGTGAAGGTTGGAAGAGTCCGGCCCATCAGGCTTGTTCCTTTGAAAAGAGAGGAGCGGCTTTGCGGCGACGTTCCTGGGGAGGGGGCGGATGCGAGAAAGAGACGGCAATCGTGTCGTCCGCCCATGAATTCAGGATCGACAGGATACGGTGGAGCCGTCTGTCATCATTCGTGCCGCCCTCTTCAGCCAATATCAGGCATGGCAGATCTTCCGCGCGCGAAATCTTTCGTACAAGTTGCATGGTGCGCTCAAGAAGATCGGATGCAGTCCGTTCCGCGACGGCTCCGTCCGAAAACAGAACGGGGATACCGGAAAGGAGGAGAAAGGATCTCCGCCCCTTCCGGAGTGTTCTGTCCCCCTGGGCGGCCGCAAGGGCGTGAAACTGATGGATCGTGAATGCCCGGGCGATAAAGGTGCGCGACAGGATGTCCTCGGGAGCCTTTCCCCGATTGCGCGCTTCACGGATCAGGACGGTCGGACAAAACACATTGTCTCCACAGAGGATCGCCCCGGTGTCGAACTGATGCGCGTGACTCAAAAGATGAAACGCCAGGATCCGATGGCCAAGCAGTCCCAGAACGTCGCCCTTTCCCCGGAGGAGGTGCAGGCCTCCTGCGTCCAGCGTCGACGCAGGAAATGGCAGGTTTACAGGCAGGGTTTCACCGGAGCATGAAGATGGCGTCAAGGCGGGCTTCCTCCGAGGGAGGGCCGGAAGACGCCGCTCACGATTCCGATGATCCGGAACGCGCTGCCTTCCGTAACGACGATGGTCTCGTAGTCCGGGTTTTCCGGAACGAGGAGGATGGCGCCATCTTTTCGACGGAATCTTTTGACCGTTGTTTCTCCATTGATTTCGGCCACGACGATATCGTCGTTTTCGGCGGTCTCTTTCAGCCGGACAAGCACATAGTCACCATCAAGGATCGCCGCCAACTTCATGCTTTCTCCCTTGACGCGGAGCAGAAAAACCGGTCCGGAAGGAATCCATGCCGGATCAAGCGCAACGGTATCGAGCCGATTTTCTTCTGAGACGATCGGGATACCCGCAACGACGCGCCCGAGCAGGGGAACGGAAATCGTCGGTGGGATGACCGGATCGATGTCGAGGGCGCGTGCGCCCTTTCTGCGGACGAGATATCCTTTTCGGATGAGTGCATCAAGATGCTTCCGGACGGCGCTGATCCCGACGATTCCCATCTTTCGGGCGATTTCCCTGAGGGTTGGCGGATAGCCGAAAGCCCCGGCATGCTCATGAATGAACTGCAGGATTACCTTCTGGCGATCTGTCAACGGATCTCGATCGTGCTCCATTTCCTCTTCTTTCCCTCCCAGGCATTTTTTGAAATGTGAACATTTGTTCACCTAAGGTATACCAAAGCGCCGGTTTTGCGTCAATGGGCGCCTCCCGGTCAGGGGGGGATCCGATGGCAGGATTTCCTGTTTTTCTGCTGACTCTTGTGCCTGGAATGGAGGGTCCAACGATTTGACTTAGACCCCTTTTGTTAAGTAAGATACTGCGGAATTTTCCCCCATGAGACAGTTGCGAATTTCTTCGATACTCAAAATGCAAGGAGTCAAGAGAGAATGAAGCTTTACGAGCACGAGGCGCTGGGGTCCATTTTCAAGAAATATAAAATTCCCGTCCCGCGTTATGTCTTTTCCGCAGAAATGAATGACGCGGTTCGGCAATTTGTCGAGAAGGAGCCCGGGGTCGTTATTAAGTCGATGGTGCTGGTCGGAAAGCGTGGAAAGGCCGGCGCTGTCAAGGTTGTCTCGGACAAGGCCCAGGTTGGCAAGATATTTGCCGATCTTGCGACGCGGGAGGTCTATGGCGAAAAGTCAATCGGCGCCTTGGTGGAAGAAAAGCTCGATATCGAAAAAGAGTTCTATCTGAGTGTGACCTATTCGACGAAAGATCGTGCTCCCGCAATCATTTTTAGCGAGCATGGCGGCATGGATGTGGAGGAGATCGATCCGAAGCTCATCCATACGTATGTCGTCTCCGATGTCCGTTCGGTCTATCCCTACCAGATTCGCCAGTTTCTGGCCGGGATCGGCTTTTCGGACAAGGATCTGCTTCGTCCGCTCTCTGAAGTGATCGTGAATGTCTACAACGCTTTCTGGGGTTCCGAAAGCCGCCTTCTGGAAATCAATCCGCTTGTTGTGGCCCGTTCGGGGGAAAAGCGAAAGATCGTTGCTGCGGATGCCGTCGTGATTCTTGACGATGATGCCTCGGTCAATCCCGCGGTCGTGTACGGAGCCAGAAGCGCCCAGGGGCGTCCATTGACCCAGCGCGAGCAGGACGCGATCTTGATCGACCAGGGAGATCACCGTGGAAAGGCAGGCTCTTATGTGGAGCTCGACGGCGATATCGCAATGATGACCTTCGGCGGCGGTGGCTCGACGGTTACGGCGGAGACGGCGATCGAGGCTGGTCTTCGGATCGCCAACCTCACGGATATCGGAGGGAATCCTCCCGCCGAGAAGATGTATCGGATCTCAAGAATCATCCTGTCGAAACCAGGCTTGAAAGGCGTTCTTGTGTGCGGCGGAACGGCCAGCAATACCCGGATCGATGTCACGCTTGGCGAAGGGTTGGCCAAGGCCATCGACGATATGATTGCGGAAGGTGTTCTGGCTAAAAATCTGGTCTGGGTGGTGCGCCGTTCTGGTCCCGAATATGTCAAGGGGCTGAAGATGCTTCATGAGTGTTTTGTCCGGAACGGGATCCGAGGGGAAATTTTTGATTCACAGCTCCCCATCACGGAAGCCCCGATCCGGCTGAAGGAACTGCTGATCAAGCATATTGCCTACAAGCCCGAACAGAGTGCGTAATTTTCTGACTTATAATTTAAGGGAGACTGTCTTGAAGGGAACCGTCTATTTAAACGACAAAACAGGCATCGTTGTCATCGGTGCCACCGGCCGCGAGGCGTCCCAGGTCATCAAGGAATCGGAAGCGCTTTATCCGGGGATCGTAAAGGCTGGAATCACTCCAGGAAAAGGAGGGTCCACCGAATTACCCGTTCCCGTTTTTGACACCTTGAAGGAAGCGATCAGTGATCCGAAGGTCGGACCGCTTTTAAATACCGCCTTGATCTATGTTCCTCCGGTGTCGGTTTTGGATGCGGTGATGGAATGTCTGGACAATGGAATTAAGGTCCTGTATATTATCACCGAACATGTGCCCATTCGGGATTCGGAGATCATTTTCCAGGAAAAAGTCCGACGCGGCGCAATCATCGTCGGGGGAACAAGTCTCGGCTGTTTCGTTCCCTCTGTCGGCCGGATTGGGGCGATCGGCGGGAAGGATCCTTCGATTGCTTTCCGGGACGGCGGGATCGTCGTCATCTCCAAGAGCGGTGGTCTGACTGTGACCACGGCCGAGATGTTCAAGCGTCGGGGATGGGGAACCTACATGGCCTTGGCGATCGGGGGTGACATCATCTCCAACACGACCTATGCCGATGTCCTGAAGGAGATCAAGGGAGATCCCCGGGTCAAAGGAGTGGTGATGCTTGGAGAGCCCGGCGGATCCTATGAGGAGCAGGTGGCGGACCTGATCCTTTCAGGCGGGTTTGACAAGCCTGTTGTAGCCTTTATTTCCGGCCGTTTTCAGGAAAGGATGCCGGAAGGTGTCGCTTTTGGACATGCCGGGGCGATCGTAGAACGCGGCATGGGAAAGGCGACGGACAAGATCGCCCGACTCGAGGCGGCGGGAAAAAAATGTCCCGTGAAGGTGGCCTTCTATTATCATGATCTCGTGAAGGCAATTGAGTCGCTCGGTGTGCCTCGTGACTTTGAGGACAGCACGACCGAGCATGTGAAGCCCCTTTACTCCACGATCTAGGGGCAAATCAACCGAAGGGGGGTGAAGGAAGATGGCAGAAGAACGGACTGCAGGATTGGCAAAAGGCCCTGCAATTATTGGGGGAGTGATCATCCTGTTCGGAACTCTTATGTTCCTCATTTTTCTTGGAAAGGGTGCGGAAACCGCTAACCACATGACTGGGTGGATGCCCGGGTCGGCAACCCACCTCTGGCCATAAAGCACTTTTTCTTATTATCTTATCGGAATACCTAAAATTGCCCCTGCTTTCCTTTTTGCATTCAAGGAAAAGTAGGGGCTTTTTTTTGTAAGGAAATCCGGATAAAATATTTTGACTACGAATGCGGCCCTTGCTATGCAAAGGACCGATCCGAATGCCGGGGCGCTCTCATCGGATGAGAGGTGGATTTAGGTGTTCCCAGGCAATGTTGACATATCCCCCTAAGGAGATTAAGCAATGGCGCTTAACCTGACGCAGAAAATCATCAAAAATCATCTTGCTTCTGGAGAAATGGTTCCCGGGAAACAAGTGGCGATCAAAATTGATCAGACCCTGACCCAGGATGCAACCGGAACAATGTCCTACCTTCAGTTCGAAGCCCTTGGTCTTGACCGCGTTCAGACCGAGCTCTCTGTTTCCTATGTCGACCACAACATGCTTCAGACCGGCTTTGAAAATGCTGACGATCACCGCTACCTTCAAACGGTGGCCGCTCGATATGGAATTGTTTTCTCCCGCCCCGGGAACGGCATTTGCCATCAGGTCCATCTGGAACGCTTTGGAAGACCGGGCAAGACCCTTCTTGGGTCCGACAGCCATACCCCGACCAATGGGGGCCTTGCCATGCTGGCGATCGGCGCCGGAGGCCTCGATGTGTCCTTGGCCATGGGGGGCGAGCCTTTCTATACCACGATGCCGAAGATCGTTCTTGTCAAACTGACCGGAAAACTTCAACCCTTCGTCTCCGCCAAAGATGTCATTCTTGAACTTCTTCGCCGGCTCACAGTGAAGGGAGGCGTGGGACGGATCTTTGAGTACGGGGGAGAGGGCGTCAAGGGATTGTCTGTGCCCGAACGCTCCACGATCACGAACATGGGAGCCGAACTCGGCGCAACAACCTCCCTCTTTCCTTCTGATGATCAGACCCGCAAATACTTGAAAGCTCAGGGTCGGGAAAAGGATTATGTTCCGATGGAGGCCGATCCTGGGGCCACCTACGATGAAACGGTCGAAATCGACCTGAACACGCTCGAGCCACTGATCGCCCAGCCCCATTCGCCGGACAATGTGGTCAAGGTCCGTGAAATTCAGGGCATTCCGGTAAGCCAGGTTGCGATCGGATCCTGCACCAATTCCTCTTACAAGGATCTCTTGTCGATTGCGGGAATCATGAAGGGCAAAACGGTGCACCCTTCCGTGAGCTTGGGATTTTCCCCCGGGTCCCGCCAGACATTGGAAATGATCTCCCAGAACGGAGTCCTTGGCGATTTGATCGCCGCTGGAGCCCGCTTGCTTGAATCCGCCTGCGGACCTTGCATCGGGATGGGATTTGCTCCCCCATCGGGCGGGGTTTCGGTCCGGACCTTCAACCGAAATTTTGAAGGCCGTTCCGGCACCAAAGATGCGAAGGTGTACCTTGCCAGCCCCGAAGTTGCTGCGGCCTGTGCCATTACGGGGGTCATCACCGATCCCCGGGACCTAAAGGTCAAGGCGGAAAACGTGGAACTCCCCGAGAAATATGTCCTAGATGACAGAATGGTCATTTTCCCACCGGCGGATGGTCACAGCATCGAGGTCCTTCGCGGGCCCAACATCAAACCTCTTCCCACCCGTGACCGCATCTCCGAGACCGTTAGCGGAACAGTATTGCTGAAGGTCGGAGACAATATCACCACCGACCATATCATGCCGGCGGGGGCCAAGGTTCTTCCTCTCCGCTCCAATGTGCCCGCAATCTCCCAATACGTGTTCGAATCGGTGGATCCCACCTTTCCGAAGCGCGCGAAGGAGGCGGGTGGCGGCTTCATCGTCGGTGGAGCCAACTATGGACAGGGTTCCAGCCGTGAACACGCCGCGCTCGCTCCGATGTATCTGGGAGTCCGAGCTGTCATTGTCAAAGGCTTTGCGCGGATTCACTTGGCGAACCTCATCAATTTCGGGATTCTGCCGCTGACCTTTGCCAACGAGTCCGATTACGACAAGATTGATCGTGATGACAAGCTTGAATTCAGCACCAAGGGACTTGAAACGGGACATCTTGTTTTAAGGAACCTGACCAAAAAGATCGACATTCCTGTCACGCACTCCCTTTCTGCCCGGGACCTTGAGATCGTTCGGGCGGGGGGAACGTTGGCGTATGTCAAGGAACAAGCCAAGAAATAGCCTTCGCAATCCATCAGGGCGCAAAAGGGCCGGATTGTTCCGGCCCTTTTTTTGATTAAAAACGAATTTCCCTTTGTGAACTCAGAAAGGATCCGTATGAGCAAGGACAGTGAGGAAAAGGACATCAAATGGCGCACGCGTGTGGGAGGGCAGATCCAAGGGAAACCGGTCGTCAGAGGGTACCCCCTCGATGATTTGGTGGGCCGGGTGTCCTTTGCCGAAGCGATCTATTTGATTCTGAAAGGGGAGCTTCCGACCGAGCGGGAAAAGAAAATGATGGAGGCGATGCTTGTCGCCTGTATCGATAACGGGATCGGACCTCCCTCCGTTGTCGCTGCCCGGACGGTATTTTCCGGGGGAAATTCCTTGAATGCGGCAGTCGCCGGCGGAGTGTTGACGCTGGGGGATTCTCACGGCGGGGCCATTGAGCAATGTGCCCGGATCTACCAGGAGAACTTCCCATCTGAGGTGACGGATGTCAAGGCCCATGCCCAGGCCGTTGTCGAGGAGTTCGACAAGAAAAAGAAGCGTCTCCCGGGATATGGCCACAAACTTTACAAGCGCGATCCAAGAACAATGCGCTTGCTCGAATTGGCCAAGGAATATGGATATATGGGACGTTTCGTCGAATTTGCCGTCGCGGTTCAGGACGTCCTTGAAGCCAAGAGTGGAAAGAACCTTCCTTTAAACGTCGACGGAATGATCGCCGCGATTATTTCCGAGATGGGACTTTCCTGGAAAACCGGAAAGGGAATCTTCATCATCGGACGCATCCCAGGGCTTGTGGCCCATGTCGTCGAAGAGTGGGAACGCGAAAAGCCATTCCGACGCCTCGAAGAAGGGACCTATGTGTATGATGGAACTCCGGTGAGGCCTGTGCCATCCAAATGATTGAGATGACCGGCGTCAGGAGGGAGGGGAGAGTCTCGACTCTCCCTCTTAACCTGTTTGGAATAAGACCATGGATACACTTTCCTGGTTCCTTCGAGCCACCCGATGCTCGGCCATCAGAAACCATACGCGTCCGACAATCTGAATGCCTTCGGACAGATTTCAAAAAGGATTTTGGGGCATGCCTGAAGAAGTGACCGAAAAATCCTCCACTCCCCCCTTCGAGGAGATCGAACAGCGATTCCCGAACTGGTACCTCGGAGGGGTGAAACTGGTCCTCCTGGCACTTTTGCTGATCATGTTTCTTTCCATGGTCTGGGGGGTATGGGAGACTATCGCGCAAGCCTTTCTTCACGCAAGAAAGGGACTTTTGTCCATGCTGAAGTCTCTGATCGTCAACATCCTTCTTCTTTTAGCGCTTCTCGAGGTGTCGCGGACGATCCTGACCTATTTTACCCTCGGCCGCGTCAAGGTGACCTACATCGTCGATTCCGTGTTGGCGGTTCTTCTGTCCGAAACCCTGGTGACTTGGTTTTCCAATGAACCGCTTTCCCGGTATGTCGAGCTTGTGTTGGTGCTTATCGCCTTGACGGTTCTACGCGTCTATGCCATTCAATATCATCCCGCCCCGATCGGGCTCAAAGAGAAAAAGCCCTTTCTCGATCCCACCTTTCCTGCCGTATGGAGACGGAGAGAAAAAAAGTCTGACAGTTCCCCCCCGACCTGATGCACAGGGTGATCAGGAGGGCAGGGAAATTCCGTTTTCTCCGAGCGGCTTCCGAAAAGTCCAATTGAATTGGAACCGGGCACTTTGATAGACTTTAGTTCCCGAGAAAGCAAATTCATTTAGGATTTCTTCGGTTTTGACGTGCCTTCTTGAGGACAAGGGAAGAGGGTCGACAATTCCGTCGACGAATGTGGTCCAATAGCCGCAGGAGCAAGAATATGGATAATGCCTTGAAAGAAAGCCAAACCATGGTCCATGTCACCATTAATGGCCGTGACTATAAGGTGCCTGCGGGATCAACGATGGTCCAGGCGATGTGGTATACCGGCCATGAGGTTATT
Organism: Nitrospirota bacterium; assembly: GCA_027314645.1. GTDB lineage: Bacteria > Nitrospirota > Leptospirillia > Leptospirillales > Leptospirillaceae > UBA4572. The sequence continues at coordinate 22,250 of DAHVAL010000009.1, forward strand.
CACGGAATCGGCTGCCTCGGAGGAGTCTGCGGGGCGTGTGCCTCTGTATACCGGATGAAGGGGGATTTCCGGCTGAGAAATGCCCTGGCGTGTCAAACGCTCGTTCAGGATGGAATGAGCTTTTCCATGCTCGATTCCTATCCCATCCAACGGGCCCATTACGATGTGGCCGCCCTTTCGGACCCAAAAGAGGAGCTGTTCACCTTCTATCCCGAATCTGCGACCTGCCGTAACTGCAATGCCTGTACCGAGGTCTGCCCCCAAGGAATTGATGTGAGGGATGCCGTGTGGCGGGCAAATTTCGGGGACTTCAAGGCTGTCGCGGACCTGACGATGAGCTGCGTGATGTGCGGCCTTTGCGTGTCCCGCTGCATCGCGGAGATGGCCCCCCATGAAATCGCCCTGTATGCGCGAAGGGCTTATGGAGCCAAGGAGCTTCCTTACCCCGAAAACCTCAAGATACGGCTTGATGAGATTGTCGCCGGAACATTTTCGAAGGAGATGGACCGTCTTCTCGGGCTGTCCACGGGCGAACTCAAGAAAGAATGCGAGGTCAAGTCTTAGAATGTCCGATCTGATCGAAGAGTTTTATGCCCGTGTTCCGGTCATGGATGAAACACCTGCTCCATCCCTTTCCTCTGAAGATCGTCAGAAACTGCTCACCCATTTCTATCCGGACTATCGGCCTGAAGGAAAGGCCACGCTCAGAGTCGGCCCGAATGCGGGAACCGTTGTGCCGGAGGAAATCGCCGCCCTCCTGGAATCGCGCAGCCGCCTTCAAGGACCAAGAACGCTTCCGGAGAATCCGGACCGTGAGGTGGATATCCTCATTATAGGGGGAGGCGGAGCGGGTATCACCGCGGCCCTTCATGCCGTGGAACAAGGGGCGGATGTTCTGTTGGCCACCAAGCTCCGCGTCGGGGATTCGAATACAGTGATGGCCGAAGGGGGAATCCAGTCGGCCTTGGGTGAGGGCGATAGCCCAGTCGAGCATTTTCGGGACACGTTCCGGGGAGGGCATGGGGCCAATGACCCCACCTTGTTGTCGATCCTCGTCCAGGAAGGTCCCCGGATGGTGGAGTGGTTGATTTCGCGCGGGATTCTTTTCGACCGGGATCCCCAGGGAAATCTTTCTTTGCGGAAGGGGGGCGGAACGTCCCGGCCTCGATTGATTTCTGCGAAAGACTATACGGGGCTGGAACTGGTTCGGGTGTTGAAGGAGGATGTGGTCAATGCGCCTCTGGAGATTCTGGAGTTTTCCCCGGCCGTTGAGCTTTTGCAGGGGCCCGGAGGGGCCTGTGCCGGAGCCGTCTTGTGGGACTTGGACAGCAGGAAGCATATCTTTGTGAAGTCGCGCACGACCATTCTTGCCACCGGCGGAAGCGGCCGCCTCCATATCGGAGGATTTGCCACATCGAACCATTTCGGTGCCACGGGCGACGGACTGTCGATGGCCTATCGACTGGGAGCCAAGCTGGTCCATGTGGACAGCTTCCAGTATCATCCCACCGGAGTCATTTTCCCCTCGGAAATGGCTGGAATGCTCATTACCGAGGCCGTTCGGGGGGCGGGTGCCAGAATGTACAACACGCTCGGCCGCCGATTTGTGAATGAACTTGAAACACGCGATGTCGTGGCTTCAGCCATCATTCGGGAATGTGCCGAAGGGCGGGGTGTTCCGACCCCTTCGGGAGCAAGCGGCGTCTATCTGGATTTGGCGTCGATCGACCGGGATGCCGGGGAAGGGACTGTCGCCAAACGCTTCCCGAACATCGTGAAACTGATGACCCGCCACAATGTCGATCCCACAAAGGTTCCCATCCTCGTCTATCCCACCCTCCACTACCAGAACGGAGGGGTGCAAACCGATGCTCAATCCCGCACCGCCATCCCGCACCTCCTGGTGGCCGGGGAAGCGTCGGGAGGCCTGCATGGGACAAACAGGCTCATGGGAAACTCCCTCCTCGAACTTTTTGTTTTCGGCCGGCGGGCCGGTCTTGAGGCTGCCCAGGAGGCGCGCGAGCGTCCTCCTTTCTCATGGAAAGAGGTCTCGATCGCTCACGTCGACCAGTTTGAAAAGGACCTTGCCCGGGAATTCAAGGGCGGGGATCGTCCCATCGCCCCCACGCTTTTCCCGGACTACCGACGCAAAGATTCCTGAGTGCGAACTATTACCTTTTGAGAGGAGACAGTCTTGAATATCCATGAATACCAGGCGAAGGAATTGTTCAAAAGCTACGGCGTTGCTGTCCCTTCCGGCGTGGTGGTGGATTCGGCCGAAGACGCCGGCGCACTTATCTCGGCAAAATCGGGGATCTTTGGAGGCGGCACGTCGGTTTTTGCTGTGAAGGCTCAGATCCATGCGGGAGGACGGGGGAAGGCCGGAGGGGTCAAGATCGCGAAGAACATGGCCGATATTCCCGCCATGGTGGCCGGTCTTCTTGGAAAGACTCTTGTGACCCACCAAACCGGTCCGGAAGGCCGCTTGGTGCGCAAGGTGTGGATCGAGGAAGGAGCGGTCATTGCGCGTGAGTTTTATCTAAGCCTTGTGTTGGATCGTTCGAGCCGGCGCGTGTCCATTCTCGCGAGCACGGAAGGGGGGATGGAGATCGAGGAGGTCTCGGCCACCCACCCGGAGAAAATTCTGACTCTTTCGATCGATCCGGAAATGGGCTGCAAGGGTTTTGTTGGTCGAAGGATCGCCTCATTTCTTGGGTTGCCGGTGTCCCTCTATAACGCGTTTTCAACGCTTCTTGGAAACCTGTACCGCTTCTTCACGGAAACAGACTGCATGATGGTCGAAATCAACCCCCTCATTCTCACGGGAGATGGTCGCCTTCTCGCGCTCGATGCAAAAGTCTCCTTTGACGACAACGCCCTCTATCGCCAGGAAAAAGTGTTGGCCTTGAGGGATTTGTTCGAGGAAAACGAATTGGAAATCGAGGCCTCCAAACACCGGCTCAATTACGTCAAACTCGATGGATCGATCGCGTGCATGGTGAACGGGGCTGGGCTGGCGATGGCCACAATGGACGTCATTGCTCTCGCAGGCGGAACACCGGCCAACTTCCTCGATGTGGGTGGCGGGGCCAGCAAGGAGACAGTGGAGCAGGCCTTCAGAATCCTTTTGGGAGATCCGGCGGTAAAAGGGATCTTCGTGAATATTTTCGGGGGGATCGTTCGCTGTGAACGGATCGCCGGAGGAATCATCGCCGCGGCAAAGGATGTGAAGCTTCATGTGCCCCTTGTGGTACGCCTTCAGGGAACCAACGCGAAGGAAGGGCGGGAGATGCTTCGGGAATCCGGCCTGAATCTGCAGGTTGCCGAGGAACTGTTCGAAGGGGCGGAAAAAATCGTTTTGGCTGTGAAAGGAGCAAAATGAGCATTCTTGTCGACCGGTCAACGCGCGTCATCGTTCAGGGAATTACCGGAAAGGAAGGAAGTTACCATGCGATGGCCTGTAGAGAATATGGGACTCTTGTTCTGGGAGGGGTGACCCCCGGAAAAGGAGGGACGGTCCATGAAGGGTTTCCGGTGTGGGACTCTGTTCGTGACGCTGTGGATGCCGTCCACCCCGATGTGTCGTTAATTTTTGTTCCGCCTCCTTTTGCCGCGGACGCGATTCTCGAAGCGGCCGACGCAGGGATCGGCCTGATCGTTTGCATTACGGAAGGAATTCCTGTTCAGGACATGATGCGCGTCAGAAGGATCCTCGACATTCGGAATGAAGAGGGGGAGGAGATCCGTCTCATCGGACCCAACTGCCCTGGAATCATCACACCCGATGGGGCGAAAATCGGAATCATGCCGGGGTACATCCATAAAAGGGGCCGTGTGGGGGTCGTTTCACGAAGCGGAACCCTTACGTATGAGGCTGTGTGGCAACTTACCCAGTTGGGATTGGGGGAATCGACATGCGTCGGAATCGGGGGAGATCCGATCCGGGGGCTGAACTTTGTCGATGTGCTCGCCTTGTTTGAAAAAGATCCTGAAACGGAAGCGGTGGTCATGATCGGGGAGATCGGAGGGGACGACGAAGAAAAGGCGGCAGCCTTTGCGCGTGCCCATATGACGAAACCGATCATCGGGTTTATTGCAGGATTGACGGCGCCTCCCGGACGCCGGATGGGGCACGCAGGAGCGATCGTTTCCGGTGGGAAAGGATCCGCCCGGGACAAGATGAAGGCCCTGGAATCCTATGGGGTCATTGTGGTCGACAATCCGTCGATCATCGGGCAGACGGTGAGCCAGACCTTGAAAAATGGAAATTACCGTCGGACACCGACCTGTCACCACTAATCAGAATCACCCTCATTGTTGAAAGGATATGAACATGGCCGCTGAAATAAAGGTCGGGGATGTCGCCCCGGATTTTACCCTTGACGATCAGGATAAGAATCCTGTCACCTTGTCGTCCTTCCGGGGAAAGAAAAATGTCGTCCTTGCGTTTTATCCGTTGGACTGGAGTCCGATCTGCACCAACGAGAATACATGCTTTTCCAACGATCTTCCGCGCTTCGAAGATGCGGGTTCGGTGATTTTAGGCATCAGCACAGACAGCACATTTTCTCATAAGGCCTGGAGGGAGCACCTCAAGCTTCGGCAAACCCTTCTCTCGGACATTAAAAGAAAGGTCTGCAAGGATTACGGGCTCTATATTGAAGAAGCAAACATCAACAAGCGTGCCACGGTGATCGTCGACAAGAAGGGCGTGGTCCGATACGTCAAAGTCCAGGAAATCCTGACGGCGCGTGACGACCAGGAAATTCTTGCGGAACTTAAGAAAATCTCCTGACAAGAAGAACGGTTCCGGACCTGTCGAAAAGGCCTCCCCTGGGAGGCCTTTTCAATTTGGGGGTTATTCTCCGGAGGAGGAATAATGATTGGTGGGGGAGGCTCCTCCCGGAAGGGGAAGCACCAGACGGACTTCATCATAGGTGGCTGTTTCCGGATAAGAATAGGAGAGATGAAGAACCAGCTTCCGGGGGACAGGGGCAGGACCTGGCAGCACGAAGAGAAGCGGAACTGTTTTCTTCGAGATGGCTGGAACGACCCAATCTTGATGGGACATGTAATGGTCGGTCCAGTCTGATTTCCAGGAGGGCGGATAGAGGTCCTTGAACGGTTTGCTGGCGTTTTCCAGGATGAATCGGTAGCTCTTTTTTCCTCGCAACCGGAAATGCTGGTCATTTGCGGTCAGATCAAGAATATTTTCCCGAAGATGCACACGCAGGGTCCGGGATCCCGAGTCCTCGATTTCGAGCGGGATGGTAATGAAGGTGATCCCGTTTTTTTCCTCGATTATCGGCGGAGAAGGCCGAAACTTGAGGGGGGAATGGGTCCTGATCGTGCATGCAGCGAGAAAAAACAAGGAAAGACACAAAATCCCAAACGATCCGGGAACCTTCAACAGCCCAATTTTCATGCAATTACTTTCGAATGAGGGTCGATCCTAACCGCAGCCACATCCTCCGCCGCAGCATCCTCCCCCTCCGCTCGGTTGTGTTGCCGGGGCCGCAAACTCGGAGCCGGGCGGTCCTGCAACGGCGCTCGCGAAAGAGGACGGGATTTTCCGAAGGTCCAGACTTTTGCATTTCGAACATTCGGTCTCCCCCGGCCCTGTTCGGATTGATTGAAGCAGAGAAAAGACATTTCCGCAGGTGTTGCAGGCATATTCATAAATCGGCATTCCATCCTCCTTACTCGAGTTCTTTCAAGTGGATTCATTTTCTCACACCATTTCGTTCACTTCAAGGTGACGGAGCCCGTCAATTCTGGAAAGCCGATCTCCCACACAACACCTCTTCGTGTTCGATAAGGAGGAAGTATGGAGCAGGATTGACAGATTGAATCCTCAATCTATAATGAGGGGTGGCAAGTGGGGAAATGTGGGGGAAGGTGGATGACGTTATTTCGAGGACGGTTTCTTCACAGCGTGGATTCGAAGGGACGAGTCGCCATTCCCCAACGATTTCGAGAGGCGATGGGAGGAGAGGAGGACCTCCGGCTCGTCATGACCGTCGACCCCGAAGGATGTCTGGTGGTCTATCCTGAGCCCGCCTGGGTCGAACTCGAACGGAAATGGCAGGAGCTCCCCCAGATGAATGAAGACCTCAAGACCTATCTTCGTTTTATGGTCGGGTGGGCATCGGACGGGGGCCTGGATCGCCAGGGACGCATCCTCGTTCCCCCTCCTCTCAGGGAATATGCCGGACTTGAACATGAGGTATGGTTCATCGGACTCCTTCATAAATTCGAAATCTGGAACGGAGAGCGCCTGGGAATGGCCACAGGTCCCGAGAAGGTCCGTGCCGTAACACAAAAGCTGTCGGGCCTCTTTTGAACATCGACCCGGAGGCGTCTTTCGAGGGCCACCGCCCCGTCATGCTTGACGAGACGATGGAATGGCTGAACATTGAATCGGAACGCTGGTATATCGATGCCAACCTGGGCGGAGGCGGGCACGCGCGCGAAATCCTCAACCGCGGAGGCAAGGTGTTGGCCATCGACCGGGATCAACGCGCGGTGACTGAGTTCAGGGACGCCGCTGAGACACTTTATCCAGGGCGGTTCATCGCCATCTTGGGAAACAACGCCGACCTGGGAGAGATCGCCGGAAAAGAGGGGATCACGCCCTCCGGAATTCTTTTTGATCTGGGGTGGTCCTCGATTCAAGGGGAGGATCCGGAGAGAGGGCTTTCCTTTTCAGAGGAGGGTCCCCTTGACATGCGGCTGGACATTCGGGAGGACGACAGAGCTGAAGATTTTCTCGAACGCTTTTCGGAAGAGGAATTCGTCGACCTTTTTTCCGAGGTGGACGAGCCCTTGGCCCGTCCGATTGCCCGGGCCCTTGTCCAGGCGCGAAGGCAGGGACGACTTCCAAGGACGACTCTTAAGCTGGCGTCTTTCGTGTCCGGAGTGTACTACAGAAAAGGATTTCGGAGAAGTCGAAGGCATCCTGCGACGCGGGTATTCATGGCCCTCAGGATCAGGGTCAACAAAGAATACGAAAACCTGGCCCGGGCTCTTGCGGGGTCGTTGGACCTTTTAAAGGATCGGGGAGGTCGACTCTTGGTTCTGACCTTTCATTCCGGAGAGGACCGGATCGTCAAAAGAACCTTCCGGGAATGGACGCAGTCAGGAACGGCCGAATATCTTTTTCGCAAATCTCTTCAACCGGACCGTGAAGAGATCAGGAGAAATCCCCGGGCACGGAGCGCAAGGCTGAGGGGGGTGCGCTTTGGGCGAGAGTGAGAAAAGCGAGATAGAAGCATTTTGGAAACGCCGCTCCCTTGCGTTTCTCTTTTTCGCAAGTGGGATCGGAGGACTGCTCCTGGCGATGTCCGTCAGCATCGAGTCGGTCAGGATCAAAAGAAAGGTGATCGTCCTCAATGGAGAAGTCGTTCGCGCACAATCCCGGGCGAAGGAGCTTGAAGAAGAGATGATCGGACTCACGCGAGAGGCCCGTCTCAGAAAGTATGCCCGAGACAATCAGTTAAAACGTGCCCTCCCTGCGGAGGTGCTGTATCTTCCGTAACCGTTCTTAACCATCAACCCAGACGACACTTCCAGGTCGTCCCAAGGGCCCACAGAATGAAACGACGGACAACGATTGCGGTGATGATGGTCCTTGCAGGATTTTCCGTCATTATCGGCCGCCTCTTCGTCCTTCAGGTCCTGGATTTCCCCGTGTACGAAACCCTTTCAAAACATGAACGGGAACGGGAAGCCCGCATCCAAGGCGCCCGTGGAGTGATTCTGTCCGCAGACGGACATCCTCTGGCGGACAATCGTTCGGTCATGAGTCTTGCCGCCGACCCGAACCAGATCAGGCATTTCGAGAGCCCCACGCTACTGTCCGCCCAATTGGCCCCGGTCCTCGGAATGTCTTCCTCAACGATTCGGAAAAAATTTTTTGCGCGACGGCGGTTTGTCTGGATCAAACACGAAATCAGCGCGGCCGATCGAAAAAGGATCGGGACAAAAATCAGAGGGCTGTATTTCCTTCCGGAAAAAAAGAGAAGCTATCCCTACAAGTCTGTTTTTCGTCCTGTCGTGGGATGGGTTCACCCGGATGGGACGCCGATCTCAGGAATCGAAAAAAAATATGATGAATATCTTAAGGGCAAGACAGGGACGGTGGTTCGGGAAGTGTCGGCAAGAGGCCGATCCTATTTTCAGACGGAGTCCGGGTCACCGGACACCCTTTCCGGAAACACGGTGCAAACCACGCTCATTGCCAGCCTCCAGGAATACACCCAGGATGCATTGGATGAGGAAATTCGTGCCGTGGACGCAATCGGGGGAATCGTCCTTGTGATGGATCCGCGGACAGGGGCGGTCCTCTCCCTGGCAAGCCGGGTGTCGGGGCGATGGGGGGGGATCAGTCCCGGGGTCTCTCTCGTTTACGAGCCGGGGTCGATCTTTAAGCTCGTGACTGCCAGTGCAGCCTTGAACGAACACCGGGTGTCCGGCCGTGATACCTTTTATTGCTTTAAAGGAGCCATGCCGATTCCCGGAGGGGTTCTCCATGATGCCGAGCCCTATGACACCCTGACGCTTGGAGAAATTCTCGCACATTCGAGCAATATTGGAATCGCTCAGGTGGCCTCGCGTTTGGGTCCCGAGGTCTTTGCGCGATATATTAGGAAATTCGGGTTCGGTCAGAAAACGAATATCGATTTTCCCGGGGAATCGGGAGGCATCTTTCGGGGAACCCGGCACTGGTCAAGGCGATCGCTCTATACTATAGCGATGGGACAGGAAGTGGGGGTGACGCCGATCCAGTTGATCACGGCTGTCAGCGCCATCGCCAACGGGGGAACCCTGATGCGGCCGTACTTCGTCAGGCGGGTGACGGCTCCGGACGGCAGGGTGCTGTACGAGCACCGCCCTGAAAAAGTGAGGCGCGTGATCTCGAAAGAGACCTCGCGAACCCTTCTGTCCCTTCTGACCGGGGTGGTGTCTCCGGAGGGTACGGGGGCCAGCGCGGCGATAACCGGGTTCAATGTTGCTGGAAAGACCGGAACGGCGGAGGTGTATGATCCTGAAAAACATGCCTATTCCAGAACGCGGACGGTCGACTCTTTCGTGGGAATCCTTCCGGTCGACAATCCCTCGCTCGTGGTTCTGGTGGTGGTCATTCAGCCCAAGGGGATTTCATGGGGCGGGACGGTGGCCGCCCCCCTCTTCAGGAAGGTCGCCGAGATGGCCCTCGTTCAATTCAGGATTCCGGCAAGCAAACCGAGGATGGAGGGCGATGTGGTAAGGGCGGACTTTGGAATGATTCCTTAGGAGGAAGAAGGGTGGATGTGTGTCCGTTGTCATGGGAGGAACGGATGACTTTACGTACAATGGCGTGGGATTCGGCACGGATCCGGTGGGGACGATTGCATGGCTAGGGAACGAACTGAGGGACGAGGACGTGAATGGATGGAGCGGTTCCTTCCTCCGCCAGTCTTGGGGGCATTTCCCGAGAAGTTGACCGGGATTTCCGATGACTCGCGAAAGATCCGCCCGGGGAATCTCTTCATTCTGCGGTGCGGGATCGCTTATGAGGAGTCGTTTCTCTTTGAAGCCCTGGACAAGGAAGCGAGTCTTTTGCTGGTTCCGGAACGGCATCTGCCTTCGGTCTGCGAAAGAATGGGAATTCATGGGACGAAGGTTCCTGTGTGTTCCGTTCCAAATATTCAGGAAGCCGCCGGCATGGTCTCTTCCGCGTGGTGGGGGAATCCGAGCAAGGATCTCGTGGTGGTGGGGGTCACCGGAACCAATGGAAAAACGACGTCAAGTTTTTTGACCCGGAATATCCTTGAAACCTCTGGATACCGGTGTGGCTTGGTCGGAACGGTCTGGTTCGATTTGGGAAACGGGATGGTCGAAGCGCCCCAAACCACACCGGGGGCCCTGGAACTTCAGGAGGCCTTTTCCGAGGCGCGGGAAAACGGGCTTCGAGCGATATCCATGGAGGTGTCGTCCCATGCCCTCGATCAGGAGAGGGTGTCAGGGACGCATTTCTCGGCAGTCCATTTTACCAATTTGACCCGGGATCATCTCGATTATCACAAGACCTTTGAGGATTACTTTGCCGCAAAATCCCGCCTCCTTCTATGGACGAATCCGGATGGCACCCCGCCAATGGCGGTCGTCAACGGAGACGACCCTTATGGAAAGCGCCTTCTCGCACTCTTAAAGGACGATGGACGCAAGGTGATCTCCTATGGTCATGATTCAGGCTTCGACATCCATCCGGAAGATGTCCGTATCTCCCTGGACGGAATTGAAGGAACACTGGTCATCCCGGGTGGACGGTTGCCGATTTCTTCCGCTCTCCCCGGGGATTTCAACCTTCAAAACATCATGGGTTCGGTGGGGTGTGCGCTGGCCTTGGGGATTCCCCCGGAAACCATTGCGTCGGGGATTCGAAACCTCAAAGGTGTTCCCGGCCGATTCGAACGGGTCAATCCCGGCGAAAGAATCGCTGTCATCGTCGACTATGCCCATACCGACGATGCCTTGAAGAACATTCTTTCCTCTCTCCGTCCCCTGACAAAGGGGCGGGTGATCACCGTCTTCGGGTGTGGAGGCGATCGTGACCGCGGAAAGCGTCCACGGATGGGCAGGGTTGCCGGAGAACTCTCCGATCTTGTCGTCCTGACATCGGACAATCCGAGGACGGAAAGCCCCGAGGCGATCATGGAGGAGGTTGAACCCGGAATCCGAGCATCAGGCCGCCCCTTTCTCAAGGAAGCGGACCGTAGGAATGCGATCAAAATGGCGATTGGGGCCGCAAAGCCTGGGGACGTGGTCTTGATCGCAGGAAAGGGGCATGAGCCTTATCAGATTCTTGGCAAGACCAAAACTCCTTTCGATGATCGGCAGGTGGCAAGGGAATGTCTTTCCGCCGGCTCGTCGGGGACGGCCCAGTGAAAACCCCCGTGGTCGGCGTCGACACCTTGGCCGAGTGTCTGGGGGGAACTTGGGTCAAGGGAGCCGGTCCCGCCACCTCCCAATGGATCAATGCCCGCACCGACTCCCGGGCGATCCGCCCAGGAGAGATCTTTGTGGCCCTTTCAGGGTCCCGGACGGACGGCCATGACCATCTGGAAGATGCCCGGGCCAAGGGGGCGGCCTGTGCCATCGTTCGCCGGATTGTGTCGTCTTCGTCCTTGCCTCAGCTTCTCGTCCCGGACCCGGTACTGGCCCTCCGGGAAATGGCCCGGCTTGCGCTTGAGGCTCATCGGGACGCCGGCCATCGACTCATCACTGTCACCGGGTCCGTCGGAAAGACCACCACCCGGGAGCTTCTTCGGTTGGGGCTGATGCCCGAAGGGGGAGCCCATGCCAGTCGGGGCAACGAAAACAATGAAATCGGCGTTCCCCTGACGCTTCTCTCATGGGCCCCCGACCAGCGATACTGTGTTTTGGAGGTCGGAATCCGAAAATCGGGGGACATGGATTATCTCTCTTCGCTCCTTTCGGCCGATGTGGGAGTCATCACGGCCATCGCTCCCGGCCATCTTGAGAGTCTCGGAACCCTTGAACGGGTGTGGGAGGAGAAATCCAAGCTTTTGCGCTATGTTCTCCCCGGAGGAATCCTTGTCATGCCGGATTCTGTGCGGAAAATCTTTGGGGCGGATCCCCTTTTTAGAGACCGGACCAAAAAAGTGGTGACCGGCTCCTTAAATGAGGATGGGGCCTTTCCTGACTCCATTGTGGCCTCCGTCCGACCGGCTCCCTCCACGTTGGTCCTCCATGTTGAGGAGTGGGGGCTCGACCTTCCCCTTTCACGCCCATCGATGGCCCTGGCGTGGTGTGCGCTTCTGGCCATTTTGGTCATGAAGGAGCTGGGGGTTCCCCCCAAAGTCCTCCCTTCCCGCCTCGCTGGCTATGAGGGGTTTGCAGGAAGGATGGAACGGCGGCAACACCCCTCCGGGCTCTTGCTCCTTCTGGACCATTACAACGCCAATCCAGCCTCAATGCGCGAGGCGCTGGATTGGCTGTCAAGGGAAAGGACCTTGCGGGAAGGGACGAAAGCGTATGCGGTTCTGGGCGACATGTTGGAGCTTGGAGAATCCACCGGGAAATTTCATGTCGAAGCGGGAAAAATGGCCGCCCGATCGGGGATTGAACGGATCTGGTATCGGGGGCAAGGAAGGGAGGACTTCACGAAAGGATACATGGAGGGAGGGGGAGATCCAACGCGCGTTCGCCCCGCAGAGGACTTCACGAATGATTGGATTGGTGGCCATGGACCGGCGACTCCGGGGATTCTTCTCGTCAAAGGATCCCGAGGAATGAAGCTTGAAGAGGTCGTCGCGCCTCTTCTTGAAGGGATGTAGGCGGTGTTTTACCAGCTGTTTTACCTTCATCATGCCATGCCGGCCCTGAATGTGTTTCGTTACATTACCTTCCGGTCGATTTACGCCTGCCTCACCGCCCTGGTGATCGCCCTTCTGATGGGGCCGATGCTGATTCGGCTCCTTCGACGTCTCCAGATCGGACAGGAGGTGCGGGACGACGGCCCGCAGAGCCATCTATCCAAAAAAGGGACGCCGACCATGGGGGGCGTTTTGATCGTTGGAGCCCTTTTAAGCGCGGTCCTTCTTTGGGCCGACCTTTCAAACCGTTTTGTTTGGATGGTTCTCGTGAGCCTTCTGGCAAATGGGACGATCGGGTTCGTCGATGACTATATGAAGGTGGTCAAAAAGAGATCCAAGGGCCTTTCGGCCCGGCAGAAGTTTTCCCTCCAAATGGGCGTGGCCCTGATGCTGGCCCTGTGGTTCTGGGGCAGTCTCGACGGTGATACACGGATCGTCGTTCCCTTCCTGAAAACGCTGAATCCTGCGCTTGGGGCCTTCTTCATACCCTTCCTCATGCTTGTCCTCGTCGGAACGGCAAATGCGGTGAACCTGACCGACGGCCTCGACGGACTTGCGATCGGTCCCACGATCGTGGTCAGCCTTTCCTTTGTGGTGATCAGCTATGTGGTGGGGCATCACGTTTTTGCCTCCTATTTGAAAGTCCTTGAGGTACCGGGAGTCGGCGAGCTGGCAGTGGTGATGGGAGCTCTCGTCGGGGCGGCGCTGGGATTCCTTTGGTTCAATACCTATCCGGCCCAGGTCTTTATGGGAGACACCGGGTCCCTGGCGATCGGGGGCGCCATCGGAATGGCGGCGATCGTGACGCGGCAGGAACTGTTGCTACTCATTGTTGGGGGGGTCTTTGTTGCCGAGGCCCTCTCCGTCATCCTGCAGGTGTCGTCCTACAAGCTGAGGAAAAAACGGGTGTTCCGAATGGCTCCGATCCATCATCATTTTGAATTGGGAGGGATCTCCGAGCCGAAGGTGATCGTCCGGTTCTGGATTGTCTCGATCGTCCTTGCCCTGATCGCGTTGTCGACCTTCAAGCTCAGATAGGAGAGTTCGGGCATGGGGGATTTCATCGGAAGAGGAACGGATGTTCTGGTGGTCGGAGGGGGGCGATCCGGACTGTCGGCTGTCCGGCTGGCTCTCGAACGGGGGGCCAGGGTGTCCGTGGTCGACGATCAGCCTCAGACCTTTTCTTCTCCGGAGTGGGAGCCCCTTGGAAAATTAGGGGCCCGGTTCTTGTCCGAACGCAACATTGGCGTATGGATCAAGGAAAGAACGCTGCCGGTACTGATCAGTCCGGGAGTGCCCCCCGAGAAATGGTGCGGTATGGTGGTCGCGCCCCCTTTTCCCAATGTCCGAGGCGAACTTGAATGGGCGTTTTCCCTCTGGAAACTTCCCGTGATCGCCATTGCGGGAACAAACGGAAAATCCACCACGACAGCCTTGATCGGACATCTCTTGTCGGAGCTTGGTTTTTCCCCCTTCATCGGAGGGAATTTCGGAACCCCCCTTTCTGAAGGGGTCCTGCAGGTACAGCACGCCATAGATCACGGAGGACCGCCCCCCTTCGATGTCGGAGTCGTTGAGGTGTCGAGTTTCCAGACGGAATCGATGCAGGCGTTCTCTCCAGAACTCTATCTTTTGCTCAACATCACGTCGGATCATCTGGACCGGTACGGGCGATTCGATATTTATCGGGAGGCCAAGCTTCATGCGGTCTCTCTTTTCGATCGGGACACGACCGTCGTCTGGAATGGCGATCAGGACGATTTTCGGGAGGGAATGAACCGGGGATCGGCCAAAGCGGCGTTTGTGACTCGAAGGGAGGGCGCCGGCGGGCTTTTTGAGGGACCCGTCATCCGGATTCGTCCCGGTCATCTCGAGGCGTACGGGTTATCCGATGGAAAGGACCCCATATGCTTGAAGACCGGGCGCTTTCGGTTGACGGGCGGGGGAAACCAGGAAAATCTTGCCTTCGCGCTCCTCGCGGTTCTGCTATTCCTGAAAAAAAGGAGAAAGGAAATCTCCATTCCCCGCCTTGAACAGGCAATCGAACGATTCCAGGGATTGCCGCATCGGATGGAACACATTGCAACCGTCCGGGGGGTGGAATTCGTGAACGATTCGAAGGCCACCAATGTCGGCGCGGTCGAAGCGGCCCTGGCCGGACTCCAGGGTGCCGGGAAGCCGCACGTCGTCCTGATCCTGGGGGGGCGGGACAAAGGGGGATCGTACTTGCCCCTTCTCCCGGGGATAAAATCCCATGTGAAAAGCGTGGTGGTGTTGGGGGAGGCCCGGGAAAAAATTCGGAAGGACCTTTCTCCCCATGTTCGGATCGAGGAGGCGACGGATTTTTCCGATGCGGTGGAGCGGGCTTTTGGGGCCGCGGAGGAGGGAGATATGGTGCTTCTCTCGCCCGCATGCTCCAGTTACGACATGTTTCATGGGTATGAAGAACGGGGAGAAAAATTCCGCGACGCCGTCAACCATCTGGAGTCCCGATGGGGGGAAGGAGGGCATGGGTATGCTGCCACCCCCCACTCCTGAGACAGGGTCGGATCAACCATGGGATTCCCGCCCCCGGGGATTCTTCCCTTCAACCGCCATGGATGGCGCCCTGGTCATCCTTGTCTTCCTCTTGATGATGCTCGGGGCGGCGTTGGTCATGTCGGCGCGCCTCGCCCTCAAACTCCCTTACCAACTGTTTACGCGTCAGATCCTTTCGACATCGATCGCGCTTGTCGTGATGTTAGGCGTGTCGAGAATCGATTACCACTTTTGGGTCCGGAAACGAATTATTCTCTGGTTTTCCGGCCTTGCGGGACTTTTGCTCCTGATGGTTCCCCATGTGGGCATCGTTCTCAATGGAGCGCGGAGATGGATCCATCTTGGCTTCATGACGCTCCAGCCTTCGGAACTCGCCCGTGTGATCCTCGTCATTTTGATGGGGGCTCTCCTTGCCCGGGAACGGGCGGATCATCAGGTCCCGGAGGGAAAACCCATGCGCGTGCGCCCTTCGAAGGCCTTGGGATTCGGCCTCCTCATGCTTCCTTACCTCGCCATCATTCTGCATGAGCCGGATTTCGGATCCGACCTCTTCATCGTCATTGTGATGGGGGGGATGCTCTTTCTGTCAGGGGTGTCGTTTCGCCAGCTGGGACTCCTCATGGCCGCACTCATGGCCGCCGCCACCCTGTTCCTTCTTCATCATGACTACGCCCTCGAACGGTTCCATAATTTTTCCCGGACGCACACGCCCGCCTCCCTCCTGGGGACCCAGTTGGGGCAAAGCCTCGTGGCCATTGGATCGGGCGGGTTGTGGGGACAAGGGCTTGGTCATGACTGGATCGGAGGGGGGGTTCTCCCGGAGCCAGGAACGGATTTCATCTTCGCCCTAGTCGGCGAAGAGCTGGGGTTTTTCTGGTCGGTGGCGGTGGTCGTTGTTTTTGTCGGGATTTTCTACCTCGGGATGAGGGCCGCGGCCCGATCTCCGGATTTTGAGGGAAGGATTCTGGCCCAGGGCCTGACGATCTCAGTGGTCCTCGAAGCCTTGATGAACCTTGGTGTGGTGACGGGCCTTTTCCCCACGAAAGGAATTCCGCTCCCGTTCATGAGCTTCGGAGGATCTTCCCTGTTGGCGAATGCGTGGGGAATCGGGATTATCCTGTCCGTCTCCAGATTCCAAGCGCGCCAGGAAGGTCAGGACCTTGACGGTCCTTCACAGGAGTAAACGGATGGGACGATTGTACGGACCCTCGACACGCCTTCTTCTGACGGGAGGAGGAACGGGCGGACATGTGATTCCCGCGATCGAGCTGGCCCGCGCCCATCGTGCTCTCACCGATGCGCCGGTGATCTATGCAGGATCCCCCGACAGTCTCGAGTCCCGTCTGGCGGGCGAGTCCCGTATCCCTTTTTTCCGTGTCCGTTCGAGCGGATTCGTGGGCAAGTCTTTCGGAGGAAAGATCCGTGCCCTGGCGAACCTCCTCCGGGGAATCCCGGAGGCACTGGATGTCTTGAAGGATCACACTCCCGACCTGGTGATCGGGACCGGGGGGTATGTTCAGATTCCGGTTGTTCTGGCGGCATGGCTTCGCCGCATTCCCGTGGTGCTCCTGGAGCCGAACCGGGTCACGGGACTTGCCAACCGGCTTCTTCGTCCTTTTGCTTCCAAGATTGTGTTTGGAGAAGGGGACCCAGACGGCTCCCTCAAGGGGATTCCGGTGCCGCCTTCAGTGCGGGGGGTGAGGCCGGAGTGCGAGCGTTTCTTGGGGCATCCCGTGAAGATCATGATCATGGGAGGGAGCCAGGGAGCGCAAACCATCAACCAAAAAGTTCCTGAAATTCTTGCAGGTTTGAGAAATACGCCGCTTTGGCCGATAGAGATTCTGCATCAGAGCGGAGAACGCTGGAAGGAAGACACGAAAATTCGCTATGAAACACTTGGGATCGGGGCAAGGGTCGAAGGGTTTTTGTCGGGTCTCTCCGGGCACCTTTCGGAGCAGATGCTCGTGATCGCAAGGGCCGGAGCTATGACGATCGCCGAGATCACCGCTTCCGGAACCCCGGCGATTTATGTTCCCTATCCCCATGCTGCGGGGGGACATCAGGAGAAAAATGCCCGATCGGTGGAAATTCGCGAGGCCGGTTGGTGCTGGACAGAGGAAGAACTCGCAGACGTGAAAGCCCGTTCGGCAGACCTTTTAAAGATTCTCGAAGATAGGATGGCGCTTCTATCCGTGGCACAGAAGGCATGGACGCTCTCTCCGGCAGTGACAGGAGAGGAATGGCTCAGATCCTTGAGTCTATCTGAAAAATAATTTTTATTATTTGGTGTATTATTTTGGTAGGCCTTGGAAATTTCTGGCGTATTCAGTACAATAACATGGGACACTTTGGAGGACGGGATGCGCAATCAGTTGGGCAAAAAGGTCCATTTTATCGGAATCGGCGGTGCCGGGATGGCCCCAATTGCAGAGATCCTGCTTGAAAGGGGAGTCACGGTGTCGGGATCGGATATTGGAACCAACGACTGTACCCGACGGCTGGCGGAAAAAGGGGCGACAATCTTGGAGGGGCACGACGCATCCAATCTTTTGGATGTTGGGCGGGTCGTGGTGTCCTCCGCGATCAAACCCGGAAATCCGGAATGGATTGCAGCGATCACGCGTGGCATTCCTGTCGTCCATCGCGGCGACATCCTAGCCGAGCTCCTCAATCCTTCCTTCGGAATTGCCGTCACCGGATCCCACGGAAAAACCACGACGACCTCCATGATCGGCTCGATCCTTCTTGCGGCCGGCCTCGATCCGACATGTGTCGTCGGCGGGAAGGTCAGCACCTTTCCTGGATGCGCCCTTGTCGGGAAATCCCCGTATTTTGTTTCCGAGGCCGATGAGAGCGATGGATCTTTCCTAAAGCTGAGGCCGCGCATTCGTGTCGTGACGAATATCGATCGCGAGCATATGGATTTTTACGGGACGTTCGATACATTGATCCAAGCGTTCGCCACCTATCTTGATGCCGGTGCGGAGGGCGGAATCGGGGTTCTTTGTATCGATGATCCAGGCATCGTTTCAGTCATCGGCCACCTGTCGAGCGTTCCTTTGACCTACGGTCTTTCCCAGGACGCCCGGATACGGGCCGTCAATATCTCGTACGAGGGGGTCGGGTCGGCCTTTGACGTGATGGTCGATGAATCCCTCTGGGGACGGTTTGTTCTCAAGGTACCGGGAATCCATAACATTTTGAATGCGCTCGCCGCGATCACCGTCGGCCTTTGTCTTGAAATTTCTCCGGAAGTCATGCAGCGGGCCCTGGGAGAATTCGTCAGTGTCGGTCGAAGATTCACGATTCTCGGGGAAAAGGCCGGGGTGCTTGTCGTCGATGATTACGGCCATCATCCAACTGAAATTCGCGCGACTCTGGCCGCTGCGCGCTTGGCCTATCCCCAAAGACGCATCGTCGCGGTATTCCAGCCCCATCGATTTACGCGGGTTCGGGATCTCCAGAACGCCTTCGTGGAGTCATTCGGAGATGCCGACAAAATCCTTGTGACGGACATCTATCCGGCGGGTGAGGAGCCGATTCCTGGAGTGGGGGGAGAATTCCTCTCCCAGAAGATGCGCGATAGATGGGGAGAGAAGGTGGATTATGAGCCGAGGCGTGAATGCTGGATGGATCGGCTGATCTCCATCCTCAAGCCCGGCGATCTTCTCCTGACCCTTGGAGCCGGTGATATCACCAGACTTGGAAAGGAATTCCTCCTGTGGCAGCCGGTTTCAGTTGCCTCCCGCGAGTCCGATCCAGTGAACGTCTGAGCCGATATTCTTCGATCAGGATCGGCGGCCCCGTCTCGCGAGTCGTGTCCGTGACCTCCAGGTCGGATGTGGAGGAGGTCTTTTCCTGGCTGGCGCGAGGATTAGTCCCCGGTCCGATTTTTTTCGTCGGACGTGGAAGCAATATCCTCTTTCCCGACAAGGGACTCGAGGGGACGCTGGTCCGATTCGAGTCCGGAGTGTCGGGTTCGGCCTCCCGCTGGAATGATGACACAGAGGTTTTTGTGGAAGCCGGATTCCCTTTGCCCGCCTTGGCTCGCGAGGCAACGAGAAGAGGGGTCGCCGGCTTCGAGTTCCTTGCCGGCATCCCCGGTACGGTCGGAGGGGCGGCGGTCATGAACGCCGGTGCGGGGGGAAAGGACTGGGCAGGTATCTGCAAAAGCGTGACGGTCATGACCCCATTGGGGGAAGTGCGCACGCTGTCCGAAGGACAAATGGGATACGGCTACAGGAGGTCCATTCTGACCTCTTCCGGCAGTGGGCAAGGGCCGAAGGGGGGGGCGGCGGACCTTCCGGCAGGAACGGTTGTATTGAGCGCGGTGCTTCGCGGAACGGCGGGGTCCCCTGATCACTGCCAGGAGCTTCTTTTCCGCCACCTCGAATACCGAAGGAGAACCCAGCCCCTCGAAGATCCAAGCCTAGGATCGGTCTTCCGAAACCCCGCTGATGCTCCTGATGGCTATACGGCCGGACGCCTGATCGAAGAAACGGGCTTGAAAGGGGAAGCTCGCGGGGGGGTGATGGTGTCTCCAAGACATGCGAACTTTTTTATCAATACCGGCCCAGGACGTGCGGTGGAATTCCTGGAGCTTCTCGATCATGTGATCTCGCGCGTCAAGGAGCGATGGCAGATTGCGTTAGAACCTGAGGTGAGAGTGTGGAACGCGTAACACAGTCCATGGTTCGTGAAAAAGGGATCAACAGGATTGCCGTCCTTTGCGGCGGGGAATCCCAGGAAGCTCAGGTATCGAGGATCTCTTCAAGGGCCGTCACGGACGCCCTTTCGAAGGGGGAATTCCTCGTCCGGGAGTTTGAGGCGGACAGGACGCTTGCGACCGGCCTTCTGGATTTTGCTCCAGACGTGGCCTTCCTCGCGACCCATGGCGGGATTGGCGAGGATGGAACTCTTCAAGGGTTTTTGGAAACATTGAAAATTCCCTATACCGGGTCCGGGGTCTTAGGGTCTGCGATTGGGATGTCCAAGATGCGGTCCCGTGCCTTGTTTCGGGAAAGGGGATTGGCGGTTCCGTTGACCTATGCCCATCGGATGGGAACCACCTTTCACCGCGACAACGTCTCCTTTGACCCGCCCTATATGGTCAAGCCGGAATCCGCTGGGTCCTCGATCGGGGTCCGCCGGATCGAGGGCCGGGAAGATCTTCTTGACGCGGTGAACGAGGCCGGGCTCTATTCCTCGTGGGTCCTTGTGGAACAATGCATTCCGGGACGGGAAGTTCAGTCCGCAGTCCTGTCCAATCGCTTCCTTGGCGCGATCGAAATTATTCCCGAAAAAAGCGAGCCTTTTTATACCTATAACTCGAAGTATGCTCCCGGCGGCTCCCGTCACATATGCCCCGCCCCCCTCTCCAAGGGCCTGTGGGAAGATCTTGGCGAAACCACCCTTGAGGCCCATCGGGTTCTCGAACTTCGGGGATGCAGCCGCCTCGACACTATTCTAAATGAAGAGGGTGTGTTCGTTGTCCTGGAGATCAATACCCTTCCCGGACTGACGCCTACGTCTCTCCTTCCGGAAATCGCGGCTCACGCGGGGCTTTCCTTTACGGACCTTCTTTTGGAGCTTCTCTGGACAGCCCGTCTTGATGGCGACCGGCCCGCAGTCCACGCTGGACTCTGATGGCCGCATCCGAACCCAAATCTGGGCGTGCGTTCCTCTTTCGGCCCGGCTCTGGAAGGTATTACCTGCTCGTTCTCTT
Organism: Nitrospirota bacterium; assembly: GCA_027314645.1. GTDB lineage: Bacteria > Nitrospirota > Leptospirillia > Leptospirillales > Leptospirillaceae > UBA4572. Next base: position 42,893 of record DAHVAL010000009.1, read on the forward strand.
TTGGATCATCTGGGGGTGGATGTTTCTCCTTGGCCTCCCCCCGGTTCCCTTCAAATCGATTCACACCACGATCGTGGGTCCGCCTGTCATCGACTCTGAATTGGTCGAGGGATGGGTGGCAGGAATTCCTTTCCGCACCTTTCCGTTTCTCGACCAGAACCTCCTCGAGACTCTGAAAATCAATCATCCATGGATCGAGTCCGTGAGTGAAAAAAAAGTGCCGGGCCTGGGGCGCGCCGTGCTGGTGAAAGTGTGGTCGCCGATAGCGATCCTTCGTCCCGCCTACGGGCTCCTGGGCTTTGGGTCGCCCGCCCCCAAGGCACGGCCGGACCGGGTCTCTTTTTTGACCAATCAGGGACTCTCCCTGTTGGGAAATCCCTTCCCAGGCTCTGGGACCCTGCCTCAGGTCATTCTGAAATCCCCCATGACGCGGGAGGTGGGACGTCGGCTGGTTAAAACGATTCAGACCGTCCAGGCCTGCAGGGGGAATGGCGCTCCGGACGGCCGTTGGTACAGTCTCAACGGCCCCCATGAAATCCGTTTTTATCCCGGCCACAACCTCCCGGTCCTTTTGTTGGGCACCGACCTCGGCTGCGCCCCATTCAAGCTTTTTCGTTCTTTCATGGAAAGGTCCAGCGAGCTGTCTCCCGGCCGGATGCCGGAAGGAATCGACCTGAGATTTTCTGGAATGCTTCTTTTAAGACCGACTTTGGATCCTGCCCCTCCTTTGTCCCCTCCCAAAATTTCTGTCCGTTCCTGACAACTTCCTTACCTTCATCGATGTTGAGACACATTGCGTGATGTGCGAAAATGGGCAAGCTCCGGAATCAGTAGGTCCGGAAGATCCATGATGAGGGGAGACAGAGGCAATCGATGACAGAACAGCCTATTTTCGCAGCAATTGATTTGGGGTCCACGAAGGTGTGCGCCGTTCTGGGCCAGGCCCTCGATGAGGACCGGTTGGAAATCGTGGGGATCGGGACGGCATCGACACAAAGCGGAATTCGGAACGGGACCATTGTGGATGTCCAGCATACGGTGTCCGCCATCCGGAAAGCGGTGGACATGGCGGCCCGAAAGGCGAACTGTCAGGTGACGCGGGTGGTGGTCGGATTTGCCGGAGGGGAGATCGAGGGACAAGACCAGAGAGTGATGATCGCTCTCAAGGATCGTGAAGTCATGGCCACCGATATCGACCGGATCCTTCAGGAAGCGCGCACAATGATGGGGTGTTCGTCATCGGAACTCCTGCACACGATTCCCAAGACCTACAAGATTGACGAGCAAGGCGGCATCGTGAATCCCATCGGGATGGTCGGCGCGCGTTTAGAAGCTCTGGTCCATGTCGTCAGGGGATCGGACATGGTGCTTGCAAACCTTAAACGGAGCGTTGAACGGGCTGGATTGACCGTCCGTGACGGGGACCTCATCCTTCAGCCTCTCGCCAGCGCCCGGGCCGTTCTTACGGAGGACGACAAGGAACTCGGCGTATGCGTTGTTGACATCGGAGGCGGAACGACCACGATGGTCCTGTATCAGAATGGGGCCCTGTGCGGGGTTCGGGTGATTCCTCTGGGGGGAACCGCGATGACAAAGGATCTGGCTGCGGTCATGAGAATCTCCCAATCCGATGCGGAGCGGATCAAAAAGGAAGTCTTTTCTTTGCCAGGGACCTTCCCGGCGACGGATGCCCCGGAAAATGAGGCGAGCCATTCAAGCCCGGTTCTTGAGGACCCTCCCCACTCCGGAGGGAGGCGGGCCCAGGTCAAGGAAGTCGTGGAGGCCCGGCTGGAAGAAATCTTGACGAGAGTCAAGGGCGAACTTGAACGCATGCGCCAGAGCACGTATCTTGCGAGAGGGGTGGTCCTGGTCGGGGGGATTGCCCGCATGCCGGACATCGTTCCCTTTGCGGAGAAAATATTTGACATGCCCGTTTCCGTGGGTGAGGTGGGCTCCCGAGTCCAGGGGTTGGTCGATCAGGTGGCCTCTCCGGAGTTTGCCTCCGCGGTTGGCCTGCTCTATTTTGCGCGGGATCAATGGGCTCCCGGAGAAATTTCCCGACGCAACGGCTTTGTGTCCGAACAGCCCCAAGAATCGCTAAAAAGGGCGGTTCCTTCCTCCGGGATAAGGGTCTGGAAATGGCTCAAGGATATTATCTGAGGGACATTTTCGCTGTGTTGTTCCCGGACTCCTCGGGACCTTGTGTGAATAGCGTGGACGGTTCTCGTGTTCACGAGAGTGTGGGGAAACGGGTCCGGTTCTTTTTCGGGTGTGGCCATGGCCGTGGCATTCTTAAAAGGACCCCGCTCCAAAAGACGGCCTAAACGATCCTCCCCTATCCGGAGCCTTTGCGCTCCCTGGAGAAGTGATCATGGATTCAGAATGGGGCGAGGAGCCCTTGATCGACTATAAACAGTCCGGAATTCTCGGGGCGCGGATCCTGGTGATCGGGGTTGGTGGCGGGGGATGCAACGCCATTCATTCCATGATCATGTCGGACTTGACGGGGGTCGAGTTTGTCGCTGTCAACACGGACGTCCAAGCGCTCAACCGGATCGATGCCCACAGGGTTCAGATAGGAAGTGCCGTGAGCCGGGGCCTGGGGGCCGGAGCAAACCCGGAGGTCGGGCGACGATCCGCTCTTGAAGACATCGAGAAAATCCGGGGGGTGGTGTCGGGGGCGGACATGGTTTTTGTGACGGCGGGGATGGGGGGTGGAACCGGAACCGGGGCCGCTCCCGTCATTGCCCAAGTGGCTCGGGAAAGCGGCATTCTTACGGTTGCGGTCGTCACCACCCCGTTCGGGTTTGAAGGGCCGAAGAGGAGCAGAAATGCGGAAGAGGGGTTACGCGAGCTGCGCCGCTTTACCGATACCCTGATCGTCATTCCGAACGACCGATTGGAGTCGGTGGTCGATCGGGGGACCCCCCTCATCGATGCCTTTAAAAAGGCGGACGACGTTCTTCGGCAGGGAGTTCAAGGGATCTCAGACATCATTACCCGACCTGGACTGATCAACCTTGATTTTGCGGACGTTAAGACAACGATGGCCAACATGGGACGCGCCGTCATGGGGATCGGAACGGCATCAGGCCCCGAAAGGGCGCTTCTTGCCGCACGATCGGCGATCAATAGCCCTCTCCTTGAAGACAGCTCGATTCGCGGGGCAAAGGGAATCCTGGTGAACTTCAGAGGGGGATCGGACATGACCTTGAATGAAATTACAGGAGCTTCGCGTCTGATCGAGGAAGAGGCAGAAAAAGGATCGGCAAACCTGATCTTTGGAACAGTCGTGGAAGACCATCCCATGGAGGAGATCCATATTACCGTGATCGCGACGGGATTCGATCTTCCTTCCGAGCGCAAGGGGGAATCCGAGGAGTCCTCCTCTCAGGAGATTCCGGACGACTCCCAGGAAGAAATTCCCGCCTATCTGAGGCGGCAGGGACGGCCGTTCCATCGTGAGGCTCCCTCCGCGGAACCGGCGATTCACGAAGTCGACTCGGAGCGCCCTGCAATTTGGAGAAAACGGGGAGACGGGTGATGTTCCTTCATCACCCCATGTTGAGGGCGATGGGGATCGATCATGGCTTCGGAACCCTTCAAAGCCTCCCAAGGCCCGGCTGCTCCACCCTCCGGCAAGTCCATGGAACGGACATTTTGGTTCGCTCCCGACCTCGACCTGGGCGCATGGAGGAGTCCGGGGACGGTCTGATCGCCTCCGAGGCCGGAGTCGAAGTGGGGGTTTGGACCGCTGACTGCCTTCCGGTGCTCGTGTCAACGGAGTCCGGCTCCCATGTCGGTGCGTTCCATGCGGGATGGCGTGGAGCCGCAGCGGGGATCGCCCTGAAAGGACTCCGGAGGATGATGGACGAATGGGGTCTTCACTCGGCGTCTTTTAGGGTTGTTCTGGGCCCCGCCATCGGACCCTGCTGTTATGAGGTCGGCCGCGATGTTTGGGAGGCCGTCCGGACCACGACGTCGGATTTTCGCCCGGGGAACGAAGCCACGCTCGATCTCTGGGATCTCGTGACCCATCAGCTTCTCTCTGCAGGGGTCCCGGCTGGTCACATCGGTCGGATCTCCCTTTGTACACGATGCCATCCCGAGCTTTTCTATTCTCATCGGGGATGGGGACCGAAAAGAGAGGGGCGGTCCATGCTAAACTACATCCGTTCGACAGGTCATGATCGCACATAATGTCCTGACCGTTCGGGCCCGCATCGCGGAGGTTGCAAAGAAGGCTGGAAGGACGGATTGTCCCCGGCTTGTTGGGGTGACAAAAACCCGTCCGGTAGAGGATGTTCGTGAGGTCATTCGCGCGGGTATTTTCCATCTCGCTGAAAACAGGTGGGCGGAATGGGACCAAAAAGCCAAGGACCTCGGGGAAATCCCTGAAACCCCGATTTCGTGGCATTTTATCGGAGCCATTCAAGGGCGGTCACTTCGGCGATATTACCGGCCCCTTTTCCGAATAGATTCACTGGACAGTGTCGCCCATGCCGCTCTTATTTCGGACCTCTCACGAAATCATGGAACAAGCCAGGATGTTCTCATAGAAGTCAACGCGACCCGGGAACGTGGGCGGTCCGGCTTTCTTCCGGAAGATCTCGATGCGGGATTGGGCCGAATCTCTCCGCTTCCGGGAGTGCGGGTCCGAGGGCTGATGGTCATGGGGCCGGTTCCCGACCCTTCGGGATCGAAGGACCACGTTCGAAGGGTCTTTGAGGACGCCCATGACCTGTGGGGACGTTTGAAAATGGCATGGCCCTTCCTCGAGGAGCTGTCCATGGGGATGTCTCAGGATTTCGAGGAAGGAATTCTTTGCGGAGCGACTGAAGTGCGTATTGGGCGATTACTTTTTGAGGAAGGATCCCCGTGAGCGACGCTCGGAAATCGGGAAAGAAGAACGCTAAAATCGGAGCCTCCGGCCTCCACCTCTCGACCCACGAAATCCCATCGAAAATTTGGGTGGTCGGGGGAGGACAGATGGGAGGCGTGATCGTTCGTCAGCTGATGGCGAACCGCAGCGGCATGCGGCCGAAGGTGAGCGTCGCCGATCCCAATCCGGACGTGCTGAAGGCGATGAAACTCGAGGAGGTCGAGGTCGATATGTCCCTTTCCTCCCTGATGAAAAAAGAGGGAAAACCCGACATGGTTGTCCTTGCAGTCAAGCCGGGGATCTTCACAAAACAGGACTCCGAGCTATCAGAATCCTTGGCCTGTCTTCCGCAGGGGGTTCTGGGCGTTTCTGTCATGGCGGGGGTGTCCATTAAACAGCTCAGGGACAAAGGGCCGAACCTCCGGTGGGTACGGGCAATGACAAATTTGGCGCTGTCGGCCGGAAAGGGAATGACGCTCCTCGCCGCCTCACAGGACGTCAGCCACGGGCAGCAGACATATGTATATGGACTTTTTTCGGGGATGGGAAGGGCGTTATGGCTTCCTGAGGAGTCTTTCGACGCCGCGACCGCGCTTGCGGGGTCGGGACCCGGAATTCTCGCATTGATTGCCGAAGCTCTGGCCGATGGAGGCGTTCGGGAAGGATTGTCCCGGGAAACCGCCACGCTTCTCGCTTCTTGGGCCTTGCTCGGAACGGGGGCTCTTTTAGCCGAGCGGGGAAACTTGCCGGAATTGTTGAAAGCCCGGGTTGCTTCACCGTCCGGCACGACGATCGAAGGGTTGGCCACCCTTGAACGTCTGGGAGTCCGCGGTGCCATCATTGATGCCGTCAGGGCCATGGCCGCGCGGTCGCGGGAAATCTCACACAGCGTCTTCTAAAGGAAGGAGGACTCCATCCGTCTGTTCAACACCATCCTGAATTTGTTTACATGGATCGTCATCATTCGTGCCCTGATCTCCTGGGTGAACCCAGATCCCCACAATCCCATTGTTCGGTTTATGGATTACGTGACGGAACCCTTTCTGGCTCCGATCCGCCGTCTCGTTCCTCCGGAAAAGTTGGGAGGCATTGATATCTCACCCTTGATCCTCATCTTCATCATCCAGGTGATCCAGCGATTTGTCTATTGATTGCAGAGGCGCTCCAGAACCCTGCCGTCCAGGAGAAAGGTGATCGAATGCTTGACCATACAAAGCTCAATGATCTTCGGGGGAGAGAATTTTCAAGGGGTTTCCGGGGGTATTCAGCCGGAGAAGTGGACGAATTCATCGAGGAGCTCCTGTCCGGAGCCGCCCAATTGATTGATTTGGTGTCCCTCCTGACCCAACAGCTCAAGGGCTTGGAACAGGATAAGGATGAGGTGAGGAGGCGGGAGGAACAGCTTTCCGCCACGTTGGTCTTGGCTCAAACGACGGCCGAAGAATGGAAAAAAGTGGCCAAGAAAGATGCGGAGAACCTTCTTCAAGATGCCCAACGAGCGGCGGAGGAGATTCTGAAGCGGGCCAAAAGCGACTCGGATGAGATGCTCCGGCAAGCACAGGGACGAATGCGGGATTTGGAGGAGTCACGGTCCCGTCTTGGGCATGACATCTCTCTTAAAATCGCTCGCCTCAAGGGAGAGCTGGGCTCCATGAAGGAGTCCATGGACCGATGGGAAGAGGAGGCCTCTGAAATCGGGGACCATTCGGGTGGGAAGACATAAAGGGAAAGCCCTTCACACCTCCCAAGGGAGAGCCATCAAGGATCACGCGGATTGGACCTTTGAACTTCATGTTCGTCCCGGACACCCCAAGGTGATGCTCAAGAAATCGGAGACCGGGTGGGTCCTCGGAGTTCGGGAACAGCCCAGGGACGGAATGGCAAACAGGGGGGTTCTCCGGGTCCTCGCCGACATTTTGGGGGTGCCCGTTTCCACCCTCTCGATCCTTCGGGGAGAGTCCAGCCGGATCAAGCGGATCGAAGTGGCCGGGTTGGCCCCTGAGGAAGGGGTCAGAAGGCTTGAAGTCTTTCTCAAAAAATCCGTAGGCCAGTAAAGGGGCGTTTCAGGGAAGGCGGGGTATTTTCAAACCGGTTTCAATTGAACGTCACGGTCTCGCTGCGAATCTCATGTCCGTCATCGATGCGCATTTCAATGGTGATCGAATACACCGGAGATCCGCCGAGCCAGAAGGCCCGCGAAGTCTCCTCCTTGGGGGCCAAAGGCTCGAACATCATGTAGGCAGGAGGGAGCTTCAAGGGAACTTCCGATCCATTCCCAATCTTATAATGGGCCCCCAACATTTGAAGCTTGATCGGGGTTCCTTCAACAGAGTATTTCAAATAGGCGACCGAGGGGGAGAGGAGCATGGACAAGTTAAGCCTCCACCCTTGACCTTGAATGGTCTTGAAGGTCGTCCGTGTGCTGATGCTTCGTTGGGACACAACTTTATGGGGTTTTCCAAGCGGTCCGCTCTTGATCCCTATGATCGATCCCCCAATGCCTGCGACCAAGAGAAGTCCCACGACGATATAGATCGCGATGGTGACGGGGCTGAAGCCTTGTTCCTCTTTCGGACGGCTGGGGCTGTACAGTTCTTCGTATTCAGGTGTCTTGGGCCGAGCAGCCGATTTTTCCGGGGTCTCCGGTTTTGAGGAGGCTGAATTCTTCGAGGCTTCCTCCGGCCCTTGGCCTTGTCTCGATGCTGTCATGGACAAAAACTCCTCGTTCTTCCAGATCATCCGGATCATTCAAAAAACGGTCAGGACAGGCCACACATATCCTTTTATGATACTTCATATGCCTGGTTTCGGGCAAGGATGGGCGGGATACGTGCGTTTCAGCAGAGGGAGGGGCGGAATCCCTAGTCCCTTCTGATGTCTGCCCATTGGGTGGCTCCCGCAGGGCACGCTTCCTGGTCGATCCAAAACTCGGAGGGATGATCTTTCATCTCGGCCTCCCTGATGACCCATTGGGTGGGAAGGAGACCTTCGGGATTAAGGACATCGCCCAGAATGGCGTTCTTTTCCCGTCCCGTGACGAGGAAAATCCTGGTTCCCGCCTCGCCAAGGCTCCGGTAAGACAATGAAATTCTTGCGACCCTGTCGGGTGAAGGGGGAACGGCGACCACAAGGCGATGTCTGTCATCTTCGGGGGAGGTTCCCGGGAAAAGGCTCGCCGTGTGGCCATCAGGTCCGACGCCCAACAAAAGAATGTCAAGGGAAGGGGGATGAGGAAGAAAGGCCCCCAAGGTGTCGGAAAGGACCTTTTCGTATCGAAGGGCTTCCCGGTCGTGATGGGAATTTTCTCCATGAATTCGGAACACGGTGGCTTCCGAAATTTTTCCGGGTGAAAAAAGATTTTCATGGACCATCCGATAGTTGCTCTGTTCATGATCCGGCGGGACGCAGCGTTCATCCGAAAAAAACCAAAGGATCCGCTCCTTCCGATCTTCCGGCCACGAGGAAATTTTTTTTGCGGCCGCCCGATAGAAGGGGATCGGGGTGTTTCCCCCCGAAAGACCAACAGACACGAAATTTTTTTTGTTCATAAGGCCGGAGATCCTGGTTAGAAGCGCCTCCGCACCTTTTTCAGCCCAAGGCTTTGGGGCGGGAAAAACACGGACGAGTACGGTCGGGGAGCTTCCTTCAATGTCCGTGAGCTTGGCCATGGTGTCCTCCTATCTTGATGATTGGCCGATGGATTGGCAGGCCAATCTCCATGCTCCCAATATTCCGATATCGGGGTGATCGACGATGTGGACCGGGATACCGGATAGCAGGGGCCGGTATCGTCCCTTATTGGAAAAATGCTCCATAAAGGAGGGATGCTGAAGGAAGGTCCGGATTTTGCCAGGAATGCCTCCTGCCAGGAACACCCCCCCCGTTGAGAGCGCTTTCAACGCCAAATTCCCTGACTCCTGAGCAAGGAATCGGCAGAAATTCTCAAGGATCATGAGGCACAGGGGGTCTTGTCTGGTCATTGCCACGTGGGTGATGGCCGCTGGAAGATCGCTCTCAGGAACCTCGGGACCGATGGGACGCCTGTCAACCGGCCGGTCCTGGGTATAAAAGCGATAGAGATTCACAAAGCCCTGTCCCGAAATGACCCGCTCGCAACTGGCATGGCCGAACCGGGACCAGAGGAAGGTCAGAAAGGGAAGGTCGGCGGGAGATTCGGGAGCCCAATCGGTATGGCCTCCCTCGGTCGGAAGAATAACAGGCCCGGAAGGGCCAGGGACGAGAATGGATTCCCCCAATCCCGTTCCCGGTGCGACAATGATCCGCGCTCCCGAAGGGTTGGGGATGCCTTCGTTGATGGGGATGGTTTCATTCCCGTCCAGGAGGGTCGTTCCCCAGGCGATTGCGACGAGATCATTCGCGAGCCGGACGCGTGATTTCGGAAGATTTAAAAAGCCGGCGATTGTGTCCGTTTCGACCACCCAGGGAAGATTGGTCGTCTGGCATCGGCCGTTGACAACAGGGCCCGCGATTCCAAAGGCGGCTGCCTCGATCGCGGGCGGGGGCGAACATTCTGAGCGCAGGTCCTTGAGGAAGTCTTCGAGCGCGTTTTCAAGAGACGCATAGTGGGCAGAAGGATATTCCCGCTCAAAGAGCCTTTCAGGCTTTTTTCCGTTGCCCACATTCTTTGTGGGCAACGGAAAAAGCCCGAGAAGCGTTTTTGTTCCTCCGATGTCTCCTGCAATAATCATGAATGATTTGGGGACCGAACCAAAAGTTCGGTGGAAGAGCCCGGCAACCCTCCCGCCTCCCTCCCCTTTCCTCCTTTTCTCTAACGGCTCTTTAATGATAAGATAATGAGGAGAATCCATGATTCGGAAGGCCCGCATTTCTTGACAGGGACTGAATCGGCTACTATCATCATAGTGTGTCACGGAGATTTTGTCATCATCTTCCCATTTTCCCCGTAGATATTAACCGCATGCCTGACCCAATATGAACGAAAGGCACCGACTCCTATGTCCATTCCTCTTCAGCAAGCCCTGAAAGTCGGGGCATATGTGATGCAGAAAAAGTGGAAAAAAGAAGGAAAATATCCGCTGGTTCTTATGCTTGAACCGCTTTTCCGCTGCAATCTCGAGTGCGCGGGATGTGGAAAGATCCAGTATCCGGAGGAAATCCTCAAGAAAAGGCTGTCCCCCGAAGAATGCTTCAGGGCGACGGATGAATGCGAGGCGCCAGTCGTCACCATTGCCGGTGGGGAGCCTCTGATTCATCCTGAGATCGCGGAAATCGTTTCAGGAATGATCAAGCGGAAAAAGTTCGTCTATCTTTGTACCAACGGGATTCTCCTGGAAAAGTATATCGACCGCTTCAAACCCTCCCCATATTTTACGTTCAGTATCCACCTCGACGGACTGAAGGAGACCCATGACCGCCTTGTGTGCCGGGAAGGTGTCTTCGAAACGGCGGTCAAAGCCATTCGGACGGCCTTGGCGAAAGGGTTCCGCGTCACCACGAATACGACAGTTTTTGATGGGGAGGATCCTCAAGAAATCCGAGCGTTTTTCGATTACGTGAAGGAGCTTGGGGTCGATGGGATGATGATTTCTCCGGGGTATTCCTATGATTGGGCTCCTGATCAGGGGCACTTTCTCAAAAAGGATGGAACGCGAAATCTGTTCAAGGCGATCCTCGCAAATCGCGTCGGGAAAGGCTGGAATTTCAATCACAGCCCATTTTACCTTGATTTTCTTGAGGGTAAGAGGAACTATGACTGCACTCCTTGGGGAAATCCAAATTTTTCCGTTCTCGGGTGGCAGCGGCCATGCTACCTTATGAATGAGGGGTATGCGTCCTCCTTCAAGGAATTGGTCAATGAAACGGATTGGAGCAAGTATGGACCCTCGTCCGGGCATCCAAAATGCCGGGATTGCATGGTTCATTGCGGATTCGAGCCCTCGGCCGTGGATGATGCCACCTCTTCGCTGAAGAATACCATCCGCTCAATCTCAAGCCTTCTCCCGGCCGGATAAATTCAGGATCGCCTCTAGAATGGCGACTTACGTGGTGGGAGATCTCCACGGTCAATTGCCTCTGCTCCTCGATCTTCTTCGGAAGGTCCTCTTTGACAAAAGACAGGACCGGCTGATTGGGGTGGGAGATCTCCTCGACAGGGGACGGCGTGTTGGAGATCTCCTCCTTTTTCTTTACGAGGCTTGGCAGGAGGGATGGTTTCATTCCGTCAAGGGCAATCATGAGGAAACCTTCCTTCGTCATCGGGGCGGAGAGCCCCTCCCTTGGTATACAGAACCCGAATTTGGTGGGGAAGTGACGCTGGATTTCTTCGGGAAAACTGAACCGAAGATGGCGGGAAAGCTTGAAGACTGGCTTCATTCATGGCCGTTGGTCTGGTCTGACCACCAGACGATTGTCGTGCATGGAAGCCTTCCTCCCGTCCCAGGGTCCCGCTTCGGCGACATCAATCTTTGCACCCAGCGTCTATCCGTGACCGGACGATCCCACGAATGTTTGGAGCTTCGGCCGCCGAGCCTCTTCCCTTCCTGGGATGGACGAGTGGTCGTCTCCGGGCACACCATTGTTCGGAAGGCTGGTTTTTGGGGCGAAGGGATAGCCCTGGTGGATACAGGGGCCTACCGGACCGGTGTCCTTTCGGCAATATGTCTTGAAACCGGGTGTTTTTACAAAGTGTCAGGGACACCGGTCTGACGGGCGCATCCCTCAGTCCTCCGGGGGAAACGCCAGAATGTTCTTGGCTGCTTCGATTCCCGAGGAAAAGGTTTGGGAGACTGAGACGCCCGCTAGATAGGCTCCTGCAAGGTGGATCCCCTCAGGGAGCGCTGTTGTGATTCGCTCGATCCTGTCGTGATGCCCCAGGGTATATTGAGGGATGGCCCCTTCCCATCGTTGAATGCGTATAAAATCCGGAGATCCTTGGGTCCCGAGGATCGACTTCAACTCGCTTTCAACAAGGCTGATCAGGTCTTCGTCAAACGAAAAAGCGAGCTTGGGATTCACCATTCCCCCCACGTAGACCGTCAACAGAACCTGACCATCAGGGGCCCGTCCCGGGAAAAGGGACGAGGAAAAAAGAATTCCCAGGATCTTGCGCCGTTCCTTTGTTGGAACTAAAATTCCGAATCCGTCGAGCGGGTGGCGGACATTTTTGCGGGAAAAACCGACGGAGGCGACCGCGATGGGGGCGTAGGGAATTTCCGTAAGGGGATTGACGACATCCGGGCACAAATCCTTGAGGATTTCCGAACAATGCAGCGCGCTGGTGGCAATGACGACATGCCGGGATCTCAGGTAATAGGTCTCATCTTCGTACAGAAGCGCGGTGCGAAATCCTTCAGGTGTTTTCGTGCAACCAAGAACTTCGGCATTCGTTCCGGCATCGGTTCCAAGAAAGTCGGCGAAGGCGTTGGGAAGGCGTCCCATTCCCGTATCAAAAGAGAGGATCTTTCGAACGAATCGGGGAGAGGGGATCTTTCGGCCCATTTGCAGGGCGATTGCGGCCCGGATGACGGAGCCGTGGTGAGATTCCATTGACGTCAGGCGAGGAAATGTCTCCTCCATCGAAAGAATGTCCGGGGTCGAGGCATACACTCCCTTTACGAATGGATCGACCACCCAATCCAGGAATTCTTCTCCAAATCGACGCGTCACGAATTCTGAGACGGTTTCTTCGTGAGGGTCTTCGGAGTCATCCGGATCGTATGGGGGAATGAACGCCTCCTTGAGGACCCGGAGCTTTCCCGCAAAGGAAAGGACCGGGGAGACGAGCCCGTCGAAAATGGACATCGGAAGAGGCTTCGGACTCCCATTTTTCAGGATGAACCTTTTCTGCCCAGCGGTTCCCGCAAGAAGAACATGCTGGTCCAGGCCCATTTTGGGGAGGTATTCCAGGAGGGGGTCTTCAGCCCGTAAATAGAGGCTGTTCGGACCTGTTTCGATGAGGTACCCATCTTCGCGAAACGTTTTGACAACGCCCCCCAAATGATCGTTTCTTTCGACCAATTTGACGGTGCGGCCATTTGCTTTCAGGTGAGCGGCGCAGGCAAGTCCTGCGATCCCTCCTCCCACAACAAGAGTTTCGACATCGTGTGCGGACAACGGTTATCTCCCTCCTCAACATGATGTTGGACTCACGAAGAAATCTGGCCGGGCGGGATCACTTTAATCGCTTGGAGGGGAGAGGTCAATATTTGAGTCGTCATTCGCTTCTTGCCGATGGGGGAAATCATCCGGTGCTTCGTTCGTTTCGACCAAATATCGAGAGGGTTCCCTTCTTCGGGACTCCCCTTTAATTGGGGACGCCGTTGATTTAAAATAAAAAGAATTGAGTCGCGCCACGCTGGGATGTGGAAAATTTGTATTTTAATCCAGATGGCACACAAACATTATTATCATGAAGGGAAAACGCGACTGATGGAAGTCCTTATCGAGCCTCTTGAAGGAGCCCAAAAAAAATTTCGAGTGGTTTTTTCCAATGAAGATGTCCGCTCGAAGGTTGAAAAGGAAATCCGCTCCGCCATAAAAGGACTGAAGGTTCCGGGATATAGGGTGGGGCACGTCCCTGCATCTTATATTCGTTCTCGGGCTCCCTATCTGGCCTCAATTCACGAATCCGTGACAGAGGAACTCCGTCAGGCGGTAATCGATGCCCTTGTCAATGAAGGATCAGGGACCGTCGTTTTTCTGGACCCCGAGCCATTTTCCGTATCGGGGGAGCATGAGAGTTCAGGGATTACCGTATTGGGGACCCTTGAATCTTTTGAGCTCCCGGAGGGGTTCGTCTATGAAGGGATTTCCCTCCCACCCGAATCGGCGCCAGCTGCGAGCTCCGAGGAAATCGCGAAAGATGTCGACTATTTGTCGAAGCGCATCGGAACGAAGGTGAGGGAGAATCTTCCGGAGGAGTCCCAGATCGAAGAAGGCGATCATGTCACCTTTGCATTTTCCTTCACACATCCCGACACGAATTTGCCCTATGAAAACATACAGACGATCACGGTCGGGGATCCCGCCCATCCGGAAGCGTTGACACGGTCCTTGATTGGTCGCCGCGTGGGGGAATCTTTTTCCGAAAAGCTTCCGTTTAATATTCCCGCCGAAAAAAAGGGAGCGGGATCCCGTGTCGAAACCCTGGAGGCCCACCTTAAGATCGAGAGTCTGAAACGATTCGAGCCGGCCACTCCGGAAGAGCTTTTGAAGGCGCTGACGGGAGGCAAGGGAGCAGGGTCTCCCGAGGAAACCGTCGAATCTCTCATCGGAAAAAGGATTCTCGAGAAAAAGGTTTCGGAGGCGTTGAGCCGAAAATTAGATGAGCTTGTTCTGGAAGTGTTGTCGCGCAATACGATCGCCATTCCCGAGAGACGAATCGATCTTGAGGTCGAACGGATGACCTCCGCCGGAGTCCCCCCGAATGAAATCGACAAAGAACAGGTCCGCCGGGAGACTCTGTGGTGGTTCATTCTCGATAGCCTGTCGCAAAAGTTGGACATAAGGCCGGATATGCAGCGGGTTGAGCATGAGTATCTCTCGCTTGTCCGACGAGGAGGAAACCCGGACAAGGATGAGGGAAAGAGGCGGGAATATGTGGAGCAAGCGTTTCTTTCGGCCCGCCGCCGCTTGACGGAGGAATTCCTTTTGAAGAAGTCCACCTTTTCGGGTTGGGAGGAATTCTTTGGTCCCGAAGGGGTTCTTAACACCTTGGGATGGAAAACCTTTGGGGTCTTGCCCGAACCGCATGATCACACTGCGCAGGAGCCTCATGCCCATGACCACCATGATCACGGGCATGAGCAACATCAACATTAAATTCCGGACCATGTGTGTCCAGGGACATGTGGTGGATGAACCACCGATGGAAAGGGTCCGATTAATATGCTGATTCCTATGGTCGTAGAACAGACAAACAGAGGGGAGCGGGCGTACGATATTTATTCCCGCCTTCTCAAGGACAGGATCATCATTCTTGGTACGGCGATCGACGACAATGTGGCCAATCTTGTCATTGCCCAGATGCTGTTTCTTGATTCCGAGGATTCCTCCAAGGACATCAATCTTTATATTAATTCCCCTGGAGGAATTGTGACGGCAGGACTTGCAATCTACGATACAATTAAATTCATCAAGCCGGATGTGTCGACGATCTGCATCGGTCAGGCCGCGAGCATGGGGGCTTTTCTGCTTTCCGCGGGAACGAAGGGAAAGAGATTCGCGTTGCCGAATTCCCGGATCATGATTCATCAACCCATGGGAGGGTTCCAGGGCCAGGCGACGGATATCGAAATTCATGCAAGGGAGATCCTCAAGCTGAAAGCGGATCTCAACAAGATGCTTGCAGAACATTGTACCCAACCGATTGAAAAGGTGGCCCAGGATACGGACAGGGATTACTTCATGTCCGCCTCCGAAGCCAAGGATTACGGATTGATCGATTCGGTGATCATGCCGCATAGTCCGGTATCCAAGACTAAGTGACGCACAATGGAAATATTTTAGGGCGAGGGCGCGATGGCAGGTAGGGATCGGAAGGATAAGAGCAATGTTGGGGACGGAAGCGTCGCTTGCTCGTTTTGTGGAAAAAGCCGGGAGGACGTTCGTCGACTGATCTCGGGGCCGGGAGTCTACATTTGCGACGAGTGTATCGAACAATGTTCCGCAATTTTATCGGAGTCGTGGGAAGAAGAGCAGGAAAAAGTGGCGGCTCCGAACCTGATGAAGCCGGCCGAAATCAAAAAATCCCTCGACCAATATATTATTGGACAGGCCAAGGCCAAAAAGATTCTCTCCGTAGCCGTCTATAATCACTACAAGCGCGCCCGCGCCAACAAGATCGCCGAGGACGTGGAGCTTCAGAAGGGGAATATCATCATGCTGGGTCCTACGGGGACCGGAAAAACACTCCTGGCCCAGACCCTGGCCCGAATTTTGGATGTCCCGTTCGCCATCGCCGATGCGACGACCCTCACCGAGGCCGGGTACGTTGGCGAAGACGTTGAAAATATCATTCTAAAGTTGTTGCAGGCGGCGGACTATGATGTGGAAAAGGCGGAGTGGGGCATCATCTACATCGACGAAATCGATAAGATCAGCCGGAAGTCCGAAAATCCTTCCATCACGCGAGATGTTTCCGGGGAAGGTGTCCAACAGGCGCTCCTCAAGCTGGTTGAAGGGACGATCGCCAATGTTCCTCCGCAGGGGGGACGAAAACATCCCCACCAGGAATTCATCCAGGTCGATACCACAAATATTCTTTTTATTTGCGGAGGCGCTTTTGTCGGCCTCGACTCGATTATTTCCCAGCGTCTTTCAAGGAAGACGATCGGATTTGGGGCCGATGTCAATCCCGCCCAGGATCGGACGGTTTCAGGGAAACTTTTGATGGAGGCACGTCCGGACGATCTCTTAAAGTATGGAATCATCCCGGAGTTCATCGGAAGATTCCCAGTGATGGCTATTCTGGAGGAGTTGGACGAGTCGGCGTTCTTTCAGATTCTCACCGAACCCAAAAATGCCCTTGTGAAACAATTCGAAAAGCTTTTTGCGCTGGAAAAAGTGAAGCTGAAGTTCACGGAAGGGGCCTTGAAGGCTGTCGCTCATAAGGCCTTTATTCAAAAAACCGGGGCGCGCGGATTACGGGCGATTTTGGAGGAGGTCATGCTAGATCTCATGTATGAGATCCCCTCTCTGCAAAACTTGTCGGAGGTGGTGATCTCCGAACCGACCATCAACGATCGGGAGCCCCCGACACTCATCTGGGGAGAAAAGAAGAAGGACCTTGCTGGAAACGACACCAACCGGGGAACCTTGTCCGCCTGATTGGCGGCACTCTCGATCAGGGAGCGTGTGCCGGGAGGGGGACATCTTTTTGAGGACGTTTAAGAACAAAAAGAATGTTTTTGAAGGGCTGGGCATTGAGGTTCATATGCGCGAACTTGATGACGAAGGACTGCGGGCCTTCGACGAAGCGGGGAAAGAGAAGAATTCCTTTACGCTCGTATCCAGGAAATAGGCGGGCGGGCGGCAGATACGTCATCCGGATCAGTTTTCGGGCCACCCTGATGGGTTTTGCTGATCCAATGAATCCGCTCGACACGGTATCCTGGGCTTCCTCAGGGCTAAAGGCGCGCTCGACCTTTTTCGGCCCATTTTCTAGAAAAAAATCCATGGGATCGTAATCAAGGTATCCGGTTCCGTTGTTTTTGATCGTGATGAGGAATGCATTGAACTCGGCGCTCAGGATGGAATCATAATACGGCGATCCCTTGGGAATGAACGAGAGGGCAAAGGTGATCCCGTTGACGGTCTGCACCGGCGGATTGACGATGTAATTCGTGTCGACAAGATGAAACCCCTTTAAGTAGTAAAGGGTCGTGGCGATTCTGTTTCCGATCGAAAAAATGATAATGACAAAAATGGTTACAATCAACACGAGGGTGTAATTGATCTTGAGTTTCAAGGGGCCAATCCTTCCTAATCGCTCAGCGTGAACATTCTCCGCACTCTCCAAAAATTCGAGCTGAAGCACGCGGTTATTCTCATGATTTTACCGTTTTTTTTCGGCTGTGCCCATTCCGGCGATCTTCATCCTTACCTCACCAAGAAGGGTCTTCTCGTTCCCATCAGTGATCCGGATGGATTGATCGATAACCCGACGGCGCTTTCTCTCTACCTTGGGGACGTCTTCAATGCCAGAGCAGAAGGGGGGACGGTCCTGTCGGGGCAAAAATTGACCGGAAAATTGCGTCAACTGTTGGGCGGTCAGGTCTCGGAAACCTGCCGTTCACTCCAATGTTACGCGAACGCAGCTAAGACGTGGAACATGAATTTTCTCCTTTCGGCAAGCATTCGGAGGGAAGAAAGAGATTCCCGGTCCGAAGGGGTCTTGACGTTGACCCGCTGGTCGGTGGAGCCGCTGATTCCGGATTTGACGGTTCCGGTTGTTTTCCCCTTGGGAACGTCCCACCCTTCTTTTGAGACTCTGATCGACCGCGCCGTAAAAGAGTTCATGAAACAGGCCGCCGAACGGAGGAGTCGAACGAGGGCCGGATCCGGGTCCGATGAAACCGCCGATTTTAGAAAGCTGATCGGAGAAGGAAAGATTGATCAAGCTCTCAGGGTGGGTGAATTAGCGGCGAAAAATTCCCCTGACGCTTCACGGTCACCAGAATTCTATCCAACCTTGTATCGTCTTGAAATGAGCGCGGGCAATCTTGAGAGGGCTCAGGCGATTGGTGAGGACGCACTCAGGACCCATAGGGCTTCTCCCTCCCTGCTGTTACAAATGGCGAATGATGCAAGAAGAATGGGGGAGCCGAATCGCGAACGGAATATTCTTTTTAAAGGGCTTGCCCTTTATCCGGATGATCGGTATTTCTGGCGTCAGCTGATTCGCGAGGAAATTCGAAAAAAAGACTTTAAACAAGCGTATGATGTCATCCGTCACTTTGAAAAAAGGAATCCTTCCCCGATGGGACATCCCCGGTTCCGTTTCGAGGTCTACGCCTGTCTTGTGGGGTTGGGAAGAGGGGACGAAGCCGATCTATGGTATCGTCAAAATATAGAAAAATCCAACAAAAATTCCGGTTCTCCCCCACTTTTTTTTGCCCACGCGCTTGTGAGCCGGGAATTGGAAAAGGGGGACTGGAGAACGGCGGAAAAAAAGGCAAAGAGCTATATTGCAAGGGGGATCCGATCTCCCCAGTTGTACCAGGACTGGATAACGGCTTTGGGGGCCGGGAACAATCCGATCGAAGAGGCCCATGCCGCGAGAGAGGCCATATCGGTCGGATTGGGTTCGCGATGGATTCGGGATCAGCTTGCCTATCTCGAGCAAAAGGGGTACTAATTTCCATTGACAATTCCTAATATTCTTTCGGTTTTGCGGATTTTGATGGCCCCGGTATTCTTTGGGTTGGTCGCTTACAAAAACATGACCTGGGCATTTTGGGTGTTTTTCATCGGAGGACTGACCGATAGTCTTGACGGATTGCTGGCCCGGCTGCTTCACCAAAAAAGCGAGCTCGGAAAGTCGCTTGATCCCGTTGCGGATAAAATCTTTCTCTCTTCTGCCGCTCTGTCCTTGGGATGGTACGGCATCATTCCCCGCTGGGTCGTGATCGTGTTTGTCACCCGTGATATTCTTCTTATTTCTGGAGTTGTCCTCCTGAAACTGGTCGATAGCCCTATCCCGGTGGAGCCCCATCTGCTTGGAAAAACCACGACGGGGTTCCAAGTTTTTTACCTTGGTTTTGTCGTGTTGAATATTTCCGAGTACCATCTTCGGCCCATCATTCATCCCCTCCAGGTGTTGTCAGTGTTATTCGCATTTATCTCTGGAGGATATTATATTGTTCGGGGACTCTCCTGGGTCCAAAAGGAAAAAAATGGAAGCAGTCGTCACGGTTGAATCCTCCCCCAAAGAGCGGGAAAAAAGCGGTCTTCTCGTGAAGGAGGTCATCCCCGAAAGTCCGGCCTGGGAATCGGGCGTAAAAAAAGGGGATCGGATCATTTCCATCAATGGAGCCCCCCTCAGGGATCTGATCGACTTGGAGTTTTTTCAGGCTGATTCAGAAATCTCGCTGGAAATCCTTTCCGAAGGCCGGGTCCATTCCATTGAGATCGTGAAGGATCCCGACCTTTCCTTAGGTCTGGTGGTGGACCCTCCTCCCATTCGCCGTTGTCCGAATGATTGTGAATTCTGTTTCGTGGATCAGATGCCGGAGGGTGCAAGGAAGACCCTCTATATTCGGGACGAAGACTACCGCTACAGTTTCTTGTATGGAAATTTCATTACCCTGACGAATTTGACCGAAAAAGATTATCAAAGAATCCTTGAGCAACGACTCTCTCCCCTTTATGTGTCCGTTCATGCCACGCCCCTTTCCATCAGGAGAAAGATTCTGAAAAACGAGAGGGCGCCCGATGTTCTTCCCTTGCTCCGCCGTCTTACGGAAGGAGGAATAACCGTCCACACTCAGATTGTTTTGACTCCAGGGGTGAACGATGGGGATGTTCTTCAGCAAACATGGAAGGATCTCATGGCCCTCTATCCGGGAGTGGGGTCGTTAGCCGTCGTTCCGGTAGGTCTGACATCTTATCGGACGGGATTGGCGAATGTTCCTTCGATCGATCGGACTTTTGCAAAAAATATGATTCACATCCTCTCTTCCATGCAGAAAATCTCTTTGGACGCGATTGGGGATCCGTTCATTTTTCCGGCAGACGAATGGTACGTGATCACCGGGGGCACCTTCCCATCGGTGTCGCGTTACGGATCCCTGCCTCAACTGGGAAACGGAGTGGGGCTCGTGCCGCTATTCCAGAGGCAGTGGAAACGGGCGATGCGGACAAGGACCGGGCCCGTTTCCAAACCGTTGATCCTTGTGACAGGAAAAGCCTTCGCGTCTTATCTGCAAGAGTTGGTCAATGCAAGGATCAAGATGGAAGGGTCCAAGAAGAACGAAATGATGGTCCTTCCGGTTGAAAATCATTTCTTCGGGTCAAGCGTCACTGTGGCAGGCCTTCTTTCCGCACGGGACATTCTCGCGGCGGTCGAAAAGGCGGGTCTCCCTGACGACTCGCTCCTGTGCATTCCGGATATTTGTCTGAAGGACGATTCCGACATGTTGATCGATGACGCCACAATCGGGGATATCGGGAGAATCTCTGGGTTCGAATCGGTGGCTGTTCCTTCCACTGGCAGAGAATTTTGGCGATGGGTCCGGGAGAATCCGGATGGTCCATGGGCGAAGGAGGCTTCAGCCTGATGGCCTCCAGCACGATCTATCTCCGGTCTCCGGCAAAGATCAACGTGTCCCTCGTTGTCCTAGGAAAACGCCCTGACGGGTACCATGAACTCTTGACAGAAATGATCATGATCGACCTTTTCGATGAAATCGTCCTGGAGCGAACGAAGGATGCCGGGATTCATCTTCGAATGTCGGGACGGCCGATCGATGGCGAACCTGACGACAATCTTGTTGTGAGGGCGTTGGCGCGCACACTTCAAGCCGTCTCCAAAAAAGGGAAAAACCCTTCGGGGGGGTTCGCCGCCGATCTGACCAAAAGAATTCCTGTCGGCGCCGGCTTGGGAGGAGGCTCCTCGAATGCCGCCCTTGCTCTTTGGGGAGCGAACCGCCTGTTGGATTCGCCTCTTTCCCGGGAAGAGCTGCTGGAAATCGCCAGAGGTTTGGGGGCGGATGTTCCCTTTTTCCTTGGCCCCCCCCGGGCCATGGGGGTGGGCCGTGGGGATATCCTGCTTCCTTTGGCCCCCCCGGACCCGTTTGTCGTCCTTTTGTGGAACCCTGAGATCACCTTGCCGACGGAGATGGTTTACAAGGCGTTAGATCCTTCATCGTTCGAGTTCCGGGACGCCATCGAATTGACAGAAAATGAGCGTTCTAATAGAATTGGTAGTCTTTTGAAATCCGGTGGTCTTATAAATAGCCTGGAGTCACCAGCGATTGGGCTTTGCCCTCAAATAGGCAAGGGAGTGGAATTTTTAGCGAAAATCACTCCCGGCAATGTCCGAATGACAGGATCAGGTCCGACGGTGTTTGCGCGGTTGTCCTCCCGGACGGAGGCCCTGAAAATTTCCAGGAAAATGACGGCTGAGCTGGGAGGCTGGACTGGGGTGTTCAATGTCCTCACCGAGCCCCTCCTCCCGAACCAATGAATCTTTGATGCGTCTTGGATGACAGCAATTCTCTTGCTTGGGGCGTCGACAAGCGGCAAGTCACGAGATTTTGGATCTCGCATTCCCAGGTTCGAATCCTGGCGCCCCAGCCATTTATTGTACCATTCATCAAGAGTGGAATGTCCGGGGTATTCTTTGAGGAATCGGGAGGATGGGTCCTGTCGTGAGAGAAATTAAGATTTTTTCCGGGAATGCCAACATATCCCTGGCGCAGGAGATTGTGGCTTACTTGAAGGCCCCTTTGGGGGTCAGCACTGTCGGGGCCTTTTCCGATGGAGAGGTGAGGGTAAGAATCGATGAAAATGTCAGAGGAAACGATGTTTTCCTCATTCAGTCCCTTTCCCACCCGGTCAATAATCATTTGATGGAACTCCTGGTCATGATCGATGCCGTGAAACGGGCTTCCGCGCAACGGATCACTGCGGTCATTCCCTATTATGCCTATGCCAGGCAAGACCGGAAGGATCAACCACGCGTGCCGATCACCGCCAAGCTAGTGGCCGACCTCATCACAACAGCAGGAGCGTCCCGCATTCTGACTCTTGATCTGCATACCGGACAGCTTCAAGGATTTTTCAATATCCCTGTCGATCATCTCCATGGAACTCCTGTATTGATTGAACCATTGAGAAAGATGTCGGGAGAAAATCTAGTCCTCGTTGCTCCTGATGCGGGCGGGGTCGAGCGGACCCGTGTCTTTGCGAAGCGCCTGCAGGCCCCTCTTGCAATCATCGATAAAAGGCGCGAAGGTCCGAACCAGTCTCAGGTGATGAATATCATCGGCGATGTTCGCGACAAGACCGCGGTGATTCTTGATGACATGATTGATACGGCAGGGACGATCACTCAAGGTGCCCAAGCGGCTCTTGAGGCGGGTGCCAGGAGGGTGATCGCCGTCGCGACCCACCCGGTTCTTTCCGGGAAAGCCCTTGAACGGCTTAACCAGTCCGTTATCGATGAAGTGATTGTCACAAATTCCATTCCCATGCAAGGAAAAGACGAGGTATGCCGGAAACTTCATGTGTATTCTATTGCCCCGCTGTTGG
Organism: Nitrospirota bacterium; assembly: GCA_027314645.1. Lineage (GTDB taxonomy): Bacteria > Nitrospirota > Leptospirillia > Leptospirillales > Leptospirillaceae > UBA4572. The sequence goes on from DAHVAL010000009.1 coordinate 65,508, forward strand.
GAGAGGCGATCAGGAGAATTCACGAGGACGATTCCGTGAGTTCGTTGTTTATCTGACCCAAGGTGAAACGGTCCGAGTCAAGATCGGAAGAAGAATGAGGAGGAGACAGTGGAGCATAGCAAGCTGAAGGTGGAAGTCCGGAATGAGACCGGAAAGGGGGTGGCACGCTCGTTACGCCGGGAAGGGCGTGTTCCTGCAGTCATTTACGGCGGAGGGAAGACACTTTCCTTGTCTGCCTCGCTGAAGGACGTCGAAAAGGCGTTGCACACGCATGCCGGACGGAATGCTCTTTTTGATCTTGAGATCACCGCGACCAAGGGCTCCCGAAAGGCGTTGACCCTTGTTCGCGATATCCAACGGGATCCGATCACTGGGACGATTCTCCACCTCGATTTTTTTGAGGTTTCCGAAAAGTCGAAAGTCAGGAACAAGGTGCCCCTCGAAGTGATCGGCGATGTTCCCGCCGGTGTTAAAAAAGGGGGAATCCTCGATTTCGTGATGAGAGAGCTCCATGTGGAATGTCTTTCCTCTAAGATGCCCGATCATATCAAAGTGGATGCGTCAGCGCTCGAAATCAACCAGACCCTTCACGTGAGAGATCTTTCTCTTCCGCCCGGGGTCACCGTTCTCGACGATGAAGGGGCTGTTGCGATCCATGTAATTCCCCCCAAGACGGAAGAATGAGGAACCTTCAATAGTGACCCGGAACTGATGTGGCGGAGGTGGATTCTTGCCTTTGGTCATCATAGGGCTTGGGAATCCAGGACGTGAATACGAAGGAACCCGCCATAATGTCGGGAGAGCTCTTTTGGGATTTGTCTCCGAGAAATTTCAAATCCCGCTCGAGAAAAAACAGGGAGAGGTGCTGTTTGGAGAAGGGGTGTGGAACGGTCAGCGCCTGATTCTCGTTTTTCCCCTCACTTTTATGAACCTCAGCGGAAAAGTCGTGGCATGGCTCAAACGCCAAGGTGCGGGGGACCCCTCTTCCTGGATCCTCCTTCAGGATGATCTTGACACCCCCTTTGGGATGGTGCGTTTCCGGGAAAAAGGCGGGGCAGGCGGGCAGCATGGAGTGGAATCCATCCTCGCCGTCTCCGGATCCAAAAATATTGCGAGGATAAAGGTTGGCATCGGGCGGCCGTTGCAGATTGGGGCGGATGTCAGCCACTATGTTCTCTCCCCTTTTTCGAGGGAAGAGAAGGAACGACTGCCCTCTCTTTTTGCTCAAGGCGTCATATTGTTAGAAACGTGGTTGAGAGCCCGTTCCAACCCGTGATAAGGATGAATGCGTGGGACTTTCTTGCGGGATAGTCGGCCTTCCAAATGTTGGAAAGTCAACCCTTTTCAATGCGTTGACCTCATCTTCCGTTCCGGTCGCCAACTATCCTTTTTGCACCATCGATCCCCATTCGGGGATTGTTCCTGTCCCGGACAAACGCCTCGACAGGTTGGCAGAGATCTACAATCCCAAAAGGGTTGTCCCTGCGACTGTGGAGTTCGTCGATATCGCCGGCTTGGTGAAGGGGGCCAGCCAAGGGGAGGGGCTTGGAAATCAGTTCCTTGGCCATATTCGATCGGTCGACCTCATCGTCCATGTCCTTCGTGGTTTCCAGGACGGGGAAATCACCCATGTTCATGGGGAAGTCAATCCGATTTCAGATCTTGAAGTGATTGAAACGGAGCTTCTGTTGGCCGATTTGTCGTCTTTGACGACGAGGCTTCCCAAACTTGAAAAGCAGTGGAAGGTGGGAGGGAAGGAGGCGGAGGGGCAAAAAACCCTTGTGGTCGATCTTATGAAGGCGCTTGAGGACGGGCGTTCTGCAAGATCGGTGTTCTCCGACCCTCTGGTGGAATCCTTTCGTCGAGGACTGGGGCTCCTGACCGACAAACCGGCGCTGTATGTCGCAAATGTTTCGGAGGAAGAGGCGAAACATCCGTCCCTTTGGATCAAAAGTGTTGAAAAATCTGTGACGGATCGGGGCGGAACGCTGATTCCAATTTGCGCGAAATGGGAAGCCGAGATTGCAGAGCTTCCAGTGGAAGAAAGGGCGGCTTTTCTGAGCGAATTGGGTCTCACGCAATCTGGATTGGACCGCCTGGCCTTTGAAGGGTATCGGTCTCTTGGATTGGTCACCTTCCTGACGGCGGGAGAGGATGAAGTCCGGGCATGGACGGTACATAAGGGCACGACAGCTCCAAAAGCCGCCTCGGAAATCCATTCCGATATTGAACGTGGTTTTATTCGGGCCGAGGTCATGAAATTTGAGGATATTGATCGGCTTGGCTCGGAGAAAGCCGTCAAAGAGAAAGGCCTTCTGCGTCTTGAAGGCAAGGAGTACATCATCCAGGATGGAGATGTGGTCTATTTCCGCTTTCATGTGTAAGTGAATCGAAAAGAAAGGTGATCGCCAATGAATTTTTACGAGTGTGTGTTTTTGATTAAGCCCTCTCTTTCAGAAGAGGAATCTGCCTCAGTTGTCGGAAAGTTCGAAAAGATCGTCACCGACAAGAACGGAACCGTGAAAGCCACCCAACGTCTGGGAAAAAAGAAGTTGGCGTATGAATTGAAGAAAGAGCGCAAGGCGGAGTATGTTATCCTATACATCGAGCTTCCGAATGCGGCGGACGAGATCGAAATTGATCGTTCGGCAAGGTTGGACGAACGCGTTCTAAAAGTTATGGTCGTCAAACGAAAACATTTGCTAATTCCTCCCCCGGAAGGACATTCGGACAGTGGTCCCTCCCAGGGCTCTCTTCTCACGGAAGAGGTCGCTGAGACTGAAGGAGAAGCAAGTTGAGCAGCTTCAATAAAGTCATCCTCATGGGGAATCTCACCCGGGATCCGGAGATGCGGGTGACGGGCGGGGGGATGTCGGTGGGAACCTTCACCCTTGCAATCAACAATAGGGTTCGGGGGGAAGACAAAGAAGATGTAAGTTTTATCGACTGCGTCACCTTTGGCAAGCAAGCGGACTTTGTAAAGGAATACCTTGGAAAGGGAATGCCGATTCTTCTTGAGGGGCGCCTCCAACAGAACAGGTGGGAGCAGGAAGGGCAGAAGAGGTCGAAGATCGAAGTGATCGTCCAAACCCTCACCTTCGTTGGACCGCCCAAACGTTCCTCCGGGACGACAACCGAATATGCTCAACGCCAGGAATCCTATCCGGATCCTGGGGGTGAGATGCCTTTGGGACCGGGGGATTCGGATATTCCTTTTTGATAGGCAGAAAGATCCTCAACACGACTTCCACTGATTTGGGAAAGGACAGGTTCGTATGGCAGGTCAAGCGCGTTCATTTCAAAGAAAAAAGGTGTGCCGTTTTTGCACCGAGCATCTCCTGATCGACTACAAAGATCAAACAACACTTCACTCCTATTTGACGGAGAGAGGAAAAATTCTCCCGCGCCGGCTTACTGGGACATGCTCCCACCATCAACGCGCGGTGTCTAGGGCGATCAAGCAGGCCAGAAATATCGCATTTCTTGCCTTTGCCGAGGAAAGCTGAACTGAAAACACCCTTTCCCGTCGGGCCATTTTTGTCGACGGTTTCCTTTTCGTCTGCCCTGTACCTCTCCATGCTTGCCCTTCCAAGGGTGGGGATTCTTGTGGCCATGTTTTCCGGAGTCCCCCTCGTCCTCGCCCAACTCCAATTCCCTGCCCAGCTTCTTGGGACGGGTGCGATGGTCACCTCGGGCGGGCTCGTTTTTTTGTTGGGCCTCCTTCTGCATAATCCGATGCCGGGGTTGCAGGTTCTGATTTATGTCGGATGGTGCGGGTTGCCGGCGTTGCTCATGGCAGAATTGCTGCGTCGGAATGTCCGTGTCTTGCCCATGGTCGTTTCCGTCACCATTCAGATTCTTTTTTTTCTGGGTGGGATCGGCCTTTTCTTGTATCTGAAGACCCATGGCCAAATTTGGACAAGCATTTCTCAAGGCATTCATGGGGTCGTCGATTCAGTCATGAACACCGCGATAAAAAACTCCCAAACCTCCCTGACCCCTGCCGAACAGGTGAAGGTCCTCTCCCTTGAGCCATTGATCTATCAGACGTTTTTGGGCCTTGTTCCCGGGCTTTTTGTGAGCTTGTCCTTGATGACCTCGCTCGTCCTTTGGGGAACCACGGTAGGCGTTCTGGAGTCCCGGCTGATCCGACCCGGAACGGTTGGGATCGACAAATGGGTCCTTCCCGACTATTTGATCTTCGCCTTGATCGGAGGCATGGGGTTGCTTTTGGTTCCAACCTTGGGGAGCCGATTATTGGGAACCAATCTCCTCATGATTTTCGGGTCCCTCTATGTAGGACAAGGGGCTGGAGTTTTGCTAAGCTATGTACGAAAAAGAAAGATCGGCCCGTGGTTCTGGATTGTTTCTGGCTTGTTTGTGCTCATTCAGCCGATGTTTCTCCTCATCCTTGCGCTTGTCGGTGTGATCGATATCTGGGCGGATTTTCGCCAAATTAGGGGAAATTCGGAGGGGGGAGGCGGATCAGGTGAAAAAAGCCCATATGTGGACAAGAAAATGGATGACCTCTCTGGCGGGGATGGGGGGCATCGTGATTCTTTCCGCCTTTTCAGGCTGCCAAACCCCGACGGGCGCCCCTGTATCCTGGGGTAACCCCACCGGTGACCTCGCTCTCCAGGGACGTTTTGGTCAGCCGGATTTTTCTGTGGTCGAAGGTCGTGTCGGGACGACAGAAGTGGGTCGCGCCTCGTGGTATGGACCAACCTTTTACGGAAAGCGAACGGCAAGCGGAAGTATTTTTCGCAAACATGCGTTTACGGCCGCCCACCGGACTCTCCCGCTAGGAACCACCGTTCGGGTGACAAATTTAGCGAATGGGAGATCGGTCGACGTTCTGGTCAACGACCGTGGACCATTTGTTTCGGGCCGCATTATCGACCTTTCGTGGGAGGCGGCTCACAGCCTTGAAATCATTGGCCCGGGAACGGGCCTTGTGAAACTGACCGTTCTTTCCGTTCCATCGGGGAGGGGCCGAGAGAGCCTTCATGCCGGGTATTACACGGTGCAGGTCGGTTCATTTTCAAGTTTTGAGAAAGCCCTCCAATATAAAAAGAAGCTCGTGCAGTATCCTGAGGTCAGGATTCAGCGGACACGATTCGGAACACGCCCCGTCTTTCGAGTACAATTGGGCCGCTTTTCGAATCCGAGCAAGGCAAGGACGTTCGCCCGTGACGTCAAGGCTGAACTCGGAAGTGCCTTTATTGTTCAGGTCGATTGATCTTAAACATCGTTTGAAAGGAACAGGGAAATGGCGGACTCGAAGGTTGAAAACATGGCCAAAAGATTGGCCCTTACCAAGGAAATGCTGCAAAAAAAGAAATCTGAAACGCCCAGTGAGAACAGGAAGGCGGACCGTGAGCTTCGTCGCCTGAAAAAAATTGTTCGTCGGGTGGCCAATAAAAAGCGACGGCTCGCCGGTCCTGTTGAGGGAACCACGACGAAAGAGGGTTGAGCATGGGGATGGTCTGGGAATATCGGGTTGCTCCCCTCAGCCGTGAGCAGGTCGAAAATCAGCTGAACTTTCTGGGTGAAGAAGGTTGGGAACTGGTCCAGATCGTTGTCATGAATGATCCCGAAATCCCTTACCAGGGAATCTTCAAAAAAATTAAAGGAACCAGATAGCCGATTTTACTGGGAATTTTTGAGAATCAGTTCCCGGGTTTTCTGATCGGCGAGGTTGAGCATTTTAAGGGCCTTCTTATCAAGACGGCCCAATTTTTCCCGGGCCTCATCCAGTTTTTCGGTCAACGCCTCGATGTCACTTTGAGACACATAGGGCCCGGCAGCTTTCTTCAGATAGTTCTTTGCTGAGTCAACGGCATTTCGCGCCTCTCCGAAATTTTGGTCCAGGATATCGTGGATCGCGGACTCGATGCTGGTTTCCGCCATATGCAGGTCAAGAGACCGGTGGAGCTTCCGGTAAGAGTTCCGAAGGTTCTGCCCCTGAAGATTCACTTGGGATTTCAGGGTGTCCATTTGTTCCTTAAGATCGTTGACCTGGGCGGTATCCTGTTTTTTTCCGATCGAGTAGGCGAGGGCGATGATGATGACGAGCACGATCATGAGCAATAAATTTTTGATCATTGGTAAGTCCTTACTATACGATTGATATGAGGTCCTCATCCGCTCCAAATTGTACCACGGAGGGGATCCGCTTCCTACTGGAAGCCGGTTCGATAGACAAGAGTCATGGTGGTCTTGTGATGTTGAAAAAAATGCATTGGAAGGAAAAGACGGTCGGGATCGTCAGTCTCGGTTGCCCAAAGAATGCCGCTGATACGGAGAAGATGATCAGCGATCTTTCCGGCCGAGGCTACACCGTGGTCCCCGATCTTGGCGCGGCGGAAATCCTTCTTGTCAACACCTGCAGTTTTGTGACCGATGCCCGAAGGGAATCGGTCGACACGATTCTTGAGCTTTCGAAATACAAGGAGGAAGGAAAGGCACGATTCCTGGTCGGAACGGGGTGTCTCGTGTCCCGATACAAGGATCAAATGGGGTCTTTGATCCCGGAAATGGACCTGGCTCTTTCCACCTTTGAAGAAGAGCGATTGGGGGAGATCCTGGATGATGTCGGGGGCCTTTCCACGGGAGCGAAGCCTCCTATTCTCTTTCCCATGGCCGATTCCCGCCTGACTCCCCTTCACCGGGCCTATGTGAAGGTTTCCGAGGGCTGCGATCATCCCTGCACATTCTGTTCCATTCCTCTGGCCCGTGGAGGCCAGGTCAGCCGCCGGATGGAGGACATCCTTTCCGAGGTGGCCCATCTTGCGTCTCGCGGGACGAAGGAAATCACCCTGATCGCCCAGGATCTGACCCGATACGGGCAGGATCTGGGACTCTCCGATGGTTTGGCCACGCTCCTAGAACGGATTGATCAGGACACTCCGGTTCCTTGGGTGCGTCTCCTCTATGCCTATCCGACCCTTGTCACAGAAAGGCTGCTCAAGACAATCCGAAAATCAGAATCCGTTTTGCCCTACCTCGACATCCCGTTGCAGCATGTGGACGAAAAGATCCTCGGGGCAATGAAGCGGCCTGGAAGTGTCGATTTCATGAAGAGGCTCGTCGACAGGATTCGGGACACCCTTCCGGAGATTCATCTTCGAACCACCTTCATTGTCGGATTCCCGGGGGAAACGGAAACGGAGTTTGAGGCCCTTTTGCGCTTCGTCGAATGGGCGAATTTTGACCATGTGGGGGTTTTTGCCTTTTCAAGGGAGGAGGGAACTCCTTCCTTCGACCTTCCAGACCAGGTGCCCCATCGGATTCGGATGCGACGGCGAAAGGATCTGATGACCCTTTGCGCGAGGATTTCACTCGAAAAGAACCGAAGACTTGAAGGGACGGTGATGCCGGTATTGGTTGACGGCGTCTCCGATCAATCCGAATTGATTCTTTCCGGTCGGATCAAAGGAATGGCGCCGGACGGTATCGACGGGGAAGTTCTCATCCTTTCAGGGCAGGCCCGGCCTGGGGAAATTGTGGAATGCCGGATCACCAAATCGCATCCATACGACCTTGAGGCTTGGGAGGTGGGAGTTCCTGAAATCCCCCAATAGGTGGGGCCGGCCGGGGGGTTTTTGCGAAAGAGGGGAGCAGATTGGGGAACCTTGGTGCGAGAGGGGGGACTTGAACCCCCACGGGTTTCCCCGCCAGATCCTAAGTCTGGTGCGTCTGCCATTTCGCCACTCTCGCCAAA
>DAHVAL010000009.1:73329-74856 GCA_027314645.1 Nitrospirota bacterium
GGGGGGACTTGAACCCCCACGGGTTTCCCCGCCAGATCCTAAGTCTGGTGCGTCTGCCATTTCGCCACTCTCGCCAAAGCGACTCCCATTCTAGGAGGTTTCTCTTCCTTTGACAATCGCCGGAAGGAATGGATTCCGCCTCTTGCTCGAAGGGTTTGCGTCCCTGAACCTCCTCTTTGCCCTCATTCTGTATGTCGAGACGCGCCCTTCCCTGTCGACCCCCCTTTTCGAATTTCCCCTCCTGGCCATCCTTCATTCCATTGTCCTGGGAACCCTCCTTCCCTTGCTGCTGGACCGATTCTATACCGATGGGCGGGCATTTCGGATTGGCGCCTATTTTGTCCTGGTGGGAGAAGCCGTGATCGTCGTGGGATTTGTGATTCACCCCCGTTCGCCCCTTCCAAGCCAAGGGGGGCTGATGGTCGCGACCGGACTCCTGTTGATCGTCTATCTCCTGCGTTCAAAGGAGTGGCAATGGGTCTATTGGATTTTTTTGGCAGGCTCCTCCGTGATGGGGGTGATGCTGGGGACGGTCCTTTTTCGACCCTATATCGATCCCATCCCCTTTTCGATGATCGCGGTTCACGGGCTCCTGGGAATGGCCCTGGGACTTTTCCCCCTTTTCTGGATCGGGGGAAAGGGACGGGGGGTTGGACATCCATTCAGGGTCATCCTGGTTCTGACGATCCTCGCGCTCATGGTCTTCATCCTTCGCCAAACCCTGATCACGCCCGCGATCTGGCCCTTAGTGACCCTGATGGCCCTTCTTTCTGGGGCGGGGATCAGCTCATGGGGGAAGGTTCTCGGGCTTCTGTGTGTGACCATTACAGCAATCATGGCCTCTGCGGGGGAGCTTTTGCCCGGAGAGTGGATCTCGCTTCTGGGAGTGCTTCTCATGGGGGGATGCGCCGTCGGGTATTTTAGAACGAAGGCCTATAGTCCTTCGGACTTGACCCCCGACTGAACGGAGTCCAACGCCGGGGTTCCTTCCGTCAAGACAAGGCGATTTTGGGCGATTCCGATCCGAAGGGAGGTCCCGGTAGTTGACTCAGGGGCCTTTGCTTCGATCTGCTTCAGGACAGGCAAGATCATCGACTGAATTTTCCTGTTGAGCTCTGGGACAGTGACGGTGCTGAGATCCATCTGGAGAGTGATGAAGGCCGGAACATCGGGATCCATCCCGATGACCCCCTTCATGGGATGGGATGCGGCAAACCGTTGGAGAACACTGTAGAGCGTTCTCTGGGCCATGTCCAAGATGTCCGAATCTGTATACTGCGGAAAGGGGATGATTCCATCCAGCAAATGCAGGATTTCCCGGCCAAAGACGGGGAGGTAGGCCAGTCTGCGGTTTTTTTCAGATAACTTCTCGATCATCATGTCGGCGACGGAGCCTCCACCAAAAAGCTCGATGTCATCGCCCGAAAACAGGGATGTGCCAAGAATCAGGGTACTTTTGGGAACCGAGAGATGTTTTCCACCGAAATCGATCACGCCTTCCTTGAGATAGGTGTGGAGAAAATCCCA